>NZ_JBHTGV010000012.1:0-179179 GCF_042675445.1 Cohnella sp. GCM10027633 | reverse complement strand
CGTCCTCGGGTCTACTTGGGATGCAGATACAGGGGGCAATGGCAATATTCGCGGTGAATTTGAAGCGGATATTGAAACTGGCTGACTAACTAAATAGAGAACTTCCCATGAAAAAAGCGGCACCTCCGGGAAAATCCGGATCAGGTGCCGCTTTTTATTTCGCCAGTCAATAGAACTTGCTGAATAACCTAGGTTATTCAGTGGCCTCCAAATAGTCGCAGGCTTTTTCCTTTTTCGAACGGGAATCACATTGAAGCCTGCGCATTCGTAGGCATTTCCACTTCACGATCGCGCTCTACTGTGTGCCGGCCGGATACGGATACTGCGTCGAATACCCGCTGAACTGCTGGTACGCTTGCTGGAGCTTCTGCTGATCCTCGGCTTCGAGCTTGTACCAGCCTTTCTGGAACATGAGGTTGTACAGCTCGCGCGCGCTCTGATGCGTCTCGTTCAAGATGCGGTTGAAGTCGGCGTGCAGCTCGTTATGGCTGGCTTCCTTGACCGCGATATTGAAGCCGTCGGCGAGATGCTTGCAAGTGGTCAACGCGTCGTTGAGCAAGTCGCGGTCGTTGACCTGAGGGCCTTTGACCGTCGGAAGCTGTCCCGTCTGCGGATTGGCGATCTGATTCTGGTTCTGACCTTGGCTTTGATTCTGCATCGCGTTCGCCTCCTTAATGCGTCTGCTGCTGCTGCCCTTGCTGTTGCGGCAAAGCGGCCATCGCGGCGTTATTGTCGACCTGCAGATGCGTGAGCAACTGCTCGTAGTGGGCTTGATGCATCCGTCCCGCGCTGTCGAGCGCTTGCTTGATCTGAGGATCGGTCGCTTGCCCGGCGAAGAAGTGAAGCTTCTTGAACGCGTTCAACTCCCAGGACAGCGCGTCCTTCAAGTAGGACAGATCCTTCGTCGTGACGACGCGGGGAGGGAACGGAATCGGCGCGGACGCTTGTCCGGCCGCGGCATTCGTGTTCGGTGACATGGCGCGCTCCTTCATCGGTTAGTTTGGTTTGTCGGCGACCTTTAGAATTTACCAGCGCAGGCGAACTTATCCGGCGGCGGGGCGAGTTCGTTTTTCCTTAACATTTTCCATGTGTCTCGGCTTGCCCGGGGTGGTATAATTCCGTTCATATCGCAACTAGAGCAGGACGGGAAGTGTCATTGTCATGAGAAAAGGATTCATCTACGCCGTCTTGGCGTACACGATATGGGGGCTGTTGCCGGCGTACTGGAGATACTTCGACGGACTGCCGGCGGGCGAGATTCTATCCCACCGCGTCGTCTGGTCGTTCGTCTTCGTCGGGGCGCTCATCTTGATCCAGCGCAGGCGGAAGGACATCCGCTCGTTGCTCGGCAACCGTTCGTCCATGATCACGCTGACGGTCAGCAGCTTGCTGATTACGATGAACTGGCTGATCTTCATCTGGGCGGTGAACAACGGACATACGATCGAGACGAGCCTCGGCTATTACTTGACTCCGCTTATTAACGTCGTGCTGGCGATCGTCTTCCTGCGCGAGAAGCCGACGGCCGGCCAATGGGTAGCGATCGCGCTCGCCGGCGCGGGCGTGCTGCTCGTCGCCGTCGATTACGGCAGCTTCCCTTGGATCTCGCTGTCGCTCGCGATCAGCTTCGGCTTGTATGGCCTCGTCAAGAAGCGGATGCGGATCGACGCGACCGACGGCTTGTTCGTCGAGACTCTCGTCGTCGTTCCGATCGCGCTAGCGTATTGGGCATCGATCGGCGTTTCTCACGACGCGCAGGCGTGGTCGCTGCCGGCGGGAAGCTTCTTATTGCTGCTGCTTGCCGGCGCGGCGACGGCCATTCCGCTCATTCTGTTCGCGAAGGCGGCGGGTCGTCTGCCGCTGTCGACGCTGGGGTTCGTTCAGTATATCGGACCGTCGCTCACGCTCGGCCTTAGCGTAGTCGTCTTCAAGGAAACGATTACGCCGGTGCTGCTCGTCAGCTTCTCGCTCATCTGGACGGCGCTCGTCGTCTACGCGATGGCGTCCATCCAATCGGCGAAGGCGCTGAAGGCGGCGTAGCGCCTCGTTGTTCATGGCCGAATCGTCACCCTCGTCCGGATCGGAACGAGACTTGCGAGCTGCAGGACGTCTTCGTTGTACATCCGAATGCAGCCGTGGCTGACCTCCCTGCCGATCGAGGCGGGATCGTTCGTGCCGTGAATCCCATAGTGAGGCTTCGACAAGCCCATCCAGAACGCCCCGAAGGGGCCGCCCGGATTGGCTTGTTTGTTGATGATCGTATATTCTCCGGTCGGCGTTTTCGTCAGCATTTTGCCGATGCCGACGGGAAAAGCCCGCACGACCGTATTGCCGTCCAGCAAGTACAACTGCCGGTCCGATAGATCGACGATGATTCGGTAGTTCGGCATTCCCTCAGCTCCTCGTTGCGCCTCATGCGAACAGCGTATGCGCATCCTCCCCATCCGCCCCGAATCTCCGCGCCTGTCCCGCAACGTCTTGGAATCAGACCTATTCTCGGTAAGATCGCGCATTGGGCGGGCAAGGGGGCTGCTCCATAATGAAGCTATATTATCGATAGAAAGCGGGTGGACCCACCTGAGCTGGACTGTGGAGGAGCAGGCGTTCTCGCCGGACCGCATCGCGATGAACGGCAACAAGTTCATGATCGGCAACGGCGCGATCGGATACCGGGGGACGTTGGAAGAATTTACGAAGGAACAGCTGACCGCGAGCACGCTCGCGGGTTTGTACGACAAAGTCGGAGACGGATGGCGGGAGCCGATCAACGCACCGAACGGCTTGTATACGCGGTTGACGTGCGACGGGGAAGCATTGAGCGCGCTGGAATCGACGATCGAACGGCATTCGCAAGCGGTGGACATCGCACGGGCGGTGCATCATCGGAACACCGTGTTCAAGACCGCGGGCGGCAACCGGATCGAGATCGTCTCGGAACGGTTCGTCAGCATGGAGCAGCTGAACCTGCTCGCGATGAAGTTCGCTTTCCGTTGCGAGGAAGCGTGCGAGGTACTACTGGAAACCGGCATCGACGGGGACGTGTGGGACATTAACGGACCGCATCTCGAGAGCAAGTCGGTCTGGTCGGAGAACGGCATCGCGGGGCTGTCCGCGACGACGCGCGAGCTGGGCGTGGAAGTCGCGGTGGCGGAAGGCATCGCGTGGAACGCAGGCGCGGCCAGGCCGGAGCAATCCCGCCAGCCGGGATCGGCGATCCGACAGTACCGGTTGACTTGCGAGCCGGGCGTAACCTATAGCTTCACGAAGTACGTCAGCGTCTGCTATGGAGAATCGGAAGGGCAATCCGCGACGCAGACCGCTCACGCCGTCGTTCAGGCGGCGCTCCAGCTGTCTTACGAGACACATCTGGGCGAGCATGCCGCCCATTGGGTCCGCAAGTGGGAGGCTTCAGACGTCCTGATCGAAGGCGACGACGAAGCCCAATTCGCGCTGCGCTACAGCCTCTATCAGTTGCACATCATCGCGCCGACGGCGTCCGAACGCGTCTCGATTCCCGCCCGCGGATTGTCGGGCCAAGTGTACAAAGGCGCCGTGTTCTGGGATACGGAGATGTTCATGCTGCCGTTCTTCCTCCACGCCCAGCCGGACGTCGCGCGCAATCTCGTCATGTACCGGGTCCATACGCTGGACGGAGCGAGACGGAAGGCGGCGGAATACGGCTATCGCGGCGCGTTCTACGCGTGGGAGAGCCAGGATACCGGCGACGACGCGTGCACGCTGTTCAATATTACGGACGTGTTCACGAACCGTCCGATGCGCACGTACTTCCGCGACAAGCAGGTTCACATCAGCGCGGACGCGGCGTTCGGCATCTGGCAGTATTACGCGTTCACGGGCGACGATAGCGTGCTGCTCGAGGGCGGCGCCGAAGTCATCCTGGAATGCGCGCGGTTCTTCTATTCGTACGCCTATTACAAGCACGACAAGCAGCGCTTCGAGATTCTCGACGTGACGGGACCCGACGAATACCACGAGCGCGTCGGCAACAACGCGTTCACGAACGCGCTCGTCCGCAAGACGCTGGACATCGCGCTCCGGACGCTCGATCTTCTCGCAGAACGGCATCCCGCGTTCAGCGCGGAGCTGATTTCGCAGCTCGCCTACCGCGAGGACGCGCTTATGCTCAAGCAGATGCAGGAGCGGCTGTACGTGCCGCAACCCGACCCGGGGACGTCGGTCATCGAGCAATTCGACGGGTACCTGCAGTTGGAAGACGTCGATCTGAAGACGCTGAAGGGCCGCATGCTGAACAAGAACGAGTATCTCGGCGGCGGCAGCGGCATTGCGACAACGACTCGCATTCTGAAGCAGGCGGACGTCGTGCTCATGCTGCACTTGTTCAAGAACGAGTATTCGCAGGCCGTGAAGCGAGCGAACTGGGAGTTCTACGAGCCGCGGACGGAGCACGGGTCTTCCTTAAGCGCCTGCATCTACGCGCTCGTCGCATCCGACATTGGCAATCCGGACTGGGCGTACCGCTACTTCCTCCGCACGGCGACGATCGATCTGACCGGCGATTCGAAGCAATACGTCGGCACGCTATACATAGGCGGCACGCATCCCGCGGCCAATGGCGGCGCATGGATGGCGGCGATTCAAGGGTTCGCGGGCGTCGACGCGAGGGAAGACGGCGTGAGCATCCAGCCGGCGCTGCCGGACGGATGGCACTCGATCCAGTTCCCGATCGTGTATCGGGGCGGCAGCTATCGCGTCGCGGTCTCGAAGACGGACATCGTCGTCTCCGCCGACGGCGGCAACGCGAACGCCGCGTCGTTCCGGGTCGGCGGCGAGACCGTCACGATCGCTGCGGGAGAATCCCGTACCTGGCAGTACAACACGCAGGAGAGAGGTGCGCTTCATGCTTAACCGGATCAAAGGCGCCATATTCGACTTGGACGGCGTCATCGTCGATACGGCCAAGTATCATTACCTCGCTTGGAAGTGGCTCGCCGAGCAACGAGGCATTCCGTTCACGGAGCACGACAACGAGCGGCTGAAAGGAGTCAGCCGGATGCGGTCGCTCGACATCATCCTCGAGATCGGCGGACTGACGCTGCCGGACGAGGAGAAGGAAGAGATGGCGACGCGCAAGAACGAGTTGTATCTCGAGTATATTCGGCGAATGGACGATAGCGAGATTCTGCCGGGAGCGAAGGAGTATATCCTCGCGCTGAAGGAGAAGGGCGTTCGTATCGCGCTAGGCTCAGCGAGCAAGAACGCGGCGTTCATCCTCGAACGCGTCGGCATCGGCGACCTGTTCGACGCCGTCATCGACGGCACGAAGGTGTCCAAGGCGAAGCCGGATCCGGAGGTGTTCCTCGTCGCATGCGAGTCCCTCGGGCTGAGCCCCGAGGATTGCGCGGTATACGAAGATGCGGCTGCCGGGGTAGAGGCGGCGAAGGCTGCCGGCATCTACGTCGTCGGCATCGGCACTCGCGACGTGCTCGGCGAGGCGGACGAAGTCGTGGCGGGGTTGGATGCTTTGGCGGGGTAGGTAGGGAATAGGGGTACCATCAATGGTCTGTGACCATAGTGGTGCCTCTTTTTGTATTCGTTTCGGAAGATACGTAGCTGGACACGAACTCATAGATTAAGCATTTTGTCTATACCATTTCAAGGTCAATAACGAACGTTTCGCGGCTTCAATAATGCCATAATCGCGGGATAATGACGTTTTGAGGTTGAATAGCGACATTTCGCGGACATCGTATAGGATGAAGTTATTGATCTTCTTATAATAGATCTATGAGACTGGAACAGAACAGCATTCTCAAGGGAAGAGGACTAGCATGCCGCCGTTATACATCGACTTGAACTCGGTAGAGCAGCTAAGAGATAAACATAACAAGCTATCATCGCGACTATCGCAGGCCGCTAACGTTATTGCATCCATGGCATATGGCGTGGATTCGGCGATTACGGCGCGAAGGAACATTCGGTCGCGAATCGCGAGTTCGACGGCGAGAATGCGCTTACTCGAGCAGAGAATGACAATGTTGTGCGTGCTCATGCAGAACGCCGTCGAGAAATACGGGGATATGGAGAAGGATTTAACGTGCAAGGCTGGCGATTTATTCAGTCATAACCATAAACCGTGGCTCAAAGGAATAATGGACGCGGTCGATCATTTCAGTATTCGCAGCGTACTCGACGCGATTTCGAAGTGGTTGAACAGCGAGGCGGGAAAGCCGGTGAAGGACTATATGCAAACCATGGAGAAGTCTCCGCCGCCGAACGCTTGCCCCGCTCCTCCGAAGCCCGTCGATTATACGAAGTTGGTCGGAAGCTACGAATGGGTGAATACGAAGAACGGCAGAAAATTTCCAAATTGAAAAAGAGCACTCTATTTCCCGATTCATGGACTGATGAACAAATTCTCGAGAGTATAATTGAAGTTGGCAACTCACCGGCTATTTCTGCAAGATTGAGGGATGGAGCGACTTGGCATAGAGCAACTATCAATGGTGTGGAGATTGATGTAATTAAAGTTGGCGATGATGTAACAAGCGGCTATCCAACAGGTGCGGTAAACGCGTCTCTCCCATCGGGTTTTTAATTCGAATTAATATGGAGGCACCGAATATGTACAAAGAACTAGATAACCTTTTATCGACCGATACGACGGTAGATTCTTGGTACGATGACGGCTGTGTCATAGCAAGCGAAATACTTTCGGTGTTTAGCCCGGAGGATTGGGCTGAATTATCTAATCAAGTGCTTCGTAAACCGATAGAATGGCAGAGGAAAATAGCATATTGTTTGGATACGAGATGCAATGAACATGAACTGAACATTTTACTATCTATGCTGAATACTAACGATGCGGACTTGTTTGAAGTTTGCATCGACACGCTAAGATCTTATTCAAGTCAAGATAGTAAAAGAATGATTGTAATGGACCCCGGGATTCTACAACGTGTAAACGAGTTATTGCCCGCTGCTAGCATGCCAGTAAGGAAAATGCTTCAAGATTTCCTTTCGAAAATTCATTCAAAATAATAATTTCATCGGCAACCTTACCTACTCCCCCGCCTTAAACCCCGCCAAAGTCTCCCGAAGCGACCCCGACAAGCTCTCCAGCTCCTTGGCGATGCCGACGACTTCCCGGCTTGATTGCAGTTGGCCCGTGCTGAGCGCGGCCACTTGCTCGCTCGTCGCGGACGCCTCCTCCGAGAAGCTGCTGACGGCGGCGATCGAGGCGTTCAGCTTCCGCTGCTTGTCCCCGAGCAAGCCGACGTCCTGCTGGATGCGCCCGACGTCGAGGGCGAACGCCTCGGACTTCTCGTACACCGACGCGAACAAGGCGTTCGCCGTCTTGACCGACTCGATCTGCGACTGCAGCAGCGGGAGCGCAGTCTTGAGCGCGCGTACCGTCTGGACGATCTCCTCCTGAATGACGTCGGTCATCTGGTGGACGGTGTTGATCGACTCGTTCGTCTGGTCGGACAGTTGACCCATCTCCGCTGCGATGACCTTGAAGCCGCCGCTCGCTTGACCGGCCCTCGCCGCCTCGATTCCCGCGTTCAGAGACAATATCTTCGAATCCTTCGTGATCTTGTTCAACATGCCGAGAATGCGCTGCATCGCCTCGGTGCTCTCCTCGAGCTGGCCGACGCGGCTGACGAGGTTGTCGATCGATTGCTCGGACGCAATCGTGCTCGCCACGATATCTTGCATGAATTGCTTGCCTTCGCCCGACGCGCTCCGAACCTCGAGAGACGAGGCGTTGATCCGGTCGGCCGCTTGGATGACGCTGCCGAGGTCGCCGTTCATCGAATCGACGATGCTATACACCGTCTCCGCTTCGGCGGCCAATTGGGAGGAGCCGTCCGCGATCTCGCCGGTCGCCACCGAGATTTCCCCCGCGGCGTTCGCCGTATGCTGCGATACGCCCAGCAGCGTCGAAGACGTCTGCAACACTTGGTGCGCGGACGCGCGGGTCTGCTCGATGAGCCGCGTCATCTGTCCCATCATCTGATTGAAGCTGTCCGATACTTCTCCGATCTCGTCGCGCCGCTTCAGCTTCGTCCGAACGCCGAGATTGCCGCGCGCGCCTTCGTTCAGCATGTTGCGGATGTGCAGGAGAGGCTTGCCGACGTGTAGAATGATGAAGTAACCGAGCAAGATCGCGACCGCGGCGGCGACGATGCACATGACGATCGTGATGTCGCGAATGGCCTTCGTATCGGCCACGAGCTCTTCGAGCGGCGCGATGCCGGTCAGCGTCCACGCCGTCCGCGGAAGCGGCTCGGCGACGACGAGGTTATCCCGCTTCAGCATGTCCGCGGCGAACGCTTGTCCGACGTCTTCGGCGAAGGACGAGAGCAATACCGTGCCTTGCGCGTCCGTCAGCACCATGCGCGACGTCTCGCTGAACTTGATCGCCTCGAGCGTCTGCGTCAGCATCGCGGCGTCGATCTCGAAGACGATCATCGACTTGCCGATCATCCGGGCGAGCGCGAACAGATTGCCCTTGGCCATCGCGGTGTAGCCGTCTTCGCGCACGGGAAGCCACGACGCCTTACCCTTGCCTTCGACGACCTGCTTGAGCCAATCCGCTCCGCGGTCGATCTGGATCAATCCGGTCGACAGCGAATTGATCGTCTCGCCTTCGTTCACCGTATCGAGCAGCGTGATCGACTTGATGAACGCGTTCGTGCGGGCGAGCTGGTTGAGCGTGTCCTGAATGTCGGCTTTGCCGCGCACCTTGTCGGCGGCGTCCGCGTTCGGGTTGAACGTAGCGGCAAGGCTGTCCTGCAAATCACGGCTCGTCGAGAATTGCAGCGACATGTCCTCGAATTGCTTGAGCATCAAGCCGATTTTCTCGGTCGCTTCCTTGACGGTTTGGTGGGATACCGCTTCCATCTTCCCCTTGATGATGGACTGGGACTTGTTGTAGGAGATCATGCCTACGAGGAGTACGGACACGAATGTAGAAACAAATAGAAGCAGGAATAACTTTGTTCCAACCGATCGCAGCATGGCCACACGGAACACTCCCCTTAGGTCGTTGGTCTTAAGCCTATATCAATCATTGTAATCGCCGGAGATTCCGTGATAATGTGTCGTTCTACGAATTCTATGTGCGCTTGTACGCGAATCTATGTAACCGCTCCACAATCCAGCCCGATGCTGGGATACTACGTAGTAGAGAGATTCGACGGGGGGCCCCTATGAAGATTTCCATTCGCAATCCGTTGACCAAAATGAACGTAAGGCAGCAGCTCATCCTCCTGCTCCTCGTCCTGGTCAGTCCCGTGTTCATCCTGAACTGGTACGCGAACATGATGGCAGAGCGCATTCTGACGTCCCAGGTGACGAGCGCCTACGAGGAGCTGAACAAGCAGAACCACTTCCTGCTCAATCGGGACATCGACACGATCAACCGGATCATGTCGACGATTATCCAGAATCCGGTCGCGCAGAAAATGATCATCGAACCCGGAGACGAGCAGATCGATCTCGTGCGCAAGGATTCCGATATGACGAAGCTGCTCCGGAGCAACTCGGTCGGGATTTTCGGCGGCGAAGCCGTCTATTACTTCCTCTTCGTGTTCGACCCGAACGATCGGTTCGACTTCGCGCCGAATAACGTGAACATCGACAAGATGGACACCTCGTCCAACGTCTTCTACTACTCGGACGCCAACAAGCTGCCTTGGATGGAAGCGGCGCTGGCGCAGAAGGGCAAGGGCGTGTTCGCGTACATCGACAGCCTCGGGCCGAAGGGCGACCAGGAGACGCTGGCGTACATGCGGACCGTCAATAACATCTCCCGCGGCAACAGCGTCATCGGCATCCTCGTCGCGACGAAGATGGAGAAGAAGATCGAGGAATCGTTCGGCACCGTATCGTTGCCCGAGGGCGGCGAGATGTACTTGACCGATTGGAATAACCGCGTGCTGTCGTCGACGACCGGCATGATCGGCCGGACGATCCGGCTTCCCGAGCCGATCGGCACGGAGAGCGAATTCGAACGAACGACGAGCGTCATCTCGGACGGCTTCATCTACGTCATGCACGCCAAGTTATCGCTTAACCAGAAGCTGATCTATAAGATCCCGGCGAGCTCGCTGCTTCAGAAGCAGGACGAACTGAAGCGGGTCATCCAGCTCGTGTCGATCGTCTACTCCCTGTTCGCCCTCGTCGTCATGATGTACTTCTGGCGGTCGCTCATGAATCCGCTGCAGAAGCTGGCGACGTTCTCCCGTTCGTACGAGCCCGGCAGGCCGCTGCCGAAGGCGCCTCCGAACGAACGCAACGACGAAGTAGGCGTGCTTATCTACTCGGTTCATAACATGACCCGGCGATTGAACGACATGATTCACGATCAATACGTCATGGAGATCAAGCAGAAGGAATCGCAGCTGCAACTGCTGTATCAGCAGATCAATCCGCATCTTCTGTACAACACGCTGGAGAGCATCTATTGGAAGAGCTCGCTCGAAGGGAATACCGGTTCCGCGGAGATGATCAAGGAGCTGTCCAAGCTTATGCGAATCAGCTTGAGCCGGGGACGAGAGCTCATCACGATCAAGGAAGAGCTGGAGCATGCCAACGCCTACGCCAGCTTGCAGCAGATGCGTTACGAATACGGGTTCCAGGTAATCTGGCGAATCGACGAAGAGGTGCTCGCTTACGAGATTCCGAAGATTACGCTGCAGCCGCTTATCGAGAACGCGATCATCCACGGCGTCATGAACATGGGCGAGGACGGCGAGATCGTCGTGTCGGCCGAGAAGACGGGCGACATGATTCGCTTGGCGGTCGAGGACAACGGCTACAAGGAAGTCGATTACGAAGCGATCAACCGGCTCATTCACGACGCGGACTCCACGTCGGGCTACGGCATCCGGAACGTCGAGCAGCGCATTCGGCTTCACTTCGGCGCCCCGTACGGACTGACGTACGAACCGAGAGAAGGCGAGGGTACGAGGGTCGTCGTGCTGCTGCCGCTCCGTCTGCCCGAGGCTAACGAACCGACGTAACGAACCTATTATCAATATTCCATCCGAGGAGGCAATCATCCATGTACAATATTCTGATCGTCGACGACGAACCGCTCATTTGCCGCGGGCTCGCCAGCCTGCTGAACGCCTCCGGACTCAATATCGAGAACATTTACACGGCGCATAACGGATACGAGGCTTTGGACTATTTGCGCATGGAAAATATCGATCTGCTCGTCACCGACATTCAGATGGGGTCGATGAGCGGCATCGAGCTGATGCAGCAAGCGAAGATCATCAAGCCGTGGGTGCAAGTCATCATCATCTCCGCCCACGAGACGTTCCAATACGCCCAGCTCGCGATCCGGCTCGGGGCGAAGGACTACCAGATCAAGCCGCTTAACAGCGAGCAGTTCCTCTCATCGGTCCGGCACGTGCTGCTCCATATGGATAAGCCCGCCCGCGACCAGGATGAGATGATGTCGGATTTGCGCGAGCACTTCCATATGTCGGAGCCGTATCCGAAGCGGACGGAGCTCATGAACGCGCTGCTCGCGGAAGGAACCGACCGGCGCGAGGCGATCGCGGCCGAGCTGTCCGAGCAGCACGGCATCGCGCTCGCCGGTCCGTATTTCGCCGTGTTGAAGCTCCGGCTCGATCTCGCGTCCGGCGGACGGCACGTGTCCGATAAGGACGGCGTGCTGCTGCAATACGCGGTGCTTAATATCGCGAACGAGCTGCTGGACAAGGAATGGGACCATCAGGCGTTCTATTCGCACGACCGCGAGATCGGCATCGTCATTCAATGGGACGAAGCGCGCTACGGCGACTCGAGCGTCGACAAGATCAACCAGCTCGAGATGATCGGGCGAAGCCTGCACTTCAACGTGCACAAGTTCCTCGGCTTCAACAACGTCGTCGGCATCAGCCACATCCTGAAGGGGCACGCGTTCCTGGGCGAGCTGGGCAAGCAAGCGACGAAGGCGATGCTCTGGCAGCGCGAGCACAAGGACCATCACGTGTTCTATTACGGGGATTTCAAGTGGGGCGTCCTGTCCGAGGAGGATCCGACCGAGGAAGAGATGACCGCGCAGAACAACCTGATCGTCGAGCGGGCCAGCGAATACATTCACCAGAACTACGCGCAGAAGGGCTTGACGCTGAACGAGGTGGCGCAGCGCAATCACGTCAGTCCGAACTATCTGAGCTATCTGTTCAAGAAGAACACCGGGTTTAACTTATGGGAATACGTCATCAAGCTGCGGATGGAAGAGAGCAAGCGGCTCATCCAGAATTCGGACCTGCGCCGGTACGAGATCGCGGAGCGGGTCGGTTACGAGTCGCCGGAGCATTTCAGCAAAATATTCAAAAAATATTTCGGCATCAGCCCGAGCGAAATGAAGAAATAAGATCGAAGTAAGATCGCCTATCATCCGAATAGAACTGCACATGTTCACGAACGGCCTCTTTTTCTACAATTAGGTCAGATAGAAAAAGGAATGAGGGACATCAAATGGAGCAAACAACGGCCGTTCCGATCCAATTGCAGCCGCAGCCGCGAAGAAAATTCAAGCGGCACATCTGGGGTTTCCTGTTCGTGCTGCCCGCGATCGTCACGTTCACGCTATTCTTGTGGTGGCCGATCGGCAAAGGGCTGCTGGACAGCCTGTACAAAATCGACTTCGTCAAAGGCAATTCCTACGTCGGCTTCGATAACTATCGGACGATATTCGACGATCCGGACGTGTGGACGTCGGTCAAAAATACGATTAAGTATATGGCGCTCGGCTTGGCCATCGGCTTCTGGGTCCCGATCCTGTTCGCGATCGCCATCTCCGAGATGCGCAAGTTCCAAGGCTTCGCCCGCGTCGCGGCCTACTTGCCTTACGTCGTGCCGTTCGTCGTCCTGTACGGCGTATGGAGATGGCTGTACGATCCGGTCGGTCCGATCAACGCCTTGCTGAAGGAGCTCGGGTTCGACCAAGTGCTGTTCATGACGGATAAGTCGTGGTCGATGGCTTCGATCGTCATCATGGAGACGTGGCAAAGCTTCGGCTCCGCGATGTTGATCTACCTGGCGGCCGTGCTCAGCATTCCGCGCGACTGGTACGAAGCGGCGGAGATCGATGGCGCCGGCATCTGGCAGCGCATTCGCCACATTACGCTCCCGGCGATCAAGAACCAGATCCTGCTGCTTCTGATGCTGCAACTGATCGCGACGTCCCAGGGGTTCCAGACGCAATACGCGATGCTGGACGGCGGACCGAACAACGCGACGCTGACGTATGCCTTGCTGCTAACCCGCTACGCGTTCGTCCGTCAAGATTACGGCGTCGCTTCCGCGATGGGCGTGCTCATGTTCTTCGCGCTTAGCGTTCTCGCCATCGTCCAATACAGACTGAACAAGAAAGGCGGGATCGACTAATGAAGACGACGCAATCGTTCGATAGAGGGATCCTGTCGGCTTACGATCACAAGAAGCTGTCGACCAAGCTCGGCTACTACTTCATGAACCTGATCATCCTCGTCATGATGTGCTGCATGGTGTATCCGCTCGCCATCTCGCTGTTCAACGGGTTGAAGGTCAACAAGGAAGTGGTTACGTTCCCGCCGACATTCCTGCCGAGGGACGGCTGGCACTTCGAGAATTACAAGAAGGCATGGGAATATATCGACCTGCCGAAGTACTTGAAGAACACGTTGCTCATCTTCGGCGGCAACATGCTGATTACCGTGCTCGTGCTCGGTTTCGCCGCGTTCGCGTTGTCGAAGATGAAGTTCCCGTTCCAGAAGGGCATCTACTACTACTTCCTGCTGACGCTGTTCGTGCCGGCCACGACGTACGCGATTCCGAACTTCGTCAACCTGAAGGAGCTCGGCCTCATGGGCTGGTTCTGGGCGATCTGGCTGCCTGCCGGCGCCAACGCGTTCTTCCTGCTCCTGCTCAAGACGTTCATGGACGGCATCAACAACGAGACGTTCGAATCCGCGCGGATCGACGGCGCTTCCGAGGTGCGAACCTTCTTCCAGATCGCGTTCCCGCTCTCGATACCGATCTTCGCCACACTCTCGATCTTCGTGTTCGCGACCGCTTGGAACGACTGGTTCTGGCCGAACTTCATGCTCGGCCAAGACTATAAGCCGCTGTCGGCGGCGATCAAGAATTTCGTCATCGACGCACGGAGGCTAGATCAGAACATTAAGTTCGCGATCCTGACGATGGTTATGATTCCGCCGGTCATCATCTTCCTGTTCTTCCAGAGATTCATCTTAAGAGGTCTCTATCTGGGTGGCGTAAAAGGATAATGAAGGAATTATTGTAACAAGTTGATAAATTACGACAGAGCGTAAAACTGCACACGATCGAAATAGAACTACACATCGCCCTAATGAATACGCCTCCATTATGATGAGCGTGTAAGCTAAAATCTTAAACGAAAAGGGGATTTACAATGCGTAAGAGCTCACTCGTCATTACTTCTCTGCTCGCGCTCAGCACCGTGCTGGCGGCTTGCGGCGGCAACAACGACAACAACAATACCGCTTCGCCGAGCGCCTCCACTCCGGCGGCTTCGTCGGATGCGCCGGCCGAGAGCAGCGCGGCTCCTTCCGAAGACATCACGCAGAAGAAAGTCACGATCAGCATCTACTATCCGACGCCGGACCGCGTAGAAGACCGCAAGCTCGAAGACGACAAGATCGCCCGCTTCAACCAAGTGTATCCGAACGTCGAAGTCGTCAAGAGCGACTGGCAATACAACCCGAACGAGATCGGCATCAAGATGGGCGCGAACGAAGCGCCGACGCTGTTCAACACGTATGCGACGGAAGGCAAGTTCCTGGCGGAAAAAGGCTGGGCGGCCGACATCACGGACCTGTGGAACGCGTACGAGAAGAAAGAACAGTTCAACCCGATCCTCGCGAACCAATTCATCCTCGACGGCAAAGTATTCGGCATTCCGCAGCGCGGCTACGTCGTAGGCACGGTCGTCAATACGAAAATGCTCAAAGACAAAGGCATCGCGGTTCCCGCTTTCAACTGGACTTGGGACGACATGCTGAACACGGCTAAAGCCGCAACCGACGCCGGCGCCGGCATCTCCGGCATCGCGCCGATGGGCAAAGGCAACGAAGCGGGCTGGAACTGGACCAACTTCCTGTTCGAAGCGGGCGGCGAGATCCAAACGGTTGCAGACGGCAAAGTAACGGCGGCGTTCAACTCCGACGCGGGTCTGAAAGCGCTCGAGTTCTACAACAAGCTGCAATGGGAAGCGAAAGCGATCCCTGCGGACTGGGCACTCGGCTGGGGCGACGCGGTCGGCGCATTCGCTCAAGGCAGAACGGCAATGGTTATCGCGGGTCCGGACGGCCCCGTCGACCAAGGCCTGAACCAAGGCGGCATGAAGCCGGAAGATCTGGCCGTCTATCCGATGCCAGCGGCGCAAGCCGGCGGCAAGCACACGGGCGTTCTCGGCGGCGACTTCCTCGTCATCAACCCGAACGCATCCAAAGACGAGCAACAAATCGCGTTCGCTTACGCCGTATTCGACTACTTCTCGGATAAAGGCCTTGCTTCCCTTGACGCGAACATCCAAGCGCGCAAAGGCGAGAACAAGTACTTCATCCCGCCGGTCATCGAGTACTTCAAGATGGATTCCGAATACGGCCAGAAGGTCAAAGCCGTATACGACAAGTACGACAACGTATACCAATACAGCCCGGACATCATGACTTTGTTGGACGGCAAGCCGGAAGCGCAATACAACACGCAAGACTACTACGCCGCGATGACGAACGTCATTCAAGAAGTGTTCTCCAAAGAAGGCGTAGACCTGAAAGGCCAACTCGACGCTGCCGCGAAGCTGGTACAAGAGAAGTTCTACGACACGATCCAGCCCTAATAATTGAATGAACGCCGAGAGGAGGGTTGCCCGAGAGTAGATGGATCCATCATCTACGGGGGCAATCCTCCTTTCTTGCGAACGGACAGTCCATATCGAACGGGTGGTGTTCACGTGCTCCAAGTGTCCAAGCGCAAGCTGCGCAGCAAGTGGGTTTACGTCGTCGCGAGCGCCGTCATCGTCGTCGTGCTCGGCGCGGTCGCGCTCTTCACGGATTTATTCGGCGGGAAGGAAGCGAACGCGAAGCTGGCCGAGAAGGACGGCTTGCTCGTGCTCGGCAACTCCGATTACGAGATCGCGTTCGATGCCGGTCACGGCGGCATCGCGTACTTGAAGGACAAGACGGCGACCGGCGACTTGACGATCGGCAACCGGCAAGGCGCGCTCTGGTGGGCGATCTTGAAGGACGATACGTCGGTCAACAGCGCGAAGACGACCGACTTCTCCTATGAGTGGGACAAGGGCAAGAGCGAATTGACGTTCCGGTACGGCGGCGACGTGAAGGTCGACGTCACGACGAGGTTCGGCGACGACAAGCGGATCTATATGAACGCATCGCTCGCGAACGGAAGCGCGCAGACGATCAAGTCGTTCCGGTTCCCTTACGAGCTGAAGGTCGAGGCGGACGGCGTCAAGGACGCGATGCTGCCGATGCTGCCGGGCGCGAAGCTGAAGGATGCCTTCTTCAAGGAGAGCAACTCGTTCGCCGATCAATATCCCGGCGTCATGTTCGCTTCATACCTTGCGATGCGCACCGGAGCGGGCAACTTCGCGATGTACGACATCGGAGGCGCGACGACTGTACTGACCGAGATCGGCTACAAGAACCAGGTGAACGAACCGGGCAAGACGTCTTTCGTCCACAACTACAAGACGTGGATCGATCCGTCGAAGCAATGGGCGAGCCCGACGGTCGTGCTCGAGGTCGGCGGGGATTATCCGACTTCGATGACGAGCTACCGGACGCTGAACGCCATCGACAAGTACCGTTCGCTCGCCGACAAGCTCGGAGACAAGGCGAAGCAGTATTACGAGCTGCCGCTCTACAAGACGGACATATCGGCCATCGTGGACGGAAGCTGGAGCAATCTGACGGATAACTATATCAACAAGATGAATTATCCGGGCATGATCCATCTCGTCGGCTTCCAGACCGGGGGACACGACGAGAATTATCCGGACTTCATTCCGCCGGATCCCAAGTGGGGCACGGACGCGATTTTCCAACAATTCGTAACGAACGCGAAGAAGAAAGGCAACATCGTCGTTCCGTACACGAACATGTCTTGGTGGGGCAAGAGCTCGCCGACGCTCGCGAGCTTGCCTTCCGGGACGACGCTCGATAGTCTGGTCGTGCAGAAAGAGAACAAGACGATCGCCGTCGAATCCTATGGCATGCACGAAGGCTACGTGGTCAATCCCGGAGATCCGTTCTTCCTGAAGCGGACGGCGGAGGAGCACGAGAAGCTGACGAAGGTCGCCGGCTTCGACGGCGTGTTCGAGGACCAGTGGGGCATTCGGAACTCGCCTTACGTGTACAACGAGAACAAGCCGGCGGGCACCGATCCGTCGACCGCGTATTTCCAAGGCGTGCGCGACTACTTCAACGGCTTGAACTTCAATATGTACATGGAGGACGGCACGGACGTGCTCGCCGACGATTCGATCGGCTTCATGGGCGCGACGTACTTGTGGGACATTCTGGGCTACCGGAAGAATACCGCGACCTATACGGAGTATTATCCGTTGTCCGGCATGCTCGTGCGGGATAAGGTCATGTTCTACCAGCACAACCTCGCAGGCGAGACGATGACCGACGACCAGGACATGCTTCGTTGGAACATCGCGATGGGCTACAACTTAAGCGCCGACTTCTACAACGGCGTGAGCAGTCCATGGGTGGACGCGATCGGCATCTTCCAGAAGCACGTGCTGTCCGGTTACGCGGACGCGCTCGTTCAAGGGTTCGAGCAAGTGACGCCGTCCGTGACGAGGACGGACTTCGGCGCGCGCAAGGTGACGACGAACTGGGACAAGGAGCAGCCGTACGCGCTCGATGCGGACACCTCGCTGTCGCCGGGCGGCTTCGACGTCAGCGCAGCGGACGGGTCGGTCAGGGCGGGCAACTATTCGCGATACAACGGACTCGATCTGGACTTGGGAGAGCACGATCTCGTGGAAGTACGCTCCGCGGATTCGGTTCGGGTCTACCAGCCGATCGGCTCCGATACGACGCTGCGGATCAAGAAAGGCGACAAGTGGCCGCACGCGGTCGCCGCCGCGTACGAGGCGAACGGCACGAAGATCGCGGAGCTGGTCGTGAAGGAAGACGGAGACTTCGCGACGTTCGACTACGTGGCAACGATCAAGGAGAAGAAGGTCGGCTACGTCGAGCTGACGAATTCCGAGCAGCCAAGCTCCGCGACGGAGACGTTCGCGAAGGTGAAGCTCGAGACGAACCTGGCGATCGGAGCGACGGCGACGGCGACGTCCATGACGGCGGACGCGTTCGATCCGAAGCTGACGCTCGACGGCGATCCGTTCACGTATTGGGAGAGCACGGCGAAGAAGTTCCCTCAATCGCTTACGATCGATCTCGGCGAAGAGAAGAAGTTCGCGAAGCTGAAGCTGAGACTGCCCCCGCAAGACGCTTGGGGAGCGCGCGACCAGGAGATCGAGGTGCTCGGCGGCAACGACGGGGAGACGTTCGCCACGCTTCTCGCGGCTAAGCCGTACACGTTCGATCCGAAGGACGATAATATCGTGGAAATTACGCTGGACGGCGAGGCAAGCCAACGCTTCGTCCGCGTGACGATCACTTCCAACACGGGGTGGCAGGCGGCGCAAATTTCGGAATTCGAAGTGTATTGAGAGGTTTCGAATCTATGAATTCCGAGTAATAATCAAGGAGATCTTCGCCCAGCCGAAGGTCTCCTTGAATCGTCTCAAGAGGCGACGCCGGAAGTCCTCGAACCCGCGCCCCGCTTGAAAATCGTGCGATTGCACATGGTCATCCACCGTCACAGTCTTGTCCTCCTAGCATACGATAATGCGAGAATAGGAGGAGGTAGAATTGAACATCTATTTAGCTTCGATAAGCATCGTATTAGGATCCGTAATCACGTTCGCGTATGGGTCATGGTCGGAACCGCTCACGTTCCTCTTGGTCGTGATGGCGATCGACTACTTGACGGGGATTACGGCCGCGATCCGGGAAGGCACCGGGCTCGACAGTTCGGTCGGATTCTGGGGATTGCTCAAGAAGGGGTTCATCTTGCTCGTCGTGCTGCTCGCCCACCGAGTGGACTTGCTGGTGGGTCAAGAGCTCGCGATGGGCGGCGCGATCATGTTCTATACCGTGAACGAGCTGTTGTCGGTCATCGAGAACATGGGGCGCATGGGTTTGCCGATGCCTCCGCAATTGCTCGCCGTCGTAAGGGTGCTTCGGGAGCGGTCGGCGGGGCAGGAGAAACCGGGCGACGACTCGAAATCCTAATCTGAGAGTAAGCCAGTCCACGGTTACGTAACCGCAACCTCCGAAGCGCCGCTATTCGGGGGTTGCGATGCTTTGCCGTTGGACAAGCTTATACATAGCATGGAAAGGTGGATGGTTGCGCATGCGTCTAGAGGGCGGTACGAGCGTCATTCTGCGCGTTGAGATGGACAAGCATACGGTTACGTTCGGCGAGCTCGTCTCGGTCATCGGCGACAACGGAGGAGACATCGTCGCGATCGACGTCATCGGACCGGGTAAGCGCCACGAAACCCGCGATCTAACGGTGAGCGTGCAGGAGCCTCAAGTGGTGGAGCGGTTGTCCGAAGCGGTGCGGGCGATTGCGGGCATACGGCTCGTGAACGTATCCGATCGCACGTTCCTGCTTCATCTGGGCGGGAAAATCCAAATCCAATCCAAAGTTCCGATCAAGAACCGGGACGATCTGTCTCGGGTATATACGCCTCACGTCGCCAACGTCTGTCTGGCCATCCAAGAAGACGTCTCCAAGGCGTTCACGCTGACGATCCGCCGCAATACGGTCGCCGTCGTCTCCGACGGCACGGCGGTGCTCGGGCTCGGCGATATCGGGCCTCACGCCGCGATGCCGGTTATGGAAGGCAAAGCGATGCTGTTCAAGGAGCTGGCGGGAGTAGACGCGTTCCCGATCTGCCTCGACACCAAGGACCCGGACGAGATCGTCGCCATCGTGAAGGCGCTCGCGCCGACGTTCGGAGGGATCAATCTCGAGGATATTTCGTCCCCGAGATGCTTCGAGATCGAGAGCCGACTGAAGGAGATGCTCGACATCCCGGTATTCCACGATGACCAGCACGGCACGGCGGTCGTATTGCTGGCGGGCTTGATCAACGCGCTGAAGATAGTCGGCAAGCCGATCGACCGGATCAAAGTCGTCGTCTGCGGCATCGGGGCGGCGGGCATCGCATGCTCCCGGATTCTGCTGAGCGCAGGCGTGACGAACTTGATCGGCGTAGACAAGGAAGGGGCCATTCACCGCGGGGTTACGTACGACAACGAGGTATGGAACGAATACGCCATACGGACGAATCCGAACGGCGAGACCGGTCGCTTATCGGACGTCATCCAAGGCGCCGACGTGTTCATCGGGTTGTCACGGCCGAAGGTGCTGACGGCAGAGGACGTGAAGCGAATGAACGCCGATCCGATCGTATTCGCCATGGCGAATCCAGAGCCGGAAATTTCGCCGGAAGAGGCAATGCCGCTCGTGCGCGTCTTCGCGACAGGCCGTTCGGATTACCCGAACCAGTTGAACAACGTGCTAGTGTTCCCGGGTATTTTCAGAGGCGCGCTGGACGCGCGGGCGAGAACGATCAACGAGGAGATGAAGCTGGCTGCCGCACAGGCGATCGCGTCGATCGTCACCGAGCAGGAGCTGAACGAAGATTACATCATCCCGAGCGTGTTCAACGACAAAGTCGTGCCGGCCGTCCGCAAGGCGGTCGTGCAGGAAGCGATCCGCACCGGCGCGTCGCGCAAAGTGCCCGGCGATTTTCGCGTCCGCGATTGAACGCGCAATCGTTCAACATTTTGTCATAAGTTTGATAAAGTTGTCCGTATACGCTTTCGAACCACTTGAGTTGTATCGCGGATTTTAGGTATTATATGAGGTAGACAATTCGTAGGAAGCAGGGGAGCAGACAAATGCAAAAATGGCTCATGTCCACGTTACTCGTAATCGCGTGCGCGTTCGGCGTGTACTTGATGGCGACTGGATTGCCCGAGAAGCCTGAGAGCGAGACGGCAGGCTTGGCGGAAGGTCAGGAGCTGCTCAAGATTACGATGACGAACTTCGAGTTCGACAAGAAAGAGTACCACGTCAAAGCGGGTACGCTGTACAAGGTTAAATTCGCGAACAAGCTCGGTAATCACGGCGTAAAGGTTCAAGACGTTGACTTGTCCAAGGACGTTCCGGAAGCGGATATGACGTTCGACACGCCGGGCGAATACGAGATCCGTTGCGAAATCCAATGCGGTCAAGGTCACGGCAACATGATTGCCAAGATTATCGTAGAGTAAGGCATACGCGCGCAAAAGGAGCCGAACCGGCTCCTTTTTTACCATTGGCGACGTATTGGGGACAGGTTATCACAGGTGGCGCCAGGTGCGGATGCGGGCGACGCCGAGATCTCCGAGATACCCGATCAGCATCCAGCTTAGCACGGTCAGAACGTACATGAACCATACGTTGACTTTGTGGATGTCCGTGAACAGCTCCACGAACCAAGCCGGCACGCTGAACATGAATAGGAACAAGTTATGGGGATCGTAGCCGCTGGCGTTGAACAGGCATAACGCGACGCCGATCAACGTGCATGCCATAGTTATGGGATAACGCATGCTGTACTCCCTTCCGCCTCTTATCGTGACAACCGAATCGCGACGTCTGAGACGCGCACATTCGGTTGCACAGTGTTCGTATTATGCGCGGCGGACGCGCTTCTCATGCGGATAGGACACGGCAGGGCAGTACGAGGCAGACAGCGCCAATTCATCACCCGAAAGGATGGAATCGTATCATGATTACGCACATCGTTATGTTCAAGCTGAAAGATCGCAGTCCGGAGAGCGTCGCCCGCACGGCGGCGGTCCTTCGCGACATGGAGGGCAAGATCGACGTGCTTCGGCACCTCGAAGTCGGTACGGACGTGCTCCATTCCGAGCGTTCGTTCGATATCGCGCTGTATACGAAGTTCGATTCGATGGAAGACTTGAATGCTTACCAAGTCCATCCGGTGCACAAGCTCGTCATCGCGCATATGGCCGAAGCGCGCGAATCGTCGTTCAGCGTCGACTATGAGAGCTGATATGCTGTACGCGGCTGCGGAGAAGGATCCGCAGAATATGGGCGACGTATACGAGATGATGACGTACTTGCTCGTCATTATTCTGAGCGCGTTCATCATGGTTGTCTGGTTGAAACGCCGAGCGAAGCGCAAGCGCAAATGAAAGGGGCTCGTATTCGCCCATGTATGACGTGAACGAAACATTGATTCAGGAGCGGTTGGCTTGCCTGCCGGAGCTTGCGGACGCGCTGAGCGGAGCCGCTCGGTCGTGGGGCGGGACGGTAACCGAAGGGCTCGTCCAGGAACGCGCCTTGCACCTTGCGGCGGAGATCGTGACCGACGTCGGCCACGCGCTGATCGACGGCTTCATCATGCGCGACGCCAGCAGCTACGAAGACATCGTCGACATCATCGCGATGGAGAACGTCATCGAGGAACGGCTGGCGGCCCCGCTAAGGGAACTCGTGCTGTTACGCAAGACGCTCGTGCAGGATTTCGCGAATTGGCCGCGGGGAGAGCTGCATCGGTTAACGCCCGGATTGCCGGCGCTGCTGGCCGAATTCACGGCTCGGGTGAATGACTATTTGGACAGGGAACTTCGCGGGCAGACGAGCGGTAACCAATAGGTGCCGATTTACGTCCTCTGCCGATTCCGTTACAATAGACCCATACGGTTATCGCCGAGGGCTGGCGTAACGTCAATCGCGCAAGGGACGAGGTGGAGTGACATCATGGCTATGCCGAAGGAAGAAGGTTCGACGAGAAGCCGGTTGCTCCATCTGCTCCGAACGGGCGGCTCTTGCGCCGTGAACGAGCTTGCCGGCGCGCTTGGCATTACGGAGATGGCGGTACGGAAGCATCTGAACGCGATGGAACAGGACGGTCACATTAGCGTAACCGCCGTTCGCCAGACGATGGGCCGGCCGATCTACCGGTACTCGCTGACGGAGAAGGCGGACGATCTGTTCCCGAAGAACTACTCGCAGCTGACTCTCGACCTGCTCGCGGAGCTGGAAGAGGACGCGGACGGCGCGGCGGTCATCGATCGCATGTTCCAAGGCAGGCGCGACAAGCTGGCCGCGCGGTACGAGGAACGGATGAAGGAGCGGCCGCTCGAGGAACGCGTGCGCGAGCTCGCCGTGATCCAGAACGGCGGAGGATACATGGCGACATGGGAGCGGACGGAGGACGACGGCGGCTATGCGCTGCACGAGTACAACTGTCCGATCGCTCACATCGCGGACCGGTTCCGGCAAGCGTGCCATTGCGAGAAGCAGCTGTTCGCGCAGCTGCTGGACGCCGACGTCGAGCGTACCGAATGTTTGGCCGAAGGCGGCGGACGCTGCACGTACGCGATCAAGCCGCGGCACGAGGCCGCGTCGGCGAAGTGAATACTGTGGGTAGAACCGTCTTGCGCGTTGCGCTGGTCGGTTTTCGTATTATCAGGTCAACCGGAGTTTTCTGGTTGGCCTATTTTTATAGGCGTTCTATTGTGTTTGTTTGTGGGGCCGCGTCGCCCCGGTGCGCATGCAGCGGCACGTGGCGCCGTTGGAGCGCGAGAAGCCGGGAATGCGAGAGTGTAACGGTGCGTGGTACCGTTAGAGCGGGAGATGGTGCGCCAACTCGCTGAATAAGACCCTCTGAGGCCTCTATCCGCACGAAACTCATCAATTATCCGGAATAAGGGCCTCTGAGGCCTCTAAACCGCATCCAACTCACCAACTCGCCGGAATAAGGGCCTCGGAGGCCTCTATACCGGAACCAACTCTCCAACTCGCGGGAATAAGGGCCTCGGAGGCCTCTATACCGGAACCAACTCACCAACTCGCCGGAATAAGGTCCTCTGAAGCCTAGGCCCCTATTTGATGCGCCGCATTTTCCATCATTCACGCCCCCCGCCGCAAAAATCTACCCGTCCGCAGTGTCAAGCCAAGCCCATGCTTCTTATACTATCTTAACCGCATGGGCATTCGCCCGGGTACCGCAAGCCGGCTGCGCGCAAGCAGCTGCGAGGAGGGATTCGCATGGCTTGGAACATTGCCGCGTACGCGATCGCGCTGTCCGTGCTCGCCGTGGCGTTCGCCGTCGTCTTCGGCGTCGTCCGCGCCGTTCGGGCGCTCGGCAGAGCGGAACGAACGCTGGCGCGAGTCGGAGACGAGACGGAAGCTTCGCTTCGACAGGCGAGGCGACTGGCGGAGGAAGCGACGGCGATTACCCGCAGCGGCAGGGAGACGTTCGAGAGCATCGCGGCGTTCGCGGAGGGGGCGCGGGCGCTAGGCGAGGCTGCGCAGGCGGCAGGGGATGCGGCGGCGCAGGTGACGTCCTTCTGGAGAGACCGACTGATCTTCAAGCGCAGGACGGAATCGGATTCGGCCGAGGAAGAAGAGCGCGCGACGGAAGCGCGAGCCGAATGGCCGGACATCCTAAGGCAGCTGTGGAAGGCTTGGAAGAGCCGTCATGCGGCCGAAGCCGACGCGGAAGGCTCGCGGTACTCGGGAACGAGTGCGGATCAACATTAGGAGAGTGAATGCAATGAGCAAAAAAGCATTCCTGTTAGGCGCGTTGACGGGCGCTGTCACCGGTGCCGTTACCGCTCTGCTGCTGGCGCCGAAATCCGGCCGCGAGCTGCGCAAGGATATCGGAGATACTGCGGTTAAAGTCAGCGAGAAAACGGTCGATCTGAGCCGCCAAGCCGGCACTGCCGTGCAGTCTCTGGCGAAGCGCGCGTCCGGTTTCGCTTCGGATACGAAGGAAGCCGCCGGCAAGCTGTTCCAATCGCGCAAACCGAACGGGGCCGCGGCGATCGAAGAAGGAACCGAAACGACGTACGAATACGAGGATTCCGCGACGCAATAATCCATCGATAGCGTTCGAATAGCGAAGAACCGCCCGCTCCCGCTCGGCGGTTCTTTCGCTATGCGCGACGACTCGTCCGAAATCGGGCCGGCCGGAGGTACCTTTTCCTTCGGACGCTCATAATGTATAGAGTCGATCTCATCAACGATGAAGAAAGCGGTGTTCTCGTGCAGCGAGCGATTGCGGTTCTAGACTCCGGCGTGGGTGGACTGACCGTTGTCAAGGAACTGATGAGACAGCTCCCCCGGGAAAGAATCTGTTACTTTGGCGACACCGCGCGTACGCCTTACGGACCAAGACCGGCAGAAGAGGTTATCGCGTTCACCCGCGAACTCGTGGATTATCTCGTGCAATACGAGCCGAAAATGATCGTCATCGCCTGCAACACGGCGACGGCGGTCGCGCTCGAGGATATACGCCGCCGGGTAGGGTTGCCCGTCGTCGGGGTCATCGAGCCGGGAGCCCGCGCGGCGATCGAATTGACGAATACCGGACGGATCGGCGTGATCGGAACGGAAGGAACGATCAAAAGCGGAGCTTATGCGGCCGCGCTTCGGCGGTTGGCGCCAGACATCGAGGTCGTCGGACTCGCGTGCCCGACGTTCGTGCCTCTCGTCGAGAACGGAATGTTCCGGTCCAGAGAAGCCTATCGGGCAGTCTCCGAGGCTTTGCAGCCGCTGCTCAGGAGCGAGATCGATTGCTTGATTCTCGGATGCACGCATTACCCGTTCTTGGCGGCGCCGATTTCGGAAGCGATGGGCGGCGAAGTATCGCTCGTCCATTCGGCGGAAGAGACGGCGAGGGAGATCTCGTCCATTCTGAGAGCCCGCGGTCAATTGTCGGAAGAGGACGTTACGCCGATTCATCGTTTTTTCTGCAGCGGAGATCCGGTGAAATTCCATCATATCGCGAACGATTGGCTCGGCGATCCGATTCGCCTGACGCCCGTCGTCTGGCAAGTTCCCCACATACGGGCTTAACCGACGAGCAAGGCCATGCAACGCCGACACCACGCGGCATGCATGGCCTTCTTCCGTTGAAGGCATAAGGACGGGCCGAGCGTCATACATGAATACAACCGCACCGGAAGGGGAGGGAAAGCCATGGGCAGGAGCAAGACCTTATACGGACCGGCGCGTCTGTCCGAAGACGTGCGCAGGCTGGCGAGAGGCTATCCTTTCGTCGAGGCCGGCATGATCGGGCGCAGCGTGCTGGGCAAGCCGATCCATGCGATTCGAATCGGGGACGGTCCGTTCCGTTGGCATTTCAACGGCGCTTGTCACGCGAACGAATGGATCACCTCGCTATTGCTCATGAGGTTCGCGAACGATTATGCCAAGGCATGCCGCGGCCGCTCGCAGATCGGGGGCAAGCCGGCGAGGGAGCTATACGCGAAGTGCACGCTATGGATCGTGCCGATGCTCAATCCCGACGGCGTCGCGCTCGTTCAGGAAGGCGTCACGCCGAAGCATCCGTTCTATAAGGAGCTGATCGCGTGGAACCGCGGGACCGATCTGTTCCACCGCTGGAAGGCGAACGTGCGCGGCGTCGATCTGAACGACCAGTTTCCCGCCTATTGGGAGGAAGAACGGGAGCGCCGCGGCGTGGAACGTCCGGGACCGCGGGATTACGGGGGGGCAGGCCCGCTGACCGAACCGGAGGCGATCGCGCTCGCGGAGTGGACGGAGCGGATGGACTTGCACGCCGTGCTGGCGGTCCATACGCAAGGCGAGGAGATCTATTGGAACTACCGGGAACAGGAGCCGCCGGAATCGTCCGATTGGGCGAAGAAGCTGGCGCAGGCGGCGGGCTACCGCGCGGTATGGCTGGAAGGGAGCGACGCGGGCTATAAGGATTGGTTCATCCACAAGTTCCGACGCCCCGGCTTCACGGTCGAAGCGGGGTGGGGACACAATCCGCTTCCGCTGGACGGCATCGAGGAGATGTACGACGACTTGAAGAAGCTGCTCGCGGAAGCGCTGGACTTGTCTCCGTCATAATCGGAAGGGTATACTGACGGAACAAGCCCATCGCTCCGCCGGACAGTCCCGGGCGGGAAAGGACGTGAGACCGGCATGCGCAAGTCGAAGTTCGTTACGCTCTACCGTTGGCGGCGCCTGCCCGCCCGATTATGGCGAGTGCTGCGCTCGCGGAAAGTTCCCGCGAAGTATAAGCTGTCGTTCATCGTTCCGGTCGCGCTCTACTGGGTATTGCCCGACCTGATGCCCTTGCTGCCGATCGACGACTTGGCGGTTACCGCGATCGCCGCGAATTGGTTCGTCGGTTCGATGGAGAGCAAGTATCGAATCGAAGAATGAGCGGCCGCGGAGCGAAAACGAATGTTGCATGACGCATACCGTTACCTTACAATAGCGTATGAGGATATTGACGGGAGTGGACAGCCGATATGAATTGCAAAATCACGCGCAACGCCGCGAACGTGCTTCGCCGCGAATTGGACAAGCCGGAGAACGCCGAACAGAAGCTTCGCGTTTTCATTACGCATAGTCACGGAGACCATGCGCATTACGGCATGGATTTGACGACGCCTACCGAAGCGGACGAAGTCGTCCCGACGGACAAAGGCATCGACGTCGTATTGGCCAAGGGCCAAGAACTGCTGGACGGCGTGAAAATCGATTACTTGTATTTCCCGAAGGAAGGGTTCGTCATTACGAATCCAAGCAAGGGCAATCATGGAGACCACTGAGGTTCCCGCGCAGGCGAACGATATTCGCATCTGCGACAAGTGCAAGCATACGCGGGTCAAGACGATGCTGCCGAAGCTGAAGAAGCTGGATCCGGCGGCCGACGTTAAAGTCGCCTGCAAGTCTTATTGCGGTCCTTGCTCCAGATACGCGTTCATCTACGTCAACGGCCGTTACGTTACCGCGCCGACCGAAGACGAAGCGATCGAGAAGGCGCGCAAATACTTGAAATAAACGAAAGGCTGTCCCTGCGAACAGGGCAGCCTTTTCGTTTATTCATCGTCGTTCCGGAACGACGCGATCAGATCGTTCTCGATGACGCGGTCGGAGATCGACAGATCGTTCCTTGCCGATTCTGCGCCGGCTTTGCACGAGTTCGCGTCCGCTTGCTTCTCTCCCGAAGGGAAGGCGTAGCAGGATCCATGGTCGATGATACCGTCGGAGCTTGGAACGAAGTAGACGTTGCCGTCGGTGAAGCCGCCGTTCCGGAAGACGACCGACTTGTTCGCCTCGGACAGCATGCTTACGCCCATCAAGTATTTGTCCGAGGCGGAGATACCGAGCAGATGCATGAGCGTCGGCAGCGTATCCATCTGGCCGACGGCCTTCTCGTTCACTCCGGCATGCTCGTCGTTCGGCAAGTGAACGAAGAACGGCACCTTGCGAATGATCGCGTCCTTCTCCATGTCGTTCAGCGGACGGCCGTAGAATTGCTCGTACGTCTTCATATCGTATAGCGAGTTGTCATGATCGCCGTAGAAGGCGAGTATCGTGTTCTCCCATAGGCCGGCTGCCTTCAGATCCTCGATCAGTTCGCCGACGGCCGCGTCGACGTAGTGAGTCGCCTGCAAGTAATCGCCGAATGTCGTTCCAGCGAACGGCGCGACGTTAAGCGGCTTATGCGAGGACGGCAAGCGGAACGGGTGGTGGCTGGACAGCGTGATCGCCATCGCGTAGAACGGAGATTCGTCGCGCGTCGTCAGCTGGTTGACCGTCTGCCTGAAGAACGACTTGTCGCCGATCGACCAACCGAGCGGTTCGTCGTTTTTGAAACTTTTCAACTCGTAGAACTGGTCGTATTCCATGTTGTTGTACATGTTGTACCGGTTCCAGAAGCTGCCGTCGTAGGCGTGGTGTATCGTCGTATCGTAGCCTTGCGTCTTCAGGATCGACGGCGCGCAGTCGAACTCGTTGCTCGAGAACCGGATGAACACGGAACCGGTCGGGAGCGGGTGCATCGAACAGCTGGTCAGGAAGTCCGCGTCCGACGTCCGTCCCTGCGCGGTCTGATGATAGAAGTTCGGGAAATAGACGCTTTGCCCGATCAACTTGTTCAGGTTCGGCGTAATCTCCTCCCCTCCGATCGATTGGCCGATGACGAATTGCTGGAACGCCTCCGCCTGAACGACGAGCACGTTCTTTCCTTTGTACTCGCCGAACAGCGGTTCGGATTCCATCTGCTCCTGCAGCTTCCTGCGGTTGTCGTACCAATCGCTCGCTTGCTGCTTCTCTTCCTTGGAGATGCCGCCGCCGAACCAATTCTCCTTCGCGTACCGCCAGGTGTCGTACCCGTGGAACCCGAGCAATCCGGTTACGTTATAGATCGGAATGTTCCACCAGTTGCCTACGAACAGCCCGCGCGCCCATCCGTCCTTCTGTTCCTCGACGGGGAAGTAGACGAGCGACCATCCGATCGAGAAGGCGATCGTAACGGGAACGAGCCGGAGCAGATACCGGCGCTTCCGCGATGGCGCGCCGACTCTCGTCAACTGACGCTCCCTGCGCTTGCGCCAGACGATCCAGGCGATGCCCGCAAGGCCGATCGGAATGTCCGCGAACAAGACGAAGTCTCCCGCGCGGATCAAGTTCCAGATGCTGTCGCCGAGCGCGCCGACTTGCCCGGCTTGGAACAGTACCGGAATAGAGATGAAGTCCTTGAAGTAGCGGAAATAAATCAAGTCCGAGAAAATCAGCGCGGATAAAGCCAGGTCGAGCGCGACGAGCGCGATCCAACGCGCCCGGCGCCCGAGCAACAGCGTCCAGAAGGCGGTCAGGATGACGGCTCCGTAGATGACTTTCTCCTTCCAATCGTTCATGGCGCCGACGTTGAACTGGCGATCCAGCCATTCTAGTTTATAGTACATCGACGCGACGAACAGCATGAAGCCCCAATAAGGCCAATTCCTAAGCCCGACCCAGATCCAGCGGCCGGCTTGTCGCGCGGTATGCTTCCACCGCTCCCCCATCTTGCGTCTTCCCCTCGTTCTTCATATATAAATAAGGTTTAGTATAGCTCTCTATTATGGCGATTTCAAATGAAGATCAAGGTAAGGTAAAATGGTACGCATATACGGAGGTGTTGACGATGGAGCGAGAATTATCGCCGGATGATTATTTCGAAAGTTTGTTCCCCCCGGACGAAGCGCTTGCGCGCGTGAACGAATCGATCGCCCGGGTGGGGATGCCCTCGATCTCGGTGGCGCCGGGCTACGGACGCCTGTTGACGATGCTCGTCCGGATATCGGGCGCGGCCAGCGTTCTCGAGATCGGAGCGCTTGGAGGCTATAGCGGCATATGCTTATCGCGCGGGTTGCCGGAATCGGGGCGCCTCGTATCGCTCGAACTGCGCGAGGACTATGCCGCGGTCGCGCGGGCGAACGTAGCCGCGGCGGGCTACGGCGAGCGATCGGAGTACGTCGTCGGGGACGCGGCGGAGAGCTTGGCGAAGCTGGAAGCCGGCGGGGAGAGGTTCGACTTCTTCTTCATCGACGCGGACAAGGAGAACTATCCGAACTATCTGGAAGCGTGCATCAGGTTGGCGAATGACGGCGCGATCATCGCCGCGGATAATACGCTATTAAGAGGAAGGACCGTCGATCCGACTAAGCAAGGGCCGTCCGTGCAAGCGGTGCGGGAGTTCAATCGATCGATCGCGACGGATTCGCGCTTGACAGGGGTACATCTCCCGGCTTATGATGGACTAGCGCTGGCACGCGTTAAAGCATAGCACCTGCACAGAAGCAGAGCGATTCAGGCCGAATTTTTCGCTATGAACCACTTATATAGAAGCCTCCAACAATGACTATTAATGTCGTTTTGGAGGCTTTTTTAGGTATGTATATCCAATACAGCGCTTATCTGAAGATTTGCTTAGAATCATTCAAAAAAATTTACCAATTTCGCGTATCTTCAGGTATCGCATTCCAAAATTTCAATCAGAAATGAACAGAATTTCAACTAGAAAATTATGGATTGAACAACGCTATCAAAATCGGTGAATACTTATTCATCGAATTCAAGGAAAATCGCATAATGAAAGCGTTACCTGTCACAGATGAGTTATATTACATAACCCTTAACGTTATTAAAGCTTACATTGGCAATATCTTTCATTGCGAAATCCGAACGACGCATTGTAAGATGTGTGATGTTATCGTTCTCGAGATTGATCAACCTTGAATTGGGACAATGTAAAGGGAGCGAAAGACACAATTTTATAGAAATCGGGGAGGCAACAACATGAAGTTGAAGAAAGTTCTAACTTCGGCAATGGCGGTAACGCTCGTTGGTTCGGTACTGGCGGCTTGCGGCAACAACAACGAGAACAACGCTTCTTCGCCAAGCGCTAGCCCTAGCGCGAGCGCAACCGCTACGAACAGCGGCGAAAACAGCAACAGCAAGCAAGAACTAGTGATGAACTACCGTGCCGATCCTCCGGCTCTGGACGTATCGATCGCGGAAGCGGCCGCATCGTTCACGATCCTCGGCGCAGTCAGCGAAGGTTTGTACCGTCTTGACAAAGACATGAATCCGCAACCTGCGCTCGCGGCCGAGCTTCCTCAGATTTCCGAAGACGGCCTCACTTATACGATCAAGCTTCGCGACGGTCTGCAATGGGCGAACGGCGAACCGCTGACGGCCCAAGACTTCGTGTACTCCTACCAAAGAACGCTCGATCCTGCTACGAAAGCTTCCTACGCGTTCATTCTGACGTGGCTCAAAGGCGGACAAGCGGTACAAGACGCGAAAACGCCTGAAGACCTCAAGAAAGCGAAAGAAGAACTCGGCGTTAAAGCAATCGACGAGAAGACGCTTGAAATCACGCTTGACCAACCGCGCGCTTACTTCACGGCACAGCTCGCGTTCTTGAACTACTACCCGCAAAACGAGAAGTTCGTATCCGCCCAAGGCGAAAGCAGCGGCGGCGACGCGGACAAAGTGCTCGGCGCAGGTCCGTTCGTTCTGACGAAGTGGGATCACGAGCAACAACTCGTTCTCGAGAAAAACCCTAAATATTGGGACGCTGCCAACGTGAAGCTCGACAAAGTCACGCTGAACATCGTTAAAGACCAAGCTACGGGCCTTAACCTGTACGAATCCGGCAAAACCGACTACGCCGACATCAGCGGCGACGACATGGCGAAATACGACGGCAAGCCAGAACTGACGATGAAGAGCGAACTCGTAACGGGCTACCTGAACTTCCAACAAAAGAAAGTTCCGGCGTTCGCCAATATCAAAGTTCGTCAAGCGCTTAGCATGGCGATCGATCGTTCCCTGATTCCTAACCTCGTCCTTAAGAACGGTTCCGTACCTGCTACGGGTTACGTTCCGAACGGTAACGGCGACGGCAACAACCAAGAGTTCCGTAAGCTGGTCGGCGACACGGAAGTGGCGTTCGACAAAGAGAAGGCAAAAACGCTTCTTGCCGAAGGCTTGGCCGAAGCAGGCATCTCCGCGCTGCCTGAGCTCGAAATCATCGGCGACGACACGGCGAAGGGCAAGCAATTGCTCGAGAACCTCGCGATCCAATGGAAAGCGAACCTCGGCATCACCGTTAAGCCGCAGCCGTTGCCGCACGCAACGCGTCTGGAGCGCGAGCTGAACAAAGACTACCAAATCGTATCCACGCTGTGGGGCGCCGACTACAACGACCCGATGACGTGGCTCGACATGTACTTGACCGGCGGTCCGTTCAACACGCAAGACTGGTCCAACGCCGAGTACGACCAACTGGTGAAATCCGCTCAGAAGAACCTCGACAACGCGAAACGCTCCGAAGAGCTGCAAAAAGCCGAGAAAATTCTGATGGACGAAGCCGCGGTATTCCCGCTGTACTTCCGTTCGTCTCCGTTCTTGATCAACCAAAAAGTACAAGGCATCATCTTGCCTCCGTACGGCGTTGACTTCGAACTGAAATGGGCTTCCATTAAGTAAGCGAGTTAACCGCAACGATACGACCAATCGACTATACATGGAAGAGGCCGTTGTCCAACGGCTTCTTTCATGTCGATTGTCGTTTAAACGACTGCATGCAAATGGGAAATAATTCATTCCTGAAAGGAGGATCCACCGTGCTGAAATACGTGCTGCGCCGTTTTATCTACATGATCATCACTCTCTGGGTAATCGTCACGGCCACATTCTTTCTCATGAAATTGCTGCCCGGAAATCCTTTTGGTGAAGTGGCTGCGAAACTGCCTCCCGAGAATCTGGCGATCTTGAAGGCGCAGTATGGGTTAGACAAACCGGAGTGGCAACAATATTTGATCTACCTAGGCAACGTCGTGCAAGGAGACTTGGGCGTATCGTACCAATTCCCGACGCGTTCCGTCGTGAGCGTCATCAAGCAATCGTTCCCGGCTTCCCTGGAGCTCGGCATCGAATCGCTGATCCTCGCCATCATCTTCGGAATGACGTTCGGCATCATCGCTTCGCTTCGCCATAACAAATGGCAAGACTATTCCGCGATGTTCATCGCGCTGATCGGCATCTCCATTCCTTCGTTCGTTATCGCGCCGTTGCTGTCCCTGTACGTGGGCAACAAGTGGGGGATTCTGCCTCCGGGTTTGTGGGAAGGTCCGGAGAACCGGATACTGCCCGCGATCGCGCTCGCATTCGGTACCATCGCCATCTTGGCGCGCATGATGAGAGCTTCCATGCTCGAAGTAGGCAGCCTCGACTACATTAAGACCGCTAAATCCAAAGGCCTATCGACAAGCACGATCGTCTGGGGCCATATGCTACGCAACGCCATTCTGCCTGTCGTGACGATTCTCGGACCGATCGCGGTCAACGTCATCACGGGTACGCTCGTCGTCGAGAACGTATTCGTCATTCCCGGACTCGGCTATCAGTTCGTCAGCTCCATTACGACCTTGGATTACACGATGATTACGGGCCTCACGATCTTCTACGCGGCAATCCTGATCGTCGTTATGTTCCTAACCGATATTGCTTACGGCTTTATCGACCCACGAATTCGCATGTCGGGGAGGAGGTAAACGATGGAATCTCTCTCGAAAGAAATGTTCCAACCGGCTGAGAAAACGACAAACGCCGAAGCCATCGTTCGTCCTTCGCTTACGTATTGGCAGGACGCTTGGCGGCGTTTGAGAAAAAATAAAATGGCGATGATCGGCTTGTTCGTGCTCGCCGTCATTACGCTTCTCGCGATCTTCGCGCCGATGTTCAGCAAGCACACCATCTACGAAATCAACTTCGAGGACGTGAACGAGAAGTCTTCCTGGAGCCACTTCTTCGGCACGGACGACTTCGGCCGCGACCAATGGCACCGCATCTGGCTAGGTACGCGGATCTCGCTCTTCATCGGTCTCGTGGCCGCGTTGCTCGACCTCGTCATCGGCGTGCTGTACGGCGGCATCTCCGCTTACTTCGGCGGCAAAGTCGATACCGTCATGCAACGGATTATCGAGATCATCTATTCGATTCCGCTCCTCTTGCTCGCGATTATCCTGATCGTATTCATGGGACCGGGCATAAGCTCGATCATCATCGCTTACGCTTTGACCGGATGGGTAGGCATGGCGCGGCTCGTGCGCGGTCAGATTCTGCTCATCAAGGAGCAGGAATTCGTGCTCGCGGCCCGCACGCTCGGAGCCAAGCCCGCTCGGATCATCCTGCAGCACTTGATTCCTAACGTAATCGGCCTCGTGATCGTGCAAATCACGTTCATCGTGCCGACCGCGATCTTCTTCGAGTCGTTCCTGAGCTTCATCGGCGTCGGCATTCGTCCGCCGATGGCGTCCTTGGGCAGCTTGATCAACGACGGCGCGCGCGCGATGCGCAACTATCCGCACATGCTGATCTTCCCGACGGTCATCTTCAGCTTGATCTTGCTGAGTTTCAACATCGTCGGCGACGCGTTGCGCGATGCGCTCGATCCGAAAATGAGAAAATAAGGAGGGATGCCGGATGGCTAAACCTTTGCTAGAAGTCAACAATTTGCGCGTATCCTTCAAGATGTACGCCGGCGAGGTACAAGCGGTACGCGGCGTCTCTTTCACCGTCGATAAAGGGGAAGTGCTGGCGATCGTCGGGGAATCCGGTTGCGGCAAGTCCGTGACGGCCCAGACGCTCATGCGGCTCGTCCCTTCGCCGCCGAGCGTCATTAAGGATGGCTCGTCGATTCTGTTCGACGGCCGTCATCAGATCGCCAAGATGTCGGAGAAGGATATGCAACAGATTCGCGGCCAAGAGATCGGCATGATCTTCCAAGACCCGATGACGTCCTTGAACCCGACGATGACGATCGGCGACCAGATTACGGAAGGCATTCTGAAGCACCAGAAGGTGTCGAAGAAAGCCGCGCTGGCGCGCGCCGAAGAGCTGCTGACGCTCGTCGGCATGTCGAACGCGCAAGAGCGTCTGCGCCAATACCCGCACGAGCTGTCGGGCGGCATGCGCCAACGCGTCATGATCGCGCTCGCCCTCGCCTGCGGTCCGAAGCTGCTCATCGCGGACGAGCCGACGACCGCGCTCGACGTGACGATCCAAGCCCAGATCATCGATCTGATGCGAGACATTCAGAAGAAGACGGATACGTCCATCATTCTGATCACGCACGACCTCGGCGTCGTTGCCGAGATGGCGCACAAAGTCATCGTCATGTACGCGGGCAAAGTCGTAGAGAGAGGCACGCTTGACGAGATCTTCTACGAGCCTCGCCACCCGTACACGTGGGGCTTGCTCCGTTCCGTTCCGCGCCTCGACAGCGACAAGAACAGCGAGCTGGCTTCCATTCCGGGAACGCCTCCGGACTTATACGCGCCGCCGGTCGGCTGCGCGTTCGCGGCCCGTTGCCCGTACGCGATGAAGGTGTGCCAAGAAGTCGATCCGGATCACTTCGTGATCCGCGGCGATCATACGGCCGCCTGCTGGCTGAACCACAAAGACGCGCCGAAGGTAGAAATGCCGGTCGGCATTGGGAGGGGAGCTCATGGCTGAAGACAATATCCTTGAGGTCAGAAATCTGCAGAAGCATTTCAATCTCAGCAACAACCGCGTACTGAAGGCGGTCGACGGCCTGAACTTCTCGATCAAGCGCGGCGAAACGTTCGGACTCGTCGGCGAGTCCGGCTGCGGCAAGTCGACGACCGGCCGCACGATCATCCGTCTGTACGAAGCGACGGGCGGAGAAATTCTGTTCAACGGCGAGAACGTTCAGAAGATGAAGGGCGAGAAGCGGAAGAAGTTCAACCGGGACATGCAGATGGTGTTCCAGGACCCGTACGCTTCCCTGAACCCGCGGATGACCGTCGGCAAGATCATCGCCGAAGGCATCGAGATTCACGGCTTGTATAGCGGCAAGGAGAAGAAGGAACGCGTCAACCAGTTGCTCAAGGACGTCGGTCTTCGTCCGGAGCACGCGGAGCGGTTCCCCCACGAGTTCTCCGGCGGTCAACGCCAACGGATCGGCATCGCCCGCGCGCTCGCGATCGAGCCGCAGTTCATTATCGCGGACGAGCCGATCTCGGCGCTCGACGTATCCGTGCAGGCGCAAGTCGTGAACCTGTTCAAGAAGCTGCAGAAGGAACGCGGCCTGACGTACTTGTTCATCGCGCACGACTTGGCGATGGTCAAGCACATCTCGGACCGGATCGGCGTCATGTACCTCGGCAAGCTCGTCGAAGTCGCGACGTCCGAACGGTTGAACGCGAATCCGCTGCATCCGTACACGCAATCGTTGCTCTCGGCGATTCCATTGCCGGATCCGGAGATGCAGAAGCAGCGTCAGCGCATCATTCTGCAGGGCGACATTCCGAGCCCTCTCAACCCGCCGAGCGGCTGCCCGTTCCGCACGCGCTGTCCGCTCGCGATGGACGTGTGCGCGCAGCAAATGCCGGAGATGCTCGAGGTCGAACCCGGACATCACGTGGCTTGCCACGCGGTAGCGAAACAAATCGTCTAAGAATAGAAGAAAGGCTGTCTTCCCGAAGGTTATACGACCTTAGGGGAGACAGCCTTTTTGTCTGCGACGGAGCGCCCTGGACGCCCATAGGCTCGTCATGGCGAGCAACGCGGCGGACAGGAGGAACAGCCCTTCGATTCCGATGAAGCCGGACAGGGCGCCGCCGACGACCGGCCCGGCCATGTTGCCGAGCGCGAGTGCGCTGCCGTTGAAGCCGAACGCCCGGCTTTCTTTGCCGTCCGGCGTATGGCGGCGGATGAGCGCATTAACCGTCGGAATGAGTCCGCCCATGAAGCAGCCCTGCAGGAATCGGCAGACGAGCAGCTGGCCGACCGTTCCGACGAACGCTTGCGGGACGAGCATGACCGCGGCTCCGACGATCGAGACGAGAAGGATGCGGGTCGATCCGATTCGGTCGCTCAACCGCCCGAGTACCGGCGAGCTGATGAGGTTCGATAAGCCCGTGACGGAGCCGACGAAGCCGGCATAGAAGGCAAGGTCGTCCGTCGTTCCGTGCAGTCGCTCCACGTAGAGCGGAATGAGCGGCATCGGGCTCAGCATGGCGAATTGGATCAGGAACGTGATCGCGAGCAGAACGGGCAGCTGCGGGATGACCATCAACTCGCGAAGTCCGGCGAAGACGCCGGCTTGCGGGCGAGCCGCGGCGGCTTTCCGGTCGAAATTCTCCTTCACGAGAATCCACGACACGGCGGATGCGAGGAACAGCAACGTGCCCGTTATATAGAAGATCGGCCGGAAGCCGAAGCTGTCGGCCATCAATCCGCCGAAGAACGGTCCGAGAATCGAGCCCGCGATGCCGCCCGACTGCAGCGTTCCCATCGCGAAGCCGATCCGATCCTTCGGCGTCGTCGACGCGACGAGAGAGACGGCCGCGGGCTGGAAGCCGGCGATGACGCCGTTCAGCATCCGCAGCGCGAGCAGATGCCACGGCGCGGCGGCGAAGCCCATCAGCACCATGACGACGGACATGCCGAAGCCCGAGCGGAGCAGCATCATTTTCCTGCCGTAACGGTCGGCGAGCTTGCCCCATAACGGTTGGAAGACGAACGAGGTAACGAAGTTGCCGGCGAAGATGATTCCCGCCCACACCCCGATCTCGTGCTCGTCCGTCAATCCGAGGTCTTGCTTCAGATAGAGCGACAGGAACGGAATGACCATGGTCATTCCGGCCATGACGAGAAAATTGCCGAACATGAGAACGGCCAAATTGATCTTCCATCGTTGCAATGTGATCACCTTCACAGACTGACTTGCGCGTTCTGCTAGTATATCACATAGGCGACGAGGCGCGATTCGCCCCTTTGTCAAACTATTGTCATACTCCGGACGTCCCGCAAGGTTGTTCCGACTTGTCAAAAAGGGCATAATGAAAGCAATGAAACCCATTCTATGTCACGATCAAAATGAGGATGTTCACATGAGCTACAACGACGTATTCCTGCGCGCGTGCAGGGGAGAAGCGGTGGAGCGCGTGCCCGTATGGTACATGCGCCAAGCCGGACGGTACGATCCCGATTATCGCAAAATCAAAGAGAAATATTCGCTGCTCGAAATTTGCCGGCAGCCGGAGCTCGCGGCGGAAGTGACGCTGATGCCGATCCGCAAGCTTGGCGTCGACGCCGCCATTCTTTATTCCGATATCATGAATCCCGTCGCCTCGATCGGCATCGACTTCGACATCGTCAAGGACGTCGGTCCGGTCATCGCGAACCCGGTCCGGTCCGCGGCCGACGTGGACAGACTGAAGCCGATCGACGTCGAAGGCGACCTGTCGCACGTGCTCGAGACGATCCGGATCTTGGACCGCGAGCTTGAAGCGCCTCTCATTACGTTCGGAGGAGCACCGTTCACGCTCGCGAGCTATATCGTGGAGGGGCGCCCGTCGAAGTCGTACGCCCGCACCAAAGCGCTCATGTACAGCGAACCGGACGTCTGGCATCGTTTGATGGGCAAGCTGGCCGACATGCAGGCTACTTATTTGCGCGCGCATATCGGCGCGGGCTCGAAGGCCGTGCAGCTGTTCGACAGCTGGGTCGGATCGCTTGCTCCGCACGACTTCAAGACGTTCGTGCTGCCGCACGTGGAGAGCATCTTCGAACAGATCGCCGACCTGGACGTGCCGAAGATCTACTTCCCGGGCGTCAGCTCGGGCGAGCTGCTGCCGCATCTGACGAATCTTCGCGCGAACGTCATCGGCCTCGATTGGCGCGTGCCGATCGCGGAAGGAAGACGGAGATTGCAGGGCAAGTTCGCCGTGCAAGGCAACCTGGATCCGTTCGTGCTGGAAGCTCCGTCATCGGTCATTCACGAGCATGCGCGCCGGATATTGGACGAGGGCATGAAGGAACCGGGCTATATTTTCAACCTGGGACACGGGCTGTATCCGGAAGCTTCGCTCGACAAGCTGCGGGAGCTGACGTCGTTCATTCACGCGTATAGCGAGGAGAAAATTCGTGCGGGGGTGTCGGTATGAGCGCGATCGGAGTACTCGTCATGTCGTACGGCACGCCGGAGAGCCTGGACGGAGTAGAGGCGTATTACACGCACATTCGCAGAGGGCATCCGCCAACCGCGGAGCAGCTCGAGGACTTGACGAGCCGGTACCGCGCGATCGTCGGCGGCGTGTTCCCGCTGCGGGAGAACACGAATCGTCAGGTCGCGGCGTTGCAGCGTACGTTGGACGAACTGGCGGGCGAAGGCAAGTTCGTCTGCTATCAGGGACTGAAGCACGCGGCTCCGTTCATCGAGGACGGCGTGGCGGCGATGGCGGCGGACGGAATCAAGAGCGCGGTCGGCATCGTGTTGACGCCGCATTATTCGATCATGAGCGTCGGCGGCTACATGAAGCGGGCGAAGGAAGAGGCGGAGAAGCACGGCATCGCCTTCGCTACGATCGAGGAATACCATCTCCATCCGGAGCTGATAGACGCGCTGAGCAAGCGCGTTACGGAAGGGTTGGAGCGGCTGGGCGACGCGAACGGCGAGGCGATGGTGCTGTTCAGCGCGCATAGCTTGCCGGAGAAAATCCTGGAGATGAACGATCCGTATCCGGAGCAGCTGCTGGCGACGTCGCGCGCGGTCGCGCAAGCGGCGGGCGTAGGCAAGTGGCAGTTCACGTGGCAAAGCGCCGGACAGACGGGCCAACCGTGGCTCGGGCCGGATATTCTGGAGACGATCGAGCGCCTTGGCCAAGAAGGCGTGAAGGCGATGCTCGTCGCGCCGGTCGGCTTCGTGTCCGATCACCTCGAGGTGCTGTACGACATCGATATCGAAGCGAAGCGGTTCGCGTCGGAGCGCGGCGTGAAGCTCGAACGCATCCGGATGTTGAACGACGACCCGCAATATATGGCGGCGATGGCGGAGTCCGTGCTGGCGGCCGCCCGGGAGCGTGCGCTGTGACGCGGCGCAAGGTGGCGGTGTTGGGCGGCGGAATTACCGGCCTCACCGCCGCTTTTTATTTGACGTTGGAGGCGCGCGCCCGAGGGGAGACGGTCGAAGTGACCGTGCTCGAAGGCTCCGAGCGGCTCGGCGGCAGGGTCAATACGCTGCGCCGCGACGGGTTCGTCATCGAACGCGGACCGGATTCGTTCCTCGCTCGCAAGCTGCCGATGATCCGGCTCGCGGAGGCGCTCGGCATCGCGGGAGAGCTGACCGGGACGAATCCCGCGGCGAAGAAGACGTACATCTCGCGAGACGGCGAGCTTCACGCGATGCCGCCGGGCCTCGTGCTCGGGGTGCCGACGGACGTCGAGGCGTTCATGGAGACCGCGCTCGTCTCGGAGACGGGCAAGGAGCGGGCGTTAGAAGACCGGGCTATCGCTCCGGGCGAAGCGGTCTCGGGGGACGAATCCGTCGGCGCGTTCCTCGAGCGGCATATGGGCGCGGAGATGGTAACGCGTATCTTCGAGCCGCTGCTGGCGGGCATCTATGCCGGCGATCTGTACGGGCTGAGCTTGCAGGCGACGTTCCCGCAATTCAAGGAGATGGAGCGTCGGTACGGCAGCTTGATCGAGGGATCGGTCGAGGGCCGGAAGGCGCAGGCCGCGGCGGGGACAACCCCACGATCCGAACCTTCGCCGTTGCCGGCTTCCGTCTTCTACACGTTCAAGAACGGGCTCAGCACCGTCATCGAAGCATTGGAAGCCCGTCTCCGCGAATACGGCTGCGACATTCGGCTCGGCGCTCGCGTCGAGGCACTCGAGAAAGCCGCGACGGACGGCGGGACTGAGGGAGCGGGATATCGGCTATCGCTGTCGGGCGGCGATCGGCTCGACGCCGACGCGGTCATCGTCGCGCTGCCGGCAGCGGCGATGGCGGAGCTGCTCGCGCCGCACGTAGACGTGTCCGCGCTGACGAGCATCCGCTACGTCTCCGTCGCGAACGTCGTGTTCGGTTACGATGCGGAGAGCCTCGGCCGCGAGCTCGACGGTTCGGGCTTCCTGGTGCCGCGCGGCGAAGGGAGAACGATTACCGCGAGCACGTGGACGTCTGCGAAGTGGCTTCACACCGCGCCGGAGGGCAAACGCCTCATCCGCTGCTACGTCGGCCGCGCCAAGGACGAAGCTCGCGTGGAATTGTCCGACGAGGAGATGACGGAGGCGGTACGCCGCGACCTGCGAGAGTTAATGGGCGTAGACGCGGAACCGGCGTTCGTGGAGATCACGCGATTGCGGCAATCGATGCCGCAATATCCGGTCGGACATAAGGAAGCGATCGGCGCGTTCGTCTCCGGCCTCTCGGCAAGCTTGCCGGGCGTCATCGCCTGCGGCCAGCCGTTCGGCGGCGTCGGGCTGCCGGATTGCGTCGCCCAAGGCATGGCAGCGGCGGAGCAAGTATGGCAGTCTAAATAATCGAATATTGTCACGGATACGCTATGAGAGCTAAAATGACATCATAGCGTATTTTGTTGTCGTTATCCCTTCGGATCAGGGATTGACGAGGAGGCGACCATTCCCCATGAAGATCGCGGCGATCATACTGGCCGGCGGCGAAGGCCGTCGCATGGGCCATATCAATAAGGCGCATCTCACGTTCGGCGGCGAACGGTTCATCGATCGTCAGTTAAGAACCGTCGCCGATTGGGCGGATGAGAGAATCGTCGTCGTGAACGGCTCGGAGAGGGCGGCCGAGCTCGACTTGCCGTCCGACGTTCGCGTCGTCGCGGACCATTACGCCGGCGAGGGCCCGTTGGCGGGCTTGCAGGCAGGGCTAGAGGCGGCTAGCAGTCCGTACGCGTGGGTCATCGGCTGCGACCAGCCATTGCTCGACGCGGAAGCGGCGAAGCTGCTGCTCTCGCGACTCGAGGATGGCGATTGCGAAGCTGCGCTTCCGGTCATCGAAGGAAGACCGCAGCCGTTGCATGCCGTCTATCGCCAAGAAGTCGGCGCCATCGCCTCCAGATTGCTTGCGGCCGGGCAACGAAGATTGATGGCGCTTGTCGAAGAGATTACGTGGATCGGCGTGGAGGAAGAGACGTTCGGCGCGCGAGGGATCGCCCGCGCGTTCGCTGCCGACGTCGACACGCCCGAGCAATACGAGAAATTGACGGTGACGAAGGAGCAACGATAGATGCAGCCAGATACGCTCCCCGATCGCTTCCGCAGACATACGGTCCAACCGGAGGAAGCGCAGCGGCTAATCATGGAAGAAGCTCGGACTTTGGAAGCCGAGCGCGTCTCTTTGCGCGAGGCATGGAGCAGAAGACTCGCGGAGCCGCTCGTCGCCTCGCATCCGTTCCCGCCGTTCCGCAGATCGGGCATGGACGGTTATGCGGTTCGCGCGGCCGATATCGCCGAAGCGACGCCGGACCGGCCGGCGATTCTCGCCGTCGTCGAGTCGCTGCCGAGCGGCATGCAGCCGACAAGCGCGATAGGTCCCGGGCAAGCGTCGCGGATCATGACCGGCGGCATGGTGCCGGAAGGCGCCGATGCGGTCGTCATGCTTGAAGCGACGACTTCGACCGAAGATAGCGTCCGGATCGGCAAGCCGATCCCGGCAGGGCGCAATATTGCCGACATCGGCTGCGAGATCGCCACCGGCGAGTTGCTCCTGCCCGCAGGCAGCCTCATCGGAGCAGGCGAGAGCGCGTTGTTGGCTTCCTACGGCTGCGAGACGGTTGCCGTTGCCAGACGTCCGCGCGTCGCGATTCTATCGACCGGCAACGAGTTGGTTCAGCCGGGCGAGCCGCTCGCGCCGGCCAAGATCCGCAACAGCAATCTGCCGATGCTCGCCGCGATGGTGCGGGAAGCGGGCGCTGAGCCGATCGTGCTCGGTCAAGTTCCCGACGACGCGGAAGAGGCGGATCGGATCGCGCGCGAGGTTCTGTCGCATTGCGATCTGCTCTTGACGACGGGCGGCGTCTCCGTCGGCGATTACGACGTCATGGTCGACGTGCTGGCCGCCACCGACGTCCGGTTGCTCTTCAATAAAATCGCGATGCGCCCCGGCAGCCCGACGACCGCCGCGCTGCTCACCGGCAAGCTCATCGTTGCCTTATCGGGCAATCCCGGCGCTTGTTTCGTCGGGTTCCAACTGTTCGCGCTGCCTGCGATCAAGCGAATGTTAGGCGTCGGCGAACCGTACGCGGAGAGCTTCCAAGCCCGTCTCGGCGTGCCGTTCCCGAAGGTGAACGCCTACCGGAGATACATTCGCGGACGAACGGTGCTCGAGAACGGCTCCGTGAGCGTCGTGCCGAACGGAGACGACAAGTCGAGCCTGATGAAGACGATCGTCGGCGCGGATTGCCTCATCGAGATTCCGCCGCTCAAGTCGGGGCTCGAAGCAGGCGAGCTCGTAACGGCATGGAAGCTTGGGTGAACGTTCACAATGAGTCGAGGAGGCGGTAATTGCATGATCGTACTGCAAATCGTCGGTTACAAGAACGCAGGCAAAACAACGCTGGCGACGGCGGCGATCTCGCGGCTCTCCGGCCTCGGATACAGCGTCGGGGCGGTCAAGCGCGACGCCCACGATTTCGAACCGGACGTACCCGGCACCGATAGTTACAGACACCGGCAAGCCGGCGCCTACATGACGGCGATCACGTCCGATTCCCGCACCGCGTGGACGATCGAGCGTCCGAACGAGCTCGACGAGCTGCTGGCGAACATGCGGGTCAACGGCGTGGAAGTCGCGATCGTCGAAGGGTTCAAGACGGCGCCGCATCCGAAGCTCGTCCTTCTCCGCGACGAAGCGGACATCGAGCTCCTGAGATTATCCAACATCGTCGCCGTCGGGCTGCGCGAGCCGAACGAACGCCTCGTTGCGGCGGCCGCGAGAGCGGATCTGCCGATCTTCGACATCGGAGACAAACAACTTGACGAGCTGCTTATCTATATCAGTTCGATCATCGCTGCCGCTATTCATGAGACTTAAATGATCGCCACTCCGTAGGAGCAGGCGATTTTTCATTTTCCGAGACGCAATCCCCCAACCCACAATCCGATTTTATCCCCCCATTATCGGAATGAAGACTTATTGCATCGGCGCATCCTCTCTATAATGGGATTATGCGACGCGATTCGATCGCCGTATCTTCATCCGGCGACTCCTCCTGTTATAATGAGAGCAACATACGCGAGAGGACGACTTCGTAGGATGAGCTTAAGCAAACGCATATTCGCCGCATTCCTGGCTTTCATCATCGTGCCCTTGTTCGTGCTCGGCACGGTATCCTATCTCGTCTTCCAGAACGTCACCCAAGAGAAATACGCCGAGCAGACCGAGCTCACGCTGAAGGCGATCGGCCGCAACATCCATAACATGGTCAAGGAAGCGAACTACTTCTCGGACTTCTGGGTCACGACCGAGGACAGCGTCGAGACGGTCGAGCAAGCGCTCGATCCGAACGCGCCGCCGATCGTCGAGACCGATCCGGACGTGCTCGCCGGCAACGAGACCTACGAGGCTCTCAAAGAGCGGGAGAGACTGCGCCAACGCGTGCTCCTGACGTATCCGGGCATTCAGTCGGTTACGCTGTACCGCAACGACGACCGCACCGTCAACGTCAGCTTCAGCAAGGACGAGCCGATCGCCCGGGAGGATCTCGAGGCGAATTCGATCTACCCGGAGGTGCTGCGCAAGTTCGGCCAGCCCGTATGGATCGGCCCGAACGAGGATCCCGTCCTCAACGGGCAATTCAATCTGTTCACCCAGATCCGGGTGCTGCTCGACGTCGACACGTTGACGAGCAAGGGCATACTCGTCACGCGCTTCCAGATGAACGAACTGTCCCGCATATTCAGCTTCTACAACAGCCAAGGCGCGGCCGACAGGCGATATATGATCGTCGGACGGGACGACAAGATCGTGTTCGACAACCAAGGCACCGCGCAAGGACGGAAAATCGCCGAATTCATGGACACCCGCAAAGGGATAGACATTCATAGCACGGACCGGTATCAGAGCAAGGCGCTCTCGTTCGACGGGCACAAGAGCCTCGTCTCCGTGCAGGATCTCGAGCTCGAACGGCTCGGCGTCGGCGATTGGAAGCTCGTCATGGTGACGAACTGGTCCTATCTGTCCGGCGACATGGTCCAAGTACTCCGTTGGATGGTCGCGATCACGGCGATTACGCTGCTGTTCGCGCTCATCTTCAACCTGATGTTCGTCCGCCGCACCGTCACGTTCATCGTGCGCGTCGTTCGCGCGATGCGCCAGGTGGAACGGGGCGACCTGTCCACCCGCGTGCAGGTCGTCGGCAAGGACGAGACGTCGACGCTCGCGCGCGGCTTCAACAGCCTCGTGGCGCGGATTTCCGAGCTGCTTAACGACGTGACCCAAGAGCAGCGGCGCAAGCGCAAAGCCGAGATGATGCTGCTGCAAGCGCAGATCAAGCCGCACTTCCTGTTCAACGCGCTGGAGTCGATCAACATTCTCGCCGTGCAGAACGAAGGGCGCAAAGTGAGCAAGATGGTGCAGCGTCTGGCGAATATTTTCCGGATCAGCATCCAGCAGAAAGAAGAGATTAACATCGAGCAGGAGCTCGAGCACTTGACGAGCTACTTGGAAATCCAGAAATACCGGTTCGAGGAGCTGTTCGAATACGAGATCGACGTGCCGGAGAAGCTGCGGACGAACCCGATTCTGAAGCTGACGCTGCAGCCGCTCGTCGAGAACAGCATCCAGCACGGCTTCGAGGGCATCGATTACCTCGGGCGCATCCACGTCCGGGCGAGGGAAGAGGGCCGCAACATCGCGATCTACATCGAGGACAACGGCATAGGCATGTCGAACGAGAGGATCGCGCAATTGACGGAGAACGGCATCTCCTCCCTGGATGAAGCGCAGGAGGATTCTCCGGAAACCGGAGAACGCAGAGGTCTCGGCGTCGGCAACGTCGCCGATCGTCTGCGGATCCATTACGGCAACGGGTACGGCATTCTGCTGTGCAGCGCGCCGGGACAAGGAACGGTCATTAAATGCATCATACCGAAGGCGACGGGGGAGTGATCCGATGAGGCTTAAAGCGCTTCTGGTCGACGACGAGATCAACATACTGAAAAACCTGCAGGCGGTCATTCCGTGGGATAGCCTCGATATCGAGCTCATCGGTACGGCGAAGAACGGGCAGCTCGCGCTAGACATCGCCAAGGAGCACCGCCCGCATCTCATTCTGTGCGATATCCGGATGCCGGTCATGGACGGGATCGAATTCTTAAGCTCGCTTCGCGACTTCGACGCCGACGCCGAAGTCATTATGCTGACCGGGTATCAGGACTTCAATTACGTCCGCTCGGTCATGCGGTACGAAGTCAAGGATTACATCCTGAAGCCGATCGATTACGAGGAGCTCGAGAACACGATCGATCGGCTGGCGAACGGCATCCGGGAACGCAACGTGGAGCAGATCACCATTCAGCAGGAATGGAAGCAAGTGTTTCATCTGGCCTACGAGAAAATCCTGTACGACCGGCTCGTCGACTTGGGCGGAGGTTCCACGAAGCCGTTCGCGAAGCTGCACGAGATATCGGAGGAGTCGCTCAGCTTCGCGATGATGCTCGTCGACGTCGCCGACTACACGAAGAAGGAACGGACGTGGGAGGAGAAGGAGCGCAAGCTGTGGAACTTCGCGATCCATAACCTGCTGCAGGAGAATCTCGCCTCGTTCGGCGTATCGAGCTCGGTGCTGCAAGTACGGAGCGGGGAATGGTGCGTGCTCATCGAGACGATGCCGCCGGAAGTGTTCGACCGCGAGCAGTGCAAAGCTTGGGGCGAGCAGCTCCGCCAGGCGGTCGAAAGCTACTTGAAGCTGACGATCCGCGTCGCGCTGCACCCTTCGCCGGTGTCGCTCGATCAGCTGGCCCGGACGTACAAGAGCTTGCAGCGTTCCTTGAACTTGTCCGGCGGCGCCAACGAAGGCGTGGTACTGTCGGAGAAGGCGCGCGGCGGTTCGGATACGCCGGAGCAGCTGTGGGACCGGATCGAGGAGATGGTGACGGGCCTCAAGCGCTGCGACCGGCGCAGAACCGAGACGGCGCTCAAGGAGCTGAACGACAGCTTCAAGCAACTGCCGGAGACGTCCTTCGAGCGGATCGCGCCGATTCTTCATTACTTGTGCATCCACCTGCTGCGCGAGATGCGCGGCATGGACGTCATGACCCCCGGGGAGGAGGCGGCGATCTGGCGGCAGATCGACCGCAACCAAGGCATTCGCGAGACGCTGTCGGTCATCAACAAGCTCGTCGACCTGTCGCTCGACAGCGTCATGAAGAAGAAGACGAGCGACGTCCTCATGCTGTCCGCCAAAGATTACATCGAACGCAACCTGTCGACGGAGCTGAGCATCGACGCGCTCGCCGATTATCTCGGCATTAGCGGCAGCTATTTCAGCTTGCTGTTCAAGCAGCATTACAACGAGACGTTCGTGGAATACGTGACGAAGCAGCGGATGGAGATGGCGAAGTCGCTGCTCGCGCTCAGCGACAAAAGCGTCACCCAAATCGGCCAGATGGTCGGTTACGTCGAACGGCGGTATTTCACGAGGGTATTCAGCAAGTATACGGGCATGCTGCCGTCCGAATTCCGCGACCGGCACCAGAATCAATCCGGCGAGGCGGAAATGCCCGCATGGGCGATGCAACATCGGGAGAAGTGAATCGACCTGTTCGTACGGCATGCACAATCTAGTCGTCAACATATAGGGGGAACGAAGCAATGAACGCAGCATCCGGGTTCGAACGGCTCACTCTGAAGGAAAAGATCGGCCAGCTCTTCATGTGCGGATTCGAAGGCTACGAGCCGACGGAGGGCATCGAGGGGCTAGTGAAGGAATACGGTCTCGGCGGCATTATCTACTTCCGTCGCAATTTGCGGGACGCGCCGCAAGTCGAAGCGCTGTCCGCCAAGCTGCAGTCTTCGGCCGGCGTGCCGCTCTTCATCGCGATCGACCAAGAGGGCGGCATGGTCGTCCGGCTCGAGGAAGGCGTCACCGTCATGCCCGGGGCCATGGCGCAAGGGGCGGCGGGCAACGCCGAGCTTAGCCGCGAAGCGGCGAAGCTGTCCGGCGCGGAATTGCGCAACGTCGGCATCAACATGAACTTCGCGCCATGTCTGGACGTGAACAACAACCCGCTGAATCCGGTCATCGGCGTCCGGTCGTACGGCGAAGATGCCGCGCATGCGGCCCGCATCGGCATCGCTGCGATCGAAGGTTATCGCGCAGGCGGGATCAGCGCGGTGGCGAAGCATTTTCCGGGACACGGGGACACGTCGGCGGATTCCCATCACGAGCTTCCGGTCGTGCCGCACGGCGTAGAGCGGTTGAACGAAGTCGAGCTGTACCCGTTCCGCGAGGCGATCGCCGGCGGGGTGGACGCGATCATGACGGCCCACGTCGTCTTCCCGGCGTTCGAGCCCGATCAAGTTCCCGCGACGTTGTCGCGCAAAATATTGACGGGTCTCCTTCGCGAGCAGCTCGGCTTCGGCGGCGTCATCGTGACGGACTGCCTGGAGATGAACGCGATCTCCGAGACGATCGGCGTCGCGCGCGGCGCGGTCGAAGCGATCAAGGCCGGCGCGGATCTCGTGCTCGTCTGCCACCGGCTCGAGCGACAGAAGGCGGCGCTCGAGGCGGTGCTCGAAGCCGTCCTGACGGGAGAGATCCCGGAGGCGCGCATCGAGGAATCGGCGAAGCGCAACTGGGAGCTGAAGCACAAGAGCGGGCTGTTCGGCGCCGAGAAGCCGGCGCTGGACGCCGCGCGGGCCAAGGAAGTCATGACCGAGCTGAGCGAGTCCGCCGTCACGGTCGTGAAAGGGCAGTCCGCGCTGCCTCTGTCCAAGGCGGGGCGCACGGTCGTCGTCTGGACGGAAGCGCGCGTCGGCACCGAGGTCGTCGAGGTGATCGAGCAAGCGTGGACGCTGGGAGCTGCGCTTTCCGCGCGCGGCTATGACGTCGAAGAGGTGCGAATCGGCTTGAACCCGTCGGCGGACGAAGCGGAAGCGGTGCGGCAAGCGGCCGCCGGCAGCGGCACGCTCGTGTTCGCCTCTTACGACGCCGCCTTCAACGAAGCGCAGACCGCGCTCGTCGCCGAGCTTGCGGAAGACGCGAGCCGCACGTTCGTCTGGGCCGCGATGCGCACGCCGTACGATCTGCTCGGAGTGCCCGACGCGCCGATATACGTCGTCTGCTACGAGAACAAGCCGGCCATGATGACCGCGCTCGCGGGCGTGCTATCCGGCGAGCTCCCGGTTAAGGCGAGGCAGCCGATAACGATCGGCGAACATCCGCGGCACGGCAAGGGGAACTAACCGAACTTATTCATGCGCAATCCGATCGAGACGATCGCCGGGACGGCTTATGGGCCGAACGGTTGATCGTCTTTTTGCTTGCCATCCTGTATAATACGGGCAGGGAGATCGAGGATCGAGGATCGGGGAGAATCGCCGTTATGACGACTTATTCGCGTACGCAGACGAACGATAGGAACAGACAACGCAAGAACAAGCGCAAGCGCAGGCTGATGGCGCTTAATCTCGCGATGCTCGCATGCATCGTCGCGGTGGCGGCGATCATATGGATGGTCCGGCGGGACGAGCCGGCGACGGCCGGCAAGGAAGCGAGCGGTCCGTCCGCTTCTGCTTCGGCCGATGCGACCTCGACGCCGGTGGATAGCGGCGGAACGGACGAGCCCGCCGGCACCGCGGAGAGCGAGCCGGACGGGGAAGAAGCGGGAGCGAGCGCGGGGACGGACGAAGACGACGCGGAAGCCGGAGGCGATGGCGCCGAAGCGACCGAAGGCGATGGCCAGGTCACGCTCGCGCTCGTCGGCGACATCCTGCCCGCAGCCCGGGTTCTCGATTATATGAACCAATTCGGCTTCGATTATCCGTTCCGGGAGACGAGCGGACTGCTGCAGGCGGCGGATATCGCGGCCGGCAACCTCGAGACGTCGATTACGACGCGCGGGACGCCCGAAGAAGATAAGCAGTACGTCTATCGCGCTCCTCAGGAGACGCTCGCGCCGATCAAGGAAGCGGGCTTCGACTTCCTGTCGCTCGCGAACAACCACACGCTCGACTACGGTTGGGAAGGCCTAAGCGACACGATGGACGCGTTGGACGACGCCGACCTGGTTCATGCCGGAGCCGGTATCGACGACCGGGAAGCGTACACGCCGGCCTATATCGACAGCAAGGGCATGACCGTCGGCTTCGTGGGCTTGACCCGCGTCGTGCCCGACACGTCATGGAAAGCGGACAAGAATAATCCGGGACTGGCCGAGGCGTATTCGACCGCTCGCGCCGTCGCGGCGATCAAGGAAGCCCGGGAGCACGCCGACGTCGTCGTCGTCATGGTCCACTGGGGAGAAGAACGCAAGGATTTGCCGAACGAGTTCCAGAAGTCGCTCGCCTACGCGTTCGTGGACGCGGGCGCGGACCTCGTCGTCGGCAGCCACCCGCACGTTCTGCAAGGGTTCGAGTCGTACAAAGGCAAATGGATCGCCTATAGCTTGGGGAACTTCGTCTTCCCGGGCATGTCGCCCCCGACGACTGCGGAGACCGGCATCTTGACGGCGACGTGCAAGCCGGGCGGCGACTGCTCGCTGCGGTTCGCGCCGATGATCTCGAAGCTGGCACAGCCCGTTCCGATGGAAGCCGAGACCGGCAAGGCGTTGCTCGCGCGCTTGTCGTCGATCTCGTTCGGGGCGAAGATTGAGGAGGATGGCACCATTGTGGCAAGCAGTCCGTAACGCGATCAAACGCATGCTTCGCAACACGCCTCGCGAGCCCGCGGTTCCGATCGGCTCGGGGCAGCGCGCCGCCCGCCACCCTTGCGTCGCGCACCGGGGATTCTCCGGCGCCGCGCCGGAGAATACGATGGCGGCGTTCAAGCTGGCGCTGTCGCAGCCGTTCGTGACTTGGATCGAGCTGGACGTCCATCTGTCCAAGGACGACGTTCCGGTCGTCATTCACGACAGCACGCTCGGGAGAACGACGAACGGCAAAGGAAACGTTCGCGACAAGACGGCCGAGCAGCTCGGCAAGCTGGACGCCGGCAGCTGGTACCACCGGCGCTATGCTTCCGAAGGCGTGCCGACGCTGGATCAGACGCTCGCGTTGGCGGCCGGCCGCTGCAAGCTGAACGTGGAGCTCAAAGGCCACGAAGAGGCGACCGAAGACGAGACGAAGCGGTTGGCCAGGCGTGCGGTGGACGCGATCCGGGCCCGCGGCATGGCGCCGGACACGGTCGTAACGTCGTTCCGTCCCGCGCTCCTGCAGGCGGTTCGGCAATACGACCCGACGATGAATATCGGTCTCATCATCGACGCCGCGCCGGCCGATTTGTTCCCGCGCATGCTCGCTCTCGGGGCGACGACGCTGTCGATCGGCCATCGCCACCTGTCCAAGAAGCTGCTCGCCGATGCCCAGCGCTCGGGTATCGCCGTCATGGCATGGACGATCAACGCGCCAGGCGACTTGCGTAAGCTGACTCGCCTAGAGGAGCCGTTCCAAATCTGCACGAACTATCCGGACCGCTGGGACGCGGCCGTCAGACAAGGAGATTGAACGAGATGGACATACGCAACATTTACTGCGTCGGACGCAATTACCGGCTTCATGCCGAGGAGCTGGGCAACGAGGTGCCGACGACGCCGATGTTGTTCACGAAGCCGACGCACGCCATCGCCGCTATGGATGGCGGCAAGCTGATCATTCCCGCGGATCAAGGAGCGGTGCACTTCGAGGCGGAGCTCGTCTTCGCCGTCGGACGCGCGTACGAGCCGGGCATGCGTTGCGACGAGCTGTTCACCCATTACACGGTCGGCCTCGATCTGACCTTGCGCGACGTACAGGATACGATCAAGAAGAAAGGTCTTCCTTGGCTGCCGGCCAAGGGCTTCCGCCATTCGGCCGTTCTCGGCGAATGGCGCGCGTATCCCGGCCTTGACGCGGTGGCGGCGCATCCGTTCGGACTGCGGATCAACGGCGCCGAAGCGCAACGAGGCGAGATGAAGGACATGGTGTTCGGCCTGCAGACGCTCGTCGACTTCATCGGACGGGCTTACGGCCTTGGCCCGGGAGATCTGATCTATACGGGAACGCCGGCCGGCGTCGACGCGCTTCGCGAAGGGGACGATCTCGAAATCTGGTGGAATGAAGAGGCGCTCGGACGGGCAACAGTAAAGATGGAGGATTAACCGCCTAACGGCTCGGGGAGCCTTCCGGATTGGAGGGATTAGGGTGGGTAAATGGCTTGTGAATACGGTGTTCGGCGCGATTTACGTCGCGATCGCCGTGTTCGGCGTCGGTCCGGTGCTGTTCGCGGACGGCTCATGGACCGAGAGGTTATGGACGGCAATCGTCGTCATCGTCATTCTGATCATCGCGATAGTCGTGCATTTCGCGCTATTGAGACCCAAATATCGGATGTAACGCGCATAGATAAGGCTGCCTGTCCCGGATGAACCGGTGCTCGGGCAGCCTTCTTGTCTTATTGGCCCTTAATGAGGTTCCGTATCGGTCAACCGTTCGCGGATTTCGAGCAGCTTGGGCAGCTCCGCGAAGAAGACGTCGATGATCGCCGGATCGAAGTGGCGGCCTCTCTCTTCGCGGAACAAGTTCTCGATCTTCTCGATCGGCCAGGCGGCCTTGTAGACGCGCTCCGCGCTTAACGCGTCGAAGACGTCGGCGACGGCCGTAATGCGACCGAACAGATGGATATCCTCGCCCTTGCGACCGGCCGGATAGCCCGTGCCGTCCCATTTCTCGTGATGCTGCTCGGCGACGATCGCCGCGGTGCGGAGCAGCTCCCGCTTGGAACCGCGCAGCAGCTGGTGTCCGATCTTCGTGTGGGACTTAATGATGTCGTATTCTTCCTCGGTGAGCTTGCCGGGCTTGTTCAGGACGGCGTCCGGAATCGCGACTTTGCCGATGTCGTGCATCGGGGAAGCGGTCCGGAGAAGCTCGGCTTGACCGACGTCCAAGCCGAGGCCGAGCGCGAGCACGTACGAATATTCCGCGACGCGCTTGACGTGGTTGCCCGTCTCCTTGGAGCGAATCTCGCCGACTTCGCCCATCGTAGAGATGATCTCGCGCTGCGTGTCGACGATTTCCTGGTGCAGCATGACCGATTCGAGCGATTTGCCCGCATACGAAGCGGCGAGGGACAGCAACTCGAGGTCGCGCGTCGTGAAGTAGTCGACTTCGGTCATTTTATTGATCGCTTGGTAAGCGCCGATGATTTCGCCGTCGTTGTTGCTGAAGGGAACCGTAATGATCGACTTCGTATGGTACCCGGTTCTGCGGTCGTTCTCGGCGTTATGCCTCGGATCGTTGTAAGCGTCTTCGATTATGATCGGCTCTCCGTTCAAGATTGCGGTGCCGACGATGCCGGTGCCGAACGGAATCCGGATTTCCTTGACGCCGTGGGCGACCGTCGTGTATAGCTCGTTCTTCGGTTCGTCGATGAGCCAGACGGTACAGCGGTCGGACAGGATCATTTCCCGGCCCATGTTCGCCATATGGACGAGCACGGCGTTCAAGTTGCTCTCGCCGGCGATTTTGGCCGTGTATTCGAATATGATTTTCAGCAGCTCTTCCGGAGAGAGCTCGGCTCTGGACATTCGGGAATTCACTCCTTCTGCGTATCACCTCTCTTTTATTCGCGAGAAAAATGTCGAATCCTTCCTGATCGCGTAGTTTCCAACAACAAAAATCCATGTCCCGGCACCGAACGTTCGGTTTTGGGGCATGGATCGAGGCTGCGTTCATCGATCGGAAGGGGATTGTATGCCTTCCATATAGCGAACGATAATAAAACGGAGGCTGACGTCCTTATCGACGGACATCCGGAACCCTTCCGCCGCCTCGAGCGAGGCGAAGCCGTGGAGCAAGCTTCTTAACCCGCGCACGGCGTGGACCGCTTGCTCCTCGTCCAGCTTGAACGGCTCGAGAAGCCGGTAGAGCAGCTGAAGAATGCGTTGCGCGATGTCCTCGTATTCGGGCGGCCTCACGGCGCCGATCCGGTAGAAAGCCTCGTACAGACCAGGCTGCTCTCTGGCGAATCGCACGTACGAAGCTCCGACCGCGAGGAACGCTTCCGTGCTTGTCTGGCCGACGGCCGCATCGATCATCCGGTCGAACAGCAGCCGGGAAGCGTGAACGGCAAGCTTCTGTCGCAAATCGTCCAAGCCCGAGATATGATTATATAAGGAAGGCGTCTTAATGCCGAGCAGCCCCGCGACGTTGGCGAGGGTCACTTCACCCCAGCCGCTGCGGTTCGCGATATCGGCCGCCGCCGAGACGACGGATTCCGGCTTCACGCCCGCCCTCATCGCGAAACCTTCTTCCGCAAGTAAGTTTCCGCGGCTTCAATCGCGTCGTTCATGAGCGCAACGGGGCCGTCGATAGCCGCGCCGTGTCCGACGGCGAGCCTATCGGGGGTCAGCGCGGCCAGCTTCCGGGCGCTAAGGATGGCCGTCGGCGCATGCCAAGTCGCCAGCGCGGGAAAGGGGAAGCGGAGCTTCATATGGCCGGAGACGGCCAAGCCGCCTTTCGTCTGGAACGCGTCGCCCGCGATCAACGTGTTCGTCGCCGTCTCCAGGAAGGCGAGATGTCCGGGCGTATGTCCCGGCGATGCGATCGCGACGAGCGAGCCGATTCGTTCGCCGTCCTCGATGAGGAAGTCCGGTTCGAAGGGCGAACGCTTCGGAACGCTCCCGCGAACGGGAGATGCCGGTTCGCCCGGCAGCAGCGACCGGTCGCCCTTCAGTAGGGCGGCATCCCGTCGCGAGATACCGATCCGGGCTGTCGGGAATGTCTTCTTCAACGCCGGAACGGTGCCGATATGGTCCCCGTGCGCGTGCGTCAGAACGATGCGCGAGAGCGGCTTGCCGGTCGCTTCGATCGCGGCCGAGATCGACTTGGCCATCGCGGGCATGCAGGCGTCGATCAGCGTTAAGCCGTCGCGTTCTTCCACGAGATATGCGTTCATCGGAAACAGGGCCGGCAGGAATTGCAATTGCCTTACGGGTCCCCATACGTTCGTTTTCATGTTCATCGCTCCTTGACTAATTATATTATCATAATAACTAATGCTATTAGTTTTTGCAACACCTCAAAAAGCCTGCGCAGCCCGTATGTTCGCGAACAGAAGACAATAAAGGGCAAAAACCTACATTACGCGCTAGATGATCTTATCCCCCTTTTAGCCGTTTGACTCCCTTACGCGGCTCGCGTTTGCATCTACAATAAGGGTGTAAGCAACAACAACCTAAAGATCACTGGGAGGTCTACCGCGTGAAAAAGAATTTCAAACTCGCACTTACGATGGTCGTCGCAACTTCCGCATTGCTCGCCGCTTGCGGCAACAACGATAACAACGAGCCATCCCCGGCTGCATCGTCCGGCGCTCCGGCAAGCGAATCCGCTTCTCCATCCGCCGAACCGAGCAAAGAGGTCGAACCTTTCACGGTATCGCTTCGCCACATTCAGATCGGCGAACCGCAAAAATTCCGCAAAGCGATCCTCGACGAAGTCGTTAAGCGCTCCGAAGCGGAAGTTCCAGGCTTGAAATTCGAGCTGGACGGCATCGAAGACGCTGCGAACCGTTTCACGAAGCTGCCTGCCGAAATGGCAGCCGGTAACCAACCGAAGATCTTCGACTTGTTCGGCGGTAACGCCGACGCGCTGAAATACGCGAAAGCAGGCCGCTTGCTCGACCTGACTCCGATCCTCGACGAGTTGGGCATCAAGGATAAGTTCTTGAACGTATTCGGCCAATTCACGCTCGACGGCAAAATCTACGGACTGCCGATCGGCGGCTCCGTGGAAGGCGTATTCTACAACACCGATCTGTTCTCGCAGAACGGCCTGAACGCTCCGACGACGTGGGACGATTTGGTTAAAGCCGCCGATACGCTCAAAGGCAAAGGCATTACGCCGTTCGCGATGGGCTCCCAAGCGGCATGGGTACCGAACATGCTCGTCAACACGTTCATCGGACGCTACACGAACGGCTTCCCGAACGGCATCGTAACGGGCGAAGTGAAATGGAACCAACCCGAAGTCGTATCGGCGTACTCCCTGTACGGCGACTGGGTCAAGAACGGCTACTTCACCAAAGGCGAGCTCGGCAAATCGTACGACGATATGCTCAACGATTTCGCGGCCGGCAAAGCAGGCATGATGTTCGACGGCAGCTGGCGTTCTTCCGCCTTCAAAGAAGGCGCGGTAGCGGCAGGCATGGCCGGCAAAGTCGGATTCGTGGCGCTTCCGGCGCTGCCTAACGCGGCAGGCGACCAAACGTCCCTGAACGCGAACTACTCCAACGGTTACGGCTTCTCTTCCGATCTGAACGACCAAGAGCTCGCGGCGGTCAAATCGTTCATCAAGAACCTGTACAGCGACGAAATGCAGCTTCGCGGCTTGCTCGAAGACGGCGTTCTTCCTTCGATGAAGCTGTCCGACGAATCGCTCGCCAAGGTTACCGATCCTGTCGTGAAGCAAGTTCTCGACGTGATGAAAGCAGCCGGCACGACGTTCGTTCACTTCGACGCGATCGCTCAAAAAGCGGTGTACAGCGAAACCGAGCTTCAACTGCAAAAGCTGATCGGCAACAAAGCGTCCGCGCAACAAGTCGGCGACGCGATCCAAAAGCTGCAGGAGCAAGAAAACGCGAAAACGAAATAAGGTTATTAGACTAGACAAGGAGGCACCACCCGCCTGCGAGTGGTGCCTTTCCTTTTAGATAGTAGGGAGTGGGGAGGATATATGAAAAACACGCTTAGAAATCCCGCTATATACTTAATGTTCATTATTCCTACGATCGCGCTCTACGGTTTGTTCTTCCTGTTTCCGATGTTCTCGTCCGTCTTCTACGCGTTCACGGATTATTCCGGCTTGGACGCGACGAGCTTCGTCGGGTTCGACAACTTTCAACGTGCTTTCGAGGATCAAAGCTTCCGCGATTCGATCGTAAACAACTTGTATTTCATCGTGTTCTCCGTGGGCATCCAGGTGCCGATTATCATTCTCTTCGCGCTCTTGATCAGCAACGTGAAGAAGCTCAAAGGCTTCTACAAGACGACGGTATTCATGCCGTCCGTATTATCCACATCCGTAATCGGGATCCTGTGGAGCTTCATCTATGATCCGGACATTGGACCGATTTCCGAGTTCTTGAGCTGGTTCGGCATCGATCCGATCTATTGGCTCGCCGAGTCTCCTTGGGCCATGATCGCGATTCTGCTGACGAACGCCTGGCAGTGGGTCGGCTTCTATATTGTATTGATACTCGCCGCGATTCTCGCCATCCCCAGAGACATCGACGAAGCCGCGGAGATCGACGGCGCGAACGCGACGCAGCGCGCTTGGTACTTGACCGTGCCGCTCATCAAGCCGATCGTCTCCGTCGTCGTCATGCTATCCATCGCGGGCGCGATGCGCGTCGTCGACATCGTTCTCGTCATGACGAACGGCGGCCCTTACGGCTCGACCGAGGTCATGGCCTCCTACATGGTCAACAAAGCGATGAAGTACGGCGAATACGGCTACGGCACATCGCTCGCCATTATTATTTTCGCGTTCGCGCTCGTGTTGACGGCGATCTATCAGCTCACCTTCGGGAAGACGGAAAGGATTGAATACTGATGACGCTGACGAAACCGCTCCAAAAATCGCTGCCTCACATCATCCTGTTGGTTTATGTCGCGATCATCTTGTTCCCGTTCGTATTCGTGCTGTTCTCGTCCCTGAAGGCCGATAACGTCGAGATTTCGCAAGCGCCGTTCGCGTTCCCGACGAAGCTGTATTTCCAGAACTACGTCGACGCTTGGGTGCAAGCGAAGATCGGCACGTACTTCCTCAACAGCGCTTATCTGGCGTTATCCTCCGCCGTCGTAGGCGTGCTCGTGGCGGCCGGCACGGCGTTCGCGTTGACGCGCATGAAATTCCGCATCACCAGCAAGATGGTGTACGGGCTCGTTCTGATCGGGATGCTGATTCCGGGCAACGTGCTGTTCATCGCGCAATATAAGCTGATGATGGACCTGAGCATTCTGAATACGCATTGGTCGTTGTTCCTGCCGTACACGGCCGGCGCGCTCCCGTTCAGCGTGCTGCTCATCTCCGCGTTCATGAAGTCGATTCCGAGCGAGCTGGAGGAAGCGGCGATCATGGACGGGCTTAGCGCGGTAGGGCTGTTCGCGCGCATCATTCTGCCGCTGACGATTCCGGCGCTCGTCACCGTGTTCATCATCAACTTCCTCGGCAACTGGAACGAATACTTGCTGGCGAACTTCTTCATCAGCAAAGACGCGCTCCGCACGTTGCCGACCGGGATGGTCGGGTTCCGGGACGCTTACCAGACGAACTACGCGCTCATCAGCACGGGTATCGTATTCAGCGTCACGCCGGTCATCGTCATGTACTCGGTGCTGCAGAAGCAGATTATCGAAGGCTTGACAGCCGGCAGCGTAAAAGGATAAAGCTATCGCAGGTTCAGGTTCGCGAGGCGTTCGTTCCCGATTTGGGAATGGACGCTTTTTACGTTTATAATGGAGGCAATCGAGCGAATGGAGGCCTTTGCGATGCGCGTACATAGCTTTCCGCCGGTCATCGACGAACGGTCGCGGGTGCTCGTGCTCGGCAGCATGCCCGGCGCGGCGTCGTTGAAGGCGCATCAGTATTACGGCAACGAACGGAACTATATGTGGCGGGTGCTGTACGGATTGTTCGAGGGGCGCGAGCCGGACGAGGCGTACGAGGATAGGTTGGCGTTCGCGCTTCGGAACGGCGTCGCGCTATGGGACACGATCGCGGCTTGCGATCGCCCGGGCAGCTTGGACAGCGATATTAAGGACGCGGTGCCGAACGACATCCCCGGCCTGCTGGCGGCCTATCCGAACGTGCGGACGCTCGCTTGCAACGGCGCGAAATCGCATGCGGAGCTTATGCGGAATTTCGGCGGGCATCCCGAGGTTGCCGGGCGACGGGTACTGAAGCTGCCGTCGACGAGCCCGATTCCGACGCCGAAGTATCGCGGGTTGGCGGAGCGGCTGGAGGCGTGGAAGGCGATCGTGGAGTAGGATGTGCGGCGGGCAGATTTCGGATACTCGGTAAAGACAGGTTTTGGATGCGCGGGACGGGGATACGCGTCGCAGTTGAGTTGGTTGCGCGGTATGCGGGTTGATGTGTTCGGATTTTCGAGTACATAGGTATTGAGCATCGTGTGAGTTGCGCCGATTGCGGAAATATCGGGGCATGTGTTCGGTTTTTCGAGTACAATGTGGTCGATTGGGCTGGAATGGTTCGATATACTTGATAAATTGAATACATCTGTCGCGTTTCTCGAAACTTCGGAGGATATGTATGAAAAATCAATTACAAATACGAATAATGCCCAGTTGGTGTGATTTATGTTCGGTTTTTCGAACGCATGTGCCCCCGCAACCCCGCAACCCCGCAACCCCGCAACCCCGCAACCCCGCAACCCCGCAACCCCGCAACCCCGCAATGCCAGTACACATTAACTTTTCAAACTCGCATCGTCGGTCAACCGATACGTGATTCTTGTTCGATACATAGTCAAACTAAATCCGGACTTTGCAGCGAGCCGATGTATTCATAGGAGGTGACGCGCCCGGAAGCTCCTCGTGCAACCGCTCGGAACTTTCCTTTCGTCACAAGCAGACGGCAGTATTTAATGACCGTCGTAACATGGAGTTCGAGTTGTTTGGCCGCTTCCGCCGGACGAAGAATTCGATTGTTGCGAATCGCCGCACGCATCAGTTCTCGTTCTATCTTGGAGTATGTACTAACGCCAGATCCGACAGTCCTGTTCTCTGCCAGCAGGTAAGGAGTCAGCGAGTTCCGCAAAGCGGAGATCACGAACCCGGGATTCTCCTTCAATTCATCCAGGGAAATAAAGAAGACGAGGCAACCATGGGATTGCAGATACAACCCTCGGTTCAGATCTTTCCGGTAATTGCTGCGGTCGGTTCCGTGAGTTCCGAAGTCCATGATCTCGAAGACGATGCGAATCATGCCCACGATCCACATGAAATCGACGTAGTAAGGTCTACCGCGCCAATCCTTAACCTCAAACTCGGGATGTAGTCCCTCGAAATGTCCGACCATCGGCCACCACGCTTTCTCGATGAATAATCGGTTGCCGAAACCATGTCCGCGTCGCAGAGCATCCAGCCTTTCTCCCGTTCTCCTTTTCAGATGGTCCTTCACCCATTGTTCGTGATTACTATCGAAGCTCATCGTCGCCGCCTCCGTATTCGAATGAAATACAAAATGCCCGCTCTCTCCCAGGGGAGAAAACGGGCATTCTTTGCCGTTTGTATGTGATATAAGTAACATTTTATTGCAATTCGTTCGGGATGTCTAGGTGTGCTGGCGGGTGATTTGGACCGGAGTCATTCAGCGGTTATGAGTTGTATGCGATATTTCGAATATATTATTTCAGTAATCGAAGGAATGACCAGATATGTTCGAAATTTAATATACATTTTATATTTGATTCAACGATTCGTAAAATAAACATGATTTTTCGAGTATAGGTGGAGATTTTGCTTAGACGTCGAAAATTATATGTGAAAAATCAATTATGTTGACCTCGCGCCACGACGCCTACCACGCCTACCACGCCTCCATCCGCGCCACCGTTCCCAGCATGCAACTGCTAACGGCAATTAAAACGCCCCCGACGGAGCACGGCGCGATTGATCTCGCCGTTCACCTCGGGGGCGCCCTTGCGCCGAATTACCAGCCGCTGCGCTCGCGGAGCGCGGTAATCTGCGCCGTATGGTGCTTGCCGTGCCAAGCGAAGTAGGAGAGCAGCTGGTCGAGCGTCATCTCCCCGTTCGCGGGATGCAAGAACGTCGTAGAGAAAGCGGAAGCCGGCAGCGAGCGCAGCACGGCGTCGATGCGCGCGTGAAGGCCGTCCAGCATGAGCAGGGCAGGCTCCACGGGCAGCTTGGCGGAGTCGACGAGCTTCACCCACTCGTTCTCCTCGAACGTCTTGACGAGCGGCTTCTCTTCCGTCAGCGCCAGCTTGAACCGGGTGTACATCGTCATCGACGCGTCCGCCGTATGGTGAGCCACTTGGCGAACCGTCCAGCCGCCCGGGCGATACAGCGTATCGAGCTGCTCGTCGTTCAGTCCCGCGACGGCCGCGCGCAGACCCGCCGGAATGGCAGCGGCGCCCTCGATTCTTGACGCGCGAGCCTCCTCGGTAACGTTCGGATCGAATGACACGCGTCCGATCGGGTATTTCAATCGTTCGAGTTCTTGTTCGCTCATCGTAAGTTTCCCCTCTCCGATAAGTGCTCCGACTATTTCGACGTCAGTTGCTCCATCTGCTCGATCAATCCTTCGAATACGCTCATCGCTTGGCGAATCGGCTCGGGGGACGACATATCGACGCCGGCCTTCTTCAGGATGTTGATCGAGTAGTCGCTGCCGCCGCTCTTCAGGAAGCCCAAGTAGCGTTCGACCGCCGGCGCGCCTTCGTCGAGAATTTGCTTCGCGAAGCTCGTCGCGGCCGAGAAGCCGGTCGCGTACTTGTAGACGTAGAAGCTCGTGTAGAAGTGGGGGATGCGCGCCCATTCCATCTCGATGTCTTGGTCGACGACCATGCCCTTGCCGTAATACTGCACGTTCAGGTCGTAGTAGATTTTGCTGAGCTCCTGCGGCGTCAGCGCCTCGCCGTCCTCGGCTTTGGCGTGAATGATTTTCTCGAACTCGGCGAACATCGTCTGACGGAACACCGTCGTCCGGAATTGGTCGGCGTAATACGTCAGCAGGTACATTTTCTCCTTCGGATCGGTCGCCTTCTCGAGCATGTCGTGCATGAGCAGCGCTTCGTTGAGCGTGGAGGCGACCTCCGCCAGGAAAATCGTATATTGCGCGTCGCGGTAGTCTTGGGTCGTGTCCGAATAGTACGAGTGAAGGGCATGGCCCATCTCGTGCGCGAGCGTGAACATGCTGTTCAGGTTGTCCTTGTGGTTCAACAGCACGTAAGGGTGCGTGCCGAACGCGCCCCAGCTGTACGCGCCGCTGCGCTTGCCTTCGTTCTCGTAGATGTCGATCCAGCCTTGGTCGAAGCCTTCCTGAAGCACCTTGCGATAGTCGTCGCCTAGCGGCGCCAAGCTGTCGTACACTCGCTTCTTCGCGTCCTCGTAGGAAATCTCCATGTCGAACTCTTCGACGAGAGGGGCGAACAGGTCGTACATATGAAGCTCGTCGAGCTTCAACAGCTTCTTGCGCAGCTCCATGTACCGGTGCATGAGCGGCAAGGACTCGTGAATCGTGCCGATCAGGTTATCGTATACCGACTGCGGAATGTTGTCGCCGAACAGCGACGATTCGAGCGCGGACGGATACTTGCGGGCTTTGGAGTAGAACAGGTTCTTCGTCACGTTGGCGTTCAGCGTGGCGGCCAGCGTGTTCTTCCACTTGCCGTATGTATCGTACATCGCCTTGAACGCGTCCCGGCGAACCTCCTGCTTGCGGCTCTCGAGGAATTGGATGTAGCGGCCGTGGGACAGCTCGATTTCCTCGCCCTTGTCGTTCTTGACCTTGGGGAACTTCAGATCGGCGTTGTTCAGCATGCCGAAAATCGTGTTCGGAGCCTGGGAGATGTTGCCGACTTGCGCGAGCAACGATTCCTCGTTCTTGGATAGAATGTGCGGCTTCTGGCGAAGCATCTCGGTGAGCGTCCGCTTGAACTTCGCGAGCGCGGGAGCTTCGATCAGCGCCTTCAGCTCGGCTTCGGACAGACTGAGAATTTCCGGCGTAACGAAAGAAGTCGCTTCGCTGACTTCGACGCTCAGCTTCTTCGACTTGTCCGACAGCGCTTGATACGCAGGCTCTGCCGTATCCTCGTGATGGCGCATGTTCGCGTAGACGTACAAGCGTTCCGTTAGTTGGGAGACTTCGTCATCGAGCGAGAAGCAACGCGCGATGGCGTCCGCATCCTTCAGCTTGCCTTGGTAAGCGACGACTTCGCCGACTTTCTTCTTCACTTGCGCGTATTCCGCGTCCCAAGCGGCTTGGTTAGCGTACAGATCTTCCAGCTTCCAACGATGCTCCTGCGGCGTCTCGTTTCGTTTAGGTACTTGGCTCATCGGATTCGATGACCTCCTTATAGGTTGTACGCTGTCGGCCTGCGACGAGGGAAGAGCGGTCGCGCCGGCCGGCGCGGATAACGCGGATGAGTGCTGGAGCGTGCCAGCGAGCAGCGCCGCGGCGGCGGTCGCGGCGAAGAGGCGCAGTGGATATTGCTTCATGGGAACCTCCGTTGAAGGGAATGGTTACCTGCAACAGTATGCCCCCGCGCGTATCGTTCTTAACAGGGAAGCGGCGTTAACTGCCCGCCTTCGCGAAGCTGTACACGATGAGGAAGAAGGCGAACAGGACGAGCAGAATCGACGTGATGGCGAGGCTGCGCCGCATCTGCTGCGGAATGCGCTCGCGCGACATGATCAGGACGACCGCCAGCCCGAAGGCCGAGATAATGAAGATAATGTTGGCTTCCATAGGAATCGTTGCCCCCTCAACGTCGTCGGATTAGATGTTGCGCAGCTTCTCGATCGTAAGCTGCAGTTCGTCTTCTCCGCCGGGAAAATCTTCTGCGCGGAATCTGCGCTCCGCCCAATTCATCATCTCCGGACGGCTGACGAACTTGTGGCATTCCTCGCCCCATTGATCGGAGATTTCCCGGACGACGAGCGTCTTGCCTTGCACTTCTACCGTAAGCATATTGTAATTGTCGTGTTTGTAGACGGTATGTTTGGCGAACATGAGCGTGCACTCCTAGCGTTGGCGGCTTTTGCCGTTTTTTTCATCATAGAAGAGATGGGCGGAGAAATCAATGCGGCGCGGTCAATTGAAGGTTGACAGACGGACCGCTCCGTGCGATTCTACTGTCAATCGTTGCGGACCGCGCCGGAGGGGGCGGTCGGAGCGATGGAACGACGAGCCGAGCTTGAAGAGACGAGAGGAGACGAGAGCAATGAACGAACGGAATTTCAATGCATCGAACGAGGAAGAGGCAGCCGATCGGCCGCCGGCGTATCCGCAGACGGGGGTGGCGTCCACGTGCCGCGCCTTCCGGGAGTACGAGGCGATATTCCGGCTGGAGAAGGCCGACTTGCTTCGGGGACCCGTGCTGGACGTCGCGGCAGGAGCATCCTCGTTCACCTCGCACGTGCGAGGGATGGGGGGCATTGCCGTCGCGGTCGACCCGTTCTATTACGGGTTGACAGAGCAAGTGATCGCGGAGGCGGAGAAAGAGATCGACGTATCTTCCGCCAAGCTTGCGGCTAACGCATCTTATTACGACTGGAGCTATTACGGATCGCCCGAGCAACATCGGGAGCTGAGGAAGAGGTCGCTTGCCGCTTTCGCGGAAGATTATCGCGGGAAGGGCGCCAGGGAACGCTATATCGCGGCGGCATTGCCGAATCTTCCGTTCGCGGACGAGACGTTCTCGCTCATCGTTTGCAGCCATTTTCTGTTCCTGTATGCCGATTCGTTCGACGAGACGTTCCATGCGGCTGCGATCGATGAAATGCTAAGAGTGCTGAAGTCGGGCGGACAATTACTTATATATCCAATTATAACTCTAAAATGGGAAGAAATTACCTATCTAGCACCCCTGCTCGAGAGGGTTTCGGGGGTGGCGAAGGCGACGCTCGAACCGACTGGATTGCCGTTCGTTCCGAGGTCAAGTTCCTTGCTGCGCCTGGTTAAACGAGGATAAGCAGAAGTCTCGGGATATTGCAACTTTATGGCGATTCGGTTATAATTACCTCATTCGCCGAGTAACGGCGAGATTTTAGGAGGTTTTTCATTTGAGAGGAACAGTTAAGTGGTTTAACGCAGAAAAAGGCTATGGTTTCATCTCCGTAGAAGACGGCAACGATGTATTCGTTCACTTCTCCGCAATCCAAGGAGACGGCTTCAAAACTTTGGAAGAAGGCCAAGCGGTTGAATTCGAAATCACGCAAGGCAACCGTGGTCCTCAAGCATCCAACGTGGTGAAACTGTAAGTCTCGCGAAGCGAGGACTTATTTTCATAATCACGAAGTGCGAACAGAACCCCCGGCGAGAGTCGGGGGTTTTTCTTTGAGAAATCACGTATATACATGATGCAGCGCGAAGCACGCGCCGCTCGTTCCTTCGGGAGCGGGCGGCGTTTTGTCGTATCTAAGCCAAAAACCGCCCCTCCCGGCCGATTGGCCGAGAAAGACGGTTCCGCAATCCATTCGAACTCGATTACACACCCGCGCCCGCCGCCTCCAGCTTGCGCACCTTGTCGATCGTGCCGCCTCCCAGGCAGACGTCGCCGTCGTAGAACACGACCGCTTGGCCCGGCGTGATCGCCTTCTGCGGCGAATCGAACGTCACGTCGTACGCGCCGTCGCCGAGCGGCGTCAGCGTGATGCCTTGATCCGGCTGGCGATAGCGGAACTTCGCCGTGCAGCGCACCGGTCCCTGCGGCTCGGCCGGGCTGATCCAGTTCACGCCCGTCGCCGTCAGGCCGACGGAGTAAAGGCTCGCATGCGCGTCGCCCTGCACGACGTACAGGACATTGTCCGTCAAGTCTTTGTCCGCCACGAACCACGGCTCGCCATTGCCCGATCCGCCGATGCCGAGCCCTTGGCGTTGGCCGAGCGTGTAGTACATCAGCCCGTCGTGACGGCCCTTCACTTCGCCTGTCGCAAGATCGACCATGTTGCCCGATTTCGCCGGCAAGTATTGGCTGAGGAATTCCTTGAAGTTCCGTTCCCCGATGAAGCAGACGCCGGTGCTATCCTTCTTCTTCGCCGTGTACAAGCCGGCTTCCTCGGCGATCTTCCGCACTTCCGGCTTCTGCAGATGGCCGATCGGGAACATCGCGCGGGACAGCTGGGATTGGTTCAGCGCGTTCAGGAAATACGTCTGGTCCTTGTTGTTGTCGACGCCGCGCAGCAGCTTATACTCGCCGTCCTCGAGCGTCACGCGAGCATAGTGGCCGGTGGCGATGACGTCCGCGCCGAGATCGAGCGCTTTTTGCAGGAATTCGCCGAATTTGATCTCCCGGTTGCACATGACGTCGGGATTCGGCGTGCGGCCCCGGCGGTATTCCTCGAGGAAGTACTCGAACACTTTGTCGTAATACTCCGCCTCGAAGTTGACCGTGTAGTAGGGAATGCCGATCTGGTCGCACACGCGCCGGACGTCTTCCGCGTCTTCCTCCGCGGTGCACACGCCGAACTCGTCGGTATCGTCCCAGTTTTTCATGAATACGCCGATGACGTCGAAGCCTTGCCGCTTGAGCATGAGCGCGGTGACCGAAGAGTCCACGCCACCCGACATGCCGACGACGACGCGCACCTTGGAAGGGTCCGGGAACCGGTCCCCGTATAGATTGTCGTTCATCTATCTTTCACTCCTTGAAAGGATTCCGTTGGGTATAGGGTTTGAAATACGTTGCATTAATCAATTTTAACACACCTGGGCAAGCAACTCACACGCGAACGATACCGGACATGAATATGTCAACTTTTTTTTGACCACAAAGGAAGTAGATGTGATAACATAGATATGATATGGGGATACCCTCCATTGTACCGGATGGCCAGACAGAAGGTATCAGATTCCGTGCTTCCGGCGAGAAAGCAGGTGTTGATTATGAAAATATCGACGAAGGGCCGTTACGGCTTAACGATTATGATGGAGCTATCGGCGAAGTTCGGCGAAGGCCCGATTTCCTTGAAGAGCATCGCGGAGAAGAACGGTCTGTCCGAGCATTATCTCGAGCAATTGATCGCTCCGCTTCGCAACGCGGGATTGGTCAAGAGCGTAAGGGGAGCGTACGGCGGCTATATCCTGTCGAAGGAACCGGAAACGATTTCGGCCGGCGACGTGATCCGCATTCTCGAAGGACCGATCAGCCCGGTCGACTTCACGGAAGAGGACGATCCGGCGAAGCGGGATCTGTGGCTGCGTATCAGGGACAGCATCGCGCAGGTGCTCGATTCGACGACGCTTACCGATCTGATCCACTTCAAAGGCGAAGGCAAGCCGGACAACTATATGTTCTATATCTAGTTATTCCGTTCATGCTTGGAAGAAGGTGCAAGGCATTGAGTACCATCTATTACGACCATGCCGCCACCACGCCGATGCACGAGGACGTCATTCGCGCGTACGTCGAGGCGGCGAGCGCGGGACCGGGCAACGCTTCGAGCCTGCACGCCCAAGGGCGGGCGGCGAGAGGACGGGTTACGGCGGCGAGGGATTCGCTGGCGGGTCTGCTCGGATGCGACGCTTCGGAGCTCGTCTTCACGGGCGGAGGCACGGAGAGCGACAACGCGGCATTATTCGGCGCGGCTTGGGCGCAGCGCGACAAGGGACGCATCGGCATCGTCACCTCGGCGGTCGAGCACCATGCTGTGCTTCACGCCTGCAAGAAGCTGGAGAGTCAAGGCTTCAAGCTGACCGTCCTTCCGGTCGACGACCAAGGACGCGTGTCGGTTCGGGATGCCGAAGCCGCCATCGACGAGTCGACGGCGGTCGTCAGCATCATGGCCGGCAACAACGAGACGGGAACGTTACAGCCGATCGCCGAGATTGGCGAATCGGCTCGCAATCATAGAGCAATCATGCACGTCGACGCGGTGCAAGCGTTCGGTTACGCGCCGCTCTCCCTAAGGGAGCTGCCGGTCGATCTGCTTAGCCTGTCCGCGCATAAGATCAACGGTCCGCAAGGCGTAGGCCTGCTGTACGTTCGCCGAGGCACGCCGTTCCAAGCGTCGCTTCACGGCGGATCCCAGGAACGCAAACGCCGGGCCGGCACGGAGAACGTCCCGGGAATCGCCGCTTTCGCCGTAGCCGCCGAGCTGGCGCTGTCGAATCGCGAAGCGCGCGCGAAGCATGCCGAGTCGGTCAGGGACGCGTTCCTGGAACGGCTTCGGGAGCGAATCGGAAGCGACGCGTTCGTCGTGAACGGCGGAGAAGCCGACCGCCTGCCGCATATCGTGAACGTCAGCTTCCCCGGCGTACGCGCGGAGAGCATGCTGATGAACTTGGATTTGGCCGGATTGTCGGCTTCCGGAGGGTCTGCGTGCGCGTCCGGGTCGCTTCAACCGTCGCATGTTCTTGAAGCGATGAGAATTTCCCCGGAAAGAGTTGCATCCGCTGTTAGATTTAGCTTCGGATTGGGTAATAATAGCGAAGAAGCTGAAAAAGCAGCGCAAATTACTGCAACCATTTGGGCGCGGCTGCGTAATTAATAGCAGACGCACCGCGGCAAGGGGCCACGGATGATCCAGATTCAACAAGTGCTCGGCCTCCCGATTCTGCTGCAGAGCGGCAGACGCGTAGGCAGGGTCAAGGATATAAGTTTCGACGAATTTTGGAGCTTAAGCGGCGTCGTGCTCGATCGCAAAGTGTGGCTGCGCCGGGCGTATAAGGTCGTAAGCTGGGGCGATGTCGTCTCCTGCGGACCGGACGCCATCCTGATCGCCGACGACGCGAACATCGCGGTCGTCGAGAGGAAGCGCCTGCTGCGCACGTTCCATACCGGCATTATCCAATTGAAAGACATGCCGGTTTATACCAAAGAGGGTCTGCGTCTCGGAGATATCACGGATGTTTATTTCAAGGAGACGGCGGGAAAACAGATAATAGGATACGAACTTACGGACGGTTTTCTGGCGGACGTGATGGAGGGACGGCGAAGGTTGTTTTTGCCGGAGCAGCCCGAGAACGTCACGATCGGCGAGAACGCCATCATCGTGCCCGCCTCGTACGAGCGGGTATTGGAGAGAGACCATACGTGGAAAGTGACAGGTGAAGACGGATGATGAGATGCCCGAACTGCAATTCCAAGGATATCGGAAAAATCGGTTCCCATCAGTTTTATTGCTGGAGCTGTTTCATCGAGCTTACGGTGAACGGCGAGAAAATGTCGGTGTACCAAGTCGAAGAAGACGGTACGCTCAGCTCCCTTGACGATCTTTTTTTCAGCGAGACGGAAGCGCCGCAAGTGCACGCGAACTAACGATATGCCAGCATGATGCGAACGACGCGTCGGCGCTCCCGCGGGAGCTTGCCGGCGCGTTTTGTCGTTCCGGGTTGGTTTAGACGACGGGACAAGTACATATACTGGATGGGAGCGTAAGCTGCGCCGGCGACTCTTACGGGGGGTGGAGAGTTGAATCGGTTTACCCAAAGCCGTCTGTTCAGCGTGTTGATCTATACGATACTCGTCTTGTTGGTTCTGTTCCTGATCGTGCTCGTGCGGCCGATGCTGCAATCGGTGTGGGGCTTCCTGAAGGCGGTGCTCGCGCCGTTCCTCATCGCCATGATCATTTCCTACGTGCTCAATCCGGTCGTGAACCTGCTTCATCAGCGCAAGGTGCCCAGAACGGCGGCCGTGTTGCTTATCTACGCGGTATTCATCACGACGTGCGTCGTCATCTTGATGAACGTCATTCCGATGTTCATGAAGCAGGCGGAAGAGCTGAGCGAGCATATGCCGGAGCTGACGATGCGCGCCCAGAACGTCGTCGAGCGCTTCAACAATCCCGAGGCGTTCCCGGAGAGCGTGAGGGACGGCATCAATCGTTCGCTCGAAAGGCTGGAGAAGCAGGTCGAGGAGCGAATCGCGGACTTCCTCAACAATATCGGGGCCGTCGTCAACGTGCTGTTCGTCGCGATGATCGTCCCGTTCCTCGCTTTTTATATGATGAAGGATATGGACGTGTTCGAGCGGGCCGCGTTGCAGTACGTGCCGAGGGCCCATCGTAAGCATGCCTTGCGTCTGATGAAGGATATCGACGGCGCGCTGGGCAGCTACATCCGGGGACAGTTCATTGTGTCGCTGTGCGTCGGTGTGCTGGCGTATATCGGGTACTTGATCATCGGGATGCCCTATCCGCTGCTCATGGCCGGGTTCGTCTCGCTATTCGATATCATCCCGTACCTCGGTCCGTTCTTCGGCGCGCTTCCCGCGCTGCTGATGGCAACGACGATATCGTGGAAAATGGTGCTGCTGGTCATCATCGTCAACTCGATCTGCCAGAACCTCGAGAGCAACGTCATCAGTCCGCAGGTCGTCGGCCGATCGATGCGGATGCACCCGCTCACGATCATTCTCGTCCTGCTCGTGGGTGGCGAGCTGGCCGGCATCGTCGGCATGATTCTCGCGGTGCCGTTATACGCGGCGATGAAAGTCGTCGCCCAGCACCTGGGCGCGTATTACATACGCAGAAAAACCGTTTGACAGGCGAGAAACGCGTTGTCTATAATTTAAGTGTTAACCATATCGCAAAGCGTTGACGGAACATAAGTACGTCGCAGACCGCGAGAGCAGAGAGAAGATTACTTGCGCATTCCCGCGAACCGAACAACGGTTCCGCCCGAATGTCGCTTGGCTGAAATAATCTTCGTCGCGAAGGGCGGGGGAAGCTCGTTTCGAAGCGCGGACGAAATCCGCCGGCGAAGGCCGTTAAGACTGATCGAGGAGATCGCGTTCCCATGCGGGCGCGATAACCAGGGTGGTACCGCGAAGACATTCGTCCCTGAATTTATTCAGGGGCTTTTTTGTTGCTCTCCCAAGTTCAAATTCAATGCCATTAGGAGGAACCTATCCATGAAACCGATGAAAGCCGCGGAAATCCGCGCCAAGTGGTTGGCCTTTTTCGCAAGCAAAGGTCACCAAATCGAGCCGAGCGCTCCTCTCGTGCCGCACAACGACCCTTCGTTGCTCTGGATCAATGCCGGCATGGCTCCGCTCAAAGCCTACTTCGACGGACGCGTGAAGCCGGAGAACCCGCGCATCGCGAACTCCCAGAAGTGCATCCGCACGAACGACATCGAGAACGTCGGCAAGACGCGTCGCCACCATACGCTGTTCGAAATGCTCGGCAACTTCTCGATCGGCGATTACTTCAAGGAAGAGACGATTACGTGGGCATGGGAATTCCTGACGAGCCCGCAGTGGATCGGCTTCGATCCGGAGAAGCTGTCCGTCACGGTATACCCGGAGGACGAAGAGGCGTACGCGTTCTGGAACGAGAAAATCGGCCTGCCGAAGGAGCGCATCGTTAAGCTTCAGGACAACTTCTGGGACATCGGCGAAGGCCCTTGCGGTCCATGTACCGAGATCTTCTACGATCGCGGCGACAAGTACGGCGATCTGTCCGACCCGGATTGCACGCCGGGCGGCGAGAACGAGCGCTTCCTCGAAGTGTGGAACCTCGTCTTCTCCCAATTCAACCATAACAAGGACGGCAGCTACACGCCGCTTCCGAACAAGAACATCGATACGGGCGCGGGACTGGAGCGCATTACGTCGATCCTTCAAGACGTGGACTCGAACTTCGATACCGACCTGTTCATGCCGTACATCGAGCGCACGAGCGCCATCTCCGGCATCAAGTACAAGCAGAACGCCGAATACGACGTCGCGTTCAAAGTCATCGCCGACCACGTTCGGATGGTGACGTTCGCCGTCGGCGACGGCGTGCTGCCTTCCAACGAAGGCCGCGGCTACATTATTCGCCGCCTGCTTCGCCGCGCGGTCCGCTACGGCAAAGTGCTCGGCATCGACCGTCCGTTCCTGTGGGAGCTTACCGCGACCGTAGGAGAAGTGATGGGCGGCTACTATCCGGAAGTGCTCGAGAAGCGCGAATTCATCGAGAAGGTCATCCGCACCGAGGAAGAGCGGTTCCACGAGACGTTGACGGACGGCCTGGCCATTCTCTCCGATCTGTGCGCCAAAGCTAGCGCGGCGGGCAAAAGCGAGATCGGCGGACCGGACGCGTTCAAGCTGTACGATACGTACGGTTTCCCGTTCGACCTGACGGAAGACTACGCGACCGAGAAAGGCATGACCGTCGATCGCGCGGGCTTCGACGCGGCGATGGAAGAGCAGCGCGAACGCGCGCGCGCCGCCCGCCAAGATACCGGCAGCATGAAGGTGCAAGGCGGTCCGCTCGCCGATTATACGGAGCCTAGCGCGTTCGTCGGTTACGACGCGCTGAGCGTCGAGGCGAAGGTATTGGCTATCGTGGCGGACGGTAAGTTCGCCGACGCGGCGGGCACGGACGAGAAGGTGTTCGTCATTCTCGACCGCACGCCTTTCTACGCGGAGAGCGGCGGGCAAGCGAGCGACCGCGGCTCGTTGATCGGACAGGGCTTGGAAGCCGCCGTGACCGACATGAGCAAAGCGCCGCACGGACAACCGATTCACCAAGTCGCGGTGACGGCGGGCGTCCTGAAGGTCGGGGATACGCTGACGGCGGTCGTCAACTCGGCCGAACGCGCCGACACGATCAAGAACCATACGGCGACTCACTTGCTCCACAAGGCGCTTAAAGAGGTTCTCGGCGAGCACGTCAACCAGGCGGGCTCCCTCGTCGAGCCGGACCGCCTGCGCTTCGACTTCTCGCACTTCGGCTCCATTAACGCCGAAGAGCTGGCTGATATCGAGCGCCGCGTGAACGAACAGATCTGGCTCGGCACCGAGCTGGACATTCGCACGATGCCGATCGCGGAAGCGAAAGCGCTCGGCGCGATGGCGTTGTTCGGCGAGAAATACGGCGACGTCGTTCGCGTCGTTCGCGTCGGCGATTACAGCCTCGAGCTGTGCGGCGGCTGCCACGTGCGCAACACTTCGCAGATCGGCCTGTTCAAGCTCGTCAGCGAAGGCGGCATCGGCTCGGGCGTACGCCGGATCGAAGCGGTAACGGGCAAGGGCGCTTATCAATTCCTGGACGATCAGCTCCAATTGCTGAAGCAGGCCGCAACGCTGCTCAAGTCGAACGTCGCGGACGTGCCGAAGCGGATCGAAGCGGCGCAAGCCGAAGCTCGCCAATTGCAGCGAGACAACGAATCGCTGCAAGGCAAGCTTAGCCGCTTGGAAGCCGCCGATCTCGCGGGCCAAGCGAAATCGGTCGGCGGCGTGACGCTGCTCGCCGCCCAAGTGAACGCGGTCGGCATGGACGCGCTTCGCGGCGTGGCGGACGAGCTGAAGCTGAAGCTCGGATCGGCCGTGCTCGCCCTCGGCGCCGTGGACGGCGACAAGGTCAACCTCATCGTCGCGGTCACGCCGGATTTGGTCGGCCAAGGGCTTCACGCAGGCAAGCTGATCAAGGAGCTGGCGGCGATCTGCGGCGGCGGAGGCGGAGGCAAGCCGGAGCTCGCGCAAGCGGGCGGCAAGGATCCGTCCAAGCTTGGCGAAGCGCTCTCGGCGGCGGAGCGTCTCGTTTCGGCGCAAGCCTCGTCGAAGTAAACCGCTCGAATCGGTCCGCGCGCTCTCGGCGCATTTTGACTGTGATTTCCTGTCCACCGCGGAATATGATATGATGAGATCAATGAAGTACCTGTGCGTTATTATGAGAGCGAGGTGCAGGCGATGAGTCAAGCGGATAAGAACCATATGGATCTGACGGTCAAGTTCGACGTCGCGGTAGACCCCCAGGAGCTATCGTCCCGCGATATTCTGTTCTCCGTGCACGATGCGTTGCAAGAGAAGGAATATCACCCTATTAATCAGATCGTCGGGTATCTGCTGTCCGGCGACCCGGCTTACATCCCCCGCCACAATAACGCGCGCAGCCTGATTCGGAAGAAGGAACGCGACGAGCTGATCGAAGAGCTCGTCCGGTTCTACCTTCAGCAGAACCGATAAACATGCGCACGATGGGATTGGACTACGGGGAACGGCGGATCGGGGTCGCCATCAGCGACGCGTTCGGGTGGACCGCGCAGGGCTCCGAAACGATAGACAGGAAGATCGTCAAAGACGAGTTCGCTCGGATCGCCGAGCTCGTGAAGCAGAACGAGGTGGACAATCTCGTCGTCGGTCTGCCGAAGAATATGAACGGCTCGATCGGACCTAGTGGGGAAAATTGCATCGCATTCGCGGAGCAACTCAAACAGAGACTAGGATTGCCTGTCCAGTTATGGGACGAAAGGCTAACGACCGTAGCGGCGGAACGCACGCTGCTCGAAGCGGACGTCAGCCGCAACAAACGCAAGCAGGTCATCGACAAGATGGCAGCCGCGATCCTGCTTCAAAGTTATCTCGACTCGAGAACAAAGTGAGGGAAAGCCCAATGGCCGACAACGATCAATTGCACGACGAAGAAGCGGAAATTATTTATATCCCCGACGACGAGGGGAACGAAGAGGCGTTCGAGGTCATCATGAGGTTCGAACTCGATGACGGCACCGACCGCAAATACGTCATGGTCGTACCGGCCGAAGACGACGGGGAAGAAGAGCAGGAAGTGTTCGCGTTCCGTTACGAGGAAGAGAACGACGACATTCAGCTGTTCCCGATCGAAGATCCCGCGGAATGGGATATGGTCGAAGAGACGTTCAATACGCTTGTCGGCGAATTCGACGAGGCAGAGGGCGACAAGTGAGCGAGCCCGGCGCGTTGAAGCGGCTGTTCGGCGATACGATCGAGCTGAGCGGCGAAGGAGACGTTTACCATATCAAGGCGGAGCTCGCTGTGAACGGCAAGACGTACGCGATTCTGCAATCGAAAGAGATGGAACGCGAAGGCGAGATCGAGGTGTTCCGGATCGCGTTCGGTTCCGGGGAAGAGGACGACGTGCAGCTCGAGACGGTCGAGGACGACGACGAATGGGAAGCCGTCTCCGAAGCGTACGACGACATGCAATTTGGCAGTGACGACCAGCCCTAATGACGGACGGATCGAGAGAGCGGGCGACCGCTCTTTTTATCCATTCATCGCTCGGCATGGGCTTGCTGGAGGGGACAACGTAGCGTGGAAAGAGACGACGGGTCGCAATCGAACGGCTGGAAATCGTATTACGGCAACCGATTGAACGACGACAAAGACGGCAAGGACGAATTGGAGACGCTGAAGGCGGAGCGCGACAAGCTGCGGGAGCGGCTGGTCGCCGAGCCGGAAGACGCGACCGACGACCATACGCAGACGTTCCCGGGACTCGGTCTCGGCAGCCGGCGCGCGGCCTCGAAGCCGGAGCCGAATCCGCCGGGCAGGACGAATGCTCCCGCGGAAGAGGAAGTATCGCAAGCGTCCGCGACGGCGCCCGCTCCGAAGGCGACGTCCCGCAATACGACTTACGTTCCGCGGAAGAAGCCGAAGGTGCTGCTCTGGTCGTTCTTGATCGCGCTCGGCATCGTGCTGTCCGTCGGCGCGGGGGCGCTGTTATACTTGTGGAACGGCTTGCGTCCGCCCGCGTCGGGCGAGCCGATCGAGGTGACGATTACGCCAGGCATGCGCGCGCAGAAGATTTCCGAGCTGCTGGAAGAGAACGGACTTATTCGTAACGCCTTTTTGTTCAGCGCGTGGATGAAGCTGAAGGACGAAGGATCGCGGTTCCAAGCCGGCGTGTACAAGCTGTCTCCGGGCATGACGCGGGAGGAGATCGTCGCGAAGTTCGACGCGGGCGACATCGTCGCCGCCGCCACGATCAAGTTCACGATTCCGGAAGGCTTCACGGTGCAGCAGATCGCCGCGAGACTTGCCGACGCCAAAGCCGCGGACAAGACGAAATTCCTGGACGCCGCGAAGCAGCCTTCGCAGTGGACGGGCTCCGTATGGACGTCGGCGTTGCCGGCGGACGGGTCGTTGCGCTATCCGCTCGAAGGATATTTGTTCCCGGATACGTACGAATTCAAACGCGGCGCCACCGAATCCGAGATTATCAACAGAATGCTCTCGGAGCTGGACCGCAAGCTCGACCAGTTGCCGGAAGAATGGCAGGCGACGCTCGAGGAGCGCGGACTTAACGTGCATCAGCTGCTTACGATCGCATCGTTGATCGAACGCGAAGTCGTCGTCGACGAAGAGCGCCCGATCGTGTCGAGCGTCATCCAGAACCGTCTTCGCAAGAAGATGCCGTTGCAGATCGACGCGACGATCCAGTACTTGTTAGACAAGCAGAAGGAACGGCTCCTGACGGAAGACCTGAAGGTGGAGAGCCCGTACAATACGTATTTGAACGCCGGCTTGCCGCCGGGGCCGATCGCGACGCCGAGCTACAAGTCGATCGAGGCCGCGCTCTACCCGGACGAGACGGACTACATGTACTACGTTACGAAGAAGGACGGCACCAATTCCCATCTGTTCGCCGTAACCTATAAGCAGCACCAGAAGAACATCCAGATCAGCGAGAAGAACGAGAAGAACGCCAAAAAATAAGAAAGACGCGCCTCTCGGCGCGCCTAAGCCCGGTCATGCGAATGCCGGCTCGCCCGCGCGACGGGAGAGCCCGGCGGCGTGCCGGGCTTCAGGATTTCAGAGGTGATATCCGTAATGACATCGACAATTCCCGAGCTGCTGATCGCGGCAGGTTCGATCGAACAGCTCGAACGTTATATTCGCGCGGGCGCTTCGGCCGTATTGATCGGCGAAGCGGCATACGGCATGCGCCAGCCCGGCGACATTCCGGCCGATCGGCTGAAGGAAGCCGTATCGCTCGCGCATCGTCTAGGCGCCAAAGCTTACGTGAACGTGAACAAGCTGTTCCGCAATGACGAGCTGAACGGCTTGCCCGACTATTTGCGCGCGGTGCGGGCGTCGGAAGCCGACGCGATCGTCTTCGGCGATCCTGCCGTATTGCTGAACGTAAGACAGCATGCGCCGGAGCTGCAACTGCACTGGAACGCCGAGATGACGGGGACGAACTCGGCCGCAGCCGACTTCTGGGCGCGGCGCGGCGCCGTTCGCGCCGTGGCCGCCCGCGAGCTGAACGGAGACGAGATCGCGGACTTCCGCGGCAAGATCGGCATGGAGCTGCAGGTTCAAGTTCACGGAACGACGAACATCTACCACTCGCACCGCAACTTGCTGCAGAGCTATATCCAGCACATCGGCCGTGACGCGACGCTCATTCGCAAAGGGGCGGACCAAGGGCTGTTCCTCGTCGAGACGGAACGTCCGGACGAGAAGTACCCGGTGTACGAGGACGAGAACGGCACGCACGTCATGAGCCCGGACGACATCTGTCTGATCGAGGCGCTGTCTGAGCTGATCGAGGCGAACGTCGACAGCTTCTACGTGGAATCGCTTCTCAAGTCCGAGGAATACAATGAAACGGTGCTCCGAAGCTATCGGGCCGCTCTCGACGCATGGCGCGACGAGCCGGGCGCGTATCGCTTCCAGGAATCGTGGATGACGCCCATTCGCAAGCTGCAGAGCCCGGACCGCGAGCTCGGCTTCGGATTCTTGTATAAGGAACAAGTGTATTAATCGCACGGAAAGGAGGAAGAAGACATGTCTCAACTTACGATGGAGAACGGCTCGAGACTCGGCAAGCGCCAGCGCCTCGAGAAGCCGGAGTTGCTCGCTCCCGCGGGCAACCTGGAGAAGCTGAAATTCGCCGTTCACTACGGCGCGGACGCGGTGTATATCGGAGGCCGGCAATACGGCCTGCGTTCGAACGCGGACAACTTCAGCTTCGAAGAAATGCGCGAAGGGGTCGAATTCGCGGCGAAGTACGGCGCGAAGGTGTTCGTCGCGACGAATATTTACGCTCACCAGGAAGATCTGGACGGCATCGCCGACTACTTGCGCGAACTGGAGAAGGCGGGCATCGCGGCGATCATCGCGGCGGATCCGGCGATCGTGGAGGTCGCGCTGAAGGCCGCGCCGAAGCTGGAAGTGCATCTGAGCACGCAGCAGTCGACGATGAACTGGCAAGCGGTGCAGTTCTGGAAGGAAGAAGGGTTGCCTCGCGTCGTGCTCGCCCGCGAGACGACGATGGAAGAAATCCGCGAGATGAAGAACCGGGTGGAAATCGAGCTCGAGGTGTTCATTCACGGCGCGATGTGCTCGTCCGTCTCCGGACGGTGCGTGCTGTCGAACCACTTCACGGACCGCGATTCGAACCGCGGCGGCTGCTGCCAGTCTTGCCGTTGGAAGTACGATCTTCACGCGGACGAGACGTCCGTCTCCGATCCGGGGCAGAACCTGTTCACGATGGGGTCCAAAGACTTGTGCATGATCCGCCACGTTCCCGATCTCATCGAGGCTGGCGTGGACAGCTTCAAGATCGAAGGCCGCATGAAGAGCATTCACTACGTCGCGTCCGTCGTTAACGCGTATCGTCAAGCGATCGACGCGTACATGGCCGATCCCGAGCATTACGAGCTGCGCGGCGAGTGGGTGGACGAGATCGGCAAAGCGGCGAACCGGCCTTTGAACACCGGGTTCTTCTATACGGTTCCGGGCGCCGAAGAGCATATCTACGAAGCGGAAGAGAAGCCGGCTCCGTACGACTTCGCGGCGATCGTCACCGCGTACGACGAAGCGACCGGCATCGCCACCGTGCAGCAGCGCAGCCCGTTCCGTCCCGGCATGGAGGTCGAGTTCATCGGCCCCGGCGGTCGGCAGTTCAAGCAGCAAGTAGGGGATATGACGGACGAAGCCGGCAACGCGTTGACGGTCGCCCGCCATCCGCTGCAGCTCATTCGGCTGAAGGTCGACCAACCGGTGAAGGCGCTCGATTTGATGCGTAAGCGCATCGGTTAAAAATTATTTATATTAATTTATTTTTAACAAACAAGAGGAATTTGTGGGGACTTGTCGAATCTTCTCTCTAACAGTCAATCGTTGGCATTTATTAGAATGTCTTCGAACGGCCGTGGCGAGAACGATACGATAAGTCCTTTTTTGTCGCAGCTAGGTCAGTCGTCATTACGTAGAAGAGGGTGTTACACAGATGAAGAAATCGTTGCGGGATCGCATGGATGCGGTCAAATGGAAGGAAGGCGCCAAATCTGTAAGCGTTTTATCCAAAAAAATCGGCGGTCAGCTGAAGGGGACGAAGCTCGAAAACCCGATTCGTTCGGTCGGCATGAAACTGTTCTTGCTCATATTCTGCAGCATTCTCGCGTGCGTCGTGTTCCTCGGCCTGTTCTCTTATTCGAAATCCAGCTCGATCATCAAGCAGAAGGTCGCGGACGCGACGAGCCAGACGGCGACCCAGACGGCGGGCAAGATCAACCTGATGCTCGACGGCTACGAGAAGCAATCGCTTCAATTCATTACCGATAACACGTTCATGAGTTCGCTCAGCACGCTGTCCATTACGAAGGACGACTACGAGGTGTTCGACACGGCGCGCAAGCTGACCGAGAAGATGAACGGAATCGTCATGTCCGACGGCACGTACGAGTCGATTTCCCTCATTCCGAAGGAAGCGGACGGCCAGTTCATGACGACGGGCAGCTCCCTCGTGAAGGAAGAAGTGCTGAAATCGCCGTACTTGAAGCAAATCGACGAAGGCGGCGGCAAAGCCGTATGGATTCCGACGTTAGTCGGCGGACTAGACGGCAAACGCACCGCTCCGACGTTCTCTATCGGGCGGAAGCTGTCCCAGGGCGAGGATTATTATCTGATTCTGGAGATCAAGGCCAAAGCGCTGACGGAACAAATGGCGAGCGTGGACTTGGGCGAAGGCAGCAGCACGTATATCGTATCGACCGACGGCACGACCGTATTCGGGCCGAGCGAAGAGCAATTAGGCCAAAAATACCCGTACGAAGTGCCGGGAGACCACTCGAAGACGATCAATTTCAGTGGTACGAGCACGTTATCGGCGGCCGGCGTGATCGAGCTTAACGATTGGAAAGTACTCGGCAACATTCCGGTTTCCCTGATGGTCAAGGACGCCAAGGCGATCAGCAACTTAACGTGGTTGATCTCGCTATTCGCGGCATTGATCGCGGGCGGCATCGGGCTCATCGTCATGCTGACGGTCGGACGCCCGCTCGCCCAGCTTCGCACGCTCATGAACGAAGGCGAGAAGGGCAACCTGACCGTTCGTTCGACCATTCGCAAGAAGGACGAGATCGGACAGCTGTCCGACAGCTTCAACCGGATGATGGAAGAGATTACGAGCCTCGTTCGCCAGACGACGCAGTCCGCGCAGGAAGTGCTCGAGACGGCGCTGTCGCTGACGGACTCTTCCCGCAAGACGGCAGGCGCCGCGAAGGAAATCGCGGTCGCTACGGAAGAGATCGCGAACGGCGCGACGAACCTCGCGGTCGAGTCGGAGAAGGGCACGGACTTGACGATCCAGATCGGTTCCCAAGTACAGTCCGTTATTACCTCCAACGTACAGATGGGCCAATCGGCGAACGAAGTCGAAGAAGCAAGCCGCAAAGGCTCGGAGTATATGGGCACGTTGATCAAGAAAACGGGTCAGACGGAAGACATGACGCGTTCGATGGTAGAGAAAGTCGACAAGCTGAAGGACAGCACGCGTTCGATTCGCAAAATCCTCGACGTGCTCGGCAACATGACGAAGCAGACGAACATTCTGTCCTTGAACGCGACGATCGAAGCCGCGCGCGCGGGCAACGCCGGCAAAGGCTTCATGGTCGTCGCGGACGAAATCCGCAAGCTCGCGGACCAATCTCGTCAATCGATCGGCGTCGTCGGCGAAATCGTCGAGAAGATCCAACGCGAGATCGACGAGACGGTGTCCGTCTTGTCCGAAGCGTATCCGATCTTCCAAGAGCAGATCGAATCGGTGCGCGAAGCGAACCAAATCTTCTACGTCGTGCAAGACAACATGACCGGCTTCGTGCATCGTTTGGAATCGGCGACCGATTCGGTCCGCGATCTGGAGAACGCGCAGAATACGCTGTCTCTCGCGATGAGCAACGTCAGCGCGGTCGCGCAGGAAGCATCCGCGACGTCCGAGCAAGTCGCGTCGCTCAGCAACGAGCAGCTTAACATCAGCGACGGTCTCGTCCAGCTGTCCAACAGGCTGGAGGCGGTGTCCGTCAAGCTCCGCGAATCGCTCAGCCGGTTCACGGTCGCTTAAGCCGGCCAACCGAATAGACTCGCATATAAACGTAAGGCGCCGTTCCATTAGGAGCGGCGTCTTACGTTTATGCTTGTTTTCGGGGGATATCTCCACTATAGCGGCAACGTCGTTCTGTGAATATGTGGCAATATTAAATTAAGCCGTGACGATTATAGCCAATGCGAATCGACCGAATTCGACACGCCAATGACGCACCGTAAAGTTTGTAATCCTCTCATTGTAGAGGCCGAACGCGCCCATATACAATTACCGCGTATAGGCTGATTCGATAATAGAGAGTAGGCGGGTCGATGATGGACAAACGAATGATAAACCCGGTGCGTTCGGTAGGCATGAAGCTGTTCTTGCTCATCTTCTGCGGCACGCTGGCGTGCGTCGTCACGCTCGGTTGGTTCTCGTACGCGAAGTCGAGCGACATTATTCAACGGAAAGTCGCGGAGGCGATGAACCAGACGACGGAAGAGAACGCCGGCAAGCTCGCGCTGCTGTTCGAAGGCTACGAGCGTCAATCGCTTCAATACGTGACCGACCAGGCGTTCATGGCGAATCTGAAAATCGTCGGCGCGCCGGCCAGCACGGAGGAAGAAGGCGACGCCATCGAAGCGATCACGAAGAAGATCAACGGAGCCTCGCTCGCGGACGCAACGCTGGAATCGCTGTTGCTGCTGCCTCACGAGAAGGACAAGCCGGTAATCAAATCGAGCAGCAATCTGAATATGTCCAAGATATGGGATACGCCGATGTTGCAAGCGATCCAAGCGGGCGAAGGAAAGGTCGTCTGGCTGCCGACGCAGCCGAAAGGGATCGACGGCATGCGTCTGAACGCGACGTTCACGCTCGGCAGAACGATCAACGTCGATCACAAGTATGATCTCATCATGGAGATCAAACTGAAGTCGCTCGAACAGCAGATGAGCAGCGTCTCGCTCGGCGAAGGCAGCGCCGTCTACGTCGTATCTCCGGACAATCGAATCGTGTACGGCCCGGATCCTGCGAAGCTCGGTACCGAATATCCGTATCCGCGATCCGCGGAGAACGGATCGATGACGATCGACGTGAACGGAACGGAGACGTTATCCTCCGTCGGCGTCGTCAAGACGAACGGCTGGCTCGTCATCGGCAACGTTCCCGTATCGTTCCTCGTGAAGGACGCGATGGCGATCCGGAATTTAACATGGGCGATCTCGATCGTCGCCGGGCTTATCGCGGTAGGCATCGGCATCCTCGTCATGCTGACGGTCGGACGTCCGCTCGCTCGCCTGCGCACGCTTATGAACGAAGGAGAGAAGGGCAACTTGACCGTCCGGTCTTCGATTCGCAACAGGGACGAGATCGGGCAGCTGTCCGATAGCTTCAACCGGATGATGGAGGAGATTACGGGGCTCGTCAGCCGGACGAACCGCTCCGCGCAAGAGGTGCTCGAGACGGCAGCCATGCTCGCGGAATCGTCTCGCAAGACGGCCGGCGCCGCGAAGGAGATCGCCACGGCGACGGAAGAGATAGCAGGCGGGGCGACGAACTTGGCGGTAGAATCGGAGAGAGGGACCGATCTGACGGTACGCATCGGCGAGCACGTGCAATCCGTCATCGATTCGAACGCGAGCATGGGCCGTTCGGCGAGCGAAGTCGAGGAAGCGAGCCGGACCGGCTCCGATCATATGGGCGCGTTGATCGACAAGACGGGGCAGACGGAGCGAATGACGCGCGCCATGGCGGACAAGGTCGACAAGCTGAAGGAAAGCACGGGCTCGATTCGCCGCATTCTGGAAGTGCTCGGCAACTTGACGAAGCAGACGAACATTCTCAGCTTGAACGCGACGATCGAAGCGGCGCGCGCGGGCCATGCCGGCAAAGGCTTCATGGTCGTCGCGGACGAGATTCGCAAGCTAGCCGACCAATCGCGGCAATCGATCGGCATCGTCGGCGACATCGTCGAGAATATCCAACGCGAGATCGACGAGACGGTGCACGTGCTGTCCGAAGCGCATCCGATCTTCCGGGAGCAGATCGGCTCGGTTCGCGACGCGAATCTGATCTTCCGCGCCGTGCAAAGCAACATGAACGACTTCGCCCTGCGGCTGTCCGCCGCGACGGATTCCGTCCGCCAGCTCGAGGACGCTCAATCGACGTTATCGCTCGCGATGAGCAATGTCAGCGCGGTGGCGGAAGAGGCGTCCGCGACTTCCGAGGAGGTCGCGTCTCTCAGCAGCGAGCAGCTGAACGTCAGCGAAGGGCTCGTAGGGCTGTCGAACAGGTTGGAGGCGGTATCGGCGCAGCTGCGGGAATCGCTCAGCCGGTTCATGGTCAAATAGCCCGTCATCGCAAGACTGCCGCGAAATACCGGCAGTCTTATTCATGTCCGCGACGCGTCGTAACTTCTTACCTTTGGACAATGCGCGAAGAGACGATTCCGGTTACACTGTAAGGACTTGGCGTAATCCCTACGATGGAGGTACATGCAGATGAGAATTCGGCACATTCCCGGAACGACGCTTCAGCCATCCGTTATCGGACTAGGCACGGCCGATTTCGGCACCGCGCTCGACCGCGAACGATCGTTCGGGTTGTTGGATCGGTATATCGAACTCGGCGGGACGCTGATCGATACGGCGCACGTCTACGGCGATTGGGCGGAGGGCGGGACGGGAGCAAGCGAGAGAACGGTCGGCTCGTGGTTGCGAGAGCGCGGCGGCATGCGGGACCGGATCGTATTGTCCACGAAAGGCGCTCATCCGCCGTTGAACGAGATGTCACGCCCCCGACTGGACGAGGAAGCGATCCGAAGCGATCTGTTCGATAGCCTCGAGCGGCTGCAGACGGATCGGATCGATCTGTATTGGCTGCACCGTGACGACCCCGCGCGGTCCGTCGAAGCCATTATGGAGTCGCTGCACGAGCACGTAATCGCGGGGCGGATCCGTTACGTCGGCGCATCTAATTGGACGCCGGAACGGATCGAGGCGGCCAATCGTTATGCCGCGGCGAATGGCCTCACGCCGTTCATCGGCAGTCAGCCGCATTGGAATCTGGCTTCGCTGAATCCCGTCCTGCCTCCGGATAACGCGGCGATCGACGATCGGGAGCAAGATTGGTACGCCGACTCCGGGGTCGCGGTCTTCGCCTACTCCGCGCAAGCGTCTGGTTTCTTCGGCGGGAAATACGACCGGAATCGGCAACCGAGCGGCGGCCGATCGTCTATCGCCTTGGCGATGTACGCGAACGATACGAGCTACGATCGGCTGGAACGGGCTCGGGAGCTCGCCGCCGCGCTCGGAGTTAGCAGCTCCCAAGTCGCGCTTGCCTATCTCGTGTCGCAGCCGTTCCCCGTGTACGCGCTCATCGGCCCGAACAAGCTTGAACATCTGGAGGACAGCTGCCAAGCCGGCGATCTGGTTCTGACGCCCCGGCAGCTTGCCTACTTGAAGAGCGGTCAGCCGCTGTAAGGAAAGGAAGGAAGCAGATGACGCTTCACGCGATCAACCTGAGGAATATCCAAGCGCAAGGCGAGCTGCGCGATAGAATCGAAGCCAGCCTGACTCGCCTGGAGGCGGACGACTTCCGCCCGGAACGCGTGTATCGCGTACCCGAGTACGATTGGCCGGGCGATCAAGAGGGACGGACGCTGCTGGCTCTCGTCATGCTTGCGCAGGGAACGGGACGAGAACCTCGTTACATGCGGGACATTATCGCCCGGATCGACGGGGCGCTGAACGATCGGGGCTACTTCGGCAAGGCGCTTCCGCATGGCGAGATCGACGAGCAGCAACTGGCGGGCAATAGCTGGTTCCTGCGCTCACTGTGCGAATATTACGAATGGACGAAGGACGAGCCGACGCTGCGGCGTATCGAGACGCTGGCGCGCAACTTGATTCTTCCGACCCAAGGCGCCTATGCGCGTTATCCGGCGCGGCCGGATCAACGCGTGTTCGCGGGAGAAGCGTCGGGTACTTTGTTGTCCGGCATGACGGACGGCTGGTATTTGTCTACCGACATCGGCTGCGCCTTCATTATGTTGGACGGTGCTTCCCATGCCTATCGATTGCTCGGATGGCCGGAGCTAGGCGAGACGATCGAAGAGATGATCGGCGTCTTCGCCGGCATCGATTTCCTTGCCGCGTCGATGCAGACGCATGCGACTTTGTCCGGCTTAAGAGGGATGCTCCGCTATTGCGACGATTCCGGCGATGAATCGATCCTGCAACGGGCGCAGACGATATACGCCCTCTATACGGACCGAGGAATGACGGAAAACTACGCGAACTACAACTGGTTCGGCCGACCGGATTGGACGGAGCCTTGCGCCGTCGTGGACTCGTTCCTCGTCGCGGTAGACCTCTGGCGGCTAAGCGGTCGAACCGGCTACTTGAACGACGCGCAAGCGATCTATTATAACGGCATCGGCCACGGCCAACGACCGAATGGCGGTTTCGGCTGCGACTTCTGCTCCGGCGCGCGCGAGCCGTATCTATACCCGCTCGCGAACGTGTTCGAGGCTTGGTGGTGCTGCACGATGCGCGGCGGCGACGGCTTAGCCCGAGCGTCTTCGTATACGCTATTCGTCGACGACGATACGATCGCCGTGCCGTTCTTCCATTCCGCCGCCGCGGGAATCGGCGACGCGAACATCGTCATCGAGAGCGGATTCCCGCTTGAGGGACGGCTACGCATCGGGATTGACGGCAATACGCATCGGCAATGGCGAATTTTCCTTCCGGATTGGATCGATCGCGACAGCGTGACGCTTCTATTGGACGGGGTTACCGGGAAGGCTCGCATCGTCGATGAGTTCGTCGTCGTCGAAGGCGCGCGGCACTCGATCGAGATCCGATTCGCCATCGGGTTGCGCGAGGAGTCCGTCGTCGGCAGCGAAGCGCTGCCGGGCGCTTACCGCTCGTTCCGTTACGGCGCCCTCGTTCTCGGCTTGCGAGACGCGGAGGAAGAGATTCTGCTAAGCGACGGGTACGCGGCGGTTCCGGGCGAGCAACCGGGGCACTATCGGCTGACGACAGCCGGCACGAATGACGAAGGCTCTAAGGGCCATGCGCTTGAACCGTTCCATGACCTGTTCCGAATGAACGAGGAGCAGGCCGTACGGGATAAGAAACAAATCTTGTTCAGACCGATCTAACCATTCAATGCCGATCTTGGCCGCGTGCGACTTATCTTCCACGGATAAGCGCGCGCGGCTTCTTCGGCGTTACCGGCGCCGAAAGTCAATGGATGTCAACGGATGTTAATAGCTGATAATAGCGGCCTCCTGCGGCCGTTGATACAATTTAGATCAGATCGATTTCGATTAACGACATTGGAGGACAAGAGCATGGGACAAGCGCTCGTATTCGACGGACAACGCTCCGTTCGATTCGATACGTACGAAGAACGGCCGCTCGCCGCGGGGGAGATCAGGCTCAAGACGCGATATTCCGGCATTAGCGCGGGTACGCAGCTGACCGCTTACCGAGGCACGAATCCGATGGTAGGCAAGGTAATGAACAAGGAGCTTCGGCTATTCGAGACGAGAGACGAGGCAAGCTCCCTCTATCCAGTCGTCGGGGGTTGGGCGTACGAGGAAATCGGCGAGGTGGCCGAAGTCGCGCCGGACGTGAATGACATGAAGCTGGGAGAGCTTATCTACGGTACGTGGGGACATCGAAGCTCGCATATCGTCAAGGCGCCATTCGCGCGCGAGCACCGTCTATCTCCGGCCCTCAACCCGATCGTCGGCATATTCTCGCAAATGGGCTGCATCGCGCTGAACGCCGTGCTGGATGCGCATATCCATGTCGGCGAGACGGTCGCGGTGTTCGGACAAGGCGTGCCCGGACAGCTGGTCGCCCAGTTGGCCAAGCAGAACGGGGCGACCGTCATCGCGATCGACCTGGACGACTATCGTCTGGAGAAGTCCAAGGCATTCGGCGCGGACTATACGATCAACAGCGCCGCGCGCGACGTGGCGAAGGAAATAAGGGCGCTGACGGGAGGCCGCGGCGCGGATACGGTCATCGAGATATCGGGCTTCGCGAAGGCGCTTCATCAAGCGATTCGGTCCGTCGTCTATAACGGCCGCGTCGTGGCCGCGGGGTTCTACCAAGGCCAAGCCGAAGGCTTGTTCCTCGGCGAGGAGTATCACCATAACCGGATTCAGCTCGTCTGCTCGCAGATCGGCGCGGTCGCGCCCGAGCTGAACAACCGTTGGGACAGATTACGCATGGAGCAGACGATTTTCCGCCTCGCGGAGCAAGGGAAGCTTGATCTGGAGGGCTTGGTAACCCGTGTCGTGCCGTTCGAAGAGGCTGCGGCCGCCTACGACATGCTGGACCGCCGGACGGAGAACAACTTGCAAGTCGTATTGAGCTTCGGCGAATAACTTCAACTGCGAAAGGCGGTTCATGAGATGAAATTCTCGGTATCCATACATGCGTCATTGAACGCGAAGGATCTATCCACGGCGGATAAAATCCGCAAATCGGCAGAGCTCGGTTTCCCGGCCTTCGAACTGTGGACCTGGTGGAACGAAGACGTCGACGAGGTGTCGCGAGTCGCGAAGGAGAACGGCATCGAGATCGGCTCGGTGTGCACGAAGTTCGTGTCGCTGGTCGATCCCTCGATGCGGGAAGCGTATTTGACCGGACTTCGGGAGAGCATCGCCGCGGCGCGTCGGCTCGGATGCCGTTACCTGATCAGCCAGACGGGCGACGTCATCCCGGGCTCGAGCAGGGCGGATCAAGCCACTTCCCTGATCGGCGGATTGAAGGCCGCGGCGCCCTTGCTGGAAGAAGCGGGCATCACGCTCGTCGTGGAGCCTTTGAACACGCTCGTCGACCACCCCGGCTATTTCCTCGAGAAGGCAGACGAAGCTGCCGACCTCGTTCGCGCGGTCGGAAGCCCCAACGTCAAAATGCTGTACGACGTCTATCATCAGCAAGTGACGGAGGGGGATCTCATCCGGACGATTCGCCGGCACCGGGAGGAGATCGCGTATTTCCACATCGCCGATCATCCCGGCAGACACGAGATCGGCACGGGGGAAATTCATTACGCCAACGTCCTGCAAGCGATTAAGGATACAGGATACGACGGTTATATCGGGCTTGAGTATTTTCCGAAGGGGGACGCCGAATTCGCCTTGCGGAAGTTCATGGAACAATTCGGGCCCTTGATGCGCGGCGAATAGGAGCGATGGAAGATGACAGCGATGAACGAGCTATTCCGGCTGCGGAAGGGGATCCGCTCGAAGCGGATCTCGAGCTACGACCGAACCGGGGGAAACAAGGACTCCGTTCCGATCTCCGCCGGCGAGACGAAGGAAATCGCCCGCATCGAAGGAGCGGGCATTATTCGGCATATCTGGATCACGATCAATACGAAAGATCCGATGATCCGGCGCAACGCGATCCTCCGGATGTATTGGGACGGGGAAACCGAACCGAGCGTCGAATCGCCGATCGGAGATTTCTTCGGACAAGGCTGGGGGGAGTATTATAACTTCGTCTCGATGCCGCTGGCCGCCGCCCCGGCAAGGGGGAGCGCGCTGAACTGTTATTTCGCGATGCCGTTCGGCAGCGGCGCCGTCATTACGATCGAGAACGAGTCGGAACAGCCGATCGAATCGTTCTACTACTACGTGGATTACGAAGAGCATGACGGCATGCCGGACGACGCGGGACGGTTCCATGCCCAGTGGCGGCGGGAGCTGACGGAATCCCACGGCGACGGGGGCGAGAACGAAGGGCTGGAGATCGCGCCTCAAGAAGCGAACCGGAGCGACGAGCGCAATTACGTGTTCGCCGATATCGAAGGCAAAGGACACTTCGTCGGCCTGAATTATTACGTCGATAATCCGAGTCCGATGTGGTACGGAGAAGGCGACGACATGTGGCGGATCGACGGCGAGGCATGGCCCTTCTCCTTGCACGGCACGGGAACGGAAGACTTCTTCAACTCCGCTTGGTGCCCGAGCGAGCCCTATCTGCATCCGTATTTCGGCTATGCCAGGGTGAACGGCCAGACGGGCTTCCTCGGACGCACGCATTGCTACCGGTTCCTGCTGGAGGATCCGATCTACTTCGAGAAGTCGCTTAAGGCAAGCATCGAGCATGGCCACGCCAACGTGCTGACGTTGGATTTGGCCACGGTCGCCTATTGGTACCAGAGCGAACCGCACAAGCCGTTCCCGAAGCTGCCGGAGAAGGCGGGGAGGCAGAACATGCCGGCGCTGAATCTTCACGATCTGCATTATTGGCGCCAGGAATACCGTAACGCGTTCGGCGGGGGCTCCCGCATATGGGGCGACGAATGGCGGAAAAACCGGACATAGATGAGAGAATCAACCAGGAAGGTGAAAATATGCGCATGCTAAACGTATCCGACAATCGGAGATTCCTCTCGAAGGAAGACGGAAGCCCCTTCTTCTACTTGGGAGACACGGCATGGGGGCTGTTCCAGCGCCTTAACCGGGAAGAGGCGGAACGCTATCTGACGGTAAGAAGCGAGCAACGGTTCACCGTCGTGCAAGCCGCCATCCTCGCGGAAGACAACGGGCTAAGCGATCCGAACGCATACGGCCACGTGCCGCTCCATCGGGACGAATCCGGCGCATACGATCCGACTCGCCCGAAGGTGAACGCGGACGGAGACGATTATTGGCAGCATGTCGACTTCGTCGTGCAGAAGGCGGCCGATCTCGGTCTGGTCATGGGCATCGTCCCCACTTGGGGAGACAAGGTGGTCATGGGAAATCCGTTCGCCAAAGGACCGGAAATATTCAACCGGGACAACGCGCGGGCATTCGGCCGTTACGTCGGCGCAAGGTATAAGAATCAGCCGAACATCGTGTGGATTCTCGGCGGAGACCGCAATCCGTACGGCAAAATCGACGTATGGAGGGCATTGGCCGAAGGGCTCCGCGAAGGGGACGAAGGCGCCCACCTGATCACGTACCACCCGGAAGGCTTGTACTCCTCCTCGATCTGGTTCCATCACGATTCGTGGCTGGACTTCCATACGCATCAGTCCGGGCATTTCGCCAGGAATCAAGATAATTACAACATGATCGCCAAAGATTATGCCCTGTATCCGCCGAAGCCGACCTTCGATATCGAGCCTCGGTACGAGGGCCATTCCGTCAACTGGAACGAGAAGCTCGGTTACTTCAACGATTACGATGCCAGGCAGCCGGCCTACTGGCAGCTGATGTCCGGAGCATGCGGGCATACGTACGGCCATACGAGCGTATGGCAGTTCTACGATCCGGAAGCGGGACGCGAATCGTATAGCGGCGCGAGCGCGCATTGGCAAGACGCGTTGAACAGTCCGGGAGCGGAACAGATGCGGCATCTTCGCGCGCTGGTCGATTCGCATCCGTTCCTGCAGCTCGCGCCAGATCAAGCGCTCGTCGTCGATCCGCTTGCCGGCGCGGATCATATCCGCGCCGCGCGAGGCGAGAGCTACGCGTATATTTACAGCGCGACGGGTCAACCGTTCGAGGTGCGGATGGGCCTCATCTCGGGCAGCGCGGTCCGCGCGCGCTGGTTCGATCCGCGCTCCGGCGCATGGGCAGCCGTCACGGGCGTATTCGCCAACGGAGGTCTTCGACGGTTCGAGCCGCCGACTTCCGGCATCGGCGAGGATTGGGTGCTGGTGCTGGACGACGCGGCGCCATCCGCCGGCTCCGTCGCCACCTCGGGGGAGCCCGACCTCGGATGAACAAGCCGGCCAAGGATCGGACCAGCGTCGTGATGGCCCGCGTCAAGCAGTATGTCGCGGACTCGATCGGACAAGGCTGCAAGGCGGAAGAAGTAGCCCGGCATTTTCATTATCATCCGAAATATTTGTCCCAATGGTTCAAGAGGGAGAACGGACAACCGTTGTCTGCGTTCATCGCCTCCGTCCGGATGGAGCGGGCCAAGTCGCTTCTCTTGGAGACGGACCAGACCGCCAGCGCGATCGCCGACCAGCTCGGCTTCTCCAGCTCGCAGCACTTCTTCAAGCGCTTCAAGCAGGACACGAAGACGACGCCGATCCGTTTCCGGAGCGACCGCCGAAGAGGGGCAACAAGTTAAGAAGTGATAACGAAAGTTAATAACGGAGGAATACTCAACCTTCCGAATCCGTTCTAAGATGAATGCAAGGAGACAACGCTCCTTCACAAATTCGCCAGCGAGGGGAATCATCACATGCAGAAACAGAAGTTGAGAAAAGGGTCGTTCGTCGTGTTGGCAGCTTCTTTGGCATTAGGTACCGCGGCATGCGGTAACGATGATACGAACAACGCGAACGGTTCCGCTACCGCTCCGACCGCAACGGCAAGCCAAGCTTCCGGTACCGCGTCCGCGGCTCCCAAGGCCGACCCGCTCGGCAAATACGAGACGCCGATCGAAGTGACGGTGGGCGCTTCCGTCGATACGAGCGTCGTGTTCCAGAAGGGCGAAGATATCGACAACAACGTATGGACGAAAGAAATCGAAAGCGTGCTCGGCATCAAAATCAAGCATCCGTTCGTCGTCGACGAAACGCAATACGCGAACAAGCTTAACGTTATCATCGCTTCCGACGAACTTCCGGACGTGACCCGCGTCGGCGCCCAGCAGCTCAGACAGCTCGTCGAAGCCGATGCCGTCTTGGATTTGACCGAAATCTACGATCAATACGGCTCCGAGCAATTGAAGAAGGTGCTCGCCGAGGATAATGGCGTCGCAATAGGCGCTTCGACGTTCAAGGGCAAGCTGATGGCGATTCCGATTCCGAACAGCGCGGACATCAACGACGTGCTCTGGGTTCGCCAAGACTGGCTCGATAACCTCGGCCTGTCCGCTCCGAAGACGATGGACGAGTTCTTCGCGATCGCGAAAGCGTTCTCCGAGAACGATCCGGATCAGAACGGCAAAGACGATACGTACGGCTTCGGCATCAACAAGAGCGTCAACGGATGGGGCTTGGCCGACGCGATCGGCGTCTTCAACGGCTACGGCGTCTATCCGGAGATGTGGCAGGAGAAGGACGGCAAGCTCGCGTACGGCTCGATCCAGCCGGAAGTGAAGGACGTCCTGGCGAAGCTCGCCGACATGTACGAAGCGAAAATTCTGGATCCCGAGTTTTCCGTTAAGGACGAAGCGACGGCAGCGGGCGATCAAGCGGCGCAAAAGGGCGGCATGATGTACGGCGCGACCTGGGCGCCATACTATCCGCTCGGCGATACGATCAAGAACAACGCCAAGGCGCGTTGGGTTCCCGTCGCGCTTCCGTCCGCGGACGGTTCGATGGCGAAGGACCAAGTGGATCCGTCCCCGGTCGGTTATTACGTCGTCAGAAAAGACGCGAAAAATCCGGAAGCGGCGCTGAAGCTGGCGAACTACTTCGCGAAGATGGAAGTGGAGTGGGATCAAGATCCCGCGCTGTACGCGAAATTCCATGACACCGAAGTCGACGACGGCAACGGCGGCAAGAAGAAGATCGAGCTGTTCAAGTACGCGCCGGTCATGGTAGCGAGCACGAAGGTCAACCTCGCGATTCATCAGAACCTGAACAAGGCGATCGAAGCGAAAGACCGTAATTCGTTGAGCGCTTCCCTGCAGGACGATTACGACAGAATCGTATCGTTCATGGACAAGCAAGACGTCAACAACTGGGGCGACTTCGCGGTATTCGGCCCGACCGGCTCTTACCACATCGTCGACGAAGCCGTCAAACAGAACGCCGTATTCCTGAACGCGTTCACCGGCGGGGCAACCGAAACGATGGGCGAGAAGAAGAAGCTTCTCGAAGACCTGGAAGTGCAGACGTTCACCAAAATCATCATGGGCGCGGCTCCTGTCGACGAATTCGATAAATTCGTCGAGCAGTGGAAGAGCCAAGGCGGTCAGCAAATTACGGACGAAGTGAACGAGTGGTACGCATCGAAGCAATAAATCCAGCGTGCCGGTAAGGATGAGGGTTGGGTTGCTCCCAACCCTCGTTCGTATATTGAAGAAGGAGAGGCTTACGATGAACCGGAGAAAACTTCTTTTACTACAATCGCCGCTCCATATCATGTTACTGCCAGGCGTCATTCTCGTAATCATTTTCAGCTACGGTCCGATGTTCGGTCTCGTGATGGCCTTTCAGAAATATTATCCGGCCAAAGGGTTTACAGGTTCGGAATTCGTAGGAATGGAACACTTTAAGTACGTATTCAACATGCCGCAATTCGTGGACGCATTGTGGAATACGCTAACGATCGCAAGCATGAAAATCATTGCGGGACAAATCGTGCCTCTTGTCGTCGCGTTACTCTTAAATGAAGTCGGGAAAAAGCTCATTCGCAGGGGCGTGCAGACGCTCATTTATTTGCCTCACTTCCTGTCCTGGGTTATCCTGGGCGGCATCATGATTCAAATTCTGTCCCCTTCGACCGGCATCGTGAACGGGATGCTCAAAGGGTTCGGCTTGGAGCCGATCTTCTTCCTGGCCGACAATGACTGGTTCCCGTTCATCATCGTCCTCTCGGACGTCTGGAAAGAGTTCGGCTTCAACACGATCGTCTACCTCGCGGCGCTTACGGGCATCAATCCTTCGCTCTACGAAGCGGCCGTCGTAGACGGCGCGGGGCGCTGGAAGCAGACTTGGCACGTCACGCTTCCGGGCATCCTGCCGATCGTCGTCCTGCTCGCGACGCTTAGCCTTGGGAACGTATTGAACGCCGGCTTCGATCAAATCTACAACCTGTATTCCCCTACCGTCTACGAGAGCGGAGATATCATCGATACGCTCGTCTATCGCGTCGGGATCGAAAGCGCGCAGTTCAGCTTGGGGGCAGCGGTCGGATTGTTCCGATCGGTCGTATCCTTGCTCATGATTACGATCTCGTACCTGTTGGCGTATCGGTTCGCAAACTATAGAATTTTCTAGGAAGGATGAGCAGCATGGTCGCTCGCATGTCTTCAGGCAGAAAGCTGTTCGTCGGCTTGAACTATTTGTTCCTTATAACGCTCTCGCTTCTGTGCATACTGCCTTTATTGAACGTGTTCATGATCTCGCTAAGCTCCAAGCCGGCCGTAACCGCGGGACTCGTATCGTTCTGGCCGGTCGGCTTCACGCTCGATTCGTATTCGTTCGTGCTGCATAAGCCGGAATTTTTCCATGCTTTCGGCGTTTCGATCGAGCGGGTGCTCCTGGGCGTTTCCTTGAACATGCTGTTGACGGTTCTAATCGCTTACCCGCTATCCAAGGAAACGGACAAGTTCATGGGCAGAACGAAGTACGTATGGTTCTTCGTCTTCACGATGCTGTTCAGCGGCGGCTTGATTCCGAGTTATCTGATCGTCAACAAGCTGCATCTGACGGACTCGATCTGGGCGCTCGTATTGCCCGGCGCGGTTCCGATCTTCAACGTCATCTTGCTGCTCAACTTCTTCAGGAGCTTGCCGAAGGAGCTGGAGGAAGCCGCGTTCATAGACGGCGCCGGCCATTGGCGGGTGCTGTGGCGAATCTTCGTGCCTCTGTCCAAGCCTTCCCTCGCGACGATTACGTTGTTCGTTATCGTAGGGCACTGGAACTCATGGTTCGACGGATTGATCTACATGAATAACTCGGACGGCTATCCGCTATCGAGCTACTTGCAGACCGTCGTCGTCAAGCTCGACGCCTCGATCATGCAAAGCGTCGATGTCGAGAAGCTCGCGAACATATCGAACGAGACGAACAAGGCGGCGCAAATCTTCCTTGCCTCGTTGCCGGTATTGCTCGTCTATCCGTTCCTGCAGCGCTTCTTCATCAGCGGCATCGTCATGGGCAGCGTGAAAGAATAATCGGTAGGGTGAACGCATATGGACGCATTCAAGCTTAAAGCGCGTAATTTCGGCATATTCCTGAAGCTGTTGGCCGCTTTCCTGCTCATCATCCTCCCGTTGTTCGGCTCTATCTTCTATTTGAACGGCAAAGCCGAAAGCGATGCGTACGAGGCGCTTCTCGAATCGTTGCAGAACAAGTCGTCGAGCTTCCTCGATTCGATGGATACGGAATTCGACCGAATCCGGAACATCCAACAGGAGTTCGTCAATCATCAGGACCTGCTCGGCTTGAGCATGGCGGACAGCTACATGAGCGCTTACGAGAAATACGCCGCCTTGAACCGGGTGCAGTTCAACTTGCAGCTCATCAAAAATTCGAACAAATACATTAAAACGGCGCGCGTCTACTTGCCTTCGATCGATCGGATGCTGCAAGCGAATTTGAAATACACCGAAATCGACGGCGAGGAATACGAGGCGTTTACCGCGGGCAATCTTGCGCGCGGTTTCGTCGTCTTCCGGGGCGAGCTGTTCTTGACGAGCCGGCTGCCGTACCGGACGAACGAAGGAGAGAGACAGACGACGGCAATCGTGCTCGAGATGGACAAGCAGGCGATGCAAAAGGAGCTGGACAAGCTCGCCACGGGAGGCGGAGCCGCGCTGATCGACGACGATTGGAGCTGGCGCGTCGACGATACCGCGTTCGAGGCGACGGACGACGTCGTCGAAGGCTTGCGGGCGTCCTTCGCGGGCGAGCCGAATTCGCGGGATAAGAAGCCGTTCACGCTCGATATCGGCGGGACGAAATATTTGGCGCTGCTTCATCACTCCGACGCCCACAACTACAACTTGTTCACGTTCGTCCCGGAGAAAGAAGCGATGGGCTCCCTGGCGAAATATAACGTGTGGTTCTGGTCGCTCGCGGTCGGGTCCGTCATCATCATCGTGTTCTTTTCCATGTGGATCTACAGGGTCATTCATAATCCGCTGTCCCGGCTCGTCAGAGCGTTCAGGCGGCTTGAAGTCGGTCATTTCGATATCAACATGACGTATCGGGGACATGACGAATTTTCTTATCTGTACGCGCAGTTTAACGAGATGGTCGTTCGGCTGAGGCAAGCGATCGCGGAAATTTACGAGCAGAAGCTGACCGTTCAACGGGCGGAGCTGAAGCAGCTGCAGGCGCAGATTAACCCGCATTTCCTGTATAACACGTATTTCATCATGAACCAGATGGTTCGCACGCGGGACTACGACAATCTGGAGCCGTTCTCCCGTCATCTAGGTCAATATTTGCAATTCGTGACGCGCAACATCCAGGAAGAAATCCCGCTCGCGCAGGAAGTCGCGTTCATGAGAACGTATATCGACATCCAGTCGATCCGGTTCGAGAACCGGATCGAAGCCGAGGTGGGCGAATTGCCGAGCAAGTTCCATGCGCTCATGGTTCCTCGCCTACTCTTGCAGCCGATCGTCGAGAACGCTTATAAGCACGGTTTGGAGAAGAGGGCGGAGGGCGGCTATTTAAGCGTTCGGTTCCATGACGGAGGGGATCGGCTGACGATCGTCATCGAGGACAACGGCGGGATCGACGACGAACGTCTTGCCCGGCTGCAAGCGTCTCTCTCGGAACGCAACGAATCCGATGAAATTACCGGCATCGTGAACGTCAATCAAAGAGTCATGCTGAGGTTCGGTACCGGTCGCGGGCTGTCGGTCGACAAGAACGAAGAAGGCGGCCTCCGCGTAACGATCGCGTTTCCGGTAGAAGGGGAGGACAAGCATGTATAGATTGTTAATCGTGGACGACGAGCCGTATATTCTGAACAGTCTGGTCGACCTCTTCGCTTCGGAGTCGGATATTCTTGAGATTTACACGGCCGGCTCGGCGGAGAAAGCGTTGGAGCGGTTGAACAAGCAGCGGATGGATATCGTGCTGACGGACATACAGATGCCCGGCATGAACGGCTTGGATCTGCTCGTCGAGATCCGCGGCAGGTGGCCGCTGTGCAAAACGATTTTCCTGACGGGTTACCACGAGTTCGATTACGTCCGTACCGCGATTCGCGAAGGCGGCGTCGACTATCTGCTGAAAACCGAAGATTCGTCGGTCATCCTTCAAGCGATTCGCAAGGCGATCGCGGAAATCGACGACCAACGCAAAGCGCAGCGGCTGCTGTCGTTGTCGGATAGCCAGCGGCACAAAATCGTGCCGCTCCTGCAACGCGAATATTTGCTAAGCTTGATGCAAGGGCAGCCGTCCACCGTCGAATCCCGGCGGCTAGCGTTCGCCGAGAGCGAGCTTCCGCTCGATCCGGAGGCGGACGTCTTCGCGCTGCTCGTACGGATCGACCAGTGGGATCCGCAATGGACGCCTCACGAGAAGGAATTGATGCTCTTCGCGATTCGCAACATCGCCGAAGAGTATTTGAAATCGCACGTGCGCATCGCTTCGACCGTGATCGGTCCTTCGAAGTACATCTGGCTGTTGCAGCCTCGTCTGCCGAACCAGTGGCTGTTATTCGTGAAGGAACACTTAAGCGACATTCAGGCGACGTGCCGCGATCTGCTTAGAATCCCGGTTTCCTTCGCGGTATCGAAGGAGTCCGTCCCTTGGGAGAAGCTGCCCGATCAAGCCGAAAGGCTGAATCGTCTGCTGCTCGCGGGTCCGATCGTGGGCACCGAATTCATCGTCATCGAATCCGACGATTCGGAACAGGAGGATTCGAAAGGAGTACCGCTCTCTTCGGACAAGGAGGCGGACGACTTTCGCAAAGTCGGTCATCGGCTTATCTCGTTGGAAACTTCTCTCGAAAGCGGCAACCGGACGGAATTCATGCATCGATTGGACGAGATCGGCGGGTTGACGCGTTCTTTGCCCCCCGCGTTGTACATGCAAACTTATTATTCGATCGCGACGCTGCTGCTGAAAGGGTTGAACCAGTGGAAGCCCAAAGGCTATTCCGAGTTGCTGGCCGACGTCGTCGGCCTGTATCGGGTCGATCAGTCGTCCGGGGCGAACGAGACATGGGAGCGTTTAAGGGATACAAGCGGCCGGTTGTTCGATGCGCGGGAGAACGAGACGGAAGCCGAGACCGATCAATTGGTGGCGAAGCTTCATCGCTACATTCTAAGCAATCTGGACGGCGACGTTTCCTTGCCGCGGCTCGCGGAGGTCGTCTACTTGAATCATGTGTATCTATGCAGGCTGTACAAGCAAAAGACGGGGATCGGATTGTCCGATTACATGATGAACGTCAAAATCACGCGGGCGAAAGAATTGCTTGCGGAGCCTCAGTGGAAGGTGCATGAAATCGCCGCGAAAGTGGGATACGATTCTACGCCTTCGTTCACCCGGTTCTTCAAACGGCATACGAATATGGCTCCGCAAGAGTATAGGGATTCGGTCATTCACGCGAAAGAAGGGTGAGCATGCAGATGGAACAAAGCAATCAAGCGACGGATCGGATAAAACTCATAACGAGAGCGGACGATGCGGGCAGCGGGACGACGGCCGACCTGGCGATCTCCGAAACGGTAGAGAAGGGGATCGTCCGCAACGTCTCGGTGATGGCGGTCGGGCGGAGCGTCGAGCACGCCGCGGAATTGTTGGCGGGTAACGGTCAAATCTGCTTCGGCCTGCACGCGACGCTGAATTCGGAATGGAACGACGTGCGCTGGGGGCCGCTAAGTCCGAAGCATACGGTTCACTCCTTGATCGAGCGCGACGGTACGTTCACTCGTTCACCGCAGCGCTTCCTCGCCAATCCGCCTCGCAAGGAGGAAGTATTCGACGAGCTCCAGGTACAGCTGAACCGGTTGCGCTCGCTCGGCTTTCCGATCGCGTACGCGGATACGCACATGGCGTTCGAATGGGCGATTCCTTGGTTCGAGGAGCCGTTCGACCGTTGGTGCGAGCGCGAAGGCATTCGGAATTACAAGCGGTATAGCCGCGTTCTCCCCGGGTTCGGTTACGAGGACTTGCAATATCCGGAAGACCCCGTGACGCGAATGACGGAGATGCTCGAACGCGCGGAGCCCGGGCAGTATTTGGTCGTCGGCCATCCGGGCTACGATGACCTGTCCATGAGAGCGTTCGGCAACGCGGATTATCCGGGCGAGCGGGTCGCTCGCGACCGCGCGCTGGAGCGGGAGATGTTCATGCGCGCGGACGTGCTGGACGCCTGCGCTCGCCTTGGCGTCCGCCCGATCCGGTATGACGAGGCGGAGCCGATCAAGTAGTCGGTTTCTTGTAGTGGATTAACGTCGCGTTCTCGTTCAGCTTCGTTTGCTCTCCGGTCTTTCGGTAGCCTAGCTTCTCGTAGAGATAGCAATTCCGGGCTTCCTCCAGAAGGGTAACCAGTTCCCAGGTGATGGCTTGAGGGTACATGCGCTCCGCTTCGGCGATCGCGAGCTGCGCGATACCGCGTCCTTGGCAGTCGGGTTTGATGAACAACGGACTGATGCAGTAACGGGCTTCCTCTTTCCATACGATACGAATCGCTCCGACCGGCGCATCGGATTCCATGATCATGTAGTAGGCGCTATTCGGATCGTTAATCCTCCCGATCACGCGATCGATCGTCTCGTTCGCCGGATTCGTATCGAAGTCTTGGTATCGATCTAATAAGGGCTGGAAGGCTTGTACTTGCATGTCGAATATCGAGCGCGCGTCGGAATCGGCGGCCCTTTGTAAGGTTATGGGCATCCTTGTCCCTCCTTCAATGTTCGTAAAATAAAACCGCCATTGCAGCGAAAGCTTCAATGGCGGTTCTTCTTCGCGTGTCGTGAAGGCTGAGGAAACGCGTGCCGTTACGCGAACTTCACCAGGTAGTAGTTTTTCTTGCCGCGGCGAAGGACGACGAACTTGCCGTGCAATCGCTCATCTTTGGACACCGTCGCGTTCGGGTCGGTTACCTTGCTGCCGTTCACGAGCACGGCGCCGCTCTCGATGTCTTGGCGCGCTTGTCTGCGGGACGGCGCGGCTTGCGCGGCGATCAGCAGATCCATCAGAGCCGATGCATCCGCGTCTTCGACGGTCGCGCTCGGCATATCTTGAAGCGCCTCGACGAGCTCGGCTTCGTCCAATTGCGTAATGTCGCCGGAGAACAACGCTTGCGTAATGCGCTCGGCGGTGCCGACCGCGTCTTCGCCGTGCACGAGTCGGGTGACCTCGCGGGCGAGTTCCCGCTGCGCCGCGCGTTTCTCCGGACGCTCGGACACCTCGGTCTCCAGCTCGGCGATCTGCTCGCGGGAGAGCGACGAGAAGTATTTCAAGAACTTCACGACGTCCGCGTCGTCCGTGTTGATCCAGAACTGGTAGAACTGGTACACCGACGTCTTGCTCCGGTCAAGCCATACGGCGCCAGATTCCGATTTGCCGAATTTTTTGCCGTCGCTCTTCGTCACGAGAGGGAGCGTCATGCCGAACGCGTCTCCTCCGCCCATTTTGCTAATCAGGTCAAGGCCCGCGGTAATGTTGCCCCATTGGTCGCTGCCGCCGATCTGCAGGGAGCAGCCATGGACTTCGTGCAGCTTCTGGAAGTCGAACGCCTGCAGGATCATATAGCTGAATTCCGTGAAGGAAATGCCGTTAGCCAGACGCGAATCGACCGAATCCTTGGCGAGCATGTAGTTCACGGTGAAGTTCTTGCCGATGTCGCGCAGGAACGTGATGATGTCCAGCGGCTTGATCCAATCGTAGTTGCTGACGAGTTTCGCCGTGTTCCCTTCCGCCTCGAAGTCGAGGAAGCGGGACAGCTGATCTCTCAGTCGATCGGTCCATAGCGCCACCGTATCGTCCGTGTTCAAGGAACGCTCCGTCGTGCGTCCGCTCGGGTCGCCGATCAGGCCGGTGCCGCCGCCGACGAGGGCGATCGGCTTATGTCCGGCTTGCTGGAACCGGCGCAGCACGAGAATCGGCAGCAGGTGGCCGATATGCAGGCTGTCGGCCGTCGGGTCGAAGCCCGCGTACAACGTAATCGATTCGTTCTGCAGCTTCTTCGCCAAGTCGTCGCGGTGGGTCGTCTGGTAGACGAGGCCCCTGTATTCCAATTCCTCCAGCAGCTCGTTGATCGTATTCGTGTCGTTCGTCGCGCTCATGTTCATCTCTCCTCGATTGTCGAATCATTATGACGCAAAAAAGACCCGTCTCTGTCATAGACAGGGACGAGTCATCGCGGTACCACCCTAGTTGAGAACGGCCGATGGCCCATTCTCCGCTCGATGCCCGGTAACGGCAGGCAACCGTCTTGGCCTTCTGCCGGCGGCAGGTTCGGCGCAAGAAGCTCGGGGACGTAATTCGCCTTCGCGGGAGTACCGGCTTGCACCAAGCGCCGGCTCTCTGCACCTCCGGGTGCGAAAGCTACTGATTCCCTTCATCGCGGTAAGTCATTCGATTGTTGCGATTCATTGGATTGTTTAACTTATAACATGTTCGCGAGCCGGTGTCAATCGTTCGTCGTCCCATGCAGTCTGCGCGGCGAACGCATGGGAATACTAGGGAGTAACAACGGCGACGTCGGATGGAACAAGAGGCAAGGTTGAACAAGGGGGGCAAGCGGTAATGAATCGGGAATGGTCAAGGCGCGCATTCCGCGCGCTGCTGCTGATCGCGGTCGTCTTCGGGGCGGAGGGGGCGCGTCTCGCCTGGCTGCAGCTCGGATTCGGAAGCGCGCGCACGGCGGGGAGCACGCTTGCCCGTCAAGCGGTGTTGCAGCGCTCCGACGGGCTCGTGCTCGACAGCGGCCGCGGCCAGTTCCGCGACCGGCACGGCAGGCTGCTGACCGGCGACACGGTGCAGACGCTGGCCGCCTTCCCGGATGACGGAGCGCCCAGGGGCGCCGATAGTACGGTCGAGCGCGTGGCGCGTTCGCTTCGGGTCGAGCCGGCCGCGCTGGAGGATTGGCTGGCTGAGCTGCGCGAGCCTGCGTTCTGGAAGGAGAAGGGTTCCACGCGGGCGCTCGACTTGTCCGACGCGCAGATCAAAGCCGTCAACGAGGCGGACTTGACCGGCGTCGCCGTGCTGCCCGTTCTTAACCGGTACCCGTCCTCGATCACGCCGTTGCACGCGATCGGGTACGTATCGCAGCATCCCGAACGCGTGAAGGAAATTTACGGCGATCAAGTCGAAGGCGGGACGATGGCGCTAACGCGTCCGGTCGGCGGATCGGGGCTCGAGAAGTCGCTCGACAGGCTGCTGCAAGGCATCGGACCGACGGCGGTCATGCAGGTAACGGACGCTGCGCGGCTACCCCTCTCCGGCATCGGGCTGCGCATGATGCTTCAGAAGAACCCGCATTACCCGCTGCAGGTGACGACGACGCTCGACCTGGACGTGCAGTCGGCGGTGGACGCCGTGCTCGCGAAGCATCGCGTCAAGCGCGGCGCGGTCGTCGTACTCGACGCGCGCAACGCCGATATCGCGGCGATGGCATCCCTTCCCCGCCTGAATCCGTACGGCATCGGCGAAGCCGGGACGGACGAGCGCAATCATGCCTTGGAAGCCGAGCCTCCCGGGTCGGTATTCAAGACGGTAACGCTCGCGGCCGCGCTCGAGTCCGGCGTGACGACGTGGGACGAGACGTTCCATTGCGACGGGCATTACGGCAAATACGGACTGAAATGCTGGAAGCACGAGGGTCACGGGGACTTGACGCTTAAGGAAGCTTTCGCCGAGTCGTGCAACGTCGTGTTCGCCGAGCTCGCGGAGCGAATGGATCCGGCATGGCTTCAGATTACGGGAGACCGGCTAGGATTCGGCAGACAGGTAGGCTGGCATACGGAGAAGTTCGTCGACGGGGAGCCGTTGCGGCTGCTGCAGGAGGAGGAACAAGGGGCGATCTTCTTGAGCCGCGAGCGCGGGGAAGACGGCGGCATTCGGGCGGGGACGGGCATCGGTCAGCGGGACGTGCGCGTGACGCCGCTTCAGGCCGCGAACATGGTCGTCTCGGTGCTGCACGACGGCAAAGTATTCTCGCCTCGGCTCGTGAAGGACGTTCGCTACGCGAACGGACAATTGATGGCTAACGTGCCGGTGCACGCGGCGAAGTCCGCATACGGCCAAATCCAGCCCCGTACCGCGGAGCGGCTGCGAGAAGGGATGCGCGCCGTCGCGCAGACGGGCACGGCGGCGCGCGCGCTCGAAGGCTCCGCATGGCCGCTGGCCGGCAAGTCCGGCACGGCGGAACTCGCGGGCAAGCAAAAAGCCCGTAACGACCATTGGTTCGTCGGTTACGGGCCTGCGAAAGGGGAGCCTCGTTATGCGATCGCGGTGCTGCTGGAAGACATGCCGGCCGGCTTGCGCAATCGCGCCGCCGAGCTGTTCGGAGACATTATCGAGCAGCTTCGCCTTCTGGAGCTTCGATCTGCGGAGCGAACGGGGCTACGGTGAACTCTTCCTTCGGGAAACGGATCCATTGGTGGAAGTAGCCTTGGTCGTATAGCGCCTTAAGCAAGATCATGAGAATCGGCGCCAGGATCAATCCGGCTACGCCGAAGAGCGACAGCGAGATCATCATGAAGGCGAGCATCGTGAAGGCGGATACGCCGACCGTCTGGCCCGTGATCCGCGGCTCGAGAATTTGTCTGGACAGCGTAACGACGAGGAGCAAGCCGGTCAGCCATAGCGCGAGGTTCGTCTCGCCGGTGAAGAACAAGTAGGCGATCCACGGGATGAACAGCGTATTGACGCCGAGCAGCGGCAGCACGTCGAAGATGCCGGCGAGCAGCGCGATCGAGAAGGCGTTATTGACGCCGAGCGCGAGCAACGTGACGAAGATGATCGCGAACGTGATGCTGATCAGCATGCCTTGCGCTTTCAGGTAAGCGCCGATGCCGCGGAATACGTTGTTGCGGAGGAATTCCATGGCGACCTTCAGCGTTCTCGGCGAGCGGTCGCGTCCGAGCTTCTTCCACGTCTCGATCTCGATGCTGAGGAAGTAAGCAAGAATGATCGCGATCGAGAAATTAAGCACGAACGAGGAGAAGGAAGTAAGCGCGCCGACGAGCCAGTTGAGGAAGCCTCTTGCCCACTTGGCGCCTTGCTCGGTAACGAAGCCGGTCGCGTCGTTCAGCTTCGCGGCGACGTCGGGCGGCAGCGCGTCGACCCGGCCTTTCATGCCGGACGTCCATTCCTGGATTTTCTCCTGCAGCTGCACTTGGTACTCCGGAAGCTTGTCCGCCAATTGCGTGATCTGTTGCGTGAATATAAAGCCGAGGCCGATGAACGCAGCCAGTATGATCAACGTGAACAGAAGCACGCTGATGCCGGATGCGATCGACTTGCGGAGGCCTAAGCGGTGAAGCAGCCGCGCGAGCGGTTCGATGATCCAGAAGATGATGAAAGAAAGAAATACCGGCGTAGCCAGATCGTACAAAAAGCTGAACGTCCACATCACTAGCCAGACCGTAACGAAAATAACGCCGATGTCGAACGCGGTGCGCCAATACTTTTGATACAACGAGAACATCCGATAGCCACCCTGCCCTTTTTTTCGCGGAACTAATGGTCCGCGTTCCTTTTATTGTTATTGTACATGATTACAAAAAAGATGCCTACTCGTACGCCAATATTAAGCCGGTTATGATAGAATAGATGGAGCATGCGGACACGGACGACACATTTCGCAAACCAAACGGTGAGGTAAGCATGGAACTCCTTTTGTGGGTCTTCTTTTATTTTTTGACCATTTACGCGTTTCTCCCCGCGCTGATCAGCCGGACATTCGGATTCCGGGTATTCAGAAGAGGGAAGACGGAGCGGGAAGTCGCGTTGACGTTCGACGACGGACCGGATCCGGAATATACGCCGCGGTTGTTGGATCTTCTCAAGCGGCACGGGGCCACGGCGACGTTCTTCGTCGTCGGCGAGAACGCGGATCGGCATCCGGACATCATCAAGCGCATTCATGAGGAAGGGCATGTCCTCGGCATACATAATTACGTCCATAAGTCGAACTGGATCATGCGTCCAAGCACGGTGAAGAAGCAAATTCAGCGGACTTCGGAGACGATCGCGCGCGTTACGGGCGTCGTCCCTACGTATTATCGTCCGCCATGGGGCATCGTGAACGTATTCGATTACGCGAAGCTCGGCCACCTGCAAATCGTGCTCTGGTCGGCCATGTTCGGAGATTGGCGGGAGAAGGTCGGAGCGGACAAGCTGTACCGCAGAATGCGGAGCAAGCTGAAGCCGGGCGAGGTGCTGCTGCTTCACGATTGCGGCACGACGTTCGGCGCGGATCGCGACGCCCCCGCGAATACGATCTCGGCCCTGTCCCGCATTCTGGAAGACGGCGCGAAGCTCGGGCTATCGTTCGTCGGCATCGACCGGATGATCGAGTCGACCGAGCAACGCAAACGCCAGGGCAAGAAGATCGGCTTGCTGAAGAAAGCGATCGTCGCGGTATGGATGCAATACGAGAAGCTGTTCCACGTCCTATTCCGGCTTAGGCCGGTCGGCAACGGCGAATCGTTCAATTACCGGGTTCGCAAATACTCGGGACCGCCGGTGGCGTTGAAAGACGCGGAGACGATTCGGTCCGGGGATTATATCATGGAGATTCACTTCGAGAACCGGATGTTGTTCGAGACGGGGATGAACGCCAAGTCCCCGGTGCAAATCGGCATCAAGCTCATTCGCGAGATGGAGAAGGCGCTGCCCGACCTCGGCAAGGCGCTCGCCGGCGCTCCGAACGGGGACAAAGTCAAGGCGCTTTACGGCGTCTCGATGATCCATCGCGGCTCCGAGTCGCTCGGTTACCAGACGTTCGATCTTCCGCGCGGATTGTTCGCTTGGACGACGAACATCTACTTGCGCATTCTGATTCGCGTCATTCACCCGTCCGGCAACGAGAAGGTCAGGGATCGCGGGCAGTCGCTTAATCCCCGCATGCTCGTCATGCCGCGAGACATTCTGCTCCTGTGGGCGAACGACCCGGAAGCGAAACGCTCCGTTCGCGAGCTGCTTCAGTCGAGATAATCGATGCGATAGAGATACGAACGAAGACCCCATCGGGAAGTTCCCGGCGGGGTCTTGTCGTTTATGCCTTTTTTACGCCGTGGTGTCATCATCGTCGTTATCGTCGTCATCGTCGTCATCATCATCGTCATCATCATCGTCATCATCATCATCATCGTCATCGTCATCGTCGTCATCTCCAGGATCGAGATCGATTTCGACTTTGTCTCCGTTCGAGTACTCGGCTTCCACCTCTTCGACGGCGTCCCAATCCACCGTATCCAGGAACGACGCGATCGCCGTATCCCTCGGCACGCCGTTCTCCTCCGGTTCGAACGAATAGTCGGCGCTGCTGCCGTCTTTGTATTCTACTTGAACTTCGACGATCTCCTCGTTGGATTCGAGAAACTTCTCTACGATTTCTTTGCCCGCCATGATCGTTCCATTCCTCCCGCTTTCGATTTGCGCATGATGAATCACTCGTATTGTATGGCCGGACGCCCGTTTTGGTCATAGGCGGATGGAGGGGGTACGTACGACTATTTTTGCGAGCGTTGATACTAGCCCTTCCCCGCATGCCCCCATGCTCATAGCTTATATCACCATTCCTTATGGTTACGATAATTCATCTTTGTCACATAACGAGGGAGAATGCGGATGAAAGGCTTAATATTGGGCGCCGGCAACGGGACGAGACTCATGCCCTTCACGCGCGTGACGCCGAAAGTGCTGCTACCGGTGGCGAACAAACCGATCGTTCACTATTGCATCGACAAGCTCGTCCGGCTCGGCATCGAGGAGATCGGCATCGTCATTCAGCCCGCCCATAAATCGTCGTTCATGAAGCAGGTCGGCCGCGGAGACCAATGGCCGGCGAACATCCAGTACATCTACCAATACCATCCGAAAGGGATCGCCGACGCGGTCAGGCTTGCCGGCGATTTTCTGGGGGACGATTCCTTCATCCTGCTGCTCGGCGACAATCTGATCGAAGATTCGCTCGAGAATTTGAGAGATTCGATCGTCGTCGATCGCCAAGAAGCGGCTCTGCTGATCGGCGCCGTCGCGAATCCGCGCGACTATGGCATCGCCGAGATCGAGGGCGAACGCCTCGTCGGATTGGAAGAAAAGCCGAATCAGCCGAAGACGAACTTGGCCGTGCTCGGCGCCTATGCGTTCGGCCCGAGGCTGCTCGAGGCCGTTCGCTCGATCGAACCTTCCGCGCGCGGAGAATACGAGATTACGGACGCCATCAAGTGGATGCTTCGCGAGAACGATCCGATCTCTTGCCGTATTACGGACCGCGAGCACTCCGACGTGGGAAGGCCCGATCGGTGGCTGATCGCCAATAGATGGATGCTGGAGCAGTCCGTCCGAACGGGAGGACCTTACGAACGTTGGACGGCAGCGGGCTGCACGATCGTCGAACCGGTATCTATCGACGATCAAGCCGTGCTCGATAACTGCACGATCGGCCCTTACGCCTCGATCGGCGCTCATGTCCGGTTAACGGACTGCACCGTCCAAGACAGCATCGTGCTCGCGGGCTACGGCGCGATGAACGAAACGATTCGTCAAGCGATCGTAAGCCCGAGGCACTCCTACTACATGAATCGCTTGGAGGCTTCCCGATGAGCATCCTGATAATGGGTACAGGCTACGTAGGCATTACGACCGCGATCATGTTCGCGGAGCTGGGCATCCCCGCGACCGGATTCGATTCGAACCCCGGCAAGATCGCCTTGTTGAACGGCGGGCATCTGCCGATCTACGAGCCGGGCATGCAGCCGGTATTGGAGAAGCATCTCGCCTTGGGGACGATACGGTTCGTTCAAGACGAGCAATCGTCGATCCGGGAGCACGATACGATCTTCCTGTGCGTCGGCACGCCTTCGAATTCGGACGGCAGCGCCAACCTGAACGCGATCCGCCAAGCATCCGAGTGGATCGGCCGGCATATGCAAGCCCCGACGCTCGTCGTCATCAAGAGCACCGTGCCCGTGGGGGTGAACGAACGGGTCGCCGGATGGATCGCCGGCAAGCAATCGTCGCCGATTCCGTTCGACGTCGTCATGAATCCGGAATTTCTGCGCGAAGGCTCCGCCCTCGCCGACTCGCTCGCTCCCGACCGAATCGTCGTCGGCAGCGATTCCGCGGAAGCCGCCGAGCGGCTGCTATCCCTCTACGAGGCGATCGATTGCCCGAAGATCGTCACGACGCCTAGAGCGGCCGTGATGATTAAATACGCTTCGAATGCTTTTCTGGCAACTAAAATATCGTTCATCAACGAATTGGCCAGATTGTGCGACGAGCTGAGAATCGACATCGGGGAAGTATCGCGCGGCATGGGCCTTGATCCGAGAATCGGCTCGCTGTTCCTTCGGGCGGGCATCGGCTACGGAGGTTCGTGCTTTCCGAAGGACGTAGACGCGCTGGTCCATACGGCGGCCGCGAGCAAGCAACGGCTCACGATCATCGAGCAAGCCGCCAGGGTAAACCGGACGCAGCCGCTGCACGCCTTGGACCGTTGGGAGCGGTTGCTTCCTTCGTCGTTCGCCGGCATGACGGTCGTCGTGCTTGGAATCGCGTTCAAGCCCGATACGGACGACTTGAGGGAAGCGCCGGCTCTCGTATTGTTATCCGAGCTGCTTGCCAAGCAAGCATCCATTCACGTTCACGATCCGTTGGCGGTTCTTCCCGCGCATTTCCGCTCGCTCGGCATCGTTCAATTCGACACCGTCGAGGGAGCGCTGCACGGGGCGGACGCGGTCATCGTGTGCACGGAGTGGCCGGAATACCGCGAGGCGGACTGGGGCCGCATGAAGTCCGTCATGAACGGCCATGTCGTGTTCGACGGTCGCAACGCGCTCGACGGACCCGGCTTGACCGAACTGGGATATTCCTATTACGGCATTAGTCGTCACTAGATTGTAAACGCGAATCTATCGCGAGGGTGGCGATTACCCAAGCCATGCCCTATTCGCCCCCATATACTGACGTATGCAACGGAAAAGCAAATGGGGCTGGAGGAGATGCAGGTGGAGGAGTATCGTATCGTTCCGTGGGACCATGACGAGTCGGTCCCATTCGGAGTTGATCGAGAATTCTATATTCCCCCGGAAATCGAAGCAATGGCGCGCGAGGTAATGACCCGCTACGAAATGAAGGTAAGCGAGATGACCCTGATCACCTCCAAGCCGGACAAAGGCGGGGCGATCTGGAAGCTCGAGACCGACAAAGGCCCGCGAAGCTTGAAGGTGCTTCACCGCGAGCCGCGCAGAAGCTTGTTCAGCGTATACGCTCAAAAATGGCTCGTCGAGCAAGGCGCCCGGGTGCCTGCGCTCATCGAGACGATCGATGGCGACCTGTACACGGAAGCCGGCGGTAAACTGTGGATCGTGACGGACTGGATCGCGCTCGTTCCGGCGTCCAAAGTCGACGTGGAAGGGGCAGAAGAGCTCGTCTACGGTCTTGGCGAGTTTCACCGGTCGACGCGCGGTTACGTCGCGCCCGAGCTGGCCCAGAAGGCGTCGCGGATTCACCACTGGCCGAAATATTACGCGAAAATGATCGAGAAGATCGGATGGTTCCGGGACTTGGCCCGGTCATATCCGGAAGCGGCCGGCGCAAGCCGATTGCTGTCGGTCGTCGAGCAATTCCAGCAGGAGGCCCGGGAAGGGTTGGCGAGGTTCGAGCAATCGAGCTTCAGCAAAATGGTCGACAAAGGCGAGCAGCATTGGGGCCTCGTGCACCAGGATTACGGCTTCTCGAACGGACAATTGGGGCCGGGCGGCATATGGGTCATCGACCTTGACGGCGTATCCTACGACTTCCCGATTCGCGACTTGCGTAAAATCATTACGAGCATGATGGACGATATGGGCAATTGGGACACGGAGATCGTGAGAAGGCTCATCGATGCTTACCACAGGGCCAATCCGATCGACCGGGAAACGTTCGAGCTGCTCGTGATCGACATGGCTTTCCCTAACGAATTCTACAAACATATCAAGGAAATGATCTTCGATCCGGTCCTGTTCATGAACACGGAATTGGAGCCGATACTCGCTCGCGTGCTGATGACGCAGGAGAGCAAGAAGGCGGCAATCGCCGACCTTCTGTCCGACGCGGACAACTACGAACCGGGCGATTACGAGGAGCTTACGCTCGAGGAGAAGAGAGAAGCGCGGAGACGGGCGCTGGCGGAAAGAGCCGCGACGGAGTTCCAGCCGCTCCTCTTCGAGAGCGAAGAGGTCGATTCGATTACGCCGCAGGGCGAACCGATCGCGTTCGAAGCCGAAGCGCCGCTTACGGATGCCGTCGCCTTCGAGGCCGAAGCGGCCGAGGCTCCTTCGCTTCGCGAAGAAGAGACGGTGCCTGCAGCGGTCGGCTCCGAACTGCCCGCGTTCGAGGAATGGCAGCGCGATAGACAGCTCGACTCCATGCAGCAATCGCCGGAGTCCGGCGCATTCGCGGCGTCTCCGGCACCTCTTGCCTTGGTCCCCGCGGCCGCCGCGGTTCCTGCCCCGGCAACGAACCCGTTCGTTCCCGCGGCGTCGCCGAGAAGGATCGCCAACCGCCGGATCGGCGGGCTTCGCAGGCGCAAGCCAGCCGTTCGCCGTCGCAAGCCGAAGCTGCCCGCACGCAAGCGCGTAACCAAGGCGGCCGTTCGTTCCAAAGCGTCCCGCAAAACCGCGGCGAGCCGTTCGGTCGCCCGCAGAACGGCCGGCGTCACGAAACGCAAAGCTACCAAGAAGAGAGGCCGCATCGCGGCCAAGCGCGCCTAAAGGCGTAAGCGATCGAAAGGAGAATGGTTGTTGAACGTCTTAATGATCTGCACGGAGAAGTTGCCGGTTCCGAACATTAGAGGCGGAGCAATTCAAACCTATATATGCGGCGTAGCTTCCATTATCGGCCGCCATCACAGGCTTACGATAATGGGGCGCACGGATCCGGAGCTGCCGGACGACGAGACGGTGGACGGCATTCGTTACATCCGCGTGCGTTCCGACGATTCGTTCGAGCTATATACGCAGAACGTATTCGATTACTTGCGCTCGACGACGGAACGGTACGATATTATCCATGTATTCAATCGGCCGAAGCTCATCCAAGCCGTTCGGGAAGCGGCGCCTAACGCGCGCTTGTTCCTGAGCATGCACAACGACATGTTCAAACCGGAGAAAATCGCCTTCGAGGACGGCATATCGACGATCGAGCAGACGGAACGGATCATTACGATAAGCAACTATATCGGCAGGACGATCTGCGAATACTTTCCCGAAGCGGCTACCAAGGTTCGCACGATCTATTCGGGCGTCGACCTCTCGCGGTTCACGCCTTGGGTGCAGTCCGAGGCGACGCGCGCGGCGAGAGACGAACTTCGGAGCCAATACGACATCGCGGGCAAGAAGGTCATTCTGTTCGTAGGCCGGTTAACGAGGAACAAAGGCCCTCACGTGCTTATTAAGGCGCTGGAGCATGTCAAGCACCAGGATGCCGTACTCGTCATCGTGGGGGGGACCTGGTATCATAACGAAACGGCGTTCAGCGATTACGTCAGCTACATGCGGGCGCTCGCCGCGAGGTCGGACATTCCGGTCATCATGACGGGGTACGTGCCGGCTCACGAGGTGCACCGCTGGTTCTACGCGGGCGACGTGTTCGTCTGCACGTCGATCTGGGAGGAGCCTCTCGCGAGGGTTCACTTCGAGGCGATGGCGGCCGGCTTGCCGTTCTTGACGACGGCCAGAGGCGGCAATCCGGAAGTGATCGTGAACGATAACGGCGTTCTCATCCACAATCCGAACGACCCGCTGGAATACGCGAGTCATCTTAACGCGATACTGGCGGACCTTAACGGGGCGAGGCAGATGGGATTGCGCGGAAGGCGGCTCGTGGAAAGCAACTTCACGTGGGATCGCGTCGCGCGCGAGATCATGGAGGCGTGGGCGAGACGGCCGGCGCCGGCGACGGTCGTACTCAAGCTTCCGAACGCCTAACGGCGAAAAAAACGGTTGGACGGAGAACTTCTCCATCCAACCGTTTCTTGTCGCGACGCTATGTCGTTCGATTACATCTTCATGACGCCGCCGCGGCTAGCGTTCGTGACGAGAGCGGCGTAGCGGGCCAGATAGCCGCGTTTGATCTTCAATTCGAAGCCCGGCCAGTTCGCGCGGCGTTGTTCGAGCTCTTCGTCGCTCACTTCGAGCGTGATCTTGCGATTGTTCATGTCGAGCTCGATCATGTCTCCGTCGTTGACGAAGGCGATCGGTCCGCCTTCGGCCGCTTCCGGGGACACGTGGCCGATCGAGATGCCGCGGGACGCGCCGGAGAACCGGCCGTCGGTAATCAGGCCGACTTTCGTGCCGAGACCCATGCCGACGATTTGCGACGTCGGAGCAAGCATCTCCGGCATGCCGGGACCGCCCTTCGGTCCTTCGTAGCGGATGACGACGACGTGGCCTTCTTTGACTTTGCCGTTCGCGATGCCCGCAAGCGCTTCGTCTTGGGAGTCGAAGCAGATGGCCGGTCCGCGGTGGTAACCGCCTACGGACTTGTCGACGGCGCCAACCTTGATGATCGAACCGCCCGGAGCCAAGTTGCCGAACATGACGGACAAGCCGCCTTCCTTCGTGTGCGGATCGTCGATCGGACGGATGACGCTATGGTCCGTAATCTCGCAGCCGGCGACGTTCTCGCGCAGCGTCTTGCCGGATACGGTCATCTCGTCGCCGAACAACGCGCCGTCCTTCTTGAGCAGCTCGTTGATGATCGCGCTGACGCCGCCCGCGTTGTGCAAGTCTTCGATATGGTGGTCGGAAGCCGGCGCGAGCTTGGACAAGTAAGGGACGCGCTTCGCGACTTCGTTAATGCGCTCGATCGGATATTCGATGTCCGCTTCGTGCGCCAAGGCGAGCGTGTGGAGAACGGTATTCGTCGAGCCGCCCATCGCCATGTCGAGCGCGAAGGCGTTGTCGATCGTGTTCTTCGTTACGATGTCGCGCGGCTTGAGATCCATCTTGATGAGCTCCATCAGCTGGCGCGCGGATTGCTTGACGAATTCCTTGCGTTCTTCGGCGACGGCCAGAATCGTGCCGTTGCCCGGGAGCGCCAGGCCGAGCACTTCGGACAAGCAGTTCATCGAGTTCGCCGTGAACATGCCGGAGCAGGAGCCGCAAGTCGGACAGCCGTATTGTTCGAGCTCGGTCAAGCTCTTCTCGTCGATCTTGCCCGACATGTAGGCGCCTACGCCTTCGAATACGGACGTAAGGGAGATGGCGCGTCCGTCGCTCGTGCGGCCGGCTTTCATCGGTCCGCCGCTGACGACGATCGTCGGAATGTTGATGCGGAGGGCCGCCATGAGCATTCCCGGCGTAATCTTATCGCAGTTCGGGATGCAGACCATGCCGTCGAACCAGTGCGCGTTCACGACCGTCTCGACGGAGTCGGCGATGATCTCGCGGCTCGCGAGCGAGTAACGCATGCCGATGTGGCCCATGGCGATGCCGTCGTCTACGCCGATCGTATTGAATTCGAAAGGAACGCCGCCTGCTTCTCTAATCGCTTCTTTGACGATTTTGCCGAATTCTTGCAGGTGAACGTGGCCCGGAACGATATCGATGTAAGAATTGCAAACCGCGATGAAGGGCTTGCCGAAATCTTCCTCTTTAACGCCTGCCGCGCGCAGCAAGCTGCGGTGGGGAGCGCGGTCGAAGCCTTTGGTGATCATGTCTGAACGCATTTTTTTGGCGGACATGGGTTGTCCCTCTCTTTCAAGGAATATTCCTGATAGTCATATCCTTGAGTTTATCATAGATGTAGAGGGGTTGACTAGCTTGCAGATACCCGGGATCGATTGGGTTGTTTATGTCATTTACATGTTACATATTAGGTGGGGATTCGCAAATAATCACAATATTTTTGCTTGACATGTAATAAAACATTACATAAATGATTTACTTCGACGGTTTGCTTTTCTATAATGGAAGAAAGTTGCAAGGAGGTGCAGTCGCGTGAACCTAACCGAACGCGAGAAAGAGAAGCTGCTGATCACGGTCGCCGCGGATTTGGCCCAACGGCGGTTGGCGCGCGGCGTGAAGCTGAACTATCCCGAGTGCGTCGCGATCATTACGTCCGCGATCATGGAAGGCGCGCGGGACGGCCGGACCGTAGCGGAGCTGATGGCCTACGGGACGACGCTGCTCGCGCGCGATCAGACGATGGAAGGCGTTCCCGAGATGATTCACGAAGTGCAGGTGGAAGCGACGTTCCCGGACGGAACGAAGCTCGTGACGGTGCACAGGCCGATACCTTGACGAAGGAGAGACGCGTATGATTCCAGGAGAAATTCGAGCGAGGGCCGGAGAAGTCGAGTTGAACGCGGGCAGGCGGACGGTGTCGCTGCTCGTGAACAACGTCGGCGATCGGCCGGTGCAGGTCGGCTCTCATTACCACTTCTTCGAAGTGAACCGCGCGCTGCGGTTCGACCGGGCGGAAGCGTTCGGCATGAGGTTGAACATTCCGGCAGGGACGGCCGTGCGCTTCGAGCCGGGCGAGGAGAAGCCCGTCGTGCTGACGGAACTCGCCGGTTCGAAGCTAAGCTACGGCTTGAACGGCTTGTCGAACGGAACGGCGTCGGGGGAAATGCCCGAAGACGCGGCGGAACGGTTGGCGAAGTGGCAAGCGCTATCGGCGGAGTAAAGAGATCGCGGGCAGAGGGGGAGAGCTTGGCATGCGAATGGATAGGCAGCACTACGCGGACATGTTCGGCCCGACGACAGGTGACGCGGTCCGCTTGGCGGACACCGGGTTGTGGGCGGTCATCGAGCGCGACTATACCGTATACGGAGACGAGTGCAAGTTCGGAGGCGGCAAAGTCATTCGCGACGGCATGGGCCAATCGAGCCGGGCCGTCAGGAGCGAAGGCGTGCTCGACACGCTGATCACGAACGCCGTCGTGATCGACCATTCCGGCATCGTTAAGGGCGATATCGGCATTAAAGACGGACATATCGTCGGCATCGGCAAGTCGGGCAATCCCGACATCATGGCGGGCGTTCATCCGGACTTGATCGTCGGGGCGAGCACCGAAGTGATCGCCGGCGAAGGGAAGATCGTGACGGCGGGCGGCATCGACACGCATATCCATTACATATGCCCGCAGCAGATCGAGACGGCGCTGTCGTCGGGCGTCACGACGATGATCGGCGGCGGCACGGGGCCGGCGACCGGCACGAACGCGACGACGTGCACGCCGGGCGCGTGGCACCTGCGGCGCATGCTGGAAGCGGCCGAAGCGTTCCCGATGAATCTCGGCTTCCTCGGCAAGGGCAACGCTTCGTCGCTGCCGCCTCTCGTCGAGCAGATCGAGGCGGGCGCGATCGGACTGAAGCTTCACGAAGACTGGGGGACGACGCCGGCAGCGATCGACGCTTGCCTGTCGGCGGCGGACCAGTACGACGTTCAAGTCGCGATCCATACCGATACGCTCAACGAAGCGGGCTTCGTCGAGGATACGCTGCGGGCGATCGGCGGACGCACGATCCATACGTACCATACCGAAGGCGCCGGCGGCGGTCACGCGCCGGACATTATCCGGGCGGCCGGGGAGCCGAACGTCATACCGTCGTCGACGAACCCGACGAGGCCGTTCACCGTCAACACGATCGAGGAGCATCTCGACATGCTGATGGTATGCCACCATCTGGACAGCCGCATACCCGAAGACGTCGCGTTCGCCGATTCGCGCATTCGGCCGGAGACGATCGCGGCGGAAGACATCCTGCACGATCTCGGCGCGTTCAGCATCATCAGCTCCGACTCCCAGGCGATGGGCCGCGTCGGGGAAGTGATCCTGCGGACGTGGCAGACGGCCGACAAGATGAAGATGCAGCGCGGACCTCTCGCGGAGGACGGGGAAGACGGCGACAACGGCCGCATTAAACGGTACGTCGCCAAGTACACGATCAATCCCGCGATCGCCCACGGCATCTCGCATCTGGTCGGCTCGCTCGAGCCGGGCAAGTTCGCGGACATCGTCGTCTGGTCGCCGGCGTTCTTCGGCGTGAAGCCGGATCTCGTCCTTAAGGGCGGCAGCATCGCCTTCGCGCAGATGGGCGATCCGAACGCTTCGATTCCGACGCCGCAACCGGTAATGGGCCGCCCGATGTTCGCTTCGTACGGGAAGGCGTTGACGCAGAGCGCCATTACTTTCGTCTCCCAATCGGCGTTCGATGGAGGCATCGTGGAGAAGCTCGGCTTGCAGAAGCGGGTGGAGCCGGTGAAGGGGTGCCGCGATATCGGCAAGAAAGACATGATTCACAACAACGCGACGCCCGACATTCAAGTCGATCCGGATACGTACAAGGTGACGGTGGACGGCGAGCTCGCGATCTGCGAGCCCGTCTCCGTCGTGCCGATGGCGCAGCGGTACTTCTTGTTCTAAGCAAGCGATCGGAGGAGGTCGACGGCAATGACGTTCAAGGGAGATCCGGCGCCCGGCCCGGACTCATGGCTATCCATGCAACTGCTGCTCGATTCGGCGCTCCCGATCGGCGGCTTCGCGCACTCCTTCGGCTTGGAGACGCTCGTGCAGGACGGCAAGGTGACGGACGGCGCGGAGCTGCGCGCTTACTTGGAAGGGATGCTCCGGCATAGCTGGTCGACAAGCGATCTGATGGTCGTCAAGGCTGCATTCGCGTCCCGAGATCCGGACGGGGATGCATATGCGTATCGCATCGAGCGGCTCGTCCATTGCCAGCGAATCGCTCCGGAGACGAGGGACGGCATGGAGAAAATGGGCCGGAGGCTGCTCAAGCTGGCGCCCGAGCTGTTCCCGGAGCTGCGCGTCCGGCATGTGGCGGAGGCGGCGCGGGAGGGGCGATGCTTCGGTACTTATCCGCTGGCTTACGCCGTCATCTGCAGGGAGCTCGGCGTTTCGCTCGACCGCGCAGCCGAAGGGTACTTGTACGCCTGCGTCGTAACGACCGTCAACGCGGGGCTGAGATTGATCTCGATGGGACAGACGGAGGCGCAGCGGATGACGGCGTCGCTGTTCCCGCTCATCGGGCAAGCGTGGGCCGAAGTTCGGGACATGGCGCCGGAAGACGCATACGGCGCCATGCCGCTCGCGGATCTGGCGATGATGCGCCACGAGACGCTGTATTCCAGGTTGTTCATGTCTTAACCCATACGATAATTAACGGAGGAATGCATATGTGCCAAGGCAAAGAAGGACAACATCATCATCACGGCTGGGAGACGCCGGAGCTCACCGGCGGACGTCCGATGCGGATCGGCATCGGCGGTCCGGTCGGATCGGGCAAGACGAAGCTGGTCGAACAGCTCGCGCTTCAGTTGAAGGATAAGCTCAATCTCGCGGTCATCACGAACGATATCTATACGAAGGAAGACGCGCGCATTCTGACGGACACGGGATGTCTGGAATCGGAGCGCATCATCGGCGTCGAGACGGGCGGCTGCCCGCACACGGCCGTTCGCGAGGACGCGTCGATGAACTTCGAAGCGGTGGAGGAGCTGGAGAGGCGGTTCCCCGACCTCGACTTGATCTTCATCGAGAGCGGCGGCGACAACTTGGCTGCGGCGTTCAGCCCGGAGCTCGCGGACCGGTTCATCTATATTATCGACGTGGCCCAAGGCGAGAAAATCCCTCGCAAAGGCGGGCCGGGCATCATGCGTTCGGACCTTCTCGTCATTAACAAGATCGATCTGGCGCCTCACGTGGGCGCGAGCCTTCAGGTCATGGAAGACGACTCCAAGCGGATGCGCGGAGACCGTCCGTTCGTGTTCACGAATTTGTTCGCCGGCGATGGGCTCGACGTCGTGGCCGGTTGGGTCGCCCGGGAGGCCGGGCGCCATGCGGCCGCCGTCTAACGCGGCGATCGCACCGGGGCTTTCGACGCGCCATGCGGATCTGCGAGCAGTAGCCGGATTCGTGAACGGCGACCCGGCTCTGGTGTCCCGCTACCATACGTCGCCGCTGAAGATCGCCAAGTCGTTCCTCCTGGACGCCGGCGGAACGAAGCAGCTGGCGGTCGTGCAAATGGACGTATCGCCCGGCTTATTGGAAGGGGACAACTACCGATTCGATTGGCGTCTGGAGGACGGCGTCCGGCTGTACGCGACGAACCAAGCCTATACGCGCGTGCATCCGTGCGGCGACGGTCATTCGCGACTCGAGCAACGGTTCTCTCTGGCGCGCGGTTCCGTCTTCGAATGGATGCCGGAGCCGGTCATGCTGTTCAGGGACGCGCGCTTGTTCGCCGATACCGAGGTCGACCTGCAAGATGGGGCGATCTGCATGCTGAGCGATATATTCAGTCCGGGAAGGCTGTCGCGGGGCGAATCGTTCGCGTTCGCGGCGTACGATAACCGGCTGACGGTGCGGCATGACGGGGAACTCGTACATTACCAACGGAACCGTTGGGAGCCGGAGCGGTTGCCTCTCAAGACGGCCGGATGCTTCGGCGACGCGACGCACCTCGGATCGTTCTCCGTATTCTCGGACCGGGTGAACGCGGAGACGGCGGCGAAGCTGCGCGAATGGCTCGAGTCGATGCCGGAGCAAGCCGAGGGCGTCGTATGGGGCGTATCGCACACGGCTCGCTACGGCATCGTCGTGCAAGCGGCGGGCGGCGCGGCATGGCGGTTGGAGCGGCTGATCCGCGCGGCATGGGACGGCGCCCGCCGGCTGTTACTCGATGAGCCGCCGCTGCGATTGCTGAGGGGGCAATGAGCGGCGCCACGCGCCGTTAGACGAGCGAATTTGCGGGGATCGAAGCTGTAGCGGTACCGCGTGCCGTTAGACGAGCGAATCTGCGGAGATCGAAGCTGTAGCGGTACCGCGCGCCGTTAGATGGGCGGATCTGCGGAGATCGAAGCTGTAACGGCGCCACGCGCCGTTAGATGGGTGGATCTGCGGAGATCGACGCTGTAGCGGCGCCGCGCGCCGTTAGATGGGCGGATCTGCGGAGATCGAAGCTGTAGCGGCACCACGCGCCGTTAGACGAGCGAATCTACGGAGATCGACGCTGTAGCGTCACCACGCGCCGTTAGATGGGCGGAACTGCGGAGATCGAAGCTGTAGCGATACCACGCGCCGTTAGATGAGCAATTCCGCGGAGATTGGAGCTGTATCCTTTTTCGGTTGCATGCGAAGGGACGCTTGCGATGCATCGGTCTGCCGATGCGCCGTAAGCGTCCCTTTGTCATGGCCGTTAGTCTTTGGGGAACAAGTTGGCGAGCCCGGCGAACGGCAAGTTCTCGTAATGGTCGGTCTTGTAGACGACCTCGCTCTCGATCTTCGCTTCCTCGCTCAGCTTGTTGTGGCGGAATTGCAGCTTATCGTACAGCTTGACGAGAATTTGCGCCGTATTCATCGCGTCGTCCAGCGCGCGGTGATGGGAGCCTTCGAACGGAATTTCGAGCATCTCCAGCGCCGGCTTGAGCCCCATCTGTTGGTGCTTCTCGAGCTTGTATATTTTGGAGAGCATCTTCTGCAGATTGTTGTGGTTGACGATCCACTCGGTCGGAATTTGATGCTGGCGGCATTCCTGCACGAGCTGGCGCTGGTCGTCGGGACCCCAAGCGCAGAGGAAGTATTCTTCCTGCCCGATCCAATCGGAGAACTCGCGCACGACTTGCGACAGCGTGCCCGCCTCGTTGACGTTGTCTTGCGTAATGCCGGTGAAGGAAGTCGTATCGGCGGTCAGTTGAGCGACGACGACCGGCTTGACGAACGATTGGAAGGTGGACACGATTTGCGGCGCGCCGTCCACGACGCCGACCTTCGCGGCTCCGATTTCTATGATTTCGGCGATCTGGCCCTTCTTGCGCCTCACCGTCATTTCGAGATCATATACGATAATGGTCAATTCAAGCACCTCAAGAACATTCGATGGATAGGAAACGTATCCTTGTTATTATAGTCTTCCGTCGAAGATTTGTCAGGCATGCGCGCAAAAAAAAGGACTCCGCTCGAAGCGAAGCCCTTGATCGGCCTATTAAGGCCGGTTTGAAAAACGGGAACGGGAACAAAATAACGCTAAACGATGCCGCCGGCTAAACGGAAAAGAACACCCGCGAATTAGGAAACGGCCGTAGGTCTTACGATCAGCCGGACGGGAACGTCCTTGTTGAACGTGAACACGTATAGGCGGTCGTTCCAGGCATAGGTCATCTCGTGCTTGCCGCCGGTCAGATCCATCCGCACGCCCGTCCGTTCGGCCGCGGCGAGCTGGTCTTGGACCGCCTTCAGAGCGACGGGGTTCCACGTGCGGATTTCGGTTACCGAGTAAGCCTCCGGATTGTCGGCATTCGCTTCCAGCGTAAAGGACAGGCTATGCGCCGCGTAAGTCGCCGTAATCGGAGCCGGAGTCTCGTTCGCCAGCAAAGGATCCAAGACGATCTGGCTGTCCGCCGTAGGCTCGTTCTGAACCGCCTGCGCATTCACTTCCACGGTCTGCTTCGGCGCGTCGGCATTGTCCGCGTCGGTCTTAGCCGCCTCTTCGCCCGATGCCGATTCGGAAGCTTCGTCCGTCGCGGCCGGCGTTGACTCCGGGGACGGTTCCGGCGAAGCGGAAGGTGAAGGCGCCTCCGGCGAAGCGGCCGGTTGCTGTTCCTCGGGCGTCTCTACGACCGGGATTTCTTCGACCGGGGTCTCCTCGACGGGAACGTCTTCGACCGCGGCATCGGCAGGCGCGTCGGCCGGACCGAGCAGCTCCGCCAGCTTGGAAGCCGACAGGCCGACGAAGCCGGCGAGATCGATGCGCCCCTCCCGGAAAAATCCTTTGTAAGCCGCGACGCCGTCGGCATCGAACAGCGTGCCGACGCCTTCGTATTTGCCCGCGCGGAACTTGCCGGCGTACACCGGAATGCCCGCGTCGTCGAACGCTTGGCCGTCGCCTTCTTTGACCCCCATGGCGAACTTGCCGGTATAGACGGCCGTCCCCGCCGCGTTCATGAGCGACCCGTCGCCGTGGTACTTGCCCAATTGGAACAATCCTTTGTAGATCGCGACGCCGCTCGCGTCGTATTCCGTTCCTTCTCCGTTCAGCGACCCGCCTAGGAAGTTGCCCTCGTAACGCAGAGTGCCGTCCGCTCCGTACTGTTTGCCCGCGCCTTCGTACTTCCCGGCGTTGAAGCCGCCTTCGTAGACGAGCTTGCCGCCGGAATCGTACAACTTCCCTTCGCCCTGATAAATCCCGGCGGCGAACGCGCCGGTATACTGCGGGACGTCCTTCGCCGAATAGAGCGTGCCTGCCCCTTCGTACTTGCCCGCCAGGAACGCGCCTTCGTACAACGCGCTTCCGTCCGGAGCGAATAGGGTGCCGGCCCCGGAATATTGGTCGTCGACGAAGTCGCCGCGGTACAGCAGCTTGCCGTCGGCTCCATATAGCTCGCCTTTGCCGTTCTTCAGCCCTTTGGCGAAATCGCCGACGTAGACGAGCGAGCCGTCCGGCGCGAACAGCTTGCCGGAGCCGGAGAATTGGCCGGCTTCGAGCGGACCCTCGTACAGCTTGTTGCCTTGCTCGTCGAGGATGACGGCCGGTCCGGACAGCCCTTGCGCCAGCGCGGCGGAAGCTTCGATCTTCGGCGTCTTCGCGAACCACTTGTCGACGAACTTCGGCGGCTTAATGAAGATGAAGAAGACGAGAACGAGGGAGATGAGCAGCACGAAGACGAACATCTTCTTGGCGATGTAGACGGTACCGAAGCGCCAATAGTCGTTGAGCGAGCGAAGGCGTCCCCCGAGAATCGTCTTCATCCACTTGACGAGCCATTTGAGAATGAGTTTCGGCAGCGTCTTGGCTTTCTTCAGAGGCATTAAGATCCGTTTTTGGATCGGTTTAATAAACGGTTTGACGATGGATTCGATCATTAGGGCACCTGTATCGTGACTTGGCCAGGATTGACGATCTGTATGACGCCGCCGAAGTTGCACATGCACTTGGAAGAGTTGTTGAGCGCGGGCATGTTCGCGACGAGCACGGTCGGCGAGCCCGGCGCCCAAGGGGCCGCGGTTACCGGGGTGCAAGGCATCGGCGTCAAGACGCCTAACGCCGCGGCTGTCGCGGAGGCGACGGCCGGATTCGCCATCGACTGACACATACCGAAAGGCGCAATATTGACGAACGGCTTGTTATCCATGATGTTGGCGATCGGCATGGCCGTCAACGTCCGGTTGACCGGCAATACGTTAAGCATTCCGGGAGCAAGGCCGAACGAGCATTGAAGCGCCGCTCCGCCGCATACGAGCTGTCCCATGGCAACTCCTCTCGCACGGCTCCTAAGCCGTGTCTTCGACGTGACACAATCTTCCTCTATACTACAACATCGTACGAATAATGTCATTTTATAATAGAAAATAGAGTGTAAAAAAACGTGACATATAGTACCATGGTAGTAACTAGCATGCGGAAGATTCTCTGCAATTATCGTCGAACAAGGGATGTGGACATCCGATTCTATGAAAAAGCTCGCTCCTATACTATTGCTGTTCGCCTTGGCGCTCTCCGCGCTCTCGCTCTACCGGATCGATTCCGCGCACGGCTTGTCGACCGCGCCGTGGACGGACAGCTTCGCGCTGCAGAACTTATCCCGCGCCGGGGAAAGCCCGGACGCGTCGCTCGTTGCCATTAGCGATTCCAAGCAACGGATCCTCAAGCTGTCCCCGGACGGCGTGCTGCAGGCGAACATAGGCAGATCGTCCTCGGAATCCGGGCAGCGCCGGGACTTCACGGAAGTCGTTACGGACGGCGCCGGGAACGTGTACGCGATCGATACGGTGCTGGACGACTACGGGTTATACGTGCTACGGGAGCAGATCGTCCGTTACGACGCGGCCGGGAAACACCGGGCCGTACTGTACGACTGGGAGGGCGACGGCAGCGGCAAGCGTATCGGACAGCTGAAGGCGCTCCGCGTGCTGCATAACGACCTGTACTTCTTCGTCGCGGAAGCGGACAAAGTGTCGCTCATGCGAATCTCGCTCGCGGGCGGACAGCCGCAAGAGCAGTTCTCGTTCTTGCTGCCTAAGAACCGGTACATGTCCGAGATCGTCGGGACGAGCCCGGGCCAAATCTACTATTCGACCAAGAAGGGCGCGGTCTTCCAAGTGTCCGCCGCCGGAGAGAGCAAGCTCGTCTATCCGCTGGAGAACATGGAACGCACCCGCAAAAACTTCCCCGAGCGGCTGTCGCTCGGGCAAGAAGGCCATCTGACGTTCGTCGACCGGTCCCTTAACGCGGTCACCGTGCTGGAGCCGGGGCGGGCGGACGGCATTCGCGTGCTGGCGGCGAGCGAGGATCTGGAACGTTCCGCGCCGGGAGCGGAAGGCTACGAGCTGATGGACGTCGCGTCGACGTCCGACGGCGGCTTCATCGCCGCGCTCAGCGACCGGGTGCTCCGGTTCGACGCGGACGCGAAGCTGTCCGGGGCGTGGGCGCAGGCGGAATACGCCGGAGACGAGAAGACGGCGGATTGGCTGAGGTGGGCGGTGTTGGTCGCCGCGGCGATCCTCGTTCTGTACAGCCTCCGCGCCGTCTATATCCACACGCTTAAGCGCAAGATGTCGCTCTTCTTCAAAATGATCGTCGTGACGGCGCCCGTCATCGTCGCGTGCATGTTCCTGCTCGCGAACTTCATCTACGACAGTTTCTCGGCGCGCATGGAGCAAGAGATGCAACGGGAGCTGTCGCTGCTCGCGCGCAACGGCCAGAACCTGATCGACGGCGACGCGTTGGGACGCATCCAATCGCCGCAGGATTTCCGGAACGACGATTACAACGCGATTCGCGCGAAGATGAACTTCTTGTTCGAAGGCGAGTACGCGAACGACCGGCAAGGCTTGTACAGCACGCTGTACAAGTACGAAGGCGACCAACTGAACATCATCATGGACGACGACGACGGCGTCAACATGTTCAAGCCGTTCGAGACGAACGAAGAGAACGAGGCGGTCCGGAAGGACGGCATGGTGAGATCCGGGCAATGGGAAGACGCCAACGGCAAGTGGCTGTACGCGATCGGCCCGGTGTACGACAATTCGGGACAGGTCGTCGGCATTTACGAGACGGGCCGGGACATGAGCGTTCTCGATCAGGCGAACCGCAAAATTTATACGAATATCGTGCAGAACATCGTCATTATTACGTCGGTGCTTCTGTTCGTCATTTTACTCGTCACGTTCCTGCTGTTGTCCTCCCTGCGCAAATTGCAACGGAGCGTCATGGCGATGGCCGACGGCAACTGGGATACGGAAGTGAAGCTGAGAAGCCGCGACGAAGTCGGCGACTTGGGCGAGCAATTCAACCGGATGGCCCGCTACATCCGCCAATATATCGCCGACATCACGCAGTTCTCGGAAGCTTCGTTCCGGTTCGTGCCGCAGCAAATCTTCAAATCGCTCGGGAAGAAGGGCATCCTGGACATTCGCCTAGGCGATCAGGTGCAGCAGAACATGGCCGTCATGGTCGCGAATCTAAGAGATTTCCACCGTTACGCGCAGACGTTGTCGCCGAAGGACAACTTCGACTTCATGAATTCGTTCCTGCGCCGGTTCGGACCGATCGTACGCGAAGAAGACGGGCTCATCAGCAAGTATCTCGGCGCGGGGTTCATGGCGCTGTATCCGGGATACGCGGAGCAGGCGCTGCAATCGGCGGTCACGATCCGCAGGGAGCTCGGGCGATATAACGAAGACCGCCGCAAAGCCGGGTACGAACCGGTCGACATCGGCATCGCGATCCACAAAGGGCCGCTCATGCTCGGCATCATCGGGGAAGAACGCCGCTGGGAAGGCAACGTCATCTCCGACGACGTTCATCTGACCGCGCTGCTCGAGAAGCTGTCCGCGGAGCTCGGCAGCACCGTGCTCGTCACGAAGACGTTCTTCGAGCAATTGCGCGAGCCGGAACGGTTCCGCCACCGCTCGCTCGGACGGATCACGCCGGAAGGCCATGGCGAGGCCGTCGAGCTGATCGACGTGTACGAAGGCGATCCGGACACGGTACGCCTGGCGAAAGACCGGACCAAAGCGCTGTTCGAGCGGGGGCTCCTGCTCTGCCAGGAAGGAAGATTCTTCGACGCGAGGGAGACGTTCGTCGAGGTTATCAAGCTCAATCGTCTCGACAAGGCGGCGAAGCTCTACTTCTACTTATGCGACGAATACTACCAGAAGGGCTCGCAAGCGGGTTGGAACGGAACGCTGGCGATGTAACGAACATCGGCTTGAACGGCTTGGAGGAGGTGCGAGATGCGAATTACGGACACGGATGCCTATACGGTGGAACGCGTGAACAGCGAAGAAGAGGCGAGCCGGATCGTCGAGTTTCTGTTCTCGCAAGACTCGTTCGACGATAACCGGCATACGCCGGGCGAGGTGGAGCATTTCCGAAGCTTGCCTTATCGGGCGCTGCGGGGGGAACTCGTCCTCTGGCACGTCCGCGACGAAGAAGGGCGCGTGATCGCTATCAATTGCGTCGCGGAGAACGAGCAGCGAACCGGCGGTTATAGCTGGGATTATATCGTCGTTCATCGCGCTTACCGCAAGTCGGGCGTCGCGACGGCGCTCATCTCGGAGATGCTGTCGACGCTGCGCTCCGAAGGCGCGAGATACGTGATGACGTTCACGTGCAGCCTGCCCGAATACGCCTCGATTCGCAGGTTGTTCGCGAAGCACGGGTTTCGGCTGTACGGGACGTGCCCGGACTATTATTACGAGGGCGAAGACCGGTTGATCTACGGACTTCGGCTGGATTGACCGATTGCGAAGGAGAGCATGGACATGACGACGGCATTTCGCGACGGCCGCGAACATCTCGACGCGGAGCTTGAATGGCTGGACGCCGGTCTCGAGGCGCTCATGGTAATCGGGGGCGGCAAGCCGGACGCCGACCCGCTCGCGCAGACGGGAATGAGAGGTCTCGTGGTGACGGCGGCGGAGCTGGCGGATGTCCCCGAGGATCGGGGAGACGAATGGGAGAAGTACGCGAAGCGCAGACGGGATACGGAGCGGAAGATCGCCGAACGCGCGACCGCTTCATGGAACGAAGGGCTCGACCTGCCGATCGTGCGGCTCTGTCGGTCGCTTCGCCTCACGGTCTGGGAGAGGCGGTGCCTCGTGCTCTGCGTCGCGCCCGAGATACATCGCAAATACGAGAAGTGGTACGCCTACTTGAACGACGACGTCACGAACAAGGCGCCGACGCTGGACATCGCGCTGCGCCTCCTATGCGACTCCCCGGCCGAGGCGGCCTCCGCCCGCGCGGCGCTTAGCGGCAACTCGGCGTTCCGCTCGCTGCTGCTGGAGAAGGACGACGCGAAGCCGTTCGCCGATACGGGCCGGGCCGGACTGACTTCGGCGCTTCGGCTGGATCTCCGGACGGTCAGCTTCCTGCTCGGCTCGGAGCAGGCGGACGGCAGGCTGGCGGACGTGGCCGAAGCGTTCGCCCCGGCCTGGGTGGACAAGCTGCCGCCGGTCCCGGCGGACGACCGGGCGACGGCGGCGCTTGCCGGCTTGCGAGATTCGGACGTGTTGGGAGATTCCGTCCCGTTCGTCCATCTGTGGGGACAGCCGGGCATCGGCAAGAAGCTTCGCCTGTGGCGACTCGCTTCGGCCCGGCGTCAACGGCTGCTCGTCGTGCATGCCGATAGGCTGCCCTCGGATTCCGTCCGAGCGGCGGAATTGTTATTCGCGGCGGCGCGAGAGGCCGTCATGACGGACGCGGCGCTGTGCGCGTCCGAATCGATGGGGCACGCGCCGGGCACGGCGCCGAGGCACGAGGAGGGTTGGCGGGCAGCTTTCGCGACGTACGCGAGGTTCGCATCGCGGCCGCTCGCTTGCTGGACGTCGATCGCGAAGCGGCAGCCTGCGGAGCTGCCGTCCCTGCCGGGCTGCGTCCGGTACGAGGGATCGGTCGAGCCTCCGGGCGCTTCGGTGCGCGACATCTTCTGGCGGGCGGAAGCTTCCGAACGCGAGGAATGGGCGGAAGCTTCCGGCGAGCTGCTGAAGTCGCTCGCGGAGAAGTACAAGTTCACGCCCGGCCAGATCGCGCAGGCGTGGCGGCAGGCGTTGGCGCTCGCCGCGGGAAGGGGCGCGGACGCTCCTTCGCAGGAGGAGCTGGACGACGCTTCCCGCATGCAATACCGCCACCGTCTAGCCCAGTTGGCCGATCCGATCAAAGCCGCTCGCAAGCTCGGCGATCTGATTCTACCGCCTGAGCCGTTGGCGTTGATCAGGGAAGCCTGCAACCGGTTCCTCAACCGCGAGACGGTGTTCGAGCGGTGGGAGTTCGGCCGCAAGCTGCCGTACGGCAAAGGGCTTAGCCTGCTGTTGGCCGGCCCTCCGGGGACGGGCAAGACGATGGCGGCGGAGATCATCGCGGGTGAGCTCGGCCTGGAGCTGTACCGCATCGACCTGTCGCGCATCGTGAGCAAGTATATCGGAGAGACGGAGCAGCGGCTCAGCGAGCTGTTCGCGGAGGCGGAGAACAGCGGGGCGATCCTGTTCTTCGACGAAGGGGACGCGCTGTTCGGCAAGCGGACAGAAGTGAAGGACGCGCACGACAAGTACGCCAACATGGAAGCGGCGTATTTGCTGCAGCGGATCGAGGCGTACGACGGCGTCGCCATTCTGGCGACGAACTTGATCAACAACATGGATGAAGCGCTCATCCGGCGGATGACGTTCATTATCCAGTTCCCGTTCCCAGGCATCGAGGAGAGGGAGCGCATCTTGCGAAACCATTTGCCGGCGGCTGCGCCGTTGTCGGGAGATCTCGACATGCGCTTCCTGGCCGAACGGCTCGAGGTGTCCGGCGGCTACCTGAAGAACATCGTTCTCGCGTCGGCGTTCCTCGCGTCGGCGGACGGAACGGCGATCGGAATGACGCATTTCGTGAAGGCGGCGCGGCAAGAGCTTCGGAAGATGGGGAAAATTTTGGTTAAAGAATCTTTTTTTCCATATTTCGTGGAGTAAAACGAACAATCTCGTAGTCAAGGCGAATAATGGTAGTTATAATAGAAGAAGCGTGGATTATCATGCTTCCTATCGAATTATGACGATTGTTGCGGAGGAGGGGTCGACATCGGAGGCTATACGGTCATCGCGGATACCGGCGCCAGCTTGCTGAAGCTGTTGCGAGAGCAATTATGTCCCGACCCGGTACCCAGACCCGAACTCATCGGCATCGCGTCCCCCGTCGACAAAGGCGACCTCGCCCTGTCGCTCTATCTGTTCAGCGTAAGGGAGAACGGGGAGTCCAGGCGGAACGATCTGATCGCTCAGGGCGGAGTGCTCAAGTTCCCGCCGCTCGCGGTCGACTTGCACTACTTGATAACGGCGCATTCCTCGGCGGACGTCCTATCCCGCGCGTTGGACGAGCACCGGATCCTGGGCCGGACGATGCAGGTGCTGTACGACAACGCCTTGCTTCGGGGGGCCTATCTGGAAGGCACGCTCGCCGATAATCAAGAGGACCTGCGAATTGCGTCGGAGAGCTACTCGTCGGATCAGCTCGCCCAAGCGTGGCAGTTCGGCGACACGCCGTACAAGCTGTCCATGATGTATCGGGTCGGACCGGTGATGCTGGAATCGAACCGAGTTAAACCCGGGCCGCGCGTCATCGAGAGACGGATCACGCTGCAGGACAAAGGCGGGGGCGGTTGATGGGGAACGAGACGACAACGTTCGTGAACCGGTGCGCGCTCGTCGTAAGAGCCGTAGACCTGTGGACGGGCAAGGAGCCTGCGCCGGCATCGATCCGCGTCGGCATTCGCGGCCACAACCGCGCGCCGCTTCGCACGAGCGACGGAAGCTATGCTTTCCTCGACTACGCGTACGACCGGTGCATGGTAACCGTCTCTTCTCCCGATTATCTCGATTACGAACGGGAGATAGAGCTGCGGGACGGGGTTCCGATTCTGACCGCCGGATTGATGCCGAGCAAGGTCCGATCGGTTCCCGCTGGCGCCGCAGGGCTGCGCTTCCGGATCGTCGACGAAGCGACCGGGAGGCCGGTCAAGGACGCCGAAGTGCGCGCCTACGTCGACGACGACCGAGCGATCTGCGGACGCATCGCCGACGATCAGGCCGTTAGCGGCGCGCCGGAAGTGCGCGTTTCGCCGGCGACGATCAAGCTGTTGCCGGGCGACTCGTTCGTCCTGCGCGCGAAAGACGGCGCCGCGGACTGGTCGAGCGTATCGGCGTTCGCCGATACCGCCGGCGGAGAAGTAGTCGCGCTGTCATCGCCGCTCGGCCGGACATGGCCGCGCGGAGAGCGGCTGCTGCTCGCGTCCGTCACCCGAAGCGAAGCGGACGGGACGGTCACCGTTCCGTTCCGGGGCATTCTTCCGACGGAGTTCCAGACCGTCGTCGAAGTAAGATCGGGAGACCGGAAGACGGCGGCGAGACTGTCGGGAGGCGGCGGAGAGATCCGGCGGGCTCCCGACGTGCGAATTTGAACATGGTGCGTGACGTCGGTTAGAGCGGCATGCCGCATTCGGCCGGCTAAATTATAAAGTTCATTCCAGAGAGGAGGAACTGGCAAGCCCGACCTGCGAACAACAAGCGTTGCATACATTCTAGAACGTACATAGGGGGAGCCGGGAAACATGGCAGAGTATTTGTCGCCTGGGGTATACGTGGAAGAGTTCGAGAGCGGCTCGAAGCCGCTAGAAGGGGTGAGCACGAGCACGGCGGGGTTCATCGGCCTTGCTCAAAGAGGCGCCGTCGAAGGACTGCCGCTTCTGATCACCAGTCCGGCCGATTTCCAGCGCAACTTCGGTACGTATTTGTCCGAGAGCGCTTATGGCGGATATCGTTTTTTGGCGTATGCGGTAGACCAGTTCTTCACGAACGGCGGTTCGCGCTGTTACGTCATGCGCGTCGCTCCGTCTGACGCCAAAGCCGCGTCCAACGAAGACGGGGAAGCGTCCGCGCTATCCATCGTCGCCAAGAACCCGGGTACTTGGGGTAACTTGATCAAAGTCATCGCGACGGAAGCCAGCAAGGCGAAGACGCAGATCTACGCGGCTAACGGCAAACGGTACCGCGTCAAGAACGCGGGCGGATTCTTCGCCGGCGACGTCGTGGCGTTCAACGCCGGCGACGAAGTGCAGTACAACCGCGTCGTCACCGTGCAAGACAACGAGATCGAGCTGGCGGACGAGCTGTCCGGCGACGTCGTGGACAACGCTCTGTTGCCTACGAAAGTGCTCTCGACTTCCGAGTTCACGCTGAACGTCGTTTACGGCGACGAAGTGGAGACGTTCGAGAAGGTAAGCCTGAATCCGGAAGCTCCAAGCTTCGTGGATAAAGTAGCCGGCCGTTCGAACCTCGTCACGATCGCCGCGCGGACGGTATCTACCGAAGCGGTAGCGCCGTTCGATACGGTTACGGGCCTTGGCGCATCCGGCAAGCTGGAGTTCGTCCTCGCGGGCGGCAGCGACGGCGCCGTATCCGGCATCTCGCCTTCCGACTTCATCGGCGAAGACCGCGGCCCTGGACGCCGTACCGGCATCCAAGCGTTCATCGATAACGACGTCGTCAGCCTGATGGCGATTCCGGGCGTTACGGATCCGAACGTTCAATTGTCCCTCGTGGCGCATTGCGAGAACCTGAGAAGCCGCTTCGCGATTCTCGATATCCCTCGCGAGAAGACGAAGGTCGCGGACGTCATCACCCACCGCAACCTGTTCGATTCGAGCTACTGCGCGCTGTACAATCCGTGGCTGTCGGTATTCGATCCGCTGGACAAACGCAACATTTTCGTTCCTCCGTCGGGCACGATCGCGGGCATCTACTCCCGTTCCGATACGACGAGAGGCGTGCAGAAGGCTCCGGCCAACGAAGTGCTGCGCGGCGTCGTCGGCCTCGACGTGCAATACAACAAAGGCGAGCAGGACATTCTTAACCCGATCGGCGTGAACCTGATCCGCTCCTTCACGGGACAAGGCATCCGCGTATGGGGCGCCAGAACGGCAAGCTCCAACACGCTGTGGAAATACGTCAACGTTCGCCGTCTGTTCATCTTCCTGGAAGAGTCCATCAAAGCCGGCACGAACTGGGTCGTCTTCGAACCGAACAACGAGCAGCTGTGGGCTCGCGTGCAACGGACGATCGACGCGTTCCTTACGCGCGTATGGCGCGGCGGCGCACTGATGGGTTCGAGCGCTTCCGAAGCGTTCTATATCGATATCGGGCGCTCCACGATGTCGCAGGACGACATCGACAACGGCCGTCTCATCTGCGTCATCGGCGTCGCGCCGGTTAAACCGGCCGAGTTCGTCGTATTCCGCTTCACGCAGAAGACGGGCGACGGGGCATAAGGTGACGGAGGTCATGTACGCAGCGCCTCGCGATAAGCGAGGTGCCGAGCGTAATCGTGATCGCGACCTGCAACAGCAGCGGCTTTGAACAGGCGCCCGCGCAGCGGGCCTAACCATAGGATCGGAAGGGGATATCAATGGCAGGCGAACGCAATGATCCATACCGCAATTTTAGATACCGCGTCGAGATCGAAGGGCTTCAGCAAGCCGGTTTCAGCGAAGTAACCGGATTCGACGCATCGTTCGACGTCGTTCAATACCGTAACGGCGACGACGTCATCACGCCTCGCAAAATGCCGGGCTTGGCCCGCTACAGCAACATCACGCTCAAATGGGGCGCAACGGAATCGATGGAGCTGTGGGAGTGGGTTCAAGAGTGCCTCGAGGGCACGATCGAACGCAAGACGGTTACGATCATCGCCATCGACGAAGAAGGCGGCGACGTCGCGACGTGGCAAGTCATCGAAGCTTGGCCGACGCGTTACACTGCACCGAGCTTCAACGGCTCCGGCGCGGAAGTCGCGATCGAGCTGCTCGAGCTCGCGCACGAAGGCATGTTGCGCACGGCGTAAGATTTCGTAAGAGCAAGGCGTTATCTATTTACAGTTTCATGCAGAAAACAAGGGAGGCCCTCTCTCTTGTTTTCTGTGTTTATAAACAGAATTACGGAAGCGAGGAATACGCACGATGGCGTTCGAAACCGAATATGAATTTGAACTTCCCCGCGGCTTCGTGGACGATCACGGCAATCTCCATAAGCGCGGCGTCATGCGATTGGCTACCGCGGCCGACGAGATTCTTCCGATGAAAGACCCGCGCGTGCAGCAGAACCCCGGCTATTTGACGGTCATCTTGCTGGCCCGCGTCGTGACGAAGCTCGGAGATTTGAAGCATCTCGATACGAAGACGATCGAGAAGCTGTTTACCGCGGATCTCGCATACCTGCAAAATCTGTACCGCCACATTAACGACATGGACCCGCCGAGATTGCAAACGTCCTGTCCGAAATGCGATCACGAGTACGAGGTAGAAGTCGATTTTTTATCCGTAACGGAGGGCCTCTCGTAGGATACCCGGCAGACCGGATCTACGAGGAAGTCGGCTTCATTTCTTATTATTTTCATTGGGCCCATGACGACGTCATGAACATGGACCACCGCGAGCGGCGCAGGTGGTGCGACGAAATATCGAAAATCAACAAAAAGCTGAACGACGAGCCGGATAGCAAAGCCAACGTGTTCGACGTGTTCGGGAAGAGGTGACGATAGGTGGCGGCAATCATCGGCGCTTACCGCTTCGCGGTAGAGCTGGACGGCATGCTGGTCGCGGGATTCTCCGAGGTCATCGGGCTGGAATCCCAGACGGAGTTCGAAGAATATCGCGAAGGCGGCGTGAACGGATACGTGCACCGGCTGCCGAAGGGCGTGCGTACGCCTCCGATCGTGCTGCGCAGAGGCATCTCGTCTTCGCAAGAGCTGTGGTCGTGGTACGACTCGGCTTCGCAGGGACGCGTCACGCGCAAGAGCGGTTCGATCATTCTGTACAAGCAAGACGGTACCGAGCTGTTGCGGTGGAACTTCTTCGAGGCTTATCCGGTGAAATGGTCCGGGCCTTCGCTGAACGCCGCCGCGAGCGACGTCGCCGTCGAAGCGGTGGAGCTCGTGCACAACGGCATTAAGGCGATCTATAAGCCCTAATAGTCATTACACCGATCGCGGCAATATGAAACAGTCATTCCGACGATAAAAGGAGGGGTTGCGCATGCGGAAGCTTCAGTCGACGTTCGAAACGAACGGATCGCGAGCGATCGTCGTTCCAAAGACGTTCTCGTCGGACATTGCCGGCAAATACGGAGCGATGAAACGCGGCGCGCAAAAGAACCGAACCTCCTTAGTCTATCGAACGGCATCGGCCGATAAGAAGAAATCGCAGCGCGAGAAGCCGACGACGATCGTACGGGTGCAAGTGAACATGCCGCAGCCGGCTCCGATCGTAAAGGTGCAAGAGACGAAGATCATCCGCGAGCGAGTCGTCGTGAAGGACAATCCCGCGAACATACCGGACGTTCAACGGGAACGGGCGGAGCGCGAGAAGCCGGTCGTACGCGAACGCATCGTCGAACGGGACAAACCGGTCGTGCGGGAGCGCATCGTAGAGCAAGAGAAGCAAGTCGTCCGGGACAGAATCGTAGAGCAAGAGAAGCAAGTCGTCCGGGACAGAATCTTAGAGAGAGAGAAATCTCCGGTTGTAAGAGAGCGTATCGTCGAACGGGATAAGCCGGTCGTACGAGAACGTATCGTAGAGCGGGAGAAGTCGCCGAATACGAGACAACGCGCCGTCGATCGCGAGAAGACGCCCTTCGCGCAAGCGCGCTTGGCGGACCGATTAACGAGAATGATTGAATCCGCTCGTAACGAGAACAAGTCAAGCCGGAAAGCTCTGAAGCCGGCGGAACGCCGGGAACGGATTAGCCGGATTTTCAACGAACAGTCGACGGCAAGAGAACTCGCATTCCGCTTGTTGGAAGAGGCGACGCATCTTACCGACGAAAGTCCGACGGGCGAGGATACCGCGATGGCAGGTTCGCCTCTTGGAACGGACGGAACGTCGCCTAGACGGCAATCGCAGGCAGCGCGACAGAGCCGTAACATGATCAACGCTAGAAAAGGTTCAATCGAACCTCCTACATATAAGCAAAAATCCGCGAACGCCGCGCAACAGCGTATTCGCATCTCTCAGCGCAACGGCGCATCGAGGCCTTGGAGCGCCGTCGTTATGATCAACCGGAGCAGGGCGGAACGGTTGAAGCCGCAGGATCGGCTCGCGCCTATGCCGAACGTCGTCTGGAAGCTTGCGACGCAGCAACGATTCGCCGACAGGTATATCGAGTCTCGCGGCAGCGAGACGGTACGAGAGGTCGCCAGACGCGATTCCGCGGAACGAGCGCGAGAGGCATCGTCGCCTAACGGCGAGGGAGCTGCGTCGAGAGAAATTCGTCGCATCGCCGAGGAAAGACAGGAACGGCAAGAGCGGCAGGCGAATGTCGCCGACAGGGGGACGACTTCCGAAGCGACGGCGATCTCGGGCGATACGCAAAGACCATCCAAAGCGGATGCTCAGTCCTCGCAACGGGATGGGGCGGGCAGAGGCAAGCCGATCGACAGGCTTGAGCTTGACCGGAATCTGCTCGGAGACGAGCCGACGACCGATGAGGTGACCGTAACGACATCCGGGGGATTACCGCCATTATCGGCATCGCTGCCGATTCGATTGCGCGTGGTCGGTACGGATGGGATAACGGTTCGCTTGTTATCGGCGAAAGCGGAGCGTCTGGGCGCTACTCTGTTCCTGCGGGGACGAGCCGACCCGGCATCGCGATCGATGGAGTCGCCTTCCGCATCCAGACTTATTCTAAGAAAACTCGCGTCTAGCACGGACACTTTCGCGACCGCGAAGCGCGCACCATTGAGGGGCGATACGCCCTCGCAATCAACGGCTCCCTCGGCAACGGGCAACGCGATGCTTAACCTTGCGGAGACAGCGCGCACCCCAAGCTTGCGGGATTCGGCGGGCACGCCTGTCTCGAACGCTCCGAACGCATCGGGCAACCGTTCGGCGAACGGAACGGACTTCGGGCTTTCGCCGAACGCCGCCAACGCTCCGAACAACCCGCGTTCGCAGAACTCGCGGAACTCGCAGACCGTTGCGGATGCGGTGAACGAGGCCGGCTTACGGAAGGAAGCGGTTAAGATTGGCGCATTAAACGTCGGCGATTCGGCTTCCTCGCCGAGCGCCGTCCGCATGCCGATCTCCGCGCGAACGGTCGTACGTCGCAGCGTGACGGGCGGCACCGTCAAGACGCCGCCTAGAGCGACGCCCGCGGGCACGATCGTGCACGCTTCCAAGCGGTGGCTGGCCGCCGCTCATCGGGCGCAGCGGAATAACAACGGCCTTGCATCCGCGTCAGCCGGACGACAACCGAATGCGGCAACCGCTGATCCGAGCGCGTCGCCTCCTGCTCGAAGCTCGGCATCGAACGCCGCTTCGACGACGTTGCGCAATCAACGCAACAACGCCGCCGTTTCCGTTTCCGGCGCCGGAGCAGCATCGGCACGCCATACGAATGCAGCCGGCCCCGGCGCAGAGACGCGTTTCACGAACGTCGCCGGTCAAGCAACGGGACGAACCGCACCCGGAGCCGACGCTCAGGCATCGGCCGCCGCGGATTCGAACATGATGCATGCCGCGGCCGGCGGGACGAACGATAACGCCGCCCCCGCCTTGAATACGACGAACGCCGCGATAACAACGCCTGACGCCGCCAACTCGTTAGCGCCGGACACCGGCGAGACGATCGCCTCAGCCAAGCTGTCGCGGCGCAAGCAAGCTCGCATGCCCGAATTGATGCATCGCGAACCGGGAGAGGCTGCCAAGGCCGAAGAAGCCGAAAGGGCAGTCGCCGATCCGGCAACGAGCCAGCCCGGGCAAACGGCGGCGGTCCGGCCGAGCGCCGGAACGGAGGAGCTCGCGGCAAGCGAAGAACTCCCCGTGCGCGCCCGCCCGATCGAACGCTCTGGCGAATCGCCGGCGATCCGGTTCACGTTCCGCAATCGGCCGATCGATTCGGCAGGTTCGAACAAACCCGCGAGCGCGGGAAGCGCAGCTCGACGACAATCCGTGCCGCAAGCGCGCATTTCGGCTCGACCAACCAGGGAGAGCCTGCCATCCGCGGCGAGGGACGAAGGCGGCACGCTGCAGGGAACGCGCGCGACGCTTGTCGCCCGCAGGCGCGCGGAAGCCGGACCACGCAACGCGTCGATGATCCAGCGCTTAAGTCCGCGCTCCGTTGCGACCGCGAATGGCCCGATGACCGCCGCGGGAGCCACTCGATCGCCTTCACTCGCCTCGAGCCTGATGCGAGAACGCGCGCCGATGACGACTTTGTTGTATCCGGATACGGGCGCAATGTCGGACTCGCTGCAAGGTCATGAGGCGAACACATCTTACGTCGCGCAACCGATGGCGCCGATGACGACGCTGCGTCGCCAACAACAGCAGCAAGCCTCGGGCCGGACTAGCGCGAAGGCGAGCGCCGCGCCCGCGCCGGCCGCGATGGAACTGCGTCGCCAAGCGACGCCCCAAACCCCTCCGCCGGCCGAACCTGCGCCCGCCGCCGTTACGGTGGAAGCGCCGCCGAGCATCGACGCGAAGCAGCTGCAGAAGGCGATCGAATCGATGCCGCAGCTCCATCCCGATCAACTGGCGGACCGGGTATATACGGCTTTAATGAAGAAGATGAAGTTCGAACAACGGCTACGCGGATTTTAACGGCAATTGAGGAGGAGGGTCCCGGAACATGTCGCTCACCAAAGCCAAAGTCATCATCATCAAGAGCAATAGCCAAGAGACGGTCGACGTCCTGTTCAATCCGAGCGAGTACGTGCTGCAATCGGGCAATACGTTCTCCTGGCATACGATACCGGGGCTGCAGGCTCCCGTCGCGCAGTTCGTGAGCGGCGAAGCGACGACGCTGACGATGGACCTGTTCTTCGATACGTACGAGAAGGGCACCGACGTGCGCGCGCATACGGCCAAGATCGCCGGGCTGCTCAACGTCGACAACGACCTGCACGCGCCGCCGAAATGCCGGTTCGTGTGGGGCTCGCTCGACTTCAAAGGGGTCGTCGAGAAGGTGCAGCAGCGGTTCACGATGTTCCTCGGTACCGGCATTCCGGTGCGCGCGACGCTGAACGTCACGTTCCGCGCCGTGCAATCGATGACCGAGCAGTACCAGAACGTGCCCCGCCAGAGCGCCGACCGGACGAAGCAGACGACGCTGAAACAGGACGAGCAGCTGTGGATGCTCGCGACGGCCGAATACGAGGACCCGGGCCAGTGGCGGGCGATCGCCGAGGCGAACGGGATCGACAATCCGCGCAAGCTGCCCGTCGGACGCAAGCTGACTATCCCAAGGCTGGAGTGAGGCTGCCGTGGCAGGAACGATCAAATTCGATACGACGACATACACGATGCAGGCGCTCGAGACGAAGTACCGCGATTTTTTCTCGCCTGCGTTCGATATTAGCATAGACGGTCAAAGCTTCACCTTGCAGAACATCGCCGTATCCACCGTCAAGGTGGACACGACGACGGACGCGCGGGCGGATTCGTTCACATTCGTCGTGGACAACGCCTATGATGCCGTGGAACGCAAGTTCAAGTGGGTCGGTTCCCTCATCGAAGTCGGCAAGACGTGCACGATCACGATGGGGTATACGGACAAACTGGAGACGGTATTCGACGGCATCATCACGAGCGTATCGCTCGATTACCCGGCGGACGGCCTACCGACCGTCTCCGTGCAGGGCATGGACCGCTCTTTCCTTATGATGAGAAGCGTCAAGTCCAACCTGTGGCTGAACAAGAAGGTAAGCGACGTCGTCAAGATCATCGGCGGCAAGTACGGCTTGCAGATGGCCGTCGACGACACGGGCACGCCGAAGCCGACGATCGAGCAGTTGAAGACGAGCGATTTTCACTTCTTGAAGTCGTTGGCCGAGGAGACGAACCACGAGTTTTTCGTCATCGGGAAGAAGCTGTACTTCCGCAAACCGAACCCGTCGGCGGCAGCCGTCGTCACGCTCATGTACGGCAAAAACCTGCGAAGCTATCATACGACCGTGGACATCTCGAACCAAGTGAGCCAGATCATCGTGCGCGGTACCGATCCGAAGACGCGCGTGCCGTTCCAAGCCGCGTCGAATTCGGTTGCCATTATCGGCACGAACGGCAAGACGGGCAAGGACATCATGGGCGCTCTCTCGAGCCACCTCGTCGAGACGGTGTACAGCGACGTGGCGACGCAGGCCGAGGCGCAGACGCTGGCGAATTCGATGCTGAACGAACGGGCGATGGATCTGGTGACCGGCGAGGGAGAGTGCATCGGAATCCCCGAGATGCGCGCCGGACGTCACATTAAGCTGGAAGGCCTCGGCCCGAAGTTCAACCAGCTGCTCGCGCTGAGCGGCGTCGTGCACACGATCGACAATCGAGGGTTTCTCACGACATTCAACGTAGAAGGGAACGCGATCTGATGTCTAGCTTTTTCCCCATGGGACAGGATTCTTCCCCTTCCTCGGGCAGCGCCGGCACGATTAACGGCGTGATGGTCGCCACCGTCACGAACATCAACGACCCGGAGAAGCTCGGCCGGGTGAAGCTGAAGTTCCCGGTCCGGGAGAACGAGCACGAGACCGACTGGGCGCCGATCGCTTCGATGATGACCGGCAGCGCGATGGGCACGATGTTCATTCCTGACGTCGGGGACGAAGTGCTCGTGGCGTTCCACCTCGGGCATCTGAACCAGCCGTTCGTCATCGGCTCGCTGTGGAATTCGCAGAAGAAGCCGCCGACGTACGAGCAGACGAACAAGATTCGGAAGATCCAGACGAAGAAGGGCCACGAGCTGATTTTCGACGATAACGATTCCGCCGCTAAGATTACGCTGAAGACGCCGGACGGGCATAAGATCGAGTTCGACGACCAGAAGGACACGATCAAGATGTTGACGTCGACGGGTAACCAAGAGGTGTCGGTGACCGGAGGCTCGAGCGGCAACGTGACGGTCAAATGCGGCTCCAGCAAAATCGAAATCACGCAGACCGGCGACATTACGATCAACGCGACGAAGGCGGTCACGATCAAAGGGCCGCAGATCAGCGTGGAAGCGACGGCGAAGCTGTCGCTGGCGGCCAGCGGCGCGGTGGAAATCAAGTCGGACGGCCTCCTGACGCTCAAAGGCGCAATGGTCAAAATCAATTGACGACGGACGGAAGGAGTACGGGACGATGAGCGCATCATTCCTCGGCCGGGGGTGGAAGTTCCCGGTGCAAGTAGACAGGGCGACCGGTCGGTTCCTCCTCTCCGAAGGCGAAGAGGACATCGCGGAGGCGATCGGCATCATTCTGAAGACGTCCAAAGGCGAGCGCGTCATGCGTCCGGACTTCGGGTGCGGGCTGAACGAATTCGTGTTCGGCACGACGGACGAGACGACGATGCGGCTGCTCGAGACCGATATCCGGCAGGCGCTTACCGTGTGGGAACCCCGGGTGACGGACGTCGAAGTCGAAGCGACTCTCGACGAGGCGAGGCCCGGACGGCTGCTGATCAGCATCACTTACGTCGTGAGATCGACGAACAACCTGTTCAACCAGGTGTATCCGTTCTATCTGGAAGAAGGAACGAATTAAGCGGGAGAGACGATCGCTATGAGAACTGGAGCTTGGCAGCAAGGAGCGGGGCGTCTGGCCCCGGCGCTCGACGATAGGGACCTCGACGCGCTCGTCGCTCAGATGAAGGCGATGGTGCCGCATTATACGCCGGAGTGGCGATTCTCGCCGGAAGACCCGGACGCGGGGTCCGCGCTGTTCTTCTTAGCGGCGCAGATGCTCGGCGACAACGTGAAGCGGCTCAACCAAGCGCCGCTGAACAACTTCATCGCGTTCCTCGACTTGCTTCGAGTGAAGCTGCAGCCGGCGCGTCCCGCGAGGGCGAGCGTGACGTTCAAGCTGAACGAAGGCGTGCGGGAGCCCGTGTACGTACCCGGCGGAACGCAGTTGACGGCGGCGGTGGACGACGGGGGAGAGGACGTGCCGTTCGAGACGGAAACGGCGCTGCTCGTGACACCCGCGAAGCTGACGGAGCTGTTCAACGTGCATCCGGAACGGGACGCGATCGTGCATGCGGCGACCGACTACGAGACGGGCCTAGCGGCCGGAACCGTAGGCGAGCTGCCGCTCTTCGACGTCGACGGGACGAACATGCAGGAGCATGCGTTCTATATTCGTCACGACGAGCTGTTCTGGATGGACCGCCCCGCTATCGTGACGCTGAAGGTACATAACGCGGACAAGCAGTATTTGGAGAACGACGTCGCCGCGCTGCTCGCCCGCGAGAGCGTATTCGAATGGTCGTACTTCGGCAAGTCCGGTCAATGGGTGCCGTTCGAGAAGGCGACCGCTTACGGCTCGGAGCTCGCGCTCCGCAAGCAATCCGCCGGCGCCGCCTTGCTAACGGCCGTGAACGGAACGGAAGGACGCTGGATTCGCTGCCGGCTGCGGCCGGAGCTTGACGCGGAACGGAAGCTGGAAGCGCTGCGCGCGATGCCGCCGATGGATCGGATCCTGATGCACGCGGTGCACGACAGGAAGACGGATCCCGGAGGCATACGGCCGACCGATCTGTACTTCAACGACATGGAGCTGGACAAGGCCGGGTATTATCCGTTCGGCGAGCATTTCATGCCGTATTCGGTATTCTATATCGGCTGCGCGGAAGCGTTCACGAAGCGAGGCAGCCGCCTGAAGCTGTCGTTCAAGGCGAAGAGCGTGCCGAACGGGCTGCGGATGGGACCGGATCCGGAGATCCGCTGGCGGATGGTCATGCGCAAGGCCGACTTCGATAAGAAGCCGCCGCAGCGCTTGTTCATCCGCAAGACGATCTGGGAATATTGGAACGGCGAAGGTTGGATGAAGCTTCCCGAGAGCGGGAAGTACGAGGAGCTGTTCGTAGGGGTTCCGGAAGCCGGCGCGGGCTACGAGCTGGACTTTCCGTGTCCCGAGGATTTGTCGGCGACGTACGTGAACGGCCGGGAAGACCGTTGGATCCGGGTGCGCGTGCTGCAGACCGATCCGGTAACGGATCCGCTCGTCGAATACATGAGCCCGTTCCTGGAAGACACTTCGTTCACCTATCGCTATGCCGGGGACGTCCGATTGTCGCCCGACGGCGCGCAGGCGTTCAATAACGCCGATTGGCGCGACGTCGGCACGATGGTTCGCCAGGTCGGACAGACGTTCAAGCCGTTCGAACCGATTCCGTGCCCGGCTCCGGCCGTCTACTTCGGTTTCGATATGGCGCCCGTTAAAGGACCGATCCGCATTCATTTCACGCTTGGCCGCAGGCAACCGCCGGACGGCGATCCGCCTTGGGTAGAGTGGGAAGCTTACGTCCGGTCGACGAGCGGTCAATGGGGCTGGGAGACGCTGCGAACGTCGGACGGCACGAGCGGGTTCACCGATTCCGGGGAGCTGCAATTCGTCGGACCGCCGAACATGGCGCCGGCTTCGCTGTTCGGACTCGAACGGGCCTGGCTTCGCGCGGTGAACCGCGACGGCCGCTACGGCGCTCCCGGCGCGAGTCTGCCTGGCGTAGACGCGATTCGCCGCAATTCCGTCACGGCGGTTCAACAACTATCGATTCGTCAGGAATATCCGGAGCCGCGCGGCGACGGTTACGTCCTATCTAGCACGCCGGTTATCGGACAAGACATCTGGGTGGACGAAACGGGCAGCGTGGACGAGCACGAGCTTAACCGCTTGCTCGAGGAGCATCCCGACCGCTTCGAGGCGCATCGGGACAGCGACGGGCAAATTCAACGGTTATGGGCGTTATGGCAGGAAGTGCCGGCGTTGACGACGTCGGGTACGCACGACAGGCATTATACGATCGACGCGGCTTCCGGGGTCATCGCGTTCGGCGACGGCGCGCGCGGCATGACGCCTCCGCTCGTCGGCGGGGACAAGATCCGCGCGAATTACCGGGTTACCGAAGGTGCGCGCGGCAACGTTGCGGCCGGCGAGCTGAACGGTATCATGGGCGCGATCGCATTCGTGGAGCGCGTCGTCAACGCGGCGGCGGCGACCGGCGGCGGCAACGCGGAACCGCTGGAGCGCGCTCTCGTCAGAGGCCCTCAGGCGCTGAAGCATCGGGGGCGGGCGGTGTCCGCGGCTGACGCGGAATGGATCGTGAGGGAGCTGGAGCCCGGCATCGACAAGGTGAAGTGCTTGCCGAACCGGGACGCGAAGCTAAGATCCCGACCGGGATCGGTCGCGATCGTCGCGCTTCCGCCGGGCGGAACGGACGGCGCGAGCCGGTTCGCCGGCACGAGGAAGCGGCTGGCGCGCGAGCTGCTCGCCCGCGTGCCGAATCTGCTGACCGCCGGAGGCCGCCTGCACGTAATGGCGCCGGCGTACTTGGAAATATCCGTCGTCGCGACGATATCCGTCGAGTCGCCGGAAGACGTTATGCCGGCCGAAGCGGCGTGCACCGAAGTGCTTAATCGCTACTTGGACACGCAAGCGGGCCAACTGGACGGGCAAGGCTGGAGCATCGGCGAGTATGCGCATCCGTCCGCGTTCTACGGCTTGCTGCAAGGCGTCCGCGGCGTTCGGCGGGTGGAGCTGTTGCATTTGAGCGTCATGCGCATCGAGAACGGGACGCAGGTCGAGATGGCGTCCGACGATATGAAGAGCGTGCTTCACGGAATCGTGACGGGAGGCAAGCATCGCGTCACCGTCGTGCTAGGATCATAGATCGATTGTCGATAGAAGGAGGGATACGGGATGCTGCCGAGGTTGCCGCTGGACGACCGAACGTTCGAGAGCATGGTGAAAGAAGCCCGCAAGGGCATCCCGCAGCAATTGCCGGAGTGGACGGACGAGAACGCCCACGATCCCGGCGTCACGTTCCTCGAGCTGTTCGCGTGGTTAAGCGAAATGCAGCAGTACTACCTCAGCAGGGTGCCGGAGCGCAACGTCCGCAAGTTCCTCGATCTGCTCGGCGTCGCACCGAACGAAGCGTCTTCCGCCGAGACGGACGCGACGTTCGGCAACGTGCTCGAGCAGGTGCTCGTACCCGGCGGCACGAAGCTGCAGGCGGAGGATCAAGCGTTCGAGACGACGGAGCCCGCGCGGTTCATTCCGCTGGCCATCGATCGGATCGTCACGCGCACGGAGCGCGAATCGAGCGACATGAGCGCGTTCAACGCCGACGGCAACGTCGCGTTCTACGCCTTCGGCCGCAACGCGCGCGCGGACAGCAAGCTGTACATCGCGTTCGACCGCGAGCTGCCGCAACGGGAAGCCGTCTCGATCTACGTCCGCCTGAAGGACGGAGAACCGCCGGAAGACCGTTCCGGCGTCACGCCTTCCGCTAACGTCGCCTGGAAGTACTACGGCGTCGCCGACAACGGCGAGCAAGCGTGGCTGCCGCTCGAGCTCGTCTCGGACGATACGCTGCATCTGACGTACAGCGGAGAGATCAAGTTCGCTCTGTCGTCGCCGATGCTGCCCGTCGTCGTCCATCCCGCGGGCGACCGGCCTCGTCACTGGATCAGCTGCACGCTGGAACAACCGGGATACGAGAGGCCTCCGCGTATCGAGCGGATTCTGCTCCATACGGTGAAGGCGATACAGAGGAACACGCACGGAGAATATTCGATACATGACGGAACGGGGCAACCGGGCTGCGGGATCGCGCTGGACCGGTTCCTCGCGTACTTCGGCCAAGTGCGGGTTCAAGTCAAGAACCCGGAAGGACGTTGGCGCGAATGGCGCGAGACGTACGATCTGGCCTCGTGCGGCCGGTCCGAACGGGTATTCCGCGTCGAACGCGGAGATCCGCGCACCGGCGAGACGACCGTGCGGTTCGGCGACGGAACGAACGGCTCGGTCATCCCCGCGGGGGAGAACAACGTGCGGATCGTCTGCATGACGAAGTCGTTCGCGACCGGCAATTCGCTAGGTAGAAGCGGCGGGTTGCCGCGAACGAAGCTGCCGGTTCCGGCGCTGGACGGACCGATTCACGGCGAGTTGCTCGTGCAGGTGGCCGTCGAAGACCCGACCGGCGGCAAGGAGCCGCTATTCGAAGATTGGACGGAAGTCGAACACTTCGACCGATCCGGCCCGCTCGACAAGCACTTCGTCTTCGACGCGGAGGAGATGGAGATCCGATTCGGAGACGACGAGAACGGAGCGATTCCGGACCGTTCGGTAACCGACAACGTCTTCCTCCTCGCCTGCGCGACGGGCGGCGGCAGCAGAGGCAACATTAAGCCGAATCTGCTGACGAAGTGGACGCAGCCGGAGCAGGAGGCGCTCGGCTTGACGGTGACGAACGCGAGCTACGGCTCGGGAGGCTCCGAAGCGGAGACGCTGCAGACCGCGACTCGGCGAGCGGCGGATCTATGGCTGACGCCATACGCCGCGGTGACGAACGAGGATTACATGCGCATCGCCGGCGAGACGCCGGGACTGCGCATCGCGAGGACGCACGTCATCCCGCAATACGCGCCCGGCCGCGGCACGTCTCGCGGCGCGGTAACCGTCGTCGTCGTACCCGACGGGCTAGCCGCTGCGCCGATACCAAGCAAAGGCTTCTTGGATACGGTGGCCAATCATCTCGACGACCGGCGGCTCATTACGACGGAAGTCCACGTGATCGGTCCGGAGTACGTGCAAGTGACCGTACATGCGACCGTCGTCGTCGAGCCTCATTATATGGAAGAAGCTCATCGGATCGTCGCGACGCTGAACCAACTGCTGTCGCCGATCGACGGACCGGGCGGCGTGCAAGGCTGGCCGTTCGGACGCACGGTGCAGAAGGGCGACATCTACAGCGCGATCAGCCGAATGAACGGCGTCGCGTACGCCCAGGACTTATGGCTGGACGCGGAAGGGCGGCACGCGAGCAAGAACGCCGCGGGGGATATCGTTCTTCCGCCGAACGGCATCGTCGTATCCGGCTTGCATCAGGTGCAATTGATTAGCCGGACGCAAATCTAAGTATCGCGCGCAACGTTGCGGGAGAGGAGGAACGACTTGACGGACGGGAATACGTATTATTCGCTTAGCCAGCCCGAGCATTGGAGGAAGCGAGGCTTCGGTCGCAATCTGGACGTCGCGAGCGGCGTATCGCTGCGCACGGACGCCAAGTACGGCGTGTCGGCGACGGTCCATCTCGGGGAGATGGACGGCATCGGATCGATATCCGACTTCGCCGTCCAGTCGATCGGTCGCTGGATCTTGCTCGACGATCAAGGAGATCTATGGTCGTACGATCGAGGGAGCAAGCATCACGAGCGGTTGTTCGTGCCGGGGCATGGCTTGTTCGGCCCCGCGGCGATGTTGGCCGTCTCGGGAGACACGCTGTTCGTTGCCGACCCGACGGGCACGGCGATGCTGTCGGCGATCGACCTGGCGAACGGTCAGCTGAGATGGAGCCGTACGGGAGGCTTCATCGACGAAGTGCCGATTCGGCCGCTCGCCATCGCGGCGGACGATCGCCATCTGTACGTGCTTACGCCGGAAGAGGCCGACGAGAAGGATATGCGGTCGCCGGACGGCGAAGCGAAGCTGGCGATCGTAACCCTATCGCTATTCGGGAACTTGGAGGCGAGCGTGACCGACGAACGGTTCGCGGCCGCCCTTCCCGAAGATGCCGCATTGTGGCGAGGCAACTATTACCTAGCCGCATCTACCGGCGGTCACCTCTACGCGCTCGATTCGGGCGGGCAAGCGCTGTTCGCGTTCGATCCCGGAGGCCGTCTGGCGAACCGGCTCGTCCTTCCTTCCCTTCCGCTCGCCGGACTCGGCGTCGATTCGGACAACCGGATCTACATCGGAGATACGCGGGGAATGGAGGAAGGCGCCGAAGACGATCGCTTCCTGCTGCAGTTCGGCGAAGAAGGCGATCTACAGGGTCGGGTAGCCGGCTTCCGAGGCAAAACCGACGGCTTGCTCATCGACGCGAAAGACCGCATCTACGTCCGAAGCCGGGAGAACGGCACGATAACGGTGCTCGAGCTGCAGGAGAAGACGCGCGGCTGGGACGACGGCGGGTCGCCGGAAGGCTTGTGGCTGTCCCGGGCGTTCGACAGCGGCGAGGCGGAGACGATCTGGCACAAGTTCACTCTCGAAGCGGATATTCCGGACGGAACGCAGCTGCGGGTGTCGTACTTCAGCTCCGACTCGGAATGGGTAACCGCGCAAGGAAGCGCATGGATGGCGGACGAATGGCTCGCCAGAGAAGACCTGAGCTTGAAGGAACGGGCGGACGGGCTGAAGGCGCATTGGTCCGCTCCGGTCATCAATCCGGTGGACGCGCTGTTCTTCGGGGCCCGAGGACGGTACCTATGGCTGAAGATCGAATGGATAGGCAGCGAGCGCCGTACGCCTCGATTGGACCGGCTTCGGGTCTACTATCCGAGAGAGACGCTACTGAATTACTTGCCGGCCGTCTATCGGGAAGACGAGGGCAGCAGGGATTTCCTCGAACGATATTTGTCTCTGTACGGCACGCTGTTCGATAGCGTCGAAGAGGCGATCGACGGCATGTCGAGAAGCTTCGACCGCGAGCTCGTGTCCGGCAGCCGGCTCAGATGGCTCGCTTCCTGGATCGGCTTGGCGAGCGACGAGCACTGGACCGACGATTGGGTAAGGAAGCTGCTGCGGGCGGCGCCCGACATGTACCGTTATCGGGGAACGAGAAGAGGCATCGAGCTGCTCGTCGAGACGCTGACGGGAACGCCTCCGGTCATCGTGGAGCCGTTCCAGTTCAAGAACATGCGCGACCACGCCGAGCTGAGGCAGTTGACGGACCGGCTGTACACCGACGATCCGCATACGTTCACGTTGCTGCTGCACCCCGGTCAAGCCCGTTCGGACAAGGAGCGCGTGCTGCTGAGGGGGCTCGTGGAGGAGCATAAGCCTGCTTTTACGGAAGTGAGAATCGTCTGGATTCAGCCATGGGTGTTCCTGGATCTACATACGTACCTTGGCATCAACACCGTGCTCGCGGAACCGTCGTTGTTCACGATCAACGCGGACCGCAGCATGCCTAACGATACGCTGATCGTCGATATGGATATGGATGGCAGGCTGGACGCGCATATGCGGCTCGGCATCGATTCGGAGATGGAGTAACGGTCCGGGACAGCGCGGACTTGGCAGGAGCGAATACGATCCGACTGAGGAGGAGATCAGATGAAAAAAGCGAGAATGTATCCGTTCGAGAGGAACCGCTATTTCTACGGGAAGCTGTTGACGGTACGGGATTTCGAGTCGGAGCAAAAGTATTTCAACGACAAGCGGAGGCTGTTGAACCGTCTATTGTTCGGCAGCGGCGTCGTGGCCGGCATGCAGGTCATCGCGGTCGACGACAAGACGATTACGGTGGAGATGGGCGTCGCGATCGATTATATCGGCCGCGAGATCGTTATTCCCGCCCCGGTGACGCTGAAGCTGTCGATGATCGACGGGTTCACGAACAACGAATACAAGAAGAACGTGTACCTGTACGTCGCCTACGACGAAAAAGGCCGCGAGCCGGTTCATTCGGTCGGCAATTCGTCCGTGCGCGCCGAAGAAGTCAGCGAATACAACCGGTATCTCGAGAGCTTCCGCCTGTTCATCAAGGAAGAGGCGCCGGCGCCGATGTCGCAAGAGCATACGGTGCTGATGGAGGAAGTAACGACGCTGTATCACGACTCTCAAGTGCGCATTACCCAGCGGATGCCCAAGTACGTCAATCCCGGCGACGTTATCGACGTCACGCTCGTCGTCGAGAAGACGCTGCAAGCGCCGCGCGTGTCGCTGTCGTTCGCGTACGAGACGGACGGACTGAAGCCGGTCGGACGGGAAGAAGCGTTCGTGCGCTTCGAGGATCCGGGCGACGGCCAAGAGACGGAATACCGGTACAGCTACAGCCTCAAAGCGGCGGAAGCGCCGGGTACGTCGGCCAAGCTGTCGGTGCCTGGCGACGCGATCGAGCTGTACCTCGGCGATAACCGGATTCCGATCGACGTGTCCGTGAAGCAGACGGCCGACATTATCGAACAGCCGGTCATGAGCCGGTTGCTGCAGGATTGGCACGAGCGGTCTCTCGACCAGGCGGCCGACGGCTATGCGGACCAGCATGTGTGCTTGGCGAAGGTCGGGTTGCTACAACTCGGGCCGACGTACATGATCGAGAAAATCGAGCGCGTCCCGTTCGGCGAATATATTCCGAACTCCGCGTTGCTTCAGAAGCTGACTGTAGCGGACAAGGGATTGTCGGCGAACAAGTTCTACGCCGAGTCCGAAGCGTACGATCTGGCTTACGGCAGCCAGCCGGAGCTTGACGTCGTCTATCATCCGGACCGCAACGCGTTCGACTTCAAGCTCGGCATTCCGAAGCCGCAGACGATTAAGGACGAGATGGCGACGGGCACGATCGAGGTTCCGCTCGACGTCAACGCCAAGCCGGGCATGCGGTTCTTCTTCAGCGGGAAGAAGAACTTCGTCACCGACGCGATCGTGCACGGGTTGGGAGCCGGTCAAGTGACGATCGTCGTCGGTCTGGAGGAGCTTCCGATGGAAGGTTCGGTTCCTCAACCCGGCGTATCGCCGAAAATGTACTACGGTTCCTCCGAGGTGTTCAAAGGAACGGAGTACGAAGCCGAGCTGCCGAACGTCGTGTTCGGATCCGTCGTCGACCCGGATAAGGGGAACTTCCGGATCGGCATGAAGCTGAAGGAGCCGACCGAAGCGGCGGCGCTGCGCGTTCGCTGGTGGGCGTTCAAGAAGCTCGAGGACGGCGCGACGATCGTGCCTGCGGAAGCGCTCGAGGCGCTGGAAGCCGGGTTGGACGAAGCGGCCGCGAGCAAGGAGTAAGACAAAGAACGGGTGGGTCAGCGGAATACGCTGCCCACCCGTTCTCGTTATTCGTCGATATTCCATTTGCCGGCATCCGACTGCGCCGGCGCGGACAGCGCGAACTTCGCGCGTTCCATCGCTTCGAGCTGCTTGGAGATTTCCGTCGGCGTCAGGTTGCGGTTCTGCTCGGCGTCTTCCGCGGATTGCTTCAGCTCGGCGAGCACGCTGTCCCGTCGCTCCTGGACCATCCGAGACTGTATCTCCGCCATCTCCGGCTCTTGGTCGGCGTACCCGAGCAGATCGTCCGGGGATTCTTCGAAGTCCGTCTCTGCCCCTTCGTCCTCGAAGTCGGCGTCCGAATCGGCATCGACATCGCTCTCGTCATCGGACGCCCGGTTTTTCTCTTTGTCCGCTAGCGTTTCTTTAATCATAGCCCGATAGGTGCCGTAGCCCGCTTGCGTGTCGCGCTCCTGAGAGTAGGGAGACATGTACAGGCCGAAGTCCGGCGTCATTACGGGGGCAGCCGGGAGCGGGGGAGGTATCTTGCCCTTGTCCTTCTTCTTATCCATATTCTCCTGCGTCGCTTGGTTGCCGATCGCCTTCTGCATGCCGAAGATCGCCGACGCCATGCCTAAGCCGGAGGACTTTTTCTCGTCTTTGCCGCCTTGGCGCGATTGCTCGGTCGGCTGCTTCTCGCGATTGCGCGAAGCGAACTTGCGGGTACGGACTCTAGCCATGGGAGTGCTCCCTTGTTCCGAATATATTGTCTATCTATTCGTTCAATTGTTGATAGTGCGCCGAGTTGTCATTATTTTCATCGTATTACGTTTCGACGCTAACCGCAATAGCGATCTCTATCGTACAAGAAATCGTTGTCAGATTATGTATCTTAATGGTATATTGTTTACAGATGATGGAACTTACCGAAACGATCCCGAAGCCGGAAGCACCGCGCATTCAAGGAGAACCCTTGTTTGTTGGTGCTTTTTTTGATGCGGCGGGCGAGCGATCTCCGGGTTAATCGGTACCCAGTTGAACGATAAGAGGAGAGATCAATGATGAGACGAGTATTCATGATGATATTGCTATTGGCGTGCATAGGGGGCATTATGCCTGTCGGTGCCATTGCAGCCGTTGGGGCGGTGAAGTTCAAGGACGTTAACGATTCGCACTGGGCGAAGGCGACGATCGAACAGGCAGTGGCGCAAGGATACGTTAACGGCTATCCGGACGGAACGTTCCGGCCGTCGAACACGATCACCCGCGCCGAAGTGGCTTCGATGTTGAGCCGCGTGACGAAGATGAAGCCTGATACGGTGTCTGAGGCTTTCGCGGACTCGGACAAGCATTGGTCGAAGGAAGCGGTACGGAAGCTAGTCTCGCTCGGCTTTATTAAATCTGCCGACTATCCGAAAGGCTTCGAACCGGATAAGGCGATTACGCGCTATGAGCTGATGAAATGGTTGGCATCCGGATTGGGCGAATCGGAATCGTCTTTGAAACAAGCGCTTGTAGACACGAAGGACACGTTGCTTCCTACGCCGGAGTCGTTCAAAGGCGGCATTGCGAAGGAGCAGGTTCCTTATATCGCATTGGTGCGAGGCACGGGCGTCGTGAACGGCTTTCCGGACGGTTCGTTCAAGCCGGGCGAGAAGGCGAATCGCGCCGAGGTGCTGACGATGATGATGCGGTATGCGCAGGTCGAGGGGACGAAGGCGGAGGGGTATCGGGATTTGCAGGAGATGATCGATGTTTCGCTTAAGGGAATGAATAGCGTTTTGATTAAAGAAATTAAATTTAGTTCAAAATCCCTAAGATTTAAAGATATTGAAAATAAAAACTTCGATTTTAAATCTTCAGACATAAAATTGCATCGGATCATCCTTGTAGATGGGAGAACTTCAGAGTACAAGGGGGTTTATGCGCCACTGTTTGTCGGAAAGAGTAAGAATGATAATGTTGGGCGTGTCATCGCGTTTACAAATATGACATTTACGTTTCAGGGAGACAAGCCGTATAAGGGGAGCATGTCGATAGAAGTTTTAGCGCAAATACGTGATAAAAGCAACATGATGGAACTCAACCGCGTTGATTGGGAAAATGCAAATGAAAAACATATACCAACATTTCCGCTAGTTAATACAGTTCAGTTTGTACTTCCAAATAAACCGGTTAACATTTGGGTTCAAAATCCAATGCTTGTTGGAAGCTCTTATTATGTTACATCGGGTAATGAAAAGCTATTTTTGACTATAATGCCACAATAAAAGGCAGTGATAAATAATGAGAAAATTACTGCTTATTGTTTTGACGATTTTTATGGTTTTTCCGTCTATGATTCTACTTATTCCTCAGAGTGTGGAAGCATCTTCACAAAAGACGCAGAGTATAAAGATTCCTATTGTCTCCTCCACTACGACTGCAAAATATGAACCAGTGGTTATTTGGACGCAACTCGATGATGGCAGGTTTCATGCAGGGTTTACAGATGATGACGGAACATCTGTTGATGCTTACACATACAAGGACACAATTGCCGGAAGCGAAATGCCTAAAAAGGGTGCGAGTACGACTTTATCATATACGATTAGTCTTAATCACTTGATACCCCCTAAATGGACATACAATGGGGAAGATATAGATAAGAGTTTGTTGTCGGACATCGAGATCGCAAATGCTGAATATATGGCTGCTTCAACATATACAGGTGTTGGAACGCCTGAAATTAGAGGTACTAGCTTGAGGATAACGACAAATACTGGAGGATATCCGTGGTCAGATAATAACATTTATTCCGGTGTTAAGTGGCAAACCGAATACAGGACTCCTTTATTATATAAATTTAAGGCTAGTGTCATTGAAACAAAAGAAATAGACGTAAACCCGAACTCGACGATTGCCATTGGGGAAACTAAAACGCTCAATGCAAGTATTCGAACGAAAGCACCGAATCAAGCAAGTATTACTGCTTCACCGTGGGTAAGTATTCGATCTGATCCCGAAACCGTTTGGACGTCGTCTAATCCAGCTATCGTAACGGTTGCAAATGGGATCGTGCAGGGCCAAAAAGAAGGAACAGCAATAATATCCGCAACCTGGATCAAAGGCGATTATCAGTTATCCGACACCGCGACCATCACAGTGTCGAACGCGCCTGGCCCCGAACCTACCCCCACACCAGACCCGCCGACGTTCACGGGCGACTTCGACGTAACACCCTCAACAATCGCTTATCGCGATAGCTTCACGATCAAGCCAACCAACTTCTCCATGAACTCCTGCACCTATGTGTCCCACCAGTACAAAATCGAGCGAAGCGGGATGACGTGGACCTCAACCGCGATAACGGGTCAAACCACGATTAGCTCTTATTCATTCAACTCCTATCCCTACGTCATTGGAGTCGGCTCCCACAACGTCTCGATGAAGATCAAGACGTCCAACTGCGGCGAGTCCGGATGGATCGGCCCGAAGTCGCTGGAAGTAAGCGGACCGACCGACAATAGCCCGCCAACGGGCAAGATCGGATTCGTCTACTCCTATGCGAACAAGACGCCTGTATACAAAGTGGTAGAAGGAACCGTGATGGATCTTATTCTCATTCACGATCCCGACGTTCCTACGCCATTCGATCCGGATGATGGGGACTCGGTCTATTTTGAAGGGTTCGACTTCTCCACGAGCAGCTCGTGGGCACAGTCCATACCGGCGACGACTACCGAATACGGAGACGGATATCACAACATTACGATGTCGCAACGCGGGTTCCATCTGGTCAATGCGGTCATTCGGGACGATTGGGGCGCATCGACCGTTCTAACCACATGGATTGAAGTCGTGCCGCCGAACCCGGAGCCGGTCGCGGGCTGTCCGGCAATCGTCACGTCGAACCATCCGGTAGACATGTCGAAGTTTACGTCCGCGGCCAGCAGCAGCCCTCGCGGCTATGCCATCGATCATATGCGGGATGAATGGACGAATAAGCTTGAGGCTTACGTGAATGAATCGACCGAGAATATAACGGTGACCGCCTATCTACACGTTTACGATAGCCAAGGGCTGAAGTCTCTTGAACCCGATGATTGCACGATAACGGTCAAGCCCGATTTGCCGCCGATCGCTAAGCTTACGGTGCCGGCTTTCGGAATCCGAAGCGATGCCGTCGACATTCTCAACCGCTCGTCTAGTCCCGACGGAGACCTGATCACGGGAGCGGAATACAAGTATAAATACGACGACGAGAACAACGGCTTTGCCGACGACGCTTTCGTTACGATCCCAGGGACGCTAGGTAAAGTGAGCTTCACGCCGACGAGAGTCGGCCAATATCTTTTTTACGTTAAGGCAACGGAAAACTACGGGAAGTCGGACAATACGTCGGACGAGCCCGAAAGCACGTTGGTATTGGACGTCACGAATCTCGCGCCGGAAGTCTCGTTCAACATCGTAGGCGAGAATAACCAACCGGACCTGCAGTTGCCGACGAGCATTACCGCCAACACGATACTCAGCTCGTGGGACCTGTTCGACTTGAACACGAAGCAGAAGTCCGCATCCAAGGAGCTCAACTGGTCGAACAAGAACGGCGTGCTCGTCGGCGGCAGCGGCAAACAATCCGAACGCCAATATTTTCACCATTACTCCGAAACGTTCTGGAACAACGACTTCAACGAGAAGGATGCCGAACCGCTGCCGGATTACGGGTACGGAGCGAACGGATTGTCGCCTTGGCGGGCAGGAGCAAGTTACTCCTACGAGATCAACGCGCCGGTCTTGGATGATAGGAATCTGCCCGTATTCAATCAAGAGCCGATCTTGAGATCCAACCTCTCTCATTTCTATTACAACGCGGGCAACAAGCTGTTAGCCATGAACAAGTCCAAGATCAAACAACCGACGCTCGTGACCGGTATGTTCCAACAGGACTACCGATACGAGGAATCTCCCTTTGATTTCGTCATCGATTTCGGAAACCGCGATAACAGTAGGTTCCTAGGATACGAACTCGCCGATCGTACCTTATACGTCTTCTATACGAACAAGACTTATTCGGGTGATTCGTCTTCTTGGAAGTACAACATGAGAACGTACGATGCGCTTACCGGGCAACTCATCGGCGATGCGGAACAGCAAGGATGGAACGGTACGAAATCGATGCTCGGCGGCTCCGAGTACGATTATGGCAGCGAGCAAGTCCAAGCGGTACAAAAAGGCGGCGACGTCGTCGTGTTCTCTTGGGACGGTATCTATCAATTCGACAGGACCGGCAAAGTGGTGAAGCAAGGCACGATACCGAAACGCGGATCGGAGTGTACGTTGAACCCGGCTGCCGTGTACGTAGCCAATGGCGACTTCTACGGGATCGAACGATGCAAAACGACTCCGCAATTGAGCGATTACGAAACGCATTCGGCCATCGTGAAGATCAGCGGTTCGACCTTGCAGCTCGTATGGCGTCAATTGCTGACGGGCGTAGATACGACGCCGAACGCTTGCTATACCGGGTTCACGCAGAAAATCGACCATTACAACGCGCTCATCGTCAACACCGTCAAAAACGAATTGTACGCTAGAAGCTATACGAACACCGGATATTTTCAATGCGGCATGTATATCGATAAGATCAACCTTACGACCGGCGTAAAGACGGACATATCGAATACGGGGTACGAATATACGTCCATCGGCATTAAGTACGGAATCAATTGGGAAGGCAATCCGTTCAGCATCGGACAGTACGAAGGCAAAAGCAATATCGTCACGATCGATCGTTATCGCACGGATCTGAACGTTCGGGATTCTTACAATAATCCATTAAACGCGGTCTATGATCCAGCGGGCGTTCAACGGGGCAACTTCCCGGGAGGAGGATCCTATGCCTTCGCTTCCGGAACGCAATATGCGGAGTATGGCATGTATATCGGCGATGGGTTCTACGTTACGATTGGCCCGGTGACTGCATGGGGATACGCCAGTCCGGCGCTCGTCATGTGGATGACCAAAGCGACGCCGACAACCGATCCGATCGCGAAGAGATTCAGGTTGGGGCAGTTCTCCTCTAACGGCGAGTACGGCGATGCCGACATCTACTTCACGATGAAAATGAACAAGACGGATTACGATAACGAGTCGGCCGGGTATTCGTTCAACATGCAAAACGCCGACAATCGATACGCGGTCGAGGCGACGGGAACGTCGGTCTCTCTCGTGAAGTACGTCGGCGGCGTTCGAACCGTACTCGGAAGCGGCGCGTATCCGTTTCAGAACGAAGTCGGAGTGAAATTCATCGTCCGCACGTTCGGCGGCCGCATTCAAGTGTTCATCCAAGGCGTCCCGTTCTTCGACGTAACGGACGGCACGTTCTCGAAAGGGCGCATGGGTCCGTATTCGGACAAGGCTTTCGTCGAATTCGGCGGTATCGGATATAAGCCGTACGCCGGCAATACGACGGTATGGTCGGATCAATACGCGATCTGGGACAGCGGGGAAGCGAAGGCGGATATTCAATACAACGATATCGCGTTCGCCGATCCGGAGAACGATCCGGTCTCGGGAGCGTACGCGTGGTCTATCCAACATACGCCGCGCTTCATGGCGAACCAAGGCATCTCCGCCTTGAACGGACAATCTTTCCATTCGGCGCAGCTCGCGTTCGATAAAGTCGGTGATTATGTCGTAGAGCTTCAAGCGAAGGACGATCCGAATCCATCCTATCGCTATCCTTCCATGACGTTCGACAGCTACCGGAAGGCATCGAATAAGTTCACCAAGCGAATTACCGTGCACCGTAGACCGATCGCGCAATTTACGCTGGCGCAGAGCTCGGATTATAAGGTGATTTGGACCGATTCGAGCTATGATCCCGACCGCTACGTCAATGCAACGACGTATTCCGCGGAGGTAACGGGAATCGATTATAAGACGACGCGCGGCATCGTGGAGAAGAAATTTTACTTCGTGTCGCCGAGCGGCAATTATGCGGCGGGCAAGCTGAGCAACCCGGAGGAACGGGGAACTTACGAGGTCGGCATGGCCGTCAAGGACGAATACGGGGCATGGAGCGAATATGCGGTCGTCATGCTGAACGTAACGACGCTGCCGCCTCCGAATACGCCGCCTACGCCGGGTTTTACGCAGAGTCATTCGTCAACGTATCGGGGTATAGGCATCACGATCGATTCTACGGCAACGGATGCGGAAGACGGGGATCGAACGCAGCTTCCCCATGCGTATTACATTAGCAATACGACGACGGGAGGAGCGGAGACGTTGCAGAGCGCGGCACGGGCCTCGTGGGTGAAGACGTTCAGCACGCTAGGCGTATTCCTGATTCGACAGGTCGTCGAAGACTCGCAAGGGGCAATGGCGCAGTTCGAACGGCAGATTACGATCAACAACCGAATACCGTCCGCGAACGTGACGGTTCCGAGCAGCGCGGACCAGAGCAATCCGACGAAGCTCGCCGTTCTACGTCCGGCGTTCGCATGGACGTACGGGGATGCCGATAACGATGTCCAGACGCAATACCAAGCGAACGTCTACCGATACGGTGGTACGCTGATCATGGATTCGGGAGTTCGAAGCGGATCCGCGCTAACTTGGACGCCAAGCGCGAACCTGCCGGAACATACGAACCTGTACGTCCAAGCGCGCGTATTCGACGGATACGATTGGAGCAACTGGAGTTCGCCGAAGTATTTCTACATCGAGACGAACCGCCCGCCTACAGGGGATTTCGGTTGGACGCCGTCTCCCGTCTATGAGGGCGACAGCGTACAGTTTCGGTCTGCGGTCGGCGATCCGGACGGGGATTCGCTTGCCGTGAATTACGAGATTACGCCGCCATCGGGCGCGAAGCTTACTTACGCATACACGATAGTCTCGCCATACGCTTCCAATACCGGACCTCTCATCCGCATGGAAGCGCCGGGCAATTGGAAGGTAACGATGACGGTCAGCGATGGCAAAGCGCCGGCGGTCGTCGTCACGAAGACGGTTCGCGTCGATCCGCTTCAGATTATCGGAACGGTGAAGCACACGGAGGCTTGGGAGGCGAACCGGTTGGCTTATAACGCGGCGCATGAACCGGACCGGCCTCCGGGCCTATTCTGGGCGGGAGAAGCGTTCGTGCTCGAAGCGGCGACGACGGACACCGGACCGTCGTCCGCGACGAAGGCGGCAAGCGTCGTCGTCCGGATGTTCGAAGACAACGCGAAGACGTTATTGGCGAACGACGCATCCAATTCTTCGTGGGGCGGGTTGCTGCGCAGCTCCGATACGGACATCGACTTTACGAAGCTCGCGGACGGGAATTATACGTTCCTATTCACCGCGACGTATTCCAACGGCACGGTGAAGACGGACACGGTTACGATCGCGATACGGGATTCTACGGCGTCCTACGTGCAGGTGCACCGGATTCACTAGATTCGGCTAAGCCGAATGCGAGAGGATAATGCCTATCGATGTCGAAATACAACCGTATCGAAGGTAGCCTCTCTACGAAGGAGTGAACGGTTATGACGCTGATCGATCAGGCGATCGAATTCGCCGCGCATGCTCACCGCAAGCAGAAGCGCAAAGGGACGAAGATTCCGTATATCAGCCATCCCTATGCTGTCGGGTTGATTTTGCAAAAGGCAGGTTGCAAGGAAGAAGTCGTTGCGGCAGGCATCCTGCACGATACGCTCGAGGATACGAAGGCGACGCGCGAGGAGCTGTCTGAGCGATTCGGTCCGGCCGTGCTCGAGATCGTGGAAGGCTGCTCGGAGCCGGACAAGGAAGCCTCATGGGAGGAACGGAAGCAGCATACGCTCGATTACTTGCGGAATGCGCCGCTGACGATTCGCCTCGTCGCCTGCGCCGATAAGCTGCACAATATCCGATCGGTCGCCAGGGACCTGGAGAAGCATGGGGAAGAGACGTGGGAACGGTTCAAACGGGGACGCGAGCTCCAGCAATGGTACTATACCGGATTGGTAGACAGCCTCGGTCATGCGTCGAGATTCCCGCTGTTGGAAGAACTGCAGGAAGCGGTCGCCGAGGTGTTCGATCTCGCGACGGACTCGCCGGATTGGAAGCCGCTGCGCATGAACAAGAAGTTCATGAAAGCGGCGTTCGAGACGGCGGACGGCAAAGCGGAAGCGCTCGCGGCGAGGATGCCGTACTTCAAGAAGGTGAAGGCCTCTGACTTGCTGACGTACGTGCACGAGAATGCCTATCCGATTACGAACGAATCCGATCATGCGGAGAGCTTCGCGAAGCTGTCGGACTACTTGAGGGAGCGTGGATTGCCGCTGGCGTACGGAACCGAAGAAGCGGATCGCTTGATCGGATTCGCCGCGGTGCTGATGAACCGGCTGCATATGTACCCGTCGGAAGCGTACCACCGCCTAGCCGCTCGCAAGCCGCGCTGATGCGAAAACCGTTGAGATGCTGACCGAACAGCATTTCAACGGTTTTTTTCATCCCTGCGTCATTCAACGCTTCGCCTTATAGAACTCATGGTACAGCTTCATAAGCGCACGCTTCTCGATCCGCGATACGTAACTTCTGCTAATGCCCAGCTCCCTTGCGATCTCGCGCTGGGTGCGCTCGTCTCCGCCTCCGTCGAGGCCGAATCTCCCCCGAATCACCTCTTGCTCGCGGTCGTCCAGAATATCGAGATTGCGGTAAATTTTGCTTTTCTCGATCTTCAATTGCACTTTCTCCACGACCTCGTCAGGCTCCGTGCCAAGTATATCCTGAAGCGTAATTTCGTTGCCTTCCTTGTCCGTGCCGATCGGGTCGTGCAACGACACGTCCTTCTTGGTTTTCTTGAGAGACCGAAGATGCATCAGGATCTCGTTCTCGATACATCTCGCTGCGAACGTGGCGAGCTTCGTCCCTTTGCCCATCTGGAAGCTCTCGATCGCCTTGATGAGGCCGATCGTGCCGATGGAAATGAGATCCTCGAGGTCCTCGCCGGTGTTGTCGAATTTCTTGACGATATGCGCGACCAGACGCAAGTTATGCTCGATGAGCAAATTGCGCGACACCGGGTTTCCTTCCGCTAACCGCGCCAGATGCAGCGCTTCCTCGTCGTCGGTGAGGGGCTGCGGGAACGCGTTGTTCTTGACGTAGGAGACGAGTAGCGACAGCTGCTTCAGGAACAAGGCTATCGATGTGATGAAACCGGGCACGATGAAGCCACCTCCGACTGTAGGGTCGACGTGCGGGAAATAAGCATTACCATTGTATGTGGGTTCCCGCCCATCCGTGCCTGTACCCCCGCCTTTTCCATCGGGAAAACCTCGTCGGCGCTCATTCCGAATGACGCTGCGCCCCTTTGGGAAATAATGAACGCGACAGTCGGTAGCAATGATGCAGGGGGTGCAGCATATGGCAGTGAAAAGCGCGGGCCGGAGCGGGAAGGGTTATAAGCCCGTCTCGATGTCCGCCAAGGAATACAAGGCGTTCGCCCAAATTCGCGAGCCTTCCCGGTCCGTATGGACGAACTGTCTCAAAGCGTTCCTGGTCGGCGGGCTCATCTGCGCGCTCGGCCAAGCGATTCAGCAGTTTTTCATGGCGGCGTTCGACATGTCGTCCAAAGAAGCAAGCAACCCTACGGTCGCGGTGTTGATTCTGTTGTCCGTCATTCTCACGAGCATGGGCGTCTACGACAAAATCGCCCAATGGGCCGGCGCGGGAACCGCCGTTCCGGTAACGGGCTTCGCGAACTCGATGAGCTCCGCGGCCATCGAACACCGCAGCGAAGGGCTGGTCCTCGGCGTCGGCGCGAACATGTTCAAGCTGGCGGGCTCCGTCATCGTGTACGGGGTCGTGGCCGCGTTCGTCGTAGGCATCATCTACTGGGTGTTCGGGATCGGAGCGTGGCATGATACTACAGGGTAATCGTTCATGGGTGTTCCAGGAGCCCCCGGTCATCGTGGCCACCGGAACCGTGGTCGGACCCGACGAGGGCCAAGGACCGCTCGCGTCGGCGTTCGATCTCGTCCATCCGGATCTGGAGATCGGACAGCCGAGCTGGGAGAAGGCCGAACGGGCGTTGATGGAGCAAGCGTCCGATATCGCGCTGCAGCATGCGAAGCTGAAGCCGGGGGACGTGAACTTCTACGTCGGCGGCGATCTGCTGAATCAGATTATCAGCTCGACGTTCTCCGCCCGTACGCTAGGGGCGCCGTATCTCGGCGTGTTCGGCGCGTGCTCGACGTCGATGGAGTCGTTGGCGGTCGCTTCGCTGATCGTCGCGTCGGGCGCCGGCAAGCACGTCATGGCGGGCACGTGCAGCCATAACTGCACGGTGGAGAAGCAGTTCCGCTATCCGACGGAGTACGGCTCGCAGAAGCCGCCGACGGCGCAGTATACGGTCACCGGAGCGGGTGCGTCGATTGTCGCGAAGCAGGGCGACGGCCCGGTCATCACGGCGGCGACGATCGGCAAAGTCATGGATCTCGGCATTACCGACCCTTTCAACATGGGGGCGGCAATGGCTCCCGCGGCGGTCGACACGATCCAAGGTCATCTGGAGGATACGGGCAGGTCGCCGGGCTATTACGACGCGATCATTACCGGGGATTTGGCTAGCGTCGGCCATCCGATCGCGAACGATCTGCTGAAGCGCAACGGCGTTCCGATGCAGCAGACGACGTTCCTCGATTGCGGCCTTCTGATCTACGACGTCGCCAACCAGAAGGTTCAGGCCGGCGGCAGCGGATGCGCGTGCTCCGCGGTCGTTACGTACGGCCACCTGCTCAAGCGGATCGCCTCGGGCGAGTGGAAGCGAATTCTGGTCGTCGCCACCGGCGCGTTATTAAGCCCGCTGTCGTATCAGCAAGGAGAGACGATTCCGTGCATCGCGCACGCGGTCGCCATCGAATCTCCGAATTAAGCGTATAAGCATATACCAATATGAAGGAAGGCCTGCTTATGATGCCTTATGTCTGGGCTTTCATCGTCGGCGGCGGCATTTGTGTATTCGGCCAGCTGTGCTTCGACGTCGCGAAGCTGACGCCGGCGCATACGATGTCTCTGCTCGTCGTTCTCGGCGCGGCGATGGACGCTGTCGGTTGGTACGATCCGCTTGTCGACTTCGCTGGCGCGGGCGCGACGGTTCCGATCACGAGCTTCGGCAACGCCTTGGTGCACGGGGCGCTTACCGAGCTGCAGCAGGATGGCTGGATCGGAGTTATTACGGGAATATTCTCGATCACGAGCGCCGGCATATCGGCTGCGATCGTCTTCTCGTTCCTCGCCGCGCTCGTCGTGCGTCCGAAAGGATAATCGGCCGCCTCCGCCCCGAATCGATCATGTTTTGAATCGAACAGCCCAACCTTATCCAGGTTTGGCTGTTTTTCTATTGTTTTTTGTAAGAATCTAAAATTTCAATCGCATCCATAATTCGGTATAATGTATATACGCAAATAATCCACTATCAAAGTAGATTCCATAGGAGGCAACGGCATGGATCACCAAGGCGCGATGCAATTATTGGATCAAATCAGACGCAATATGGAATCTTGCATTTACGGCAAGAAAGACGAGATTGCATGGATGCTGACGGCGTTGCTGGCCGGCGGACACGTGCTGATCGAGGACGTGCCGGGCACCGGTAAAACCCAAATGGTCAAGGCCCTCGCGCTATCCGTGGGAGGCGTGTTCCATCGTATTCAATGCAATCCGGACTTATTGCCGACCGATATTACGGGCGTGTCCATCTATCATCCGAAGCTGGAGCAATTCGTGTTCCGACCGGGCCCCGTCATGGCGAACCTGCTGCTCGCCGACGAGATTAACCGGGCGACGACGAAGACGCAATCCGCCCTTCTCGAAGCGATGGAGGAGAGACGCGTGTCCGTCGACGGAGAGACCCACGTGCTGCCTCAGCCGTTCATGCTGTTCGCGACGCAGAACCCGATCGACTTCGAAGGCACGTATAGCTTGCCCGAAGCGCAATTGGACCGTTTCCTTATGAAAATAAAGCTAGGCTATCCGGACGAACTGTCCGAGAAACGCCTGATTCTCGAGCCGAACGCGAGCCGCGCCGCGGAATCGTTGCAGGCGGTCGCGAGCGTCGAAGACATCGCGCGCATGCAGAAGCTTGCCGAAGCGATCCACCTGGACGCGAGCGTCGCCGATTACTTGATCGCGCTCATCCGCGGCACCCGCAAGCATCCGAGCGTGCTGCTCGGGGCAAGCCCGCGCGCGGCCGTCGCGCTCGCGTCCGCGGCGAAAGCTTACGCGTTCTTGCAGCATCGCGCCTTCGTGCTGCCCGACGACGTCAAGGCGATGTCGTACCTCGTGCTCAGCCACCGGCTGCACCTGCGCTCCGAAGCGAGAATGCAGGGCACGACGACCGCGAACGTGCTGCACGACGTGCTTAGAAACTTGCCGGTACCCGTCGGCATGGAGCGTTAATCATGCTCCGGCTGATGTCGCGTACTTGGTTGTTCAGTTCGATCCTATACGTCACCGCCGCATGCTACGTCCTGTTCCAAGGCGGCAAAACGTCCCTCATGCTGTTCGCGATCCTGAACGTGTTGGGCGTCTACTTGATGCTCGGACGCTGGAGCGGCATCGCCGGCGTGAACGGCGTAAGGCTGATCGACGCCCAGGGAGGCAGCGCCGCGTTCCTGATGGCGGGTATGCGGATCGGCATTACGCTTCGCATGCAAATTCCCGGCTTCTGGCCGCTTCCCTACGTCATCGTAAGGGAGAAGCTCGCGCGCAGATCGGGCGGAGAAAGCCAAGTATACGAAATGTCGTTCGTACCCGATTACCGGAGACGCGGCGAGGTGCGGTTCGAGACGGCGCCGCTGCGCCGCGGCGTCTATCAATTCCAGCCGACGGACTGCTCGACCCGTGATATATTCGGGTTGTTCGAGCATCGGGGTTCGTTCTCCCAGTCGCACTTTATTCAGGTGCTGCCGAGGACGATCGAACTGAAAGACTGGAAGCTGTTCCGAAGAGCCCAGAGAGGCGTGTTCCATCACACGTACTCGTCCCAGCACGCGAGAGAGACGACTCAGATCGACGGCGTACGGGATTATATCCACGGAGACCGCTTATCCAGAATCCATTGGAACGCCACGGCGAAGACCGGACAATGGAAGTCGAAGGAGTTCGAGAGGGAAGCGCTGCCCCGCATCGTGTTCCTCTTGGACCGCAACCGCGCGACCTACCGCGGCGCCGAGCAGTTCGAGCTCGCGGTATCCGCCGTCGCTTCCTTGATCGAGCTGTCCGTCCAGAAGAAGATGCCGCTCGGCTTCGTATCCGTCGGGCAGCAAGCGTTCTGGTTCGGGGAGGGGAAGACGACCGTCTCCCGCGACGAAGTGATGCAACACCTCATCGACGTGGAAGCGGACGGTTCGATGCCGCTTAGCGACGTGCTCTGCCAGGTCGCTGAGCGTTACGAACCCGGCGTTCACATCGTGATGGTGACGGCTTCCGTCCAGGAAGACACGGCGGCGGCGTTCGCCGCGCTCGAGAGCAGGCGCATGCAGCCGAGCGTCATTCATATTTCGGATAAGCATCCGATGCCTGACGAAGCGGCCAAGCTTCGCCATTGGCAATGGATGTGCCAATCGAAGCAATGGGAATTCGTATCCGTCGCCCAGCTCGAGCAGTTGCCCGTCGCTTTGGGGGTGGGAAGCGCATGAAGATCAACCGCGCCGCGCTGTTCTTGCAGCGACTCGTATTGGAACGGCTACACCGCGTTCTAGCGATGATTATTACGTTACAGCTCATTCAGTGCTTCGCCGATTTCTGGTGGGAGGAGACGTATGCCATCGTCTACGGCACGATGGCCGTCGCCGCCGTCACCGAGCTTCTATTCACGCGAGGGTTCCTCTGGCGATTCCTCGTTCAATTAATAGCCGCGTTGGTATTCATCTGTTACCAAGCGCCCGTTCATTGGGGCGGATGGCCCGCGAGCTGGCGGGATTGGGACGCCGTCGAATCGTTCCTTACGTTCCATGCGGATCAGCTCCATCCGTTCTACGAGCTTACGCTCGGCACGCTGCTCGTCGCGCATGCTCTCGCTTGGATCGGACGCAATCGGGCAGGTACGTTATCCGTCCTTATGACGTCGATCCTTACGATGGCCGCGATCGATTCCTACTACTGGCTGCAACTGTGGCATAACATCGCTTGGATCGTCGCCGCCGGTTTGGTGTGGCTGGTCGTCGTGCATTTGAGACAGCTGCAAGCCCGGCATCCGGACAGCTGGGATCATCTCGCCGAAAGGCCGTTCGATCTGATCGTGCCTTCGGGTCTCATCATCGGCGTCGTTCTTGTGATCGGCATCATTATGCCGCGCGTTCCGGTGTTGCTGGAAGACCCGTACACGATCTTCATGGAGGCGCAGGGACATACGGTGCCGAACGCCGGCGGCGAAGGCGGGGTGCTCATCAATTCTCCCGTCGTCAGCGGCAGCAAAGGCTCATCCTTGTCCGGCTACAGCCGAGACGACAAGGAGATCGGCGGCGGCTTCCAGTTCGATTATTCGCCGGTCATGACGATCACGACCTCGCACCGCAGCTACTGGCGCGGGGAGACGAAGGCGGTATATACCGGCAAAGGCTGGGGAGACCGCAAGAACCCGAGCCTCGAGCCTTACGCCTTCGGCAAAGACAGCGATCTGCCGCTGCTCCCGGAGCGTCCCGATACGGTCGCGACCAAGGAAGTCGTGCAGACGGTCAGCGTGCAGCGCAAGGACAAGATACCCGTTCTGTTCGCCGCGGGTCCCGCGAACCAAGTGGCCGAGATGAAAGCGGACGGCAAAACCGAGCTGCTCTGGAACGCGGAGGAGTGGGAGCTTCGGCTGAACAAGCCGACGCGCGTCGAGAGCTACACGGTAGTCTCGGAGGTTCCGGTGCTGGACGAGGATGCCCTTAGGCAGTTGAAGCAGGCGGAAGATAGCTCGCTTGATCTGGGGCCTTACTTGCAACTGCCGGACAGCTTGCCGCAACGGGTCCGCGAGCTCGCCGAAGCGCAGACGGCCGGCCTGGCAAGCGACTATGACAGAGCGAAGCAGCTCGAGGCGTATTTGCGGGAAACGTACCCTTACACCAATACGCCGGACGTCGGCAAGCAGACGAGCAAGGACGTCGTCGACGCGTTCCTGTTCGAGATTCAAGAAGGCTATTGCGACTACTTCTCGACGACGTTCGTCGTCATGGCGCGTTCGATCGGATTGCCGGCCCGTTGGGTCAAAGGCTATTCCACCGGCATCGACCCGGCGGAGATCGAGCGTCAACGCTTCGGTTACGAGACGCCGGACCCGTCCGGCGCCGGCACGTATACCGTTCGCAACGCCGACGCCCACTCGTGGGCCGAGGTGTACTTCGAAGGCTACGGCTGGGTTCCGTTCGAGCCGACGTCGGGCTTCAGCTTGCCGTTGCCGCGTCCGGAAGGCGCTCCTGCCGAGATCGATACGTCGACGCCTGCGATCGCCGATCCCGTAACCGAGACCGAGACGAACGAGAAGAACGGCTGGCTCGTTCCGGTCGTTGCCATCGCAGGTTCGGTGCTCGTACTTGGCGGGGTAGCCTTGCTGCTGTTCCGCCGCTTGGACGGTGGAGGCAATCTCTGGCGCCGTCTGCGGTATTACGGTTCCACGCCGGATCAGCGCGTCGTCAGGGAGATGGAGCGACTGGTCGTCTTCCTTCACCGAAGGGGCCTTCGCAGGGAAGCGCACGAGACGATGCGGGAGTCGTTCTCCAGATGGGGCGGCAAATTCGGCTCCCTTCGTCCGGAATTCGATAACGCGCTTCAGCATTTCGAACTCGCGAGGTACGGCCACAACCGCGGCAACGAGCAGCGGCTGCAGGCGTTCAATGCCGCCGCGACGAACATCCGCAAAGCTTTGTAAGGCACGGCAGCCGGCCGGCGCTTCCCTTCGGGGGCGCCGGCCGTTTTACTTCGGGCGATTCGGTATGGTATATTTTGAGGAAGATTAGCCTTACGGGGACAGGAGTAATTACCTAGATGTTCAAGCGTTTGATTCCCGATCAGATCGTGAATACCGTGTTCGATATCGATCTGAACGATTTAACCGCCCGAGGCGTGAAGGGCATCATTACCGATCTGGACAACACGCTGGTCAGCGCCCGGACGCCGCTCGCGACGCCCAAGCTGATCGCTTGGCTGGACGTTCTGAGAGACATGGGCTTCAAAGTCATCATCTTGTCCAATAACAACAGCGGCCGGGTGAAGCGATTCGCCGAGCCGCTGGGCATCCCTTATATTCCTGCCGCGCGCAAGCCGACGAGCAGGGCGTTCGGCGAGGCGATCGCGCGGCTCGGGCTCAAGCCCGAGCAGGCCGTCGTCGTCGGAGACCAGATGATGACGGACGTTCTCGGAGGACGGCGAGCGGGGCTTCACACGATTCTCGTGACGCCGATCGCGAGGAACGAAGAAGGCTTGGGAACGCGGGTCAACCGCGTCATCGAGAAGATCGCCCTCTCCAGGCTTCGCCGCCAAGGGCTATGGCCGATCGACAAAGGAGGGCGGTAACGTGGCATCGACCAACGTAGAACGCGTTCCGCGCTGCGCGGGCTGCGGCATCGCCTTGCAAGGCGATAGCCAGCAATCGCCCGGCTTCGTGCCGGCGGCATCGATCGATAAGGAAGGCGCGATCTGCCAGCGCTGCTTCCGGATCAAGCATTATAATGAAGCATCGTCGGTGACGGTCGATCAAGACGAATTCCTGAAGCTGCTAGGCAGCATCGCTTCGACGGAAAGCTTGGTCGTGCACATCGTCGATCTGTTCGACTTCGAGGGAAGCTTGATTTCCGGGCTGCAACGGTTCGTCGGCAACAATCCGGTTCTTCTCGTCGTGAACAAGATCGATCTGCTGCCGCGCGTAACGAACTGGAACCGGATGCGCAACTGGGTGCAGAAGCAAGCCCGCGAGAACGGTTTGAAGGTCGCGGACGTCGTCTTGTGCAGCGCGCGCCGCAACATCGGCTTCGACCGCGTCGTCGAAGCGGTAACGGCGCTGCGAGGCAAGCGCGACGTCTACGTCGTCGGCGCGACGAACGTCGGCAAGAGCACGCTCATTAACCGGCTCATCTCGGATTACAGCGACTTGAAGCGCGAGCTGACCGTGTCCCGCTACCCGGGCACGACGCTCGACGCCGTTCATATTCCGCTCGACGACGGACATAGCATCATCGATACGCCGGGCATCGTCTATGCTTCGAGACTGACCGAGCTCGTGCTGCGCAAAGATCTCGGTACGATCATGCCGGATAAGCCGCTGAAGCCGATGACTTATCAGCTGAACGCGAAGCAGACGCTGTTCTTCGGCGCGATGGCTCGTTTCGACTTCGTCGAAGGAGACCGTCAGTCGTTCACGGCATTCGTATCCGGCGGACTTAACATTCATCGAACGAAGATGGAACGGGCGGACGAGCTGTACGCCGAGCATAAGGGAACGATGCTGAGTCCGCCGGAGTTGGCGGATCTCGACGCGTTGCCGGCTTGGACGCGGCATCGGCTGCGCATCCAACCGGGCAAGGCGCAGGATATTTTCGTATCCGGCCTCGGATGGATCCAAGCGAACGGCACTTCGGGCGCGACGGTCGACGTGTATGCCCCGCGCGGCGTCAAGGTGATGCTCCGCGATTGCATTCTCGGCAACGGCCAATAGATCAGCGGAGTAACGAATCGCTCTGGGGAGGAGCAATCGATAGATGGATAGCTACACGGTGCTGTACGGCGTGATCGGCGATCCGATCCGCCATTCGAAGTCTCCCGTCATGCTGAACCGCGCGTTCCGGGAGAAAGGCATCAACGGCGCGTACGCGGCGTTCCACGTCGCGCCGGGGCGGCTCGGCGAGGCGATCGCGGGCGTTCGGGCGCTCGGATTCCGCGGATTGAACGTGACGATTCCGCACAAGATTGAAGTGATGCAATATCTCGACGAGATTCATCCGGGAGCGCAAGCCGCGGGAGCGGTCAACACGATCGTGAACGATAACGGCCGGCTCGTCGGATATAATACGGACGGCATCGGCTACGTCCGCTCTCTGAAAGAAGAGGCGGAACCGAACTTGGCAGGCCGCAGCATCGTCGTCCTAGGCGCGGGCGGCGCGTCCCGCGGCATCCTATGGGCGCTTGCCCGAGAGAAGCCCGCCAAGCTCATTCTCGCGAACCGTACCGAACAGAAGGCGCAAGAGGTCGCCTCGGCGTTCGCTTCGGAATTCGAGATCGAGACCGTCCCATGGGCGGACTTGCGCGAAGCTTGCCGCGATGCGGACGTCGTCATCAATACGACTTCCGTCGGCATGTCTCCGAACACGGACGCCGTTCCGATCGATCCGACCTGGCTGAAGCCGGGCGCCGTCGCGAGCGATCTGATCTACAATCCGCTTACGACGAAGTTTCTGAAGGAAGCGGAAGCGCACGGCTGCCGCGCGCATGGCGGCCTCGGCATGTTCATCTACCAAGGCGCATATGCCTTTGAATACTGGACCGGGGAGACGGCTCCGGCCTTGGTCATGCGGGAAGCCGTCATGGCGTCGTTCTCTTAATCGAATCGAAGAAAGCAGGAAACTCCATGTTGACAGGCAAACAGAAACGCCATTTACGTTCGCTCGCGCACCATCTGAAACCGATTTTCCAAGTGGGCAAGGGCAGCACGAACGATCATCTCATCCGCCACATCGAGGAAGCGCTCGAAGTGCGCGAGCTCATTAAAGTATCCGTCTTGAACAATTGCCTCGACGATCCGAAGGCGATCGGCGAAGAGCTGGCGGAGCGCTCCGGCGCCGAGCTGGCGCAAGTGATCGGCAAGACGATCGTTCTATACAAGGAATCGCGCGAGAACAAGCAGATCGTATTGCCACGTTAAGACGAGAGGCGGAATCGCATGAGAAAAATCGGCCTCATGGGCGGCACGTTCGATCCGGTTCATATCGGTCATCTGCTCGCCGCGGAATCGGCCAGGGAAGCCGCCAAGCTGGACGAAGTCTGGTTCGTGCCGACTTCGATCCCGCCGCATAAGCCGCAGCCGGGTACCGGTACGAAGGCGCGTTGCGACATGCTGCAGGCGGCCATCACCGGCAATCCGGCGTTCCGGTTGGAGACGATCGAGCTGGAGCGCGAAGGCGCCTCCTACACGATCGATACCGTCATCGCGCTGCAGGCGCGGGATCCGGAGGCGCAGCTGTATTGGATCATCGGTTCCGACATGGTGAACGATCTGCCGAATTGGCGACGCATCGACGAGTTGCTGGAGCGTATTTCCTTCATCGGGCTGGAGAGGCCCGATCAACCGGCGGACGATACGCAGCTGCCGGCCTCCGTGAGGCGTCGACTGCTGAGGGCGGCGATGCCTCCGCTCGGCATCTCTTCGACGGATATCCGCCGCCGGCTCAAGGAAGGCAGATCGATCCGCTACCTCGTGCCGGAAGCGGTTCAAGATTATATCCGAAGGAATGAATTATATGGAACTTGAGCTGCTGAGGGAAGCGACGCGCGGACAGATGCCGGATAAAAGGTGGAGGCATACGCTCGGCGTCGTGGATACGGCGATCGAGCTCGCCGGCAGGTTCGGCGGCGACGTTCGCAAGGCGGAGCTCGCCGCGCTGCTGCACGACTACTCGAAGTCTTGGCAGACGAGCCGGATGGAGAAGGTCATTAGGGAAGAGCGGTTGCCGCCGGAGTTGCTCGAATACGACAAGGAACTATGGCACGCGCACGTCGGCGCCTGGGCGGTTCGGACGGAGCACGGCATCGCGGACGAAGAGGTGCTGGACGCGATTCGGTATCACACTTCCGGACGAGAGAGCATGACGCTTCTCGACAAGATCGTATGTCTGGCCGACTACATGGAACCGGGACGCGACTTTCCCGGCGTGGACCGGATTCGGGAGCTGGCGAAGACGAGTCTGGAGCAGGCGCTTATCGCGGGCTTCGATTCTACCATCGCGCTGCTGCTCGAGAGAGGTAGACGGATTTTTCCCCTTACGATTAGCGCGCGCAACGGTCTCATACTACAGGTAGAAGGCGACGATACATCAGGAAATTAACGTTAATGGAGGCTGAGACATGGCAGGAAACTCGGAAAATTTATTGAAATCGGTCATCGACGGGGCGGAGGAGAAAAAAGCGCACGATCTCGTCGCTCTGAACTTGCAAGGCATCTCGCTCGTCGCGGATTACTTCGTCATTTGCCATGGTAATTCGGACACGCAGGTGCAATCGATCGCCACGGAAATCCGCAAGCGCGCGGAGCTGAGCGGCGCCCGCGTACGTCTGGAAGGCATGGACACCGCGAGATGGGTGCTCGTCGACATGGGCGACGTCGTCGCTCACGTGTTCCATCGCGACGAACGCGAGTATTACCACTTGGAGCGTCTATGGTCGGACGCGAAGGCGGTTGAGCTCGCATGAGTCTCGTCGCCGGAACGCTGAGGACGCTGCGGGTTCTCCGGGAGGTGTCCCCGTACGGATGGTTTCTCGGCAGCGAGGACGACGGGGGAGAAGAAGTGCTGCTTCCTTACGGCGAATCGGTCGGCGCGAAGCATGAGCTCGGAGCGGAAGTCGAAGTTTTCTTGTTCCATGACGACAAGGAACGGATGACCGCCACGCTGCGGAAGCCTTACCTCGTCGTCGGGGAGATGGCGCGCGTCGAAGTGGCCGACTATCATCCCCGGTTCGGGTTTTTCCTCGAGATCGGCATCGGACGTCAGTTGCTCCTTCCGTTGAAGGAGCTTCCGGAAGGCCGCAGGGACGTGTGGCCGCAGAAGGGCGACGAAGTTCACGTCGTCATGAAGCACGACAAGGAAGGGCGCATGCTCGCCCGCCTCGCGAAGCTCGAGGATATCGAGCCTTACGTATTCCGCGCGCCGACGACCTGGAACAACGAGTGGAAGGAAGGCTGGGTCACGGACGTGTTCCGCGACGGCGTGTTCACGCTCGTGGACGGCGGCGTGCTCGGCTACGGCGCGCTCGGGTATATCCATAACTCTTCGATGGTCCATCCACTTCGCGTCGGGCAGAAGTTCAATGCCCGCGTGACGCAAGTGCGCGAAGACGGCAGAGTAAGCCTTAGCATTCGCGCCGCGAAAGAGACCGGCCGGGTGGAAGACGCGGATCGGCTGCTCGCGTTCCTGAAGGAGCGTCCGAACGGAGGTATGCCTTACTCGGACGAGACGAGCGCGGAAGATATCCAGCGCCGGTTCGGCCTGAGCAAGGGCGCGTTCAAGCGAGCACTCGGCAAGCTGATGAAGGAAGGACTCGTCACGCAGAAGGGCGCTTGGACGTACTTGGCTGGCAAGAGCGAAGAACCGCAACAGACGGACAACGCTTAATCATCCGATATTATGATCGAATAATGGAGAGACAGCTATGCGTTCTTATCGGCAATTCGCTTCCGTATACGATCGGTTGATGGAAGAAATGCCTTACGCGGAATGGATGAGCTTCGCCCGCAAATGTTGGCAGAAGCACGGCATGCCGAAGACGATCGTCGACTTGGGCTGCGGCACGGGCAACATGTCGATCCCGCTCGCGCGTTCGGGCTTCGCCGTATACGGCATCGATCTATCGGCGGAGATGCTGTCTATCGCCCGGAGTAAGTGGGACGAGCCGCGCCGCGGAAACGGCGATGATGAACCGGGCACGATTCGTTGGCTGCAGCAAGACATGCGGGATTGGGAGCTGCCGGAGCCGGTCGATGCGGTCATCAGCTTCTGCGACTGCTTGAATTACTTGACCGAGCCGGACGACGTCGTCGCGGCGCTGCGGCATACGTACGCGGGCTTGGCGCCGGGCGGGCTGTTCCTGTTCGACGTCCATGCGCCGATCACGTTCGAGCGCTACGCGGACGAGCAGCCCTTCGTGCTGGACGAGAAGGACGTCGCCTACTTATGGACGTGCGATTACGATCCGGATACCCGCACGATCGACCACGACTTGACGTTCTTCGTCCGCGACGAGAGCGTCGGCGGTTCGGAAGCGGTCTATCGCAGATTCGAAGAATCCCACTCCCAGCGCGCGTACGATCCCGAATGGATCGCCGAACAGCTTCGGACGGCGGGCTTCGAGCTGCTGCACCGTACCGCGGACTTCACGTGGGACGCGCCGAACGAGCAATCCGAGAGATTGTTCTACGTCGCCCGAAAGCCTGCTTAACGCGAAGTTGAGATTGCAAATAAGGCAACGATCCCATTACGGGTCGTTGCCTTTGTCGTATCATGCGCTTATTCGTTAACGGTGACGCGATTGTGTTCCGCCTTGATCGTCTTGCCCGGCTTGCCAGGCCAGAATGCGAGGTTGCCGAGCTTCATCGTAATGGCGGGCACGAGGAACGGCCGAACGACGAACGTATCGAGCAGCACGCCGATCGCGGTAATGAGGCCGAACTGCACGAGCACTTGGATCGGCAGCGTCGCGAGCACCGCGAACGTCCCGGCGAGGATGAGGCCCGCGGACGTAATGACGGCCCCCGTCTCGCCGACCCCTTCGCGAATCGCTTGGCCGAGCGGCATTTTCCCGCGCTTCTGCCAGATGCTAGAGATCATGAAGATGTTGTAGTCTTCGCCAAGCGCTACGAGGAAGACGAACGCGTACAGCGGAATCGAACCTTGGATCGCGTCCGCGCCGAAGCCGTAGTGCAGCACGATCCACCCGAGTCCGAGCGCCGAGAAGTAGGACAAGATGACGGTCAGCACCAGATAGACGGTCGCGACGACGGATCGGAGGTAAGCGAGCAGCAGCAGCGTAATGAGTCCGATGACGATCGGGATGATCAGCTTCGTGTCCCGGTCGCCTGTCGCCTTCGCATCGTGCTGCTCTGCGGTTTGTCCGCCGATCCAAGCGCGATCTTCAGAGTCCGCGATGCCTGCGTCGGCGAGCGCTTGCCGAGTCGCCTCGCGCAAGTCCGGAATGAGATCCATCGCTTCCAGCGCGTACGGATTCATCGCGAGCTCGACATCGTATTTCACGATTTTCGGATCGGCCGAACCGGCTTGCGGCTCGCTCACGCGGTCTACGTAAGGCAGAGCGGCTAGCTTCTCTTGAAGCGGCACGTCCTTGCCTTGAGTATCGACGATGACTTGGACGGGCGCCAACTCGCCGGGGGAGAACTTCTCCCCGATCAAGGCGAACCCTTCGCGAGAAGCCATATCTTTCGGGAAAGAAGACAGGATGTCGTACGTCACTTTGATCTGCGTCGCGAACGCCGCGAAGCCGCCGAGGAAGACGATGCAAACGGCGATGATGAGGCCCGGCTTGGCGACGACCGACCGTCCGGCCCAGTTGCGGGGCGCGCGCTCCGCCGAGGCGTCCGGAGCGGGCAAGCCGCGGCGTTTAGCTCGTTCGGCGCGCATCGTTGGCGTGCGAGGCACGAACGGGAAGAAGGAGGCGCGGCCGATGATGGCGAGCAACGCCGGCACTAGCGTCAGGCTGGCGATGCCCATGATCAGGATTGCGATGCTGAACGGCGCCGCGAAGCGCTGGTAGACGCCGTATTCCGCGACGAGCAGGGCGAGAAGCGACAGTACGACGGTCAGACCGCTCATCGCGATCGCTCCGGACGAGCCTGTGATAGCCGAGAGCAGCGCACGGCCTGCGTTGTCTTCCGTCTTCAGCAGCTGTCGGAACCGGGAGATGAGGAACAAGCAATAATCCGTTCCGGCGCCGAACAGCAGCACCGTCATGATGGACAGCGCTTGGGAATCGAAGACGATCCACCCTTCGGAAGCCATCCAGCCGAGCACCGGGTTAATGACGCCGTAGGCGAAGCCGACGGCGACGAGCGGGATGAGCGCCAGAATCGGCGAGCGATAGATGAGCAGGAGCAGCACGAGCACGAGCAGCACGGTGCCGATCAGCAGCGAGACGTCGGCGTTCTTGAACAAGCCGGTGGCGTCGATCTGGATGCCGACCGGGCCGGTGACGCGCACGCTCAGCTTGTCGGTGCCGCTCGTCGGCTCCGCGAACGGATCTTCGCCGAGCAGAGCGACGGTCTCCGCCTGTATATGCTCGACGCCTTCCTTCAACAGCTCGACGTCCGCCTGCTTGTCGAAGAGGACGGGAGCGACGAACGTGCTGCCGTCTTCGGATAGCTCGGCCTTCAGCGCTTCCGCGGGCAATTGATGCAGCGGCGGGATTGACGTTTGATGAGGCGCCGGAGCCGCGGCGAGCTGGGCGGACCAACGCTGAATGGCGCCGAGGTCGTCGTCCGTCAATCCTCCTTCGCGGTGCCAGACGTATAGCGCGGGAATGTCCGCGCCGCCGGCGAATTCGCGCTGCGCGATCGTCTCCGCTTGCACGGACGGCTTACTTGCGCTAAGGTTGGCCGCGTTGTTGTTCTCCTGGCTGCTCGCGCTCGGCAATAACGCGCTGAGCAAGGCTGCCGCGACGATCCAGACGAGTAGAGTTACCCATTTCGACTTCTTGCCTGCGACCCATTTAGCGATTCCGGCATTTTGATGCATGTACATTCGTCCTCTCCGCATTTTTAACGATGTAATCGTTGCTTGTTTGGGCTATAATGACGTTGACACCTAAATTATATATACCGGAAGGTTAATTATGCAACAGGAATTATACCGAAGGGTTAATTTTATCGCAAACATCATCGTTTCGACGAACGGGAGGACTGGGGAATGAATCCGACGGACGATTCATCCAGACGGGCGCCGGGAAGGCCGAGGCTGCAAGCCGGCGGGGTATCGATGCGGGAGACGGTGCTGGGCGCCGCGTCGAGGTTGTTCATGGAGCTCGGATACGAGCCGGTATCGATTAATATGATCGCGGAGCATGCGGGCGTCACGAAGGCGTCGGTGTACTATTATTTCGAAAATAAAGCCGAGCTGTTCACGACGTCCGTCATCGAGATGTTCGTGCGCGTACGGATGCGCACGATGGCGATTCTCGAAGACGAAGGCGATCTAAGAGCGCGGCTGTCGAAGCTTGCCCGCACGAAGCTGTCTCGCACGCATACGGATTTCGAGAGCATGATGAAGGAAGCCGTGCCCTTCTTGACGGAAGAGCAGCTGCAGAGCATCCGGAAAGCGGAGCACGGCATTCACGAAGGGCTCGCGGAGGCGTTCCGGGCCGAGATGGACAAGGGCGAGCTCGCGCCGGGCGATCCGATGATGCTCTCCCATGCGTTCTCCGCGCTGCTCATGCTGGGCAACCGGGAACGGTTCGGCGAGCGCAAGCCGTCCGTCGAGGAACTGGCGGAAGGGGTCGTCGAGCTGTTCTGGAACGGGGCGGCAAGGCGTTAGGCGGGCGCCCGGCCCGGCTTGACATCGATCGTTCCGATTCGCTATAATCATGGCATACTTTGGCTGAGATAAGGAATAGTAATCGCGCGCGCGTTACCCAGAGAACCGGCGGAAGGTGCAAGCCGGCTAACGCGGACGATGAACTCGCCTTGGAGCCTTCGGATCGAGCGGCGATGCCGGGTAGATCGGACGTGAACCTCGCGTTAAGAGGAACGAGTGGACGGATGCCCAAGCAGGGCCGCCGTCAACTAGGGTGGTACCACGGGAATTGATCCTCTCGTCCCTAGCGATAACGCTAGAGACGCGGGGTTTTTTTAATTTGGAGAGGGGTAACAAGTTATGACGCAAGAGAATCAGCAGGGCTACCGTCCGCTTACGATCGAGCCCAAGTGGCAGCAATATTGGGACGCGAACAAGACGTTCCGCACGACCGAGGAAGCGGACAAACCGAAATTTTACGCGCTGGATATGTTCCCGTATCCGTCCGGGGCGGGGCTGCACGTCGGCCACCCGGAAGGCTACACGGCTACCGATATCGTCAGCCGCTACAAGCGGATGAAAGGCTTCAACGTCCTCCATCCAATGGGGTGGGACGCGTTCGGGTTGCCTGCCGAGCAGTACGCCCTGCAGACCGGACGCCATCCGCGCGAGATCACGGTGGAGAACATCAACAACTTCCGCCGCCAGATCAAGTCGCTCGGCTTCTCGTACGACTGGGACCGCGAGTTCAGCACGACGGATCCGGATTACTACAAGTGGACGCAGTGGATTTTCATTCAATTGTACAAAAAAGGGTTGGCCTACGTCGCCGAAGTACCGGTCAACTGGTGTCCGGCGCTGGGCACGGTGTTGGCGAACGAGGAAGTCATCGACGGCTTGAGCGAGCGCGGCAACCACCCGGTCATCCGCAAGCCGATGCGCCAATGGATGCTGAAGATTACGGAATACGCCGAGCGGTTGCTGGAGGACTTGGAAGAGCTTGATTGGTCCGAGAGCATCAAGGACATGCAGCGTAACTGGATCGGCAAGTCGACGGGCGCGGAAGTGAACTTCGCGATCGAGGGCCATGACGCGGCGCTTACTGTATTCACGACGCGTCCGGACACGCTGTTCGGCGCGACGTACTGCGTATTGGCTCCGGAGCATGAGTTGGTGGGCGTTATCGCGTCCGCGGAGCAAAAGTCGGCTGTAGACGCGTATGTCGATGCGGCTGCTCGCAAGAGCGACCTGGAGCGCACGGATCTGGCCAAAGACAAGAGCGGCGTATTTACGGGCGCGTACGCGATCAATCCGGTGAACGGCGCGAAGGTGCCGATCTGGATCGCGGACTACGTGCTCGGCGGTTACGGCACGGGCGCGATCATGGCCGTACCGGGTCACGACGAGCGCGACTGGGAATTCGCGAGGAAGTTCGGACTGCCGATCGTCGAGGTCGTCGCGGGCGGCAACGTCGAAGAAGCGGCGTATACGGGCGACGGCGCTCTGGTGAATTCGGACTTTTTGAACGGGAAGAACACGGCGGACGCGATTGCCGCGATGATCGCTCATCTGGAGCAAGCGGGCAAGGGCAAAGGCAAAATCACGTACCGTCTGCGCGACTGGCTGTTCAGCCGCCAGCGTTATTGGGGCGAGCCGATCCCGGTCATCCACTGGGAAGACGGCACGATGACGACGGTCGAAGAGTCGGAGCTGCCATTGCTGCTGCCTGACGTCGACGCGATCGAGCCGTCTGGCACGGGCGAATCGCCTCTCGCGAACGTCGAGGACTGGTTGAACGTCGTTCATCCGGTAACGGGACTGAAGGGCCGCCGCGAGACGAACACGATGCCGCAATGGGCCGGCAGCTGCTGGTACTACTTGCGGTTCATCGATCCGAAGAACGCGGACGCGATCTGTTCGCCGGAGAAGCAAGCGGAATGGCTGCCGGTCGACCTGTACATCGGCGGCGCGGAGCACGCGGTTCTTCACTTGCTGTACGCGCGTTTCTGGCATAAGGTTCTGTACGATATCGGCGTCGTGAACACGAAAGAGCCGTTCCATAAGCTCGTGAACCAAGGCATGATACTCGGCACGAACAACGAGAAGATGTCTAAGTCCCGCGGCAACGTCATCAACCCGGACGAGATCGTCGGGGAATTCGGGGCCGATACATTGCGCATGTACGAGATGTTCATGGGCCCGCTCGAAGCGACGAAGCCATGGAACACGAACGGCGTGGAAGGCGTGTACCGCTTCCTCGCGCGCGTCTGGCGGTTGTTCGTCGACGACAACGGCAATCTGAACGAGAAGATCAAGGACGTTCCGGGAGAGGAATCGTTCCGCCGCACGTGGCACAAGAGCCTCAAGAAAGTCGGCGAAGACTACGAGGCGCTTCGATTCAACACGGCGATCAGCCAGATGATGATTTTCGTCAACGACGCGTACAAGGCCGAAGCACTGCCTGCGGAAGCGATGAGACACTTCGTGCAGATGCTGTCGCCGATCGCGCCGCACATCGCCGAAGAGCTGTGGGAGAAGCTCGGCGGCGAAGGCTCCGTGTCTTACGCGCCATGGCCGGCGTACGACGTCTCGCTCGTCGTGGACGCGGAAGTCGAGATCGTCGTCCAAGTGAACGGCAAGATCGCCGACCGCGTCAGCATCGCCGCCGATCTCGACGAGTCGGGCATGCAGGCGATCGCGATGGACCTCGAGAAGGTGCAGGCGCTCATCGCAGGCAAAACCGTCCGCAAAGTCGTCGCGGTGAAGGGCAAGCTCGTCAATATCGTGGCTAATTAAGCGGAGATCGGATAATCGAATAACGCAAGCGACTGCGTGAAGCACACGCCGTTTGTCCCGGATTCGGGGCAGGCGGCGTTTTTATTTTGGCTTCGGCCGAAGAGGAGGGTACGCGATGACGGTCGAGGAGACGATCGACGGGTTCGTGGAGGAACAACGAGCAGGCGCGCGAGGACAGAGAAAGGAGCTGCTGGAAGGGGATTTGACGGGGACAAGGAAGTTGTTGGAGGTGGTGTTGGCCGTGCTTGGGTCTTTTGACGGGATCATACTTGAATACGAAGTACGCGGCGCGAACGGGGAACGCAACTTCATCGACGCTTTCTATGAACCGCTTGCGATTGCGTTCGAATGCGAAGGGTTCGTCCCGCACGCGGAGACGATCACGCGCCGTCGGTTCGCTTACGAGCGCCGTCGGGTTCGGAAGCTGGCCGGGTACAAGTTCGTGTACTACCCGTTCAGTAAAGACGAGCTCGACAAGGAGCCGGAGATGTGCCGACAGGACCTGCGCGAGTTTCTCGGCGTGCACGGCGGCGTCGCGGGTAGCCGAGCCATGGAGGAGCTATCGGTATACGAACGGGAGGTGCTGAGATACGGGTTGCTGCTGATGCGGCCGTTTCGGTTGGAGGATGTGAAGTATTGTTTGGGTCTGGGCGAAGACGGTGCAAGGCGGATTGTACGCGATCTGATGGTAAAGAAATTAATAATGCCTTTGAAGGAAGGTAAACTACGGAATCACGCCTATGTTGTGCTGCCGCTTGGACGAGACTATATTCTCCGCTAATCTCTCTCTCGGTGGGTAATAGGCGGGAAAAGTCGGGTTACTGGGAACCATTCGGCGCTCAGGCGGGCAATAGTCGGGAAAAGCCGGGTTACAGGAGAAGAAACGTCGCACCGGTGAGCAACAGGCGGGAAAAGTCGGGTTACAGGAGAAGAAACGGCGCTCAGGCGGGCAATAGGCGGGAAAAGTCGGGTTACTGGAGAAGAAACGTCGCTCAGGCGGGCAATAGGCGGGAAAAGTCGGGTTACAGGAGTAGAAACGTCGCTCAGGCGGGCAATAGGCGGGAAAAGTCGGGTTACTGGAGAAGAAACGTCGCACCGGTGAGCAATAGGCGGGAAAAGTCGGGTTACTGGGAATCAATCGGCGCTCAGGCGGGCAATAGGCGGGAAAAGTCGGGTTACAGGAGAAGAAACGGCGTTCCGGTGAGCAATAGGCGGGAAAAGTTGGGTTACTGGAGAAGAAACGGCGTTCCGGTGAGCAATAGGCGGGAAAAGTCGGGTTACAGGAGAAGAAACGACGCTCCGGTGAGCAATAGGCGGGAAAAGTCGGGTTACTGGAGAAGAAACGAC
>NZ_JBHTGV010000011.1:0-193186 GCF_042675445.1 Cohnella sp. GCM10027633 | reverse complement strand
CGTCCTCGGGTCTACTTGGGATGCAGATACAGGGGGCAATGGCAATATTCGCGGTGAATTTGAAGCGGATATTGAAACTGGCTGACTAACTAAATAGAGAACTTCCCATGAAAAAAGCGGCACCTCCCGGAAAATCCGGATCAGGTGCCGCTTTTTATTTCGCCAGTCAATAGAACTTGCTGAATAACCTAGGTTATTCAGTGGCCTCAGCGATGCTTCGGCTCTTTTTTTGTGGGTCTTTGGTAGGTATTGTTCATTATTTGTACAGAACGATCGGGTATTATCGACTAGTTAGGTGAAAATTCGAGTTTTATAGGAAGTGATCGTCGAAATGGCACGATTCGATTGGGAAACGGCATTAAGGAAGCGCAGGACGAGAATCGTCGGCTACCTGCTCTGGGGCATGTTCGCCATCGGAGCGGGGTTGGTCGTCTACCACTATATGGATCTTAATGCCCAGATGTCGAAGCAACACAAGTTATTGGCCGATTGGAGCACGGAAGTTCGGCAGTGGGGCGGATATGAGGCGAGGCCGGCGGACGCGTCTGCGGATGCGGGAAGCTCTAAGCCCGCGGCGACCGTTCCGTTGCCCGAATGGCAGGACGTGGACGGGCAAGCGATGCTGGGTTCCGTCGTCATTCCGTCGATCGACCTCGAGGAGCCGATCGTCCGCGGGGCGGACGACAAGACGCTGCTGCTCGGCGCCGGCGCCGTCGTGGAGAACCGGCTGCCCGGGCAAGACGGCACGAACTTCGTGCTGGCGAGCCATCGCAGCCGTACGTTCGGGCGCCACTTCAACCGGCTGGACGAGCTGAAGCCCGGCGACGCGGTCGAAGTCGAGACGACGGCCGGAACGTTCCGCTACGTCGTCACGGAGACGTCGCTCGTGCTTCCGGACGATCTGTCCGTGCTCGAGAATGCCGGCGAAGCGTCGACGTTGACGCTCATTACCTGTCACCCTATTCGCAACCCGACGCACCGGTTGATCGTGAAGGCGGAGCTTCAACCTGCCGCCGCATTATCGAATTCGTAAGAGGAGTGAGTTAATGTGATGAAAATTATGAAATCGTTACTCGCGGTGGCGCTCTGCGTCGTTCTGCTATGGGATAGCCGGTGGCTCGCCAAGCCGTCGGTGAACGCGGATTCGGACGCAACGAACGGCATTATTCTGACGATGGACGCCGATTCGCCGATCGTCGATACGGGGAAGGCGTTCACTTACGAAATCAAGTTCAGTTTCTCGAGCCTTGCGGTCAACGGTATCAACTTCAACGCGCTCGAGCTGAATTTGCCTCTCCCCGCAGGGGTGCAATATTTGGGTTACGTGTCTATTCCGGTCATTACAGGCGTGACGAGAGGCGGTCCGGGTACGGTCGTCGACGGTACGCTCACCGGCGAGACGTTGAAGTTCGCCTTCAATACGACGACTCCTCCGGCCGAAGGAGATTCTTACACCTTACAGGTAAACGCGAGATACGTGCCTTATGTAACGCTTGATGGCACAACGACGACGACTGCGGCGACGATGACGCAAGGCGGCGTCGAGCGAGATCGTTCCGCGGACGTTACGGTCGAGGCGAACGCATCCTCGGCTTGGGCACTTGCCAAAAGTATGGTGTCGCCGCGAGTGACACCGATGGTAGGCGGCAACGTGCAGTACGAAATTCTGTTCAACAACACGAATTCGACATCGGAGATCGGTCAGTTAGATATCGAGAACGTGACCCTGACCGACGATCTGCCGGACGATTCCATCTTCGTGTCCGCGAGCGGCGGAGGGACGTACGATGCGGGAACGCATACGGTAAGATGGACGCCTTCAGGTACCATGCGTCACGATACGCGTTATTACGTGACCGTCAACTATCCTTCTCCGACGTTCGATCTTGTACCTTCGGTAACGAATACGGCGATCGTCACTTACACGGAACTCGGCAAACCCGCGGTTCTGACAAGAACGGATAACGTCACGCACGGGTTCCAGGTTACCCCACAGGATAACGGCCTAGGGGGCATATTCTACAAAAACCGCAACACGCACCAACGCGAGATTTCCAAGGGTCAAGACGTGACGTTCACGATCGGCGGCTTCCACAACTATGCAAACGTGCCGTTGACGGACGGAAGCATCGTGGATTTGACGCCAACGGTGGATACGGGGGGGACGCCTGTCGACTTCGACGTCAAGTCTGTCCAGACTGCGACGTTCCGCGATGCGCCGAGCGTAACCTATTCGGTCTATTACGCAACGAATGCGCTCGCCGATGACTGGACGCTCTGGAAGGACGTCGACAGCGAAGTCTCCGAGTCGTTGGACGCTTCTTTGATCTCTCCCGCACCCTCGAAAATTACAGGACTGAAATTCTCGTTCGGAGGCGCTCTGCCCATCTCGTTCACGCAGACGTCCGATTTCGCGATTACATACACGCTAGACTCCGCGTATTCGGTGAACGTCGCGGGTCAGCAGGTCATTAATACCGCGACCGCTTATTACACTTACGAGGGTTCAACGAAGCATTTCGACGACACGGCCGACGTCTATCTATGGGGCAATCGGCCTCTCGTCGAATTGACGAAGACGAAGCTAGGCGGTTCGTCTTTCTCGCCGGAACAGGAGATTACGTTCCAGATTCGCGTACGCAACACGGAGCTGTCGAGCGATTTATTCAACAATCCGATCGTCATGGACGAGCTCCCGGAATCTCTCGATTACGTCGCGAACTCCGCTAGCATCGTAGATTCGAGCCCGGGACTGTTGAGCGTCGGCGCGTTGGCAGACCCTTCGAATACCTCGTTGCCCGGCGACAAAAGACTGCTCCGATGGACTTTCTCGCCTTTGTCTATGGCAACGAATCAGTATTTCACGATTCAATACAAGGCTAAGGTGAAGAAGTTCGCTACGCCGGGGACGTATATCAACTATGCGGAAGTAACGTCGAATGCGAATCCTTATTTCAACGATTACTGGTTCGACCTGAAGACCGATACGGCGGATCACGATGGCGACGGCAGCATGACCGACAAGCTGATTCGCGATGAAGAGCAATTCACGGTTAACCAAGTGGCCGCTCTCGGCTCGTTCAAGCGGGTGCGCGGCGAACTGGACGGCGATTGGACGATCGGCCAGCGCCCTGCCGGCTGGCAGACCGGAGACCCGGATCCGCTCGGCAGAACCGTCTCGGGCGGTCGCGTCGACTATAAGCTGACCGTATACAACAAAGGCAATGTGCCGCTGGATAACATCGTTCTCGTGGACGTGCTGCCGAAAATCGGAGACGAAGGCGCGTTACTCGGTGCACGCGGCACGACTTGGAACACCGTGCTGACGGATGCTCTGCCTGCGGGGACGGATTACGTCGTCTGGTATTCGACGGATGACCATCCGAAAATGACCGGCGGCGCATGGGATACTGTGCCCCCGGCCGACTTGACGACGGTAACGGGGTTGAAATTCGTATTCACGCCGTCCTACGTACTGGCTCCCGACCAGAAAATCAACATCGTCTGGACGATGAAAGCGCCGGTAGGTACGCCGGTAGACCAGATCGCTTGGAACTCGTTCGGCCAACAAGCGTCGATCGCCGGAGGCGGCAGCGCGCTCGCGCCGGCGGAGCCGCCGAAGGTCGGCATACACATTAAGGCAGATCCGAAGGTCGCCTTGGGCAACTACGTCTGGATCGATCTTAACAAGAACGGCATCCAAGACGAAGATTTGTCCAAATGGGGCGTTAACGGCGTACGAGTCGAACTGCGGTATACGGATGGCACGCAATACTATAAAACCTACGCGGACGACGGCGTTGTCGATAACGTTCCGATCTTCACGGTGACCGGCGACGATCAGAATGGGAATCCGGGCTATTACAGCTTCCCGAACTTGAATCCCGGCAACTACAGGGTCAGATTCACGCTGCCGAACGCGTTGCCGATGGACTACGAATATAGCTACGGTACGAACGTCGCGAACCGAATTACGGCTTGGACGCTGAAGGAGACGGGCGGAGATTCCGTTGCTAGACTCGAACGTCGGCGGTACGTCCGGCGTGCCTGAGATCGGTGCTTCTGTCATAACGGACACGTTCGTGCTCGGCGCGACGGACGACGTGTCGATCGACGCCGGCCTCTATCCGCCGCTCGGCGCGATCGGCAACTACGTCTGGGCCGATACGGACGGAGACGGCATCCAAGACGGCGGAGAGCCGGGTATCGCCGGGGTCGAAGTGCATTTGCTCGATCAATCCGGCAATCCGGTGTTAGACGCGCTTAGTAATCCGATGATCGAGACGACGGACGGTACGGGGTTCTACGAATTTACCGATCTGCTGCCCGGCAATTATCGCGTCCAATTCCCGGAGAAGGTCGGCACGGCCGGCAACGAGAAAATTATTACCTTCAAGTCTCATACTAGCTCGACGCCGCTCAACGACTCGAATCCGAACGCGAACGGCCGTACGGACGTCATCGCGCTTCAACTTGGCGAGATCAACCATACGATCGACGCGGGCTACGTGGAGCCGGTCGAGCTTGGCGATCTCGTCTGGTACGACGGGGATTACGACGGCGTACAAGGAGGAGCTTCGGATACGCCAGCATCCGGTATTACCGTGCGGCTGCTTGACGGCTCGAACAACCCGGTGAAGGCAGCGGACGGCACGACCAACCGTACGTTCACGACGGCTGCGGACGGCGAGTATTTGTTCGATTACCTGCTGCCGGGCACGTATAAGGTCGAGTTCCAACTGCCGGCGGGTTACGGGTTCACTCGCAAGGATAGAGGCGGGAACGATACTCTCGATTCCGACGTGAACCGGACGGCGAACTTGTCGCCGACGGTGCAGACGAGCGGAAGAACGGACAATTACGTGCTGACGACGCCGGGCACGTCCAATCTGACCGCGGACGCCGGACTCGTCCAGCTCTCTTCGCTCGGCGACCTCGTCTGGGTCGACCGCGACGCGGACGGCGTACAGGACGGCGGCGAATCGGGCGTCTCGGGCGTGACGGTTAGATTGTATTATGCCGAAGACGCTTCGCCAGCGACCGTATATCGGACAGCGACGACTTCCGGAACCGGAGCGTATGCATTCAACAACCTGTACCCGGGTCATTACACCGTCGAAGTCGTACGTCCGGCCAACTACCTGTTCTCGCCGAAGGCGCAAGGCGGCGACACGGCGACCGATTCCAACGTGAACGTGCCCGGCTCCGCTTCTACGACGAACGCGCAGACCGATCAGATCACGCTCCCGCCGGGAACGAACGATACGACGATCGACGCGGGCTTGATTCCGCTCGCCGCCGTCGGCGACTTCGTCTGGCGCGACGTGAACGACGACGGCTTGCAGAGCGGGGGCTTAGAGACAGGCGTTAGCGGCATAACGGTAACCCTGCTCGACGATAACGGCGATCCGGTATCGCAGAACGCCTACGGCCAAGCGATCGCTCCGATAACGACGCCGGCGAACGGTTCCTATCGGTTCGAATATCTGCTGCCAGGCGACTACACGGTGAAGTTCGAACTGCCGACCGGCACGAAGGATTGGTTCACGACGGCGAACGCGAATGCGAACGCCAACGATACGACCGATTCCGACGCCATCGAGCAGACGGATAAGAAGATCGCGCTCGCCGACGTCACGCTCGCCTACGGCGACAACAATACGACGATCGACGCTGGTATCCATAAGCTCGCGGCGCTCGGCGATCGCGTATGGCTCGATGCCGACGGCGACGGCGTGCAAGATGCGGGAGAGAGCGGCTACGACGGTATCGAGGTCGCGCTGTACAACGCGGCGGGGACGACGCAAATCCTTCTCGACGCCTACGGCAACGATATTAGCAACGTGACTACTGCTGGCGGCGGCTTGTACAAGTTCGAGAACCTGCTGCCGGGCACGTACCGGGTCAAGTTCTCCGGCCTGCCGGCCTTCTACGAATTCACATTGCGGGCGAGCGGCGCGGCGGGTACCGACTCCGACGCGGATCCGAACGATCTCGTCCCAGCGACGTTCGGTATGACGCAAGCGGTAACGCTCGCATGGGGCGAAGAGAACTTAACGCTCGACGCGGGTATCGTCACGAGGACGCAGATCGGCGACTTCGTCTGGTTAGATCTCGACGGCGACGGCGTGCAGGATGCGACGGAACCGGGCATCGAGGGAGTGACCGTGCATCTGCTCAACGGCAACGGCGATCCCATCATCGGCGTCGGCGGCGTACCGTATACGCGGACGACGGACGCGGATGGCGAGTACTTGTTCACGAACCTGTGGCCGGGGGACTTCAAGGTGAAGTTCGACCTGCCTAGCGACTACTACATCTTCTCGCCTAGCTTCTCCGCAAGCGGAACGACGGCGACGGATTCGGACGCCGATACGACTACGGGCGTAAGCGGCACGATCACGCTCTCGTCCGGCGACGACATCCGCACGATCGACGCCGGCCTCGTCGAGCTCGTCTCGGTCGGAGACCTGCTGTGGGACGATCTTGACGGCGACGGCGTTCGGGACGCGGGCGAGCCGGGTTATGCCGGCGTAACGGTAAGTCTGCTCGATAACGCGGGCAACCCGGTGCTCTCGGGAGGCTCTCCGATAACCGACACGACGGACGCTTCCGGCAACTACTTGTTCGAGAAGCTGATTCCAGGCACGTACAGAGTGAAGTTCGACCTGCCAACGGGGTATATGTTCTCCGCCCTGCACGCGGCAAGCGCAACGGCCGCGACCGACTCGGACGCCGATCCGTCGACGGGCATCACCGCGGCGGTCTCGCTGCCGCCGGCGACGCATGACATGACGGTCGACGCGGGCATCGTCAAGCTGGCGACGCTCGGCGATACGGTATGGATGGACCGCGACCTGGACGGAATCCAGGATAGCGACGAGTCGGGCGTTCCGGGCGTAACCGTCTGGTTGCTGGATACGGTAGGAACGATCTTGCGCACGACGACGACCGACGCGTCCGGCAAGTACGAATTCGCGAACGTCGTGCCGGCAACGTATCAAGTGCAATTCGACGCGGTCGCCGGGTACGTGCGCACGCAGCAAGGAGCGGGAGCGGATACGGGCGCGGATTCCAACGCGGACGTCGCGTCCGGCCGCACGGCCAACGTTACGCTGATTCCGGGCGAGGTGAACCGGACGATCGACGCCGGTCTCGTCAAGCTCGTGAAGCTGGGCGACACGTTGTGGCTCGATAACGGCAGCATCGGCGCGCAAGAAGGCGAAGCCGCCGCGGCGGCCGTCTCGGGCGTAACCGTTCGGCTGCTAGATACGAACGGCGACCCGATCCTGTCCGGCGGTACGCCGGTAACGACGGTCACCGACGCGAACGGCAACTATTCGTTCGACGATCTGTATCCGGGCTTCTATAAGGTGAAATTCGACTTGCCGGCTGGACACATGTTCACGGTCGGCCTTAAGACCGGCGCAGGCATGACGACGGCGAACGATTCGAACGTCGGCGCGGACGGCTTGTCCGACGCGATCGAGCTCATCGCCGGCAACGACGACCTCACCGTCGACGCGGGCATCGTCGTTCCTGCCTCGCTCGGCGATTACGTCTGGTTCGACCAGAACGGCGACGGCATTCAGGACGCGACGGAGGAAGCCATCGAAGACATCGAGGTCAAGCTGCTGGCAGCCGATGGCACGGTGCTGCGCACGACGACGACCGCGGCGGACGGCTCCTACGGGTTCGCGAACCTCATGCCGGCTACGTACCGGGTGAAGTTCACCGTTAAGCCGGGCTATATGTTCTCGTTGAAAGGTGCCGGAACAGCGTCGACCGGCTCCGATGCGGACATGGACGGCGAAACGGATCCGGTGACGTTAACTCCGGGAGAGCATAACGCGGATATCGACGCGGGCATGCTGCCGCTGCCGATGATCATGTTCGGCAAGCTGGGCGATTACGTCTGGATCGACGCGAACGGCGACGGCTTGCAGGATGCCGACGAGAAAGGCTTGAACGGCGTGACGGTAGAGTTGTACAACTCGCTCGGCGCTCGCGCCGCCACGACGACCACGAAGTACGATTCGGATAACAAGGCGGGCTATTACGTCTTCGATCCGATCTTGCCGGGCAGCTATACGGTCAAGTTCCATGTACCGCAAGGCTACGTCCTGTCGCCGAAGAAGGCGGGCCAAGGCGCGACAAGAGATTCCGACGCGGGCGCGGACGGCAAGAGCGACGTCGTCGCCTTAATGGGCGGCGAAGATATGACGATCGACGCCGGCCTCGTGCCGCTTGGCTCGATCGGGGATTACGTCTGGATCGACGCGGATCGGGACGGCAAGCAAAGCGCATCGGAAATCGGCATGAACGGCGTCGAAGTCAAGCTCTATGATAAGAACGGAACCGAGCTTGCCGCGACGACGACGGCGAACGTATCGTTAACGGGTCCTGGATACTACGCATTCAAGAATCTAACGCACGGCGAGTACGAAGTAAGGTTCTCCTTGCCGGAAGGCTACGCGTTCACGAAGCGCGGTTCCTCCGCTGCGGCGGGCAACGACTCGAACGCGGCGGCGAACGGCGCGACCGCGCGGATCGCCCTCCTGCCGGGCGAGCATAATCGCACGATCGACGCGGGCCTGTACGCTCTCGAAGAAGAGAAGCCTGCCGATCCGGAGCCGAACGAGGAAGGTTCTAACGGCGAAGGCGGCGGGGACAGCGGCCTGGGTAACTCCGGTACGAATGATGGAGGCGAGGAATCGTCTTCGGAAGGCGGACGGGGCGACAATAAGTCGGGGCTCGGCTTGGGCAGAGATAACGGCGTCATGCCGGGCAAGCTGCCGAAGACCGGAGAGCCGGCACCGCTTACTCTTTATCTCGGCTACGCCTTGATCATCGCCGCGATCGCGGGTCTGGCTATCCGCCGGATCGCGATCAAACGATCAAACAACCGATAACGAACGCTAAAGCGACCGACCTCCGGTTCCTAAGGGAACGGAGGTCGGTTTCGCGTTTCAAAGAAAGCCGCGGGATTACGGATGAACGTATAGATACGGCGTGCGCGTCGTTCGGTACGTGCCTTCGAGCAACCGTTCCGGCAGGACGTTCGTCTTGACGAGCGCCGCGATCTTCGAGGGATCGGCCCGGCATACCGCTTTCCAGAGTTCGGGGTCCGGCAGCGCCGCGAACACGAGCTGGTCGTCGTACACTTTTTTCTCCTGATAGATGATCTTGAGCGTATAATTCGGCAGCTTGAACTCCGCATCCGCCGCGTTGGCGGAGACGATCTCTTCCCGAAGCTTATCGAGCGCGTCTTCGATCCGCTTCTGTTCTTCCTTCAGCTGACAATAGAGCGCGAGCCTCTCCGGTCGCATACGATCGCCTCCCGATACGCGATAATGTTGAACACTATGAGACAACGGTCCGAAATATGCTTCGCAAAACGAAGGGTTGCGCGTTACCGGATCGATCTGGCACAATGGACATACAGAAGTTTCCAAATGCAGATTGTCGTCTTCCTGTCGTCATTGCCCGGGAAATGTCGAACGAGAGGAAGATACGGCAAGGATAGACGATTCGTAAAGTGCCGCCTTGGAGCAGGAGACGAAGGAGAGACCAAAGATGAGACGCGCGAGAGGGATCGTAACGTTACTAGGGTTATCGCTGGCACTGACGCTGACCGCTTGCAGCGCGGGCTCGAACGAAGCAACCGAAGCGGCGACGGAATCGGCGGCAACGGCGACGGTACAGCCGAGCGAGGCAGCCCCGAGCGCATCCGTCCCGAACGAGACGGCAGGTTCGCAAGAGCCGGGATCCAAAGGGTTCTTATGGCGGGTGTCCGGAGGCGCGAACCCCGGCTATCTCGTCGGCACGATACATGTGGCACGGGAGGAGATGTATCCGCTCGATCCGGACTTGGAGCAAGCGGTGACGGAAGCGGACTATATCGGATTGGAGCTCGACCTGACGAAGGTCGACCAGCTCGCGCTCGCCGCGCTCGTTACGGAGAAGGCGTTGCTGACCGACGGGACGACGCTGAAGGACCACGTGTCCGAAGAGGACTACGAGACGTTCAAGGCGGCGATGAAGAAGTCTCTTGGCATCGTCGGGGCGAGCGCGTTCGATAAGTACGAGCCGTGGTACGCGGCGATGACGCTGGAGAGCTTGCCGGCGATGAAGTATCAGCAGACGGACGGCATCGACTTGCATCTGGCGAAGCAAGCGCACGACAACGGCAAGACGGTCATCGAGCTCGAGAGCGCGGAAGGGCAGCTCGGTATTTTCGATACGTTCACGGAAGAGCTGCAGCGGCTGTACTTCCATCAGACGGTGCAAGGGGCGGCGTTAGCCTCGATCGGCTACAAGCAGTTGCTCGACATGTGGACGTTGGGCGACTTGAAGATCTTGGAGCAAATGCACGAGTCCTACCTGAAGGAAGGCAAGAAGACGATGGGAGACTCGTTCGACGAATTCGACGACGCGTTTCTCGTCGCCCGGAACGAAGGGATGGTCGAGAAGATCGACGAATCGTTGCGCGGGGGAGACGCGGGCACTTACTTGTTCGCGGTCGGCTCCTTACATATGGTCGGGGAGCACGGATTAGTCGACGAATTAGAGCGCTTGGGGTACGAATTGGAATATATCGAGTAACGAATAGAAGGCAGTACGCCGCATCGGGAACGATCCCGGACCGGCGTACTGCCTTCTTAAGTTCACTTGAAGAATACGAAATTCGTCGGCAGCCTGCGAAGCTGTCCGTCCGAAGGATGGTTGATGACGCGTCCGTTCCATACGAGCGTCGACGAGCCGCCGCCGTCCAGATTGTAGCCGTCCAACGCGCCGTATCGTTGCAACAGCATCTGCAGCTCTTCGAGCGTCGCGCCGGAGCTGCCGTTCTCGTTATAGCCGTCGGCGACGAGGAACAGCAGCTGATCGTCCTTGAAGCTCGCTACGACCGTTCGCGGCGCCCGCTTCGGGCTGCCGCGCCATTTGGCCGGAATGACCGTCCGTCTGCCGTTATCGAGCAGCACCGGAACGAAGGAGGCGCCGAACTTCGGCTTCAGCTTGTCCAGCTGCGCTTGGCTCGTGAACTTGCCGCCAATGAGCCGGTTGCTCTCGCTAAGGCCGACGAAGAACAGGTCCTTGTAGCTCGCCTGGAACGAGCCGACGTATTCGCCGTCGACGATCGTCGTGCTCAGCGGGAACCGGCCGGATCGGCTGTCGGCGAAGCCGCCCGCGTTGACGCCGATCGCGGCGCCCGTCCGTTTGACGGCGGCCAGCGTCGTCTCCGACTTGCCGGCTTCGCCGCCCGCGAGGACGAGCTTCATCGCGTTGCCTTGCTTCAGCTTGATCTTGACCGCGTAGCCGCGGAAGTTGTCCGCCTGCAAGTAGAACAGCTGGGCGCGAAGCTTGCCCGTGTCCATCGTGGCGGACGGCTTCCCGATCCGGCTTGTGATGCGTTGATCGTAAATCTTGTAAGGCCGCGACGATTGCGCGCTCGCCATCGTGGCGATCTTCGTCATATCCGCGTTCGTCTGGTTATAGAGCTGGATCTGGCGCTTGAGCATCTTGCCGGTCGACGCGGCGTACGATTCGGCTTGCGCGAGTCCGTCGAGCGCGCTTGCGGTAATCGCGGCGGGCTCCGGTTCGCTGACGGCATGCTCGGGAAAAGCTTGATCGGTTAAGCCGACGGTTACGCTGCCGAGCGCGAGCCACGCGAGGAGACCCACGAACGGCGCGCAAGCGAGCAGCATCGTCCGGTTGAAGCCGCGAATGGCGAGGGCGCTCATTTGAGCACGTCCAGGCTTTTCTTCAGCTCGGTCAGCTGCTTCTTGACGTCGGCCAGCTGGGAATACAGCTTGTTGCTGTTATCGGTCTTCGTATCGGCGTTGTCCTTCGTGAACTCGAGCAGCTCGTTCAGCGACTGGATCTTGCCTTCCATGAGGGCGAGCTGGGCCTTATAGTCTTCCTCCAGCTTCGTCATCCGCGCGTCGTAGTCGCGCTGCATTTGCGAGATTTGGGATGCCGTCTGGGCTTCCAGGTTCGCGGCGACGTCGTTCTGGATGCGGTCGGAATACAGCTTGGCGCCCGTGACGCCTCCCGCGATCAACACGAGCCATAGGAGGACGAAGACGACCGCCATGGCCGGATTGCGTTTCCTGGGCGACGATTGGCGGTTGGATTCGATAGGGGACATAGATGAGATAGCGTGCGATTCTGTCGTTCTCATAATCGGATGAAATACACCTTTCTGGTTGGATTGCGCGGATAAGTCCCGTAGAACTCTGTATAGGATAACGTAAAATGAACGTCCGCGGGGCGAAAATGTTGCATATTTTACGGGATTGTAATAATTCATAGAACGGTTTCGAAGAGACATTCGCTCCGGATCGAAGCATCGGATCTCCGGATTTATACTAGACAACTCCACGATTAGCGTACTAACATCAAAGTGAAAGCGCTTCACGGAAACGTAGCCGAAAAGGGGAAGACATCATGTTCAGACTGTTCATCGTGGACGATAACAAATACGAACGTCTCGGCATTCAATCGTCGATGGACTGGTCCGCGCTCGGCATCGAGGTCGTCGGCGCGTTCGCGAACGGCGAGGAAGCGCTGGCGAACGTAGAACGCTTGAAGCCCGATCTGATCGTGACGGACATCGCCATGCCGAGAATGAACGGCATCGCGTTGGCCGAGCGCATGCGGGAGCTTCATCCCGAGGTGAAGATCGTCTTCACGAGCTGCCACAGCGATTTCGACTTCGCGAAGTCCGCGGTAAGCCTCGGGGTGTACGGCTATGTGTTGAAGCCGATCATCGCGGACGAGCTGGAGAAGGCCGTGAGCGGCATTCTCCAAGAGATGACCGAACGCGAGCGCACGGAACGAGAGAGAGCCGGCATGCTTCGCCAGCTGGAGGGCATGCTTCCCCTCGTGCAGGAGCAGTTCTTCAAAGAACTGCTCCTTGGCAACTTCCGCAACGAGGAGGACATCCGGGAGCGGATCGATTTCCTGCGCGTGCCCGTGCCGGAAGATTCGGGCTTCGCCGTGCTCGCCTTGGAAGTCAAGGAGCCGGGCGGGACGGCGAATCCAAGTTCCCGAAGCGCGGTCGACTCCTATTACCAATCGTATACGATCAAGAAAGCGATACAAGCGCTGGGGCAAGAAGCAAGTTCCGATCAGGCCGCGTATCCGGCTTCCGGCCAAGCAACGGTGCCCGTCGCATCGGCCTATCCGGTTCAGATGGCGGGCGATTCCTTCGCCGTGCTGCTGTTCGGCGATCCCGGCAGCTTCCTCGAGACGGCCGTCGGATTGCATACGACGCTTGCCGGGCGGCTGGACAAGCCGATGACGATCGGAGTAAGCCAATCTTCTTCCGCGTTGGCGGAAACGGCGGAGCTGTACCGGCAGGCGCGCGAAGCGGCGATGACGACCTACTACGAGGACGGCAGCCCGATCATCGTCTACGAGGAGATCGAGGATCGCTCGGCGCGCGGTCCGTTCGATACGATGCCTTCGCTCGACTCCGTGTACGGGGACGTGAAAGCGTTGCTATCGTACGGCGGGGATGACGCGGTCGACGCGTTCCTCGACACGTACTTGGTTCCGCGGAGATCCGGCGCATCGGACGAAAACTACGTGAAGGCGTTCGTCTTCCTGACGCTGAATCTGACGAGCATGCTGCTGGCCGAATCTGGCAAGTCGTTCCAGGAGCTGCTTGGCGAGGAGCCGGCGGTGTGGGGCAACGTCGACCGGCTGGCGTCCGCTCCGGAAGCCCGCGCGCTGCTGCGGCGAATTTTTCAGTCGCTCCGGGATCAGCTCGCGGAGCGCAACCCGACCAAGAACGCGATCATCGCGGATCAGATACGCGATATGATCGGCCGTCGCTACGGAGAGCCTCTCACGATCGAAGACATCTCCAAGTCCGTTTACCTCAGCGGCCGTCATGCGAACCATATTTTCAAGAAAGAAACGGGGCAGACCATCTTCGATTATCTGATCGAATACCGGATCGGCATCGCCAAGCAATTGCTGGCGGACCCGCAGAGCAAAGTATCGTCAATCGCCGAAGAAGTCGGCTACCTGAATACGTCCTACTTCTGTCTGGCTTTCAAGAAGAACGTCGGCATGACGCCGGCCGAATACAAGAACAAGTTCAAGTCCATGCTGCGGTAGCGCGCAGAGGATGCTGCGGGCGTTATGCCCGGGAAGGGATATTCGGATGCCGGGCTTCGCCAAGTGGAAATACCGCCATAAGATCGCCGCGATCATCTTCTTGTTCGCCCTCGTTCCGATGCTGATCCTCGGCTCGGTGCTGTTCCTTAACGTATGGAACGGCAAGGTAGGCGACATTCTCGACAAGAACGAGGCCCAGCTCGCCGGCGGCGTCGCGGGGGTCGACAATATGCTGACCTCGAACATCGATAAGCTGTTGTTCATCAACAACAACTTCTATATCAACAATTACTTGGAGACGAAGACCGACCAGAATCTGGTCGGCATTATGTCGTTCAACGACTACTTGCAGAGCGTCATCGGGGCCGTAAGGGCGGATCTGTCCAACGACAGCGTGATCGTCTATTCGCTGGACGAAGCGACGCTGAACGGAGATTACTTGCGCAACGTCCAGAGTCTGGGCGGCTACGAGCCGGACGGCGGCGCAGCGCTGAGGAAGGAGATTCTCGGCTCGGACACCGGAAGTCTCGTATGGAGAATCGCGACGCTGCCGGGGAATGGGACCTTGGAGGCGCAAACCTATATTTACGTCTACAAGAAGCTCGCGTCCTTCCGAGAGCCGCTCGGCGTAACGGAAATTCGGATTCCGTTCTCTTCCATCCCGGCATACTTCGAATACGAGCTGCCTCCGGGCTCGTCCGTCGTATTCGCGGCTTCCGGCGGAACGAGGCCATTGTTCGTCGCCGGCAACGGGGTGGAAACCGCGGTCGAGTCTACTCCCTCGGGTAAGTACGAGCTTAGCCTTGCGCTGAAGTCCGGCATCGGCTCGGTAACGATGTACGTTCCGAAGAAGCTCGTCTTCCACGAGCTGCGCGCTTATCTGTTCTACGCGGTCGCGCTGCTGCTGGCGGCGACGCTCATTCTGTTCGCGACGGTGGAAGTCGTGTCGTTCTATCTGACCAAGAAGTTCGAGGTATTGTTCCGTCGCATGAACACGACCGTAGACAGTCTGCTTAACAACGACGACAGCTTGAAGTTCTCGACGACCGACGACGAATTCAGCCGGTTAGGCAACGTCTTCTACGAGCTGATCGTGCGCATTCGCGACTATTACCAGAAGATCAACGCGTACGAGACCGAGCGCACGGTGCTGGAGACGCAGTTGCTGCAGGAGCGGATCAATCCCCATTTTCTGTATAACACGCTGTCTACCATGAAGTGGATCAGCGGGGACGAACGCATCCGAAGCGTCATCGATTCGATGGTTCGTTATTATCGGATCGCGCTCAACAAAGGGAGCAGCATCATTACGATCGATCAAGAGCTCGAGATGATGCGGGAATATTTGAACTTGCAGAAGTTCGCCTACGGCATCGATTTCGAATTCTCGATCCGCGTCGAGGAAGGCCTCGGCGGCACGCCGCTGCTGAAGCATCTGCTCCAGCCCGTCGTCGAGAACGCCGTGCTCCACGGCATCAACGGCCGAGAATCCGGCGGGGCCATCGACATTCGCGTATACGGAAAGCAGTCGCCGGAGTCGCAAGAGGGCGAAGTGCGGATCGCGATCACGGATAACGGCGAGGGCATCGAGCCGGAGAAGCTGGAGCGCTTGCTGCGAGGCGAGAGCGACAGCCTGTACGGCGGCTACGGGATGATCAATACGAGGAAGCGGATCGAAGTGTATTACGGTCCGCGGTACGGCATCGTAATCGAGAGCGCGCCCGGTCGAGGATGCACGGTAACGCTGCGAATCCCCGCCGCCGCGGAGGGGACGAATCGAATTTCATTGCCGTGAAGAAGGAAGAAGAGCCTGCGCGCGAGCGCCGGGCTCTTCTTTTTTTATACTCCGCAACTGGTCCATATCGCGATATAGGAGCTCCGTATATTTACTATTTCCGCCTTAGGCGATGTTCTAGAATGAGGACAACAACGAGAAGACGGGAGGAACACCTACAGATGCACAAAGCGATTGAAGCAAGCGCGCCGGCAAGATCCGCCGGTCGGAACGGATGGCGGTCGCTGCGCAAAAACTCGTTCGGCTACATGCTGATGCTGCCGTCGGTCGCGCTCACCTTTATCTTCGCCTACCTCCCGATGCCGGGCATTATCGCGGCGTTCAAGGATTACAACATGTTCGTCGGCTTGTGGGGCAGCCCTTGGGCGGGGATGGAGCATATCCGGGAAATATTCGAGACGCCGATGCTGCGCCAGGCGATCTACAATACGCTCGAGCTCAGCGTGCTGACGATTCTCGTCGGCTTCCCCGCTCCGATCATACTGGCGCTGATGATCAACGAGGTGAAGGACGGATTGTTCAAGCGGTCGGTGCAGACGCTCAGCTACTTGCCGCACTTCCTGTCCTGGATCGCCGTCGTCGGTCTCGCGTATTCGTTCTTCGATCAGTACGGGCCGCTTAACGACCTGAAGCTGATGCTGAGCGGAGGAGAGGGAGAGCGGATCATGTTCCTCTCCAAGCAAGAGCTCTTCCTGCCGGTGTTGCTGCTCCTTAGCGTCTGGAAGGAAGTCGGCTGGGGGACGATCGTCTACTTGGCGGCGATCACGACCATCGATCCGAGCCTGTACGAGGCCGCGAAGATCGACGGGGCGAACCGGTGGAAGCAACATCGCTACATAACGCTGCCGGGTCTGAAAATGACCGCGATCCTCTTGCTGATTTTCACGCTGGGCACGTTATTCGCGAGCAACTTCGAGCTCGTCTACGGGATGCAGAACGCGTTCATCAGCTATGACGTGATCTCGACCGTCGTCTATTCCTCCGGGATACAGCAAGGCGATTATTCCATGGCGGCTGCCGTCGGGTTCCTGCAGGGACTGGTCGCGCTGGCATTGACGGTCGGCGCCAATTCGATCGCCAAGAGAACGTCCGGCATCTCGATCTGGTAAGGAGGAATCGCAACATGAATCATGAATCGCTGTCCTACCGGTTGTTCAAAATCGGAAATACGACGTTGCTCGCGATCATCGTGCTGGCCATGGTGTTCCCGTACTTGAACGTTCTCGCTTACGCGCTTAACGATCCGATCGATTCCCAATTCGGAGGCTTAACCTTCTACCCGAGGGAGCTGTCGTTCGCGAACTTCGATATGCTGCTCTCCAATTCGGACATCATCCGCGCGACCGTCGTCTCCGTGCTTCGCGTGGTCGTCGGCACCGCGTTCGCGTTAATGATCCAGTATACGTGCGCCTACGCATTCACGCTGAAAGGACTGCAGGGCAAAGGCTTCATTCTGCTGTTCTTGATGATTCCGATGTACTTCGGCGGGGGACTCATCCCGGTGTACCTGCTCTACTCCAAGATGCACATGCTGAACAGCTTCCTGGTGTATATCCTTCCGGTGTCGTTCAGCTTGTACAACATGGTCATCATTCGGTCGTTCCTGTTCACGATACCCGAGAGTCTCGCCGAATCGGCCCGAATGGACGGCGCGAACGAGTTCGTCATCATGCTTCGCATCTACGTGCCGCTCTCGATGCCGATTCTGGCGGTCATGTCGCTCTGGACGGCGGTGTATCACTGGAACGATTGGACGACGACGCTCTACTTCATTACCGATCAGAAGCTGTACACGCTGCAATACATTCTGATGCAGATTCTGAAGGAAGGCGAGCGGATGGCCAGCCTGTTCCAAGAAGCGATACGCGCGGGCATCGCCTCCGGCATGAACACGCAGCCTCAAGTGACCCCGCAGGCGATTCGCGCCGCGAACATTATACTGACGACCATTCCGATCGTCATCGTCTATCCGTTCCTCCAGAAGCACTTCGTCAAGGGCATCACGCTCGGAGCGGTGAAGGAGTAGGCAAGCCGAACAACGATATGATGCCGGACCGGCTCTTGCCGGTTCGCATGATATAACTTACATTCTTATTCTAGGGGGAACAAGACATGAACGTAAGGATGCGCAAGGCGTTGACGCTCGTCCCTGTAGGCGCGTTATTGCTGTCGGCGATAGCGGGCTGCGCGGACGGCAACAACGGCAACAAGGAGGAAGGCGCGTCGCCTTCCGCCAGCCAACCGGTTGAAAGCGCTGCCGGAGCGAAGGCTTACTACGATCTGTACGACCAAGCGACCGACAGCTCCGATCTTCCGGACTGGACGGGCAAGCAACTGAAGCTGAAAATCTGGTACGCTCACGGCACGGGAGACGCGAAGCGTCCCGTTCCGACCGAAGACATCGTCAGTCCGGAGATCAAGCGGGTGACGGGCATCGAGATCGACAAGGACGGCTCGTTCGACAATACCGGACAAGCGATCGACGTCAAGCTGGGCATGATCAACGCGGCCAACGATTGGCCGGCGCTCGCGTTCGTGACCGATTCGGGCATGGGCAGCCTTAAGGACATGTTCGCCGCGGGCAAAGCTTACGATCTGACCGAAGCGATCGAGAAGTACGCGCCGAATTTGAAGAAGCGCCTCAGCTTCGAGACGTTCCCTTACGTGAAGCGATTCTCGACCAACAACGAGCAGGACGGCAGCATCTATTCGTTCCCGACCCAGATGCAGGATCCGGACCGCTCGCTCAAGATGATGGATCCGTCGTTCGTTACGCCGAACGCGCTCGAAAGCACCGAGCAGTTCGTCTGGGTACGCGACGACTTGCTCAAGAAGCTGTACCCGACGGCCAAGACGCAGGACGAGATCGACGCGTTATACGTGGAGAAGGGCGGCAAGTTCAGCCGGGAGGACATCTATGACGTGCCGCTGAAATCGACGGAGGACTTCAACAAGTTCCTGTACGATATGCAGAGCCTGATCAAGACGGAGAACATCAAAGAGAACGGCAAGCCGGTCGAAGTGTCCTACGCGTTCGGCGGACAAGACAACTGGGGCGCGCTGGCCGTACTCGCCAACTTCTACGGCCGCATTCCGAAAGGGAGCAACTACTTCACCTATTTCGATAAGAAGACGCAGCAGATCGAGTACATGTTCAATCAGCCGTTCTTCAAGTCGATCGTGCACGACTTCAACAAGCTCGTTCGCGACAAGGTCATGGACCCGAATTCGTTGCTCGAGAACAACGCGATGCATCTGGAGAAGATCAATAACGGGCAGTACGCCGTCGCGTATCTGTACGACACGCCGGACGAGAACGTGATGAAAGCCGCGGGCAAATCGTACCGGTACCGCAAAGTGTTCCTCGATTCCCCGGTGAACACGGAGCAATTCATCTCGCCGATGGGCGGAGTCAAGAACAATATCGGCGTCGTCGTCTTCAAGGACGGCGTGAAGGAAGAGGATCTGCCGCAAGTCGTTCGGTTCCTCGACTACATGGTGTCGGAAGTCGGAGAGAAGATGTATACCTGGGGTCCGAAGAGCGCCGGCCTGTTCGAAGAGAAGGACGGCAAGCGCGCGTTCAAGGACAAAGACCTCGAAGACGCGATGGTATACGGCAAGGACAACGGCAAATCGCTGTACTACAACCTAGCGAATACGCGGGTCGCTTCGACCAATATGTACGGCAGCGGATGGCCTTATTATCCGACTTACATGTGGGGCGGTTCCAATGTATCGCCGTTCTATAGCTACGATCGCGTATTGGCGCCTTCGGAAGCGAAGAACTTCTTCGACCCGGGCAATCTGCCGGACAATTCGTACGCCGATCACGGCATCCCGCTCGCGAACGACATGCAGATCTGGAACTTCTTCGGCGCCATTCCGGATGCCGACCAATTCTGGAAAGGCCGCGACGCCTTCGAGAAGGCGTTGACCAAGACGATGGCGGCGCGCGACGACGAGCATTTCGAGGAGCTGTGGAAGCAGTTCACCGGCATCGCGGAGAAGAACGGCGCCGACGAGGCGTTGAGAACGCAGATGGACGAGTACTTCAAGAAGGCGAACGAGGCGTACATGCAAGATTTGAAATAAAGAGGAATGAACGAGGCTAAAACCGCGCCCTCCTGCTCTTCGAGAAGGAGGGCGCGGCTATTCCTCGGGAAGGGAGATATACGATGATACAATCGCCGATTATGTTATTGCTAGACACGACAATGGCGGCCTCGCCGGATCGGATTCGGCAGGCGGTCGCGGATATCGCGGAGCAAGGCTTCGACGCGATCGCGCTGGAATTCCGCAATTGCGGCTTCGACGAATGGGACGAAATCGGACAGAAGGCGCTTCGAACGGCCGAAGAGGAGGCGCGGAAGCATGGACTGGGCTTCGTCCCGATCTTGCCGTGGCCCGGGCTGCGTCTCTTGAAGCGGCATCCCGAAGCCCGGCAGACTTGGATCGCCGAGCACGGCGTCTTCGTGCGGGGCGGGAGGTTCCAGGTTCGGCTGCGCGAGCTTGCGTCCGCCGGGCATATCGAGACCCGGCCCGTATTCGAGAGAATCGCCAAGGCGTTCTACGTCCGGCGCGAAGAGGGCATTCTCCGGGAAGCCCTGGATATTACGGACGACCTGCGGGATGTCTCGCTGATGCTTACGGACGAGGCGACGCTTAGCGGGACGTACGGCAGGGACGGCGAGCTTCTTCTGTACGCCGCCTTTTCGACGGATTATCCCGATTACGCCAGCCCCGCGATGGCCGAAGCGATCGAGGAGTCGTTAGCACGATACGAGGGGTTAAGGCCGGACGGCTTCGCTTTGGACGAATTCGGCGCCGGCAGCAAGACGGAGGGCGTCTACTTGGCGGGCACGGCGTTCCTGCAAGCCTTCCGGGAACGGTACGGCTACGACTTCCTGGACCGGATCTATTGGCTGCAGAACGATTCGGGCGACGGAACGGCGGGGAAGCTGCGATTCGACTACTACAACTTGACGATGGAGACGACCTACCGCATCCAGAAGCTGGCGAAGGATCGCTACGAGGCGAATTACGGAGCCGCCCGTTTCGCGGGCTTCCATAGCACGTGGTGGGGCGAAGGGAATTCCGGCGATCTGTGGGCGGGCAATATCGACTACTTCCGGTTAACGGACAATCTGAGCGGCGGATTCGTCGACTCGCAGTACGACGCGGAACGTACGATGATGTCCATGACGATGCTGGCCGAATCGCTTGCGAAATATTCCGGCAGCGGCTTGGCGTACAACATGTGTTGGGACCGCAAGCCGACCGAGGGCAACATGGTCTACTACCATCGCTTGCTTGCCTGCCGCGGGGTAAGATGGGTCGCCCACGCTTACGGCAATTCGGGGCCGTTCGGGCCGGGATATCCGCATCATCCGACCTGGAAGACCGCGGGGCGCTGCGTCGCCATGCATAAGGCCATGCAGCGGTTCGCGGACGGTGCGGTCGCTCGTCCGCGGGTGGCCGTGATGTACGCGTGGGAATCGGTCGCCTATCGCAACGATCCGTTCATGCATTATCACCGGCTGAGCATGAAGGCGCTGCTGCACAAGCTGATGCTTCGTCATATCGAGGCGGACGTCGTTCCGAGCTTCGAGGAGGATCTCGCCCGATACGACGCGTTGATCGTGCTCTGGCCGGCGATGCTTCCGGAGGCGGCTTGGCAACGGATACGAAGCTACGCGAAGCTCGCCGGGAAGCGTCTCGTCTTCATCGGGCCTCCGGGAACGTGCACGACGGAGGGCAGAGATATTCGCGGCGAGTTCGCGGAGTTAACGGGTGCGGAACCGGCCGGCGGGGAACGCGAATATCCGGGCGAATACGAATACGTAGCCTGGGATTTGTGGTTTACCGGCGATCGGATTCCGATGCGCTGCGCGCCGCTCGAGCTTCGGGACGGCGGAGAACATACGCGGATGCTAATCAAGCACGACGGACGGTTGCTCGGGGTTCGCCGCGGCAATGTTTCTTGCTACGCCTTCGAGCTGCCGCTGACGCCGTATTTCGATTCGCTGCTGAACGAGCTGGAGGCGTATCGGGATTTGCTCTTGCCTCCCGACGCGCTCGGGAGGGTCGCGTTACAGGGCGACGCTTCCGTATTGACCCTCATGCCGCGATTCGGCTCCGCGTTGAACGCGGCCTTCGAATACGCCGGCCGGAGCATCGTCATCGAAGGAGGCGGCTTGATCGGTTTGCGATTCCAAGGCGGGCGGCTAACGGCAGCGATCGGCGAAGAGGGAGCGACTCTGTTCGTGGACGGCGAGCTAGCGGACTACGAGAAGATTCTTTACAATCGGTGATATCACGTGTTATCTTCTTGAAAGTAAAGGAGCTAACGAGCATGGCAGATAAACGCGTCAGCAGCCGCGACGTCGCCGAACGCGCCGGCGTATCCAGAAGCGTCGTGTCCGCGATCTTGAACGGGACCAAGGGCATTCGCGTGTCCGAAGAGAAGCGGTGCGCCGTGCTTCAGGCGATCGGCGATTTGAATTACCACGTGGACGTTCAAGCGCGCGCGATGAAGACGGGACGAAGCAAGTGCATCGCCGCGCTCGGCGATATGGATCAGCCGCTGTTCCTGCAAGTGCTCGAAGGGATGCAGCGCGCTTGCGCGAAGCACGGCTATCATATTCTGCTCGGCGGGCATGCGGAAGAAGAGGACCGTTACGATCTGCTTCCGCTCTACCTGGGCAAGAAGATCGACGGCATCGTCACGTTGGATCACGTCGGCTACGACGACGCGGAGTGGGCCCGGAGAATTCGAGAGCTCGGCATCCCGTACGTATCGGTCGAAGGGTACGCGGAATCGACGGACGTTCCGTCGGTTCAAGCCGACTACGCGGGAAGCATCTCGGACGCGCTCGATGCCATGACGGGCGGTGGAAAGACCGTTCCCGTCTTCGTGCAGACGTTGAATGAGGCCGGCGGCAACTGGGCGGAGCGCGAGCGGGCGAACAGCTACGTCGCCTGGTGCGAAGCGCGCGGCGCCGAACCGCGAATCGTACGGTTCATCGGCGGGGACGAAGCGGCGTTCAGAGAGCTGCTCCGCGCGTCTTCCGCGCCGGGGACGCCGGTCTCGTATTTGCTCAACTGGTCGGATCGCGCACCCGCCTTCTACAAGGCGGCATGGGACTTGAAGCTGAGAATCGGCGAAGACGTGCGCGTCATGGCCGCGGACAACACCCGGCGAAGCAGCGGATACATGGTTCCGTCGCTCAGCTGCATGGAAATTCCGTACGCCCGGATGGGCGAAGCGGCGGTCGAGCGCGTACTGGCGCAGGTCGAGCTTGGCTTCGTAGACGGAGCCGCGCCTGACGGCAAGTTTCGCGCCGTATGGGTGCGGGGAGATAGCGCTTAAGGCGCATGTCTCTTTTTTTGCCCAATGATAACACGAGTAATCATTATTCGTTAACAATCCCAAAGGAGATGGTCGAATGTTCTGGACGGTAGAGAAGCTGGATCGAAGATTGCAGGAATTGGCGGGCTTGAGGTATCGCGAGGAAATCCGTCTGGAGGAGTGGGGCAGACAGGAGGACGAGGACAAGGCGAACGGCGTGCAACGCGCCCCTAAGCTTAACGAACCGGCACCGTTCCGAATCGGAGACAGATGGGACGGCCGCGACCGGTACGTCTGGGCGCAACGCGCGGTTCGCGTGCCGGCGCAATGGCAAGGCCGCACCGTCGTCGGCTTGTTCGACTTCGGCAAGACCGGCGGGGGCCATAACTCCGGCTTCGAATCGTTGCTCTACTTGAACGGCGTGCCGTATCAAGGTGTCGATTCGAACCATCCGGAAGTATTCCTGCCTGACGACGCGGCGGGCTCGGAGCTCGAGTTCACGTTCCGGCTCTGGTCCGGCCTCGAAGGCGGCGGCGAACAGACCCCCCAAGAGCATAAGTTCAACCGCGCTTCGCTCGCTTGGCTCGATGCGGCCGCGGACAATCTGTACTATGCCGGCCGCGCGGCGCTGCACACTTCGAACCTGCTCGCCGATAGCGACCCTCTGAAGCAATCGCTGCTCGTCGCGGTCGATCGCGCCTTCAAGCTGATCGACTGGGCGAAGCCCGGCAGCGACGCGTTCTATGCGTCCGTCGCCGCGGCCGACGAAGAACTGGCCGCGCAATTGGCCGCGCTCCCGAAGCATCACCCGGTGACGGTCACCGCGATCGGACACACGCACATCGACGTCGCGTGGCTGTGGCGCCTGACCCATACGCGGGAGAAAGCCGCGAGATCGTTCACGACCGTCCTGCGTCTAATGGAACGTTATCCGGAGTACGTATTCCTGCAGACGATGCCGCAATTATACGATTATATCAAGGACGACTATCCGGAGATCTACGAGCAGATGAAAGCCCGCATTGCCGAGGGCCGTTGGGAAGCGGGAGGCGCGATGTGGCTCGAGGCCGACTGCAACCTCGTCAGCGGGGAGTCGCTCGTGCGCCAGCTGCTGCAGGGGACGAGATTTTTCCGCGAGGAATTCGGGGTCGAATGCGACTATCTCTGGCTGCCCGACGTGTTCGGATATAGCTGGGCGCTGCCGCAAATTCTGAAGAAGTCCGGCATCAAGACGTTCATGACGACGAAGATCAGCTGGAACCAATACAACCGGATGCCGCACGATACGTTCAACTGGCGGGGCATCGACGGAACGGAGATGCTGACGCACTTCGTGACGACGCCGGAGATTCCGGGCTCGACGGTATGGTGGTATACGTACAACGGGCTCATCGAACCGTTCGCCGTGAAGGGCATCTGGGACACGTACCGCGACAAGAACGTCAACCAAGAGCTGTTGCTCTCCTACGGCTACGGAGACGGCGGAGGCGGCGTTAACCGCGACATGCTCGAGATGCGCCGGCGCCTGAACGACATGCCGGGCTTGCCGAACGTCGTCACCGGCCGCGCGGGCGACTACTTCGCGAAGCTTCGCGAGACGGTGGCGTCGACCGATCAATACGTGCATACGTGGGACGGGGAGCTGTATCTCGAATACCACCGGGGCACGTACACGAGCCAAGCGTACAACAAGCGGATGAACCGCAAGCTCGAGCTGTTGTACCGCGACGCGGAATGGCTGCAGTCGCTGGCAGCGGCCTCTCAAGGTTCGTTCGCCGATTATCCGCATAAAGCGCTGAACGAGGGATGGAAAATCATTCTCCGCAACCAATTCCACGACATCATACCGGGTTCGTCGATTCCCGAGGTGTACGAGGATTCTCGCGTCGAGTACGCGGAAGCGGAGCGGATCGGACTCGCGGCGGTCGAAGGCGCCGCCGGCACGCTGCGCGGCGAGGCCGGCGAACCGGGTGCGTGGACGGTCTATAACAGCGCTTCGTTCGACCGGACGGAGCTCGTCTCGATCGCGGGCGAGCCGGCCGAAGGCGTCTGGACGGACGACCAAGGGCGGACGCTGCAGGCCGAATACGCCGAAGGCGAATGGCGCGTGCGCGTCGAGGGCGTGCCGTCGATGGGCAGCCGCACGATCCGGTTCGATGCCGCGCAAGCTGCCGAGCCATCGCGGGCGGCTTCGCCGTTCTCGTATCGCGAAGGCGGCATCCGCACGCCGTTCTACAAGATCGAATGGAACGCGCAAGGCCAATTGACCCGAATCTACGACGTCGAAGCGGGCCGCGAAGTTCTCGCGAACGGAGAACGCGGCAACGTGCTTCAAGTATTCGAAGATAAGCCGAAGGACTTCGAGGCTTGGGACGTCGACCTGTTCTACCAGGAGAAAATGCGGGAAATCGCCGATCTGAAGTCCGTGCGGCTCGTCCGTGCGGGCGTCGCGGAAGCCGCCGTCCGCTTCGAGTGGACGTACATGGATTCGACGGTCGTGCAGACGGTGCGCGTCTACGCCGACAGCCGCAGAATCGACTTCGAGACGAACGTCGATTGGCAGGAGCGCCAGCAACTGCTGAAGGTCGCCTTCCCGGTTTCGGTCCGTTCGACCGAGGCGACGTACGACATTCAGTATGGCAACGTGAAGCGTCCGACGCACTGGAACACGAGCTGGGATTACGCGCGGTTCGAGAGCGTCGGCCACCAATGGGTCGACTTGTCCGAGCGAGGCTACGGCGTCAGCCTGCTGAACGACTGCAAGTACGGCCACGACATCAAGGATCATACGATTCGGCTGTCGCTCATCAAATCCGCGAAGTACCCGGACCCGACGGCGGACGCGGGCGAGCATGTCTTCACGTATTCGCTCCTGCCGCATCGCGGCGATTGGGTCGCGGGCAACACCGTGCGCGAAGCCTGGGCGCTGAACAGTCCGATGCTCGCAATCGCGGGCAGCGCGCCGCAATCCGGCCGGAGCCTGTTCAAGGCGGATCGCGATAACGTGTTCATCGACGCCGCGAAGCGGGCGGAGGACGGCGACGGCGTCGTCGTCCGGCTGCACGAGTTCACCGGCGCGCGCGGAAGCGTTAGGCTGCTGAGCGACTTCGCCGTCGCCTCGTGGCAAGAATGCGATCTGATGGAGCGTCCGATCGGCGAAACCGTAACCGGCTTGCCGATCGAGCTGAACGTATCGCCATACGAGATCAAGACGGTACTCGTCACGTTCGAAGCCTAATCCAGCGATCCGGCACCGGAGGGGGAAGCCCTTCGGTGCCGGATTTTTACGTAAAGGCAAGTAGTTGAGAATTGTAGACGCGATGTCGCGAAAGGACGATTTTCCGGAGCCGGTCGCTCCCTTATTGTAAACGTATCCACATTCCGGACGAGTGGAATGGGAACATTCAACGAGCAGAATGGAGTGGCTAACCGGCAATGAAGAAGCGATTCGAACGCAAATGTATTTCGCTAGTTTTATCCTGCGTACTCGCAGCGAGCTGCTTTACGATCGTGCCTTCCGCTTTCGCGGCGGACGAGGGTTCGGCGGTATCCGTAACGGCATCGTATACGTACCACGGCGATCGGCTGGAGGATGCGATCGACGGAATCGTGTCTTACGACGATACGCCGAAAAGCCGATGGACCGCCTACGAGTCGCCTAACGCGACGGACTGGGTGCAATTGGAATACGCGAGCGCCAAATCGAACAACACGGCAGGCATTTATATTTTCGACGACGGAGGCGGCATTAAAGCGCCTAGCGCATACGACGTGCAATATTACGATGGCAGCGATTGGGTCAGCGCGCCGAACCAGGTGAAGTCGCCCGAGGTGCCGGCGGGCAACGAGCTGAACCTCGTCGCGTTCGATGCCGTGACGTCGACCCAATTCCGCGTGCTGTTCACGCACGCCGGGTCGAAGAGCGGCGCTTCGGAAATCGTATTCGCCGATTCGAACACCGAACCCGTTCCGGGAGCGGCCGTATCTCCGCTCGGCGTCGCGTCCGCGTCGTATACGTTCCGGCTCGATCAGGTAAGCGATATGAACGACGGCATCGTGTCGTACGATGCGGCTACGGGGAACCGCTGGACTTCCTATGAGTCGCCGAACGCGTCCGATTGGGTGCAGACGAATTTCGGATCGCCGAAACGGAAAGACGCGGTCGGGATATACTTGTTCGCCGACGGCGGAGGAATCAAGGCGCCGACGGCGTACGACGTTCAATATTTGAACGGATCCGGCGAGTGGGAGAGCGCGACGGGTCAGGAGAAGACGCCGGCGGAACCGCTCGGCAACGCGCTTAACCTCGCGACGTTCGATGCGGTGGAAGCCCAGAAATTCCGCGTCGTGTTCACGCATGGCGATGCCAAAACGGGCGTAACCGAAATCCAGTACGTCGACTCCGCCACGCAATCGCTTCCCGCGCCTCCTTCCGCGGGAACGGCTTCGGCATCCTATACGAATAACGGGGACTCCATTGCGGACATCAACGACGGAATCGTTTCGTTCAGCGATTTCCCGCGCAATCGCTGGACGGCTTACGGATCGCCGAACGCCGCCGACGACGTGCAGACGCAATATGAAACCGCCTTCTCGAAAAATGCGGCAGGCATTTTCATCTACGACGATGGCGGCGGCGTGCAAGCTCCGAGCGCATACGACGTTCAATACTGGAACGGAGGCGACTGGAGCAGCGTGCCGGGTCAAGTGAAGTCGCCTGCCGAGCCTGCGGCCAACGCGCTCAATCTGGTCACCTTCGATACGGTGATCTCGGATCGTTATCGCGTCGTTCTCACCCATAAGCCGGGATCTTACGCGGGGATTACGGAAGTTGCCTACGTGGATACGAACAAGGAGCCCGTTCCGGTCGCCCCGCCGGTCGTAGAAGTAGAACCCGCTATCGCGATTGCCTCTCCGGCAATCGGAGCTACGGTGTCGGGTACGGTCGACATTCAATTCAACGCGCCGGGCATGAAGAACGTCTGGGCGAGAGTATGGCATCAACCGGACGCCGAGCATCCCGATCCGAACGGCTACGACGCTTGGCTCGATAACGCGGCGCTGGACGACCAAGGGAACGGTTCGATTACGATCGCCGCCGACCGATTGCCGCACGGCCCGATGACGGTCATCCTGAACGCATGGGATTCGCCCGAAGGCGACCCGAACTTCACGAAGTCTACGACAAGCTACCTTCAGTTGTACAATGCAGGCGGAGTGGAATGGAAGAAGGGTATACCGGCCGCTCCCGCGCAGACGGAAGGCATGCGCATGTTGTACGAAGACGACTTCTCCGCTCCGCTGTCGATATCGAAGACGGGCGAAGGTACGAGATACGCATCGCTCAAGCCGGATTGGCCGAACGGCTCGGAGTTCGGAGAAGCGATCTTCGCCGATCCGACGGACGCCGTTAATCCGTTCTCGATTTTGGATGACGATTATTTAAGAATCCGGGTGAGCAAAGCGCCGGAAGGCTACGTCGATCCGCAAGGTTGGAACCGCAAATATATCGGCGGTTTGCTGTCTTCCGTCCGATTGGACGGCACGGGCATTGCCGCTACGAACGGATATTTCGAAGCCAGAATCCAAATGCCGGCGGGCAAAGGCGCATGGCCGGCATTCTGGCTGATGTCGCAGAACAGCTCGGGCGCGGGGCATCTGCCGTCGACCGCCGAGATCGATACGGTGGAAGGCTACGGTCACAATCCTAGCGGCGCGTGCCAGGCGAAGCATTGGTGGGCGGGCAATCCGGAATCGCATGCAACGAATTGTTCCTCCGACAATTTCGCTTACGGGGACAGCGCATCCACTTGGCATTTATACGGAACGAAGATTACCCCGACGGAAGTGATCTATTACATTGATAACGTCGAAGTATGGAGACATGCATCCTTCGAGCAAGCCAACACGCCGATGTACTTCATGCTTAATCTGGCATTGGGCGGCGGATGGCCGATCGATCTGGCCAAGTACGGCGATCAGATCGATATGTACGTCGACTACGTGCGGGTATTCGAGCCGAGCGGGGAGGAACCGACGGACCCGGATCCCGAACCGGAAACAAACACGAATCCGGGGACGTATACGCCTCCTAATTCGCCTCCGATGACGATAACCGGCGATGCGGTCGTGTTCGAGCCCGAGCTGTCGGTCAATAACGGCACGGTGACCGCGAAGCTTGACGCGACGACTTGGCAGCAGGCGAAGGAGAAGATGATTAGCAGCGGCAACCGTAAGATCTCCATTGAGATCAAGCCTTCCGCGAGCCCGAATACCGCATCCGGATACGTACAGCAATTGCCTCCCGGCGCGCTCTCCGCCAGCGACAACCCGATGACCGTCGAGGTTAGGACTCCCGTAGCCACGGTCGAATTGCCGAGCGGCATGATCGTGGACGAAAAAGCGGCCGCAGGAGAGATCGCGGTTCATATCGAACGCGGAAATTCCGATACACTGGGTGAAGAAGCGAAGCGACAGATCGGAGAACGTCCGGTCATCGAGCTTAGTCTACGATCCGGAGGAAAGACGATCGAATGGAACAACCCGCAAACTCCGGTAAAAGTAAGCATACCGTATACGCCGACCGCGGAAGAGTCGGCGCATCCGGATTACATCGTCGTACGGTATATCGACGGCGCGGGCAACGTGATCGCGGTTCCGAATGGGCGTTACGACGCCGCTGCCGGCCAAGTTACGTTCTCCGTCACGCATTTCAGCACCTATGCGGTCGCTTACGTCCGTAAGACGTTCGACGATATCGGCTCGTACGGTTGGGCGCAAGACGCGATCGAAGGGCTTGCGTCCAAGGGAATCATTAACGGTACCGCGGATAACGAGTTCAGCCCCGGCAAGCCTATTACCCGCGCCGAATTCGTCGCGTTCCTAGCAAGAACGTTCGATTGGCAAGGCGCGAACGGGAAACCGTTCTCCGACGTGCCCGAGGACGCTTATTACGCCCAGCCGCTGGCGGCGGCGAGACAACTGGGCATCGCTACGGGAAGCGGCGACAACCGATTCAACCCGAACGATCCGATCACGAGAGAACAAATGATGGTATTGACGGACCGGGCATTGGCTGCGGCGAAGATTACCGTTCCGCAGTCCGACGCGGCGGACCCGAGCCGGTTCCAAGATATCGGCGAAGTATCCGCTTACGCGAAGGATAGCGTATCGGCATTGATCCGTTCGGGCTTGATTCAAGGCAATTACGGCTCCCTTCGCCCGAAGGACACGACAACCCGCGCGGAGACGGCAGCAATGCTCTATAAGCTCTATAATCTATTGAAATAAAATCGACCGAAAAGAAAGTACATGTGTCTCCCGAAGAGCGGAGCGTCAGCCTTTACGGTAGAGAAATCACCTTGTAACGGGTTAACCATTCAGATTTCTCAACCGTAACAGCTGCGGAGGGAGATACATGTACTTTCTCTACCGGAGTCGATATCAACAAGTTGAAATTTGTCGACCGGATGTCAACAACGGACGATATCATCGCCCGCCGGCGTGTCTTATCATTAAGCCCATAGGGATCGATTCCTAACTATCCTTATTTCGCACACATTAGGGGAGGCAAAGCATGAACAGGAAACTACGCAATAGAAGCTTAGCCGTATCGCTTAGCCTGCTGCTCGCGGTTACGACCGCATGCGGCAACAATAACGACAACGGCAACAACGTGTCCGCATCGTCGGCAGCGCCGTCGGCGTCCGCGCCGGCTTCCGAATCGGCTCCGGCTTCGCAGGCAATCGATCCGAACGCCAAGTACGATCCGCCGATCGAGATTACGACCGTCCGCTACACGGACTCCTCGTTCAAGTACAAGGAAGGCGAATCTCTCGAGAACAACGCTTGGACGCGCGCTTACGAGAGCGAGCTCGGCATCAAGTTGAAGAACCTGTGGGTCGTCAACGGCGAAGGCAACCAGTATACGCAGAAGATGAACCTGACGATCACGTCCAACGAATTGCCGGACTTCTTCATGGTCGACGCGAAGCAGCTCCGCGAGCTTGCGGAGAACGATCAGCTCGAAGACCTGACCCAGATCGTGGCGGACTACGGTTCCCCGCTGACCAAGGAGATGATCGACCGCGGCGCGAACGCGAAGATCGCCGCCTCCTATGATGGCAAGCTCGTCGCGATTCCGCCGGCGGAAGATTACTTGGGCGGAGCGCCGCTGCTGTGGGTGCGCACCGATTGGCTCAAGAAGCTGAACCTGCCGGAGCCGAAGACGATGGACGACTTCCTGAAGATCGCGGACGCGTTCACGAACCAGGACCCGGACGGCAACGGGAAGAAGGATACTTACGGTTTGGCGGCTTCCAAGGACGTCATCGGCGGATACCCCGACCTGTCCGGCTTCATGAACGCTTACCATGCGTACATGAACATCTGGGTGAAGGACGCTGGCGGCAAGCTCGTGTTCGGCAGCATTCAACCGGAGATGAAGACCGCGCTCGCCAAGCTGCAAGAGCTGTATAAGGCCGGAGTCATCGACAAGGAATTCGGCGTCAAGGACGGCGGCAAGGCGGCCGAGCTGCAGACGGCCGGCGGCGTGGGCATGAGCTTCGGCGCGATGTGGAATCCGCTGTGGCCGCTGCAAGACAACGTAACCAAAGACCCGAACGCCGAGTGGGGCGCGTTCCCGATCCCTTCCGCGGACGGTACGCCGGCAAGCGCGCAATCGACCGCAGACTTCAACTCGTTCTGGGTCGTCAAGAAAGGCGCGGCTCATCCGGAAGCGATCGTGAAGCTGCTCAACTTCTACAACGAGAAGATCGTCAGCGAGAACGCAGAGCCCGCTATCTACCATAGCGCCGACGGCATCGAATTCTTTAAGTACGCGATGCTCGCGAACGGCTTCGGCACGCCTGCGGGATTGCTGACCGTGCACAAGAACGTCGTCGCTGCGCTGCAAGCGAACGACGGCGCCAAGCTGACGCCGGAAGAGAAAGCCTACTTCGACAAGATCACCTTGTTCAAGGGCGGAGACCGGACGAACTGGGGCACGAACAAAGTATTCGGCGAGGGCGGCTCTTGGGCGGTCATCGGCGCCAACTACGTCGACCAAGGCTTGCTCGTGAAGAACGAATTCCTCGGCGCTCCGACGCCGGGCATGACGGAGAAGAAGGCGATTCTCGACAAAATGGTGCTCGAGACGTTCACGAACATCATCATCGGCGCGCCGATCTCCGACTTCGACAAGTTCGTGTCCGACTGGAACAAGCTCGGCGGCGAGCAAATCACGCAAGAAGTGAACGAGTGGTACGCAAGCAAATAATCGGCGATCGCATCGTCATCGGAAGGCCGGGACATCGCTTCCGGCCTTTCGGCCTTTAAGAAAGGGGGATCCGGCATGTTCGGCTCCAAATTCAAGCGGCAGTTGCCGTTGCATCTGATGGTATTGCCGTCGTTCTTGCTCGTTCTCGTCTTCAGCTACGGCCCGATCGGGGGCCTCGTCATCGCGTTCCAGAAGTTTTCTCTCGTCAAAGGCATTTTCGGTTCCAAGTGGAACGGACTCGACAACTTCGAGTATATGTTCAACCTGCCTGACATCTGGCAAGTCGTCCGCAACACCGTGTTCATCGCGGTCATGAAGATTATCGCCGGACTGATCGTCCCGATCGTCGTCGCGCTGCTCCTGAACGAGCTTCGCAAGCAAGCGTTCAAGCGGTGGATCCAGACGATGATTTACTTGCCTCACTTCTTATCGTGGATCATTCTCGGCGGGGTGCTCATCGACATCCTGTCTCCGACGACGGGGATCGTTAACCAGTTCCTCGGAATGTTCGGAGTCGAGCCGATTTATTTTCTGGGCAGCGTGCATTGGTTCCCGGGCGTCATCGTCGCTTCCGACGTGTGGAAAGAATTCGGGTTCAGCACGATCGTCTACTTGGCCGCGTTGACCGGCATCAATCCTTCGTTGTACGAAGCCGCCGTCATCGACGGCGCGACCCGCTGGCGGCAGACGCTGCACATTACGCTGCCGGGCATCCTGCCGGTCGTCATTCTGCTGACGACGCTCAGCCTCGGCAACGTGCTGAACGCCGGCTTCGACCAAATCTTCAACCTGTACAGCCCGCAAGTGTACGAGAGCGGCGACATTATCGACACGTTCGTGTACCGTCTCGGCCTCGTGGATTCGCAGTATAGCCTGGCGACGGCGGTAGGGCTCATGAAGTCCGCCGTATCGGTCGTGCTGATCTCTACTTCGTACTACTTGGCGCATCGTTTCGCCAACTACAGAATTTTCTGATCGGAGCGGACATACGATGAAATCAACTTCAATGACCGGGCGAATATTCAGCTTCGGCAATGCCGCGTTCCTGTCTCTGCTGGCGCTTCTCTGTCTGCTCCCCCTCGTCAACGTGCTGGCCGTGTCGCTCAGTTCCAGCACGGCGGCCAACGCCGGCATGGTCAAGCTGTGGCCGGTCGACTTCACGTTCAAATCCTATGAATTCGTGCTGGAGAGCCCTCAATTTCTGCGTGCGCTGCTCGTCAGCGTGGAACGGGTCGCGATCGGCCTCGCGGTGAACATGCTGCTGACGATCACGCTCGCGTATCCGCTGTCGAGGGAGCCGGCGTCGTTCAAGGGAAGGCTGTTTTACGTCTGGTTTTTCGTCCTGACGATGCTCGTCAGCGGCGGCCTCATCCCTTGGTACATCATCATTCAGAAGCTGCACTTGCTCAACACGATGGGGGCGCTCATCTTGCCCGGCGCGGTGAACGTGTTCAACGTCGTTCTGCTGCTCAACTTCTATCGCGGATTGCCGAAGGAGCTCGAGGAGGCGGCATTCGTCGACGGGGCCGGGTATTGGAAAATCTTATGGCGAATTTACGTCCCTCTCTCGATGCCGGCGATCGCGACGCTCATCCTGTTCACGATGGTCGGGCATTGGAACTCGTGGTTCGACGGGCTCATTCTCATGAACAATCCCGAGAATTACCCGCTGCAAAGCTATCTGCAGACGGTCGTCATCAGCCACGACCTGAGCTTGCTGACGCTCGGCGACGCGGAGACGCTCGCCTCGGTATCGGACCGCACGCTGAAGGCTTCGCAGGTGTTCCTCGCGGCATTGCCGATCGTGTGCACGTACCCGTTCCTTCAACGGTTTTTCATCAAGGGCGTCGTCATGGGCAGCGTGAAGGAATAAGGATCGGAAGGAGAATGGCGAGCGATGAACGAAATAGGATGGAATCATCTCGCGCACGCGCGAACGCCCTTCAAACGGGACGTTCCCGCGCTGCAAGGCTCGGGGGAGGCGGGAAGCTACGACGCGTGGGCGGTCGACTGCCCGTTCGTCTTCCGGCATAACGGCAAGTTCTATATGATGCACGTCGGCTTCGACGGCTTAGGCTACCGGACGGCGCTCGCGACGAGCGACGACCTGCTCGAATGGCGACCCGAGGGCGTGATCTTGGACCGGGGCGAGGATCGCTCGCGCTGGGACCATGTCGGAGCGGCGGGTTCGTGGATCGTTCTCGAATCGAACGACCTATACGAGACGCCGCGCTTGAAGAAAATCGACGGCAAATACTGGATGGTCTATCATTCCTATCCCGAATTCGGCTATGAGACCGGCGGCGCGAAGATGGGGCTGGCTTGGTGCGAGGACGAGGATCTGATGACCTGGTATCGGCTGGACGATCCGATCCTCACGTACGAGAACGGCGGAGATTGGGAGCGGGCCGGGCTATACAAGTGCTGCGTCATCGAGGCGGAAGGCCGGTATTGGATGTTCTACAACGCCAAGGACCGTCCCGAATGGCCTTGGACGGAGGAAACGGGTCTTGCCGTATCCGACGATCTGGTCCATTGGACGAGGCATGCGGACAATCCCGTCCTCCCTACGGAAGCGGGAACGTTCTACAGTCAATACCTTAGCGATCCGTGCATCCGGTTCGATCGCGAGGCGGGCGCGTGGCTGAACTTCGGCTTCGGCTTCGACGGAGAGCGCGCGCAAGGCGCGTTGGCCGTCTCCCGCGACCTTCTCGCGTGGGAAGTGTTGTCCGAGCCGTCCGTTCCGCACGGGGGCGCGGGCGAGCTGGACGAGCGGCACGCGCATAAGTCATCTGTCCTCTATTGGAACGGCACGCTCTATCACTATTATTGCGCTTGCAGACCCGGCAGGCCGGGAGACCGGACGAACATTCCGGACGACGCGGGCGCGGGCGAGTTCCGCTGCATCGCGCTGGCGACGAGCAAGCGCTTGAACAAGGAGTGAAGGCATGAAGAATCGGGATTACGTCGACTACGTGAATCCTTATATCGGATCGATCGGGCAGTTGCTGACGGCGACGACGCCGAACGTCGCGCTGCCGCACGGCATGGCGCAGGTTGCGCCGGTGACGACGCCGGGCATCATGGACCGATACTTGGCCGACCGGATTCACGGCTTCCAGGTCGGATGCGTATCGCTCATGGCGACGTGCGAACGCGCGGACACGGCTCAAGACGCTTGCGCGTCCGGCTACGATCACGACTTCGAATCGGCATCGCCGCACCATTATTCGGTGCTGCTCGAGGACGCGGATATATGGGCGGAATACACGGTGACGGAGAAGTGCGCGTACTTCCGTTTCTCGTTCCCGGAACGTCCGAACGCGAGAGTCCTGCTGCGCATGCCGCAGGGGGCCGCGATCGAGGCGATCGACGATCGGACGCTGAGCGGGAATGCGCTGCAGGCGGGCGTGCCGCATTACGTCCATCTGACGTTCTCGCGGCCGTTCGAATCTTGCGCCGCGTGGACGAACGAGACCGATGCGGGGGTTGCGGCCGCGTTTAAGCCGGCTTACGAATCGCCTGTCGAGGTTCGAGTCGGCCTCTCGTACGTGAGCGCGGAGCAGGCGCGCCGCAACTTGCATAGCGAGATCGGCGACGACGGCTTCGAACAAATTCGAGACAAGGCGCGTACCGTATGGAACGAGGCGCTCGGTCGCATCGGGACGGACGGCGGCAGCGAAGAACAGCGCTCCGTTTTCTACACCGCGCTGTACCGCTCGCTGTTGCCGATGATCGACATTACCGAAGACGGACGATATTATAGCGGCTTCAACGGACAAGTCAACGAAGCCGGGGCGCACGCCTACCTCACGATGGATAATCTGTGGGACAGCTACCGTTGTCTGCATCCTCTGCAATTGCTCTTGGAACCGTCGATGCAGTCGGACATGATCATGTCCTATGTCCGCATGTTCGAGCAGCACGGTTGGCTGCCTCAATTCCCGGCGCTGCACGGCGACCGGCCGTATATGACCGGCAATCACGCCGCCGCGTTCGTCTTGGACACGTACGCGAAGGGAGAACGGAACTTCGACTTGGAACGGGCGTACGCCGCGGTCCGGCACAACGCGCTGAACGCGACGATGCTTCCGTGGACGGACAACCAGCCCCTTACCGAGCTCGACCGCGTATACGCGGAGCAAGGGTTCTTCCCCGCGCTCAAGAAGGGCGAGACCGAATGGGTGCCAGAGGTCGACGGCTACGAGAGAAGGCAGGCGGTGTCGGTTACGCTCGAGCACGCGTACGACGACTGGTGCGTCGCCCAATTGGCGATAGCGCTCGGCTACGAGGACGATTACGCGTTGTTCATGAAGCGGGCTTCCAACTACAAGAACGTATACGATTCGCGGATCGGATTCATGGCGCCGAAGTCGGCGGACGGCGAATGGGTGGAAGGCTTCGATCCGAAGCGGGGCGGGGGCCAAGGCGGCAGGGACTACTTCGCGGAGTGCAATTCGTGGATCTATACGTTCCATGTGCAGCACGACATCGAGGGATTGATCGGTTTGATGGGCGGGACCGGGGCGTTGGCGGCCAAGCTCGACGCGTTGTTCGTCGAGCAGTACGGCGGCTCGAAGTACGAATTCCTCAACCAATTCCCCGACGCGACGGGCTTGATCGGCCAGTATTGCCAAGGCAACGAGCCGGCGTTCCATATTCCGTACTTGTACAACTATGCGGGCCAGCCGTGGAAGACGCAGCGCAAAGTCCGGGAAATCATGAAGTTATGGTTCGGAGCCGGCCCGCTCGGCATCTGCGGCGACGAAGACGCCGGCGCGTTGTCGTCCTGGTACGCATGGTCGGCGATCGGGTTGTACCCGACGTGCCCGGGCAAGCCGCGGTACGATATCGGCAGTCCGATTTTCGAGGAGACGCGCTTGCGCGGGCAGGATGGGCGAACGTTCACGATTCGAGCGATCGGCGTTTCGGACAAGAACAAGTACATCCAGTCCGCCGAGCTGAACGGAGCGCCGCACGATCGGCCATGGCTCGCGCACGAGGACGTCGCGCGAGGCGGAACTCTCATTCTGCGGATGGGCGACCGTCCGAACAAAAGTTGGGGGACGGCGGACTAATACGTCGGCTGCTCCCATGGCGACGCTACATGGAATCCCGGTATTCCTGCGGCGTCGCGTTCATCTCCCGTTTGAAAAACCTTCCGAAGGACGTCGCCGAGTCGAACCCGACTTTCATGGCGATGTCCTGTATTTTTAACTTCGAGAACTTCAGAAGGTCGCAGCACTTGGCAAGGCGCAGCTCCGCGATATATTCCGATATGCCTTGTCCGGTCTGTTGCTTGAACAGTCTCGACAGATAGGTCGGGTTCAAGAATACGGTCTCCGCCAGCCGGACGAGCGACAAGTCCTCGTTCAGATGGCCCTCGATGAACCCCTTCAGCTTGAGCACGAGCAGATGCGCGCCGGCTTCGCTCTCTTGGTTGCGCGTTTCCAGCAGCCTGACGATGATGCCTCTCAGGAACGCGATAGCCTCTTCCCACGAAGCATGCGCGTCCAACGAAGCGAGCTTGCCGAGCGCGCCGGCGTCGTGCGATTGTTCCGGCGTCGGATGATGGTTGATCGCGGCGAGCAGCATGTAGGCGACGCCGTTGTACATTTCGTACAGGAACGGATGCCTGACGGTCAGCTTGCGCGACAGCTCGGCGAGCTCGTCGTAGTCGCCCAGCACGCGCTGCTCGAGCGCCATCTCCGACGACAGCAGCCGCTTGAGCAAGCTTTGGGCTTTAATGACCGTCTCGCTTTGCGCGGGGCCTTGCGCGAAATTCCGGCTTACGTCGTCGGTAAGCAGCATCTCCTCGCGTTGGCCGAAGCCGTAGAACAAGATTTGCTTCAGCTCTGCGTATTTCATCGGCAGCTCGTTCCATTCGACGGGCCTAGAGCTTACCGCGAACGAGACGGGCAGGCGCAAGTATCGTTTGCACGCCGCTTGGATCGATTCCAGCTGGCCATGGACGAAGCGGACCCATCGTTCGTTCGCGGGATCCCAGCGGTCTCCGGGTTGCGGCCGGACGAACGTCGCCAACGTGGCATAATCGAGCATCACGCCGAACGCGTCGCATCCGGCCCATAGCTCGCCGGCGATATTCTGGATCGCGTAGTACATCAGCGCTTTGTCCGCGTCGGAATGCGAAGGCTCCCAGCGGTCTACACGGGTAATGACGACGAGCGCCGGCTCGTCCTCGACCAGCGGCATCCGCAATTCGTCGAACCGCTCTTGCTTGGCGGGAGAGAGGCCGTGAACGAGCTGAACGACGTAGTCCTTCTGCAACGGTGCCAGCGACTGCCGGAGCTTCGTTTTGGCTTGATCGAGCAACTCGTTCATCGCGCTGGACTTCGACAGCTCGTCGATCGCCTTCCCGATCGCCTCGACAATCGCTTCGTCGCCGTCCATCTTTAAGACATAGTCAACGCCGCCTTGGCGTAGGGCGGTCTGTATATACTGGAAGTCGTCGTAACCCGACAAGAAGACGACCTTGCAGCCCGGCCATTGCTCGGCTATTCGGGCTTGGAGCTCCAAGCCGTTCATCCCGGGCATCCGGATATCGAGCAAGGCGATATCGATCTTCATCATGCCGAGCAGCCGAAGCGCTTCTTCGGCGGAATGGACGCCGTAGACGTCCAGCTCGAATGGCGCTTCCTCTGATAAGAGCTGTTGCAGCCCGCGGACGATAATCGGTTCGTTATCGACGATCAGTAGACGGTGCATTTGTCGCGTCCTCCTTGTACGGAATCGTAATGGTCATTCGAAGTCCGCCCAGCGGGCTGCGCTCGGCGGCAAGCCCGGCGCCTTCCCCGAAGTGGAGCCGGATGCGCAGATCTACGTTGCGCAGCCCTTCGCTGTCCGTCTTGTAATCCGGATCGCTTAGCAGCGCGACGATATGGGCCAGCTTCGCTTCGTCGGTCGAGGCGCCGTTGTCGTCGACCGAGATCGAGGCGCGATCGCCGAGATTCGCGAAGGAGACTTCGACCTTGCCTTGATCGATGCTGTCTTCCAGCCCGTGCTGGTAGGCGTTCTCGATGAGCGGCTGCAGCAGCAGCTTCGGAACGGACAACTGTCCGACCCGTTCGGGCACTTCCCCGAACGCGACCTTGACGTGATCGTCGAACCGGATTCCCTGGATGGCCGCGTAGGCGCGGCAGAACTTGATCTCCTGCTCGAGCGGCACGAAGTCCGCGTTCTTCGTCACGTACTTGAAGTATTCGCCCAGATGCTTCGAGAAGGCGATCACCTTGTCGTTCTCTTGCAGCTTCGCGAGTCGGTACAGGTTGAAGAAGCTGTTGTACAGGAAATGCGGGTTGATCTGCGACTGCAGCTGCTTCAGCTCCGCGACCTTGATCTCGTACTGATGGACGTACGCTTCGTTGATCAGCTCCTGCAGCCTCGACACGGTACGGTTGTATTGCAAATACAAGTAGTTGAATTCATCCCGCGACCGGTAGTTCAGCTGGAAGGACAGATTGCCCTTCTCCAGTCCCCTGAACGCGCGGACCAGTCTCTTCAGCGGCGTATGAATCGTCTTGTACATCCGGTAGGAGAAGAGCAGAATCAAGATCGGCGCGGCGATGGAGATCGCCCACAGCCATACGGCGTACTGCTTCAGCGGCCCGATGAAGCTGGCTTCGTCGACGAAGATGGCGAGCGTAAGGCCGAGCTTCGCCGACTTCTCGTAGAAGCCGTAATACGTGTCGCCTCCGCCCTGCACGATTTCGTAACCGCTCGTTCGGCCTGAGGAGATCTGTTCCCGGATCAGGTCCTGGACGGGACGGTCCCCGGACGGGATGCGCCCGCCGATCTCGTTCCAGCCGAAATCCTGATTGAGCAGCATCGCGCCGCCGTTGCCGTCGATCAGGAAGCCGGACAGCGATTCCCGGATCGCCTTGCCCGATATTTCGAGCGCGATCGTGAACCCTTTGCCGACCGGCGTCGTGTTCGGATACGGCAGGCTCATCCACAACCTGTCGCGGTACGTAATGAACGGCGATTCGTAAGGGTTAACCATCGTATTCAGCGCCGCGGCTTCGTCCGGAATCAACGTGTTGAACGAAGTGGCGGATATTTTGCGATTCAGCTCCGGGAAGTTCACGAAGGCGTCCTGCACGTACGGACTCATGTTTTTCAGAATGAGCAGCTTCTTCTGGACGTTCTTGACCGCCTTCGTATATTGCTCGCTGGACATGATGATGGAAGAGTAGGCGAGATTGTTGACGTCGTCGTCCAGCGTATATTGTTGTTGCAGCGTCACGAGCGGACCGAAGTCGTCCTCGAGCGCGTTCATGTAATAGTTGACCTTCGCCTGCATCGAGCTCGTAATCTCGTTGCGCACGAGCCTCTCGCTGCGGATGTTCATGAGCAAGCTGATCGTCACGAGCGGGATGACGATGACCAGGAAGGTCAGGACGAGCTTGGGGAATAAGGTCAATCGTCGCAGGAAGCCCACCGTTCGTCCGTCTCCTTCGTCGTAGCGTACTCCTAAGTATAACGCGGGGAACGCTTACATGGGGCGGCGTTCTTGCAATTAGTAGAGAAAAGTCGACAACAAGTAGAGAACGGATGATCTTCGGCGAAAATAACGGTAATATAGAGGCATAAATCGGTACCGCAGGTTAACGAGAGGAAGAGGAACATCATGGTCAGATTCGGCATTATCGGAACGAACTGGATTACGGAGCGATGGATCGAGGCGGCGCGGGAGAGCGATCGGTTCGCGCTGACCGCCGTCTATTCGCGGACGGAGGAGAAGGCGCGGGCGTTCGCTGACAAGCACGGCATCGCGCACGTCTATACGGATTTGGCGGCGTTCGCCGACAGCGAGGCGTTCGACGTCGTCTATATCGCGACGCCGAATTCGGTCCATGCGGAGCACGGCATCGCGTGCATGAACGGGGGCAAGCATGTCCTGTGCGAGAAGCCCGTCGCGTCGAACGAAGCGGAGCTGCTGCGGATGATCGAAGCGGCCGAGCGCAACGGAGTCGCGTTCATGGAGGCGCTGCTGACGACGCATCTGCCGAATTTCCAAGCGATCGCGGACAACTTGCCGAAGCTGGGGAAGATCCGGCGCTACTTCGCGAGCTATTGCCAGTACTCCTCGCGTTACGATGCGTACAAGGAAGGCACCGTCCTGAACGCGTTCAAGCCGGAGTTGTCGAACGGGGCGCTCATGGATCTGGGCATCTATTGCCTCTATCCGCTCGTGACGTTGTTCGGCGAGCCGAAGCGGGTTCAGGCCGACGCGTACATGCTGGAATCCGGGGTCGACGGCCAAGGCAGCCTGCAGCTTAACTATGGCGACTTCAATGCCTCGATCATATATTCGAAAATATCGTCCTCGTACGCGCCCGCAGAAATTCAAGGGGAGAACGCGACGATGGTTATCGACAAGATCAATACGCCGGAGCACGTGGAAATCCGCTACCGGGAAGGAACCGTCGAGACGCTGACGAGACAGCAGCCGAAGAAGCACATGTATTACGAGACCGAGCATTTCATCGATCTCGTGTTGCGCGGACAAGCCCAGTCGGAGACGAATACGTGGGCGAATTCGCTAGGGGCCATGCGCATCATGGACGAGGCGCGGAAGCAAATCGGGCTCGTCTACCCGGCGGACCTTACGGGCGCATGAGCGGGGGACGCATCGATCCGGGACGCGTCGTCGTCGGACTCGCCGGTTGGGGCGACCATAACGAGCTGTATCCGCCCGGGACGGCGTCCAAGGACCGGCTCGCGCAGTACGCCGAGTTTTTCCCCGTCGTAGAAGTAGACAGCTCGTTCTACGCGATCCAACCGCCGGAACGGTCCGCGCGCTGGTGCTCTGACACGCCGGCGTCGTTCCGGTTCGTCGTGAAGGCGTACCAAGGGATGACGGGACATCAGCGGGGGGGCGCGAGCAAGTCTCCTTACGAGAGCGTGGAAGCGATGTACGCGGCGTTCCTCGAATCGGTGCGACCGATGAGGGAGGCGGGCAAGCTGACGGCCGTTCTGTTCCAGTACCCGCCGTGGTTCGACTGCACGAAGGACAACGTTCGCGTTCTTCGCGAGACGAAGGCGAGGATGGGAGACGTGCCTTGCGCGCTCGAGTTCCGTCACCAGAGCTGGTTCGCTCCAGAATACCGGGACAAGACGATCGGCTTCATGAAAGACCAGGGCTGGATTCATAGCGTCTGCGACGAGCCGCAAGCCGGCGTCGGTTCGGTGCCGACCGTGCTCGCCGCGACGACGGAAGACGTGACGATCGTACGCATGCACGGCCGCAACGTCGCGGGTTGGAACCAGAGCGGGTCGCCGAATTGGCGGGAAATCCGCTATTTGTATCAATATAACGCCGAAGAGCTGACGGAATGGTTGAGCGGCATCGCGTTGCTGCTGAGGGATACGAAGCAAGTGTGCATGCTGTTCAACAACAATTCCGGCGGGCACGCGGCGGGCAACGCCAAGCAGTTCATGCGGATGCTCGGCCAAGAGACGCGCGAAATTCCGCGGCAGCTCGACTTGTTCCACACGGAAGAAGACTAATTGAAGAGGATTCGTTTTTCATTGAAGGAGATCGCAACGCCACATGTCCGTAACAACCAGATTAAAAAGCTTCAACTTCCTGTTCTTCTCCCTATTCGCGCTGTTCATCTCGTTCTTGCCGGTATACGCCGACGGAATCGGCATATCCGGCACGCATATCGGTATCGTCCTGAGCATGGGCAGCCTGATCAGCATCGTGTCGCAGCCGCTCTGGGGGATGATCAGCGATCGCGCCCGCACCATTCGCAAAGTGCTGCTCTTCCTGCTCGCTTGCTCGATCGCGGCCGGCGCGTTCATGTACAGCTCGACCGAGCTATGGACCTTGGCGCTATTCGTGGCGCTCATGAACGTCTTCTACCTGCCCACGGATCCGCTCGTCGAGAGCCTCAACTTCCAGACGACCCAGCGGGAGAACGTCAGCTACGGCTCGGTGCGCATGTTCGGCGCGCTCGGGTACGCGGTTACCTCGTTGCTCGCCGGCTACGGGCTGCAGCAGTGGGGGATGGGCAGCGTCGCATGGATATACGCGGGCATCGGCGTAGCGGCTTTTCTCGTCGCATTTACGATCGCCGACGTGCAGGCTTCGCCGAAACCGGCGCTGTTCAAGCATCTGAAGCGGTTCTTCATGCAATCGCATACGCTTGTTTTCTTCCTTATCGTGCTCGTCGTTGCCATTCCGCACAAGATGAACGATACGTTCATCGGCCTCTACATGGAACGGCTGGGCGGCAGCGTGCAGTTAACGGGCCTATCCTGGTTCGTCATGACGATAACCGAGACCGTGTTCTTCGCCGTTAGCGCGAAGCTGATCAAGCCCGGCAAGGAGCGCATGTTCATGACGTTGGCCGCGGGCTTGTACGCGGTGCGGTTCCTGCTGAGCGCCTTCGCTGATCAACCGTACGAGCTTGTCGCCGTTCAGGTACTGCAAGGGGTAACCTTCGTTCTGTTCTATGTCGGCGCAATGCAATATTTGTATTCGATCGTCCCTGACGAGTGGAAGTCGACCGGACAGACCATGCTTACCGTGCTGTTCTTCGGAGTATCGGGCATCGTCGGTTCTTCGATCGGAGGATGGGTGATCGAGGAATGGGGCGGCAGGACGTTGTACGAAGGAATGGCCGCGATCTCGGCGATCGGATTTCTGCTGAGCTGCGTGCTGCTTCGAAACCCTCGTTCCGCCGCTGCATAATATAAACTACTCAAAATAAGGAACCGGTTCGCGATCGAAAGGTCGTGGGCCGTTTTTTTTTTTGCGAGGGAGGCAGCAGTGAATATCACTCTCCGACTCTCCTTATGGCCACTATCCCATCGGGTCAGTCGTACTTAGCTTGATCTCGAGCTCTGTCGTGAGTATTGCCGATGATCGTCCCTATCCGTCTCTCCTTATCGTCACTATACCATCAGGTCAGTGGACATAGTCACAGTAGCATACCTAGTCGCAATTTATTTGAAAGCGAGCTAATAATTTTCAAGAGTTACCGGGAATAAATAGATAGGTTAACCGGCTCTTCGGGAAGTTCGCCGAACAAGTTTTGGGTATAGAGCGACGAGAGTTTGGGTGCGAGGCGTTTTGTCGGGTTTGTTGATGAGATTGGCGTAAGTGAGCACCGGGGTTGTCGCGCAGCGTTCAAGAAGCGATATAAAGTTCGATTTACGATTGTTAGCGAGATTATATAGGAAACAATATTGATCCAGATACGCTTGCAAATGCTTAGCTCCAATACCGCAGAAAACGGAGTCAATCCACCAAGAAGCTTGGCGGCCAAGCGCCAACAGCTGCCGATTGCGTTGGAAACTATATTTTTTAATTACGGCTGTTATCGTAGCGCGACTTGCATCCACATGCTCCTGAATGAACGTCTCGCGACCGCTGGGGGTAACCATGTCTTCCCAAAGATCATCGGTTGCAACTTGCTTGATTTTCAGATAAGAGATCGTGCCGTTCGGGTCGACGGAAGCCCCGACAAGAAGAGGGTGTTCTTGCGGATGGCGATAAGCCGTCGGGTTGTAGGGGGTCCCGTATTGCGCGCAGTTGATGTGAACGTTGCCGGTTAATCGCACGTCGGCGTCGGACTGCGTAATGGCATCGCGGATTTTGTGACAGATGAGCCATGCGGTTTTGTATGTCGTGCCGATTATCGTCATCAGACGGAGGGCGCTGATCCCTTCGTTGCGCGTATGGAGGTACATGGCCTTAAACCATTGGACGAGCGGGGTGCGACTCTTTTCCATGATGGTGCCTACGGTAATCGACGCTTGATGGTGGCATGAACCGCATTCGAATAGGGGGAGACGGCGCCGGTTAACGATCGTATAACGTGAGTACGAACAACGGGGGCAGCGGAATCCGCGCGGCCATTTGGCTTGGAATAACGCTCGAGCGCACGTCTCTTCATCTTGATAATGCGCCGTGAATTGCTCTAGGCTTGGAAAATCCTCGAATGCTCCGAAGTCATAATCAGGTGATGCCGCGTTCATGATAATGGTGATCCCCATACGACCATCTCCGAACATATGTTTGGTTAATTTGATTGTAGCACACATATGTTCGTATTTGTTGTTGGTTAAAAAAATTATCTCTGACCTAACGGAATAGTGACGATAAGCGCGGAGAGAACAGGATAAACCCATCCGCCTGACCCGATGGGATAGTGACAATATGGCGACAAAGGACAGGCACAACGCTCCTCCTGACCCGACGGGATAGTGACGATAAGAGAGTCGAGGGGGTATCGTCGCAATGACGAATCGCCCGCCTTCGCATACAATAGTAGGTACATCATGTGTCGAAAGGACGGCGTTGGCGATGGCGAACACTCACGTATACACGAGGCGGGAGGAAGCCGTGAACGCGATCACGCACGGCTTGGGGACGGCGCTCAGCATCGCGGGGTTAACGCTGCTGATCGTGTTCGCCTCCTTAAAAGGGACGGCGTGGCACGTCGTAAGCTTCACCGTGTACGGCATTACGATGCTGCTCTTATATACGGCTTCCACGCTGGTGCATGCTTTTCCGGAGGGCAAGGCGAAGGACGTGTTCGAGACGCTCGACCACTCCTGCATCTATCTCTTCATCGCGGGAACGTACACGCCGTTACTGCTCGTGACGTTACGAAGTCCGCTCGGCTGGACGTTGTTCGGAATCGTGTGGGGGCTAGCCGTCGCCGGCGTCGTTTTCAAAGCGTTTTTCACTAAAAAATTTCTCGTTCTGTCGACGCTCTTCTACGTATTCATGGGTTGGATCATCCTATTCGCTTGGCATCCGCTGCAAGCGCTATTGCAGCCGGGGGGCATCCGATTGCTCGTCATCGGCGGCGTCCTCTATACGGTAGGCTCGGTGTTCTATATATGGCGGGGGTTCCCGCACCATCATGCCGTATGGCATCTATTCGTGCTCGCGGGTTCGGTCGTGCACTTCTTCGCCATTCTCTTGTACGTGCTATAGAAGGACCTAACGGAGGATTCGTTGTCGAACGAAAAAGGATTTAGGAGACGAGCGGGGAATACACCCTAGACGGAATTATTATAACGCGCAGGGTGGGGCGACAGACGTGGATCAATCGCAATCTCGTACGAGCTGGAGCATGATATTCGCTTACGCGGCGCTCGTCGCCGCGACGCAAGCGCTGTGGGTGACGTATACGCCGATCACGACGACCGCGGCGGCCCATTGGGGCGTATCCGAGGAAGCGGTCGGTTGGCTGGCGCAAGTATTTCCGCTTCTCTATGTCGTGCTGGCGCTGCCGTTCGGATATTGGGCGGACCGGCGGTTTCGCGGCTCGCTCGCGGTCGGGGCCGGCTTAACCGCGGCGGGAGCGCTGATCCGGCTTGTTCCGGGCTACGAGTACGCGCTCGCGGGACAGATCGTCATCTCCGTCGCGCAACCGCTCGTCGTGAACGGAATCAACAAGATCGTATCGCTCTACGTGGCGCCCGCCAAGCGGCCGGCGGCGATCGCGATCGGGTCGTCCAGCTTGTTCATCGGCATCCTGCTGTCGACCGTAAGCGTCCCGTTCTTCATGGACGGACAAGGCATGCAGGCGGTTAACGGATCGCAAGCGATCTTCGCCGCGGCAGCTTCGCTTGCGTTCCTGGCCGCGCTTCGCATCCGGCCGTTGCATGCCGCGGAGGGAGCGACGGCGCAGGTCTCGATGAAGGCGCTCTGGTCGCAGCGTTGGGTAAGGCATCTGAGCTTGCTGCTGTTCGTCGGATTCGGGCTGTTCATCGCGCTGACGACGTGGCTCGAAGTGTTGTCGGACGCGCTGGGCATGAGCGAGGAGCAGGTCGGCATCGGGCTCGGCTTGATGACCGTCGCGGGGATCGTCGGCGCGGGCGTCGTGCCGAGCTGGGCGGCGGCCGGCAAGCGCAGCCGCTACATGCTGTGCGCGTCGCTCGGGATGAGCGTCGTCACGCTCGCCGCGCTGTGGATCGGCGCGAACGTCTGGGTGTTCGTCGCGATGCTCGGGGCGACCGGGTTCCTCTTGCTCGCGGACTTGCCGATCATTCTCGTGACGGCGGAATCGAAGGCGTCGCCGGAGACGGCGGGGACGGTGGCGGGGATGCTTCTGCTGTTCGGCAACTTGGGAGGCGTCGTGCTCTCGTTAGGCGTACAAGCGCTGCTGGATTATCGCGGCTTGGCGATCGGCATGCTGATCGTCGTCGCTCTGGCGATGCTGCCGCTCGCGATGCGCTATCCGGCGGGCGAGAAGGGGATCGGCCAAGGGCGCAGCGGACAGGCGAACGAATTCGTGCAATAAATCGGTAAACAAAAAATCAGCGCCGTCGCGGCTGCCCTTATGGCGGCATTGCGTTCGGCGCTGATCTGCTTTCGTATTGCGCACGACTTGCGTGCACGGCTTGCGGTGCCATTGTCCTCGTTTCAGTTCCGGACTCGGCCGTCCTTCCCTCTCGTCCTTGCGTCTAGCCTTCTTGCTAGTAGACATTCCCATTATGATGCACCTCCGAATTTGATCCCATCATATCGCATGGGTTCGGTACCGCGCAATACGGCGATCGTCCGAAAAGTCTTTACAGCCGCTTAGGTTAGCTCGATAATTCAATAGAGAGAGTTAGATTCCTATCGACGAGCTAGCTGGAGGGAGAATTGGACTTGCCTACTTCGCATCCATCCGCCGTATCGCTTTCGGACATCGTAAGCCGCCATCAGACTTCGTTCCGGGAAGGCGCGACGAGACCGGTCGCGTTCCGCGTCGAACAACTGCGCAAGCTGCGCGCGGCGATCGTCCGCTACGAGCCGCGATTGCTGGCGGCGCTGAAGCAAGATTTGAATAAATCCGAGCGGGAAGCATACGCGACCGAGATCGGCATCGCGCTGACGGAGATCCGCGTCGCGCTGCGCGGCGTTCGCCGGTGGGCGAAGCCGAAGCGTGCGAAGACGCCGATGACGCACTTCGGCGCTTCCAGCCGCATCGTGCCCGAACCGTACGGCACGACGCTCATCGTCTCCCCTTGGAACTATCCGTTCCAGTTGACGATCGTGCCGCTCGTCTCCGCGATCGCCGCGGGCAACACCGCCGTGCTGAAGCCGTCCGAGCTGACGCCGACCGTGTCCGGGCTGCTGGCGGAGTTGATCGGAGAGACGTTCCCGTCGGACTACGTGACGGTCGTGGAGGGCGACGCGCAGACGAGCGCCGAGCTTCTCCGCCAGCCATTCGACCATATTTTCTTCACCGGCAGCCCGGGGGTCGGCAAGATCGTCATGGAAGCGGCGGCGAAGCAGCTCGTTCCGGTGACGCTGGAGCTCGGGGGCAAGAGCCCCTGCATCGTCCACCGGGACGCGGACATCGCTCTCGCGGCAAGGCGCATCGCGTTCGGCAAGTTCACGAACGCGGGCCAGACGTGCGTCGCTCCCGACTACGCGCTCGTTCATCGGGACGTGAAGGAAGCGTTCGTCGCCAAGTTGGCAGAAGCGATCAAGAGCTTCTATGGCAACGATCCGATGGCGAACCCGGAATACGGCCGCATCGTGAACGCCCGCCATTGGAGCAGGCTCAAGGGCTATCTCGCCGACGGGCGCGCCCTGTTCGGCGGCGGGGTCGACGAAGCGAGCTTGAAGATCGCGCCGACGCTGCTCGACCAAGTACGGCTAGACTCGCCGATCATGAGGGAAGAGATCTTCGGTCCGCTCCTTCCGGTGTTGGAGTACGGGGACGCGGACGAGATCGAGGCGGTCATCGAAGCGAATCCGAAGCCGCTCGCCCTATACGTATTCACGGGCAGCGACGCGTTCGCGCGCAGGCTGATCGAACGGATCAGGTTCGGCGACGGTTGCGTCAACGATACGATCATGCATTTCGGAACGCCTTACATGCCGATCGGCGGCGTCGGAGGCAGCGGTATCGGCAGCTATCACGGCGAATACGGCTTCCGGGCTTTTTCCCATTACAAGAGCATTCTGAAGATGACGAACTGGTTCGATCCGCCGTTCCGCTACCCCGATTCGAAGTGGGGCATGTCCGTTATCCGCAAGCTGCTTCGCTAACGCAAGACGACGGAAGCCAGACGACACGACGAGAGGACGATCCCTATTCCTACGCCAGATTACGCCACGTACAAGACGATATTCGCAGGTCTTCCGATGCCTTTCGCCTTCGTCGATCTCGACCTGCTCGACAGGAACGTCAGGGACATCGCGAAGGCCGCGGGGGGCAAGAAGATTCGCATCGCCAGCAAATCGATCCGAAGCGTCGACGTTTTGCGCCGCGTTTTACGATCCGACGACGTCTTCCAGGGCGTCATGTGCTACACCGCGGGTGAAGCGGCTTTTCTGGCGCGGCAGGGCTTCCAAGACTTGCTGCTCGGCTATCCGACATGGGACCCGCAAGGCATTATGCCTTTAATAGAGTTAATTGGAGAAGGCCGTACGATTACGTTCATGGTCGATTCTATCGCTCATGTCGAACAGTTGGAGCGACTGGCGCGTGAGCGCGGCGTGCGCGTTCCGCTCTGCCTCGACGTCGATATGTCCGCGAGCTATCCGGGCTTGCGATTCGGGGTATGGCGTTCGCCGTTGAACGGCTGGACTACCGCGCGCCCCGTCGTCGAACGGATCATGGAATCGTCATGGGTATGGTTGGACGGCATCATGGGATACGAGGCGCAGATCGCCGGAGTCGGAGACCGCGTGCCGGGGCAGGGGATGAAGAACGCCGTCGTGCGCTACTTGAAACGACGATCGGTGAGGGACGTCGCCGAGCGGCGGGCGGGAGTGGTCGCGGGCATTCGCGAGCTCGGCATGCCGCCGCTTCGCTTCGTGAACGCGGGGGGCACCGGGAGCTTGGCGACTTCGCGCGAAGAGCGCGTCGTCACGGAGATGACGGCGGGTTCCGGCTTCTATTCGCCGTTATTGTTCGATAACTACGGCTCGTTCAGGTACTTGCCGGCAGCCGGCTATGCGGTCGAGATCGTGCGCAAGCCGCGCGCGGACATCGTCACGTGCATGGGCGGCGGGTATACCGCTTCCGGAGCGGCGGACGGCACGAAGCTGCCGCGGCCGTATATGCCGGCCGGGCTATCGCTGTTCCCGCTCGAAGGCGCGGGAGAAGTGCAGACGCCGCTGGCGGTCGGCAAAGGTACGCCGGCGGCTTCGCTAGGTCTGGACGTCGGAGACCCGGTGTTCTTCCGTCACGCCAAAGCGGGAGAGCTGTGCGAACGGTTCGACAGGCTGTACGCGATAGAAGGCGGCGCCATCGTGGACGAATACCCGACGTACAGAGGCATGGGGGAGAACTTCTTATGATCGCTAGCGGACGCAAATGGCGCAATTGGTCCGGCATCGTGCAAACGACGCCCCGAGAAGTCTATTACCCCGGGACGATCGAGGAGATCGCCGACCTCGTGTCGCGGTGCAGGAAGGAAGGACGCAAGCTTCGGGTCGTCGGATCGGGGCATTCGTTCACGGCGATCGCCGCTTCGGACGACGTGCTCTTGTCGCTGGATCGCATGCAAGGCATCGCGAGCGTCGACGCCGCGGCCGGAGCCGTGACCGTATGGGCGGGCACGAAGTTGAAGTTGCTCGGGGAGCTGCTGCACGCGGAAGGGTTCGCGCAAGAGAACTTGGGCGATATCGACGTCCAGTCGATCGCCGGGGCGATCAGTACCGGGACGCACGGCACCGGCATCGCCTTCGGAACGCTGGCCACCCAAGTGGTCGGCTTGACGGTCGTCGCGGGCACCGGCGACGTCATAAGCTGTACGGAAGCTTCGCATCCGGAGCTGTTCAAGGCGCTCCAGGTGTCGATCGGTTCGCTCGGCGTCATCGCTCAAGTGACGCTTCGGCTACGTCCGTCGTATCGGCTGCGTTACGAAAGCTCGCGGGTCCCGCTTACGGAGTGCTTGGACCGGCTTCCGGAGCTGAAGGCGGCGCACCGCAACTTCGAATTCTACTGGTTCCCCTACGCGGAGCCGTGCCAGCTGAAAATGATGAACGAAACCGATGAACCGGTCACGTCCCGCAAGGTGCGGGATTACGTCAGCGACGTGCTGCTGGAGAACGCCGTGTTCGGCGCGTTGTCCGGCCTCGCGCGGCGCGTGCCTCCGCTAAGCGCGACGGTCAGCCGGCTGTGCGCGTCGGCGGTACCGACGTCGAGGAAGGTAGAGGCGAGCCATCGCGTGTACGCGACGACCAGGCTCGTGAAGTTCAACGAGATGGAATATAATATCCCTGCGGATGCGATGGCGGACGTCATTCGGGAGATGCGGGAGACGATGGCCAGGGAGAAGCACCGCGTGCATTTTCCTATCGAATGCCGGTACGTTCAGGCGGACGATATATGGCTCAGCCCGGCGTACGGAAGGGATTCGGCATACATCGCGGTGCACATGTACCGCGGCATGCCGCACGAGCGTTACTTCGCGGACATGGAGAAGATCTTCCTGCGTTACGGGGGAAGGCCGCATTGGGGCAAGCTGCATACGCTGGAAGCCGATCGGTTAAGCGCGGCTTACCCGATGTGGGAGAAGTTCGGACGGGTTCGGGACGAGATGGATCCGGACGGGATATTATTAAACGGTTATTTGCGTCGCGTTTTCGGGCGATAATCGATTTACGATAGAGGAGGAAGTGATCGCTTTTGCCGCATTTGTTAATAAGGGGCGTCGATCCCGACCGTCTCGCGACGGTCAGCGAGGCGCTGGTCGCGGAGCTCGCGGATATTAGCGCGTGCCCGCCGGACTATATCGTTCTGGAATGCCTGCATACGACGGCGGTATTCGGAGGAGGGCGCGTCGCGTCCTACCCGTTCGTCGAGGTGAACTGGTTCGATCGGGGAGCGGAAGCGAGAGATCGCGCGGCCGCCTGTATCGACCGTCACGTGCGCTCGCTCGGCATCGAGGAGATGGAGGTCGCGTTCCGCTTGTACGCGCCGGAAGCGTATTACGCGAACGGGAAGCGCCTGGGCGAGCCGACGCCGGAAGAAGCCGGAGCAGCGGCGCTCGCGGAAGAGAACGCGAGGCTTAAGGATGAGTTGGGCAAGGCGCGCAAGGCGCTTCAGAACGCCGTGCTCGGCGGCGCTTCGGCGTCCTCGATGTCCAGCAAGCTGCGGGACGCGCTTCGCGAATGACGGTCGAACGGCTGCGGATGCGTCCGGACGGGACGTTCAAGATCGTGCAGTTCACCGACCTTCATTGGAATAACGGCGAAGAAGCGGATATGCGGACTCGCGCATTGATGGAGCGGGTCGTCGCGGCCGAGCGGCCGGATCTGATCGTGTTCACCGGCGACGTCATCGAGAGCCGCAGGTGCCGCGATCCGGAACGTTCTTTCAAGGACGCGGTATCCGTCGCGGCCGACAGCGGCGTTCCGTGGGCGGCGCTGTTCGGCAACCACGACAGCGAGGGCAACGTCACCCGCGAGCAGCTCATGCGGGCGCAGCTGTCGCTGCCGGGAGCGGTCGCGGAATTCGGCCCTCCTGAGCTGGAAGGCGTCGGCAACTTCGCGTTGCCGGTATGGGACTCGGCCGGAGTGAGATTGGCCGCGGCGCTCTATTGCTTCGATAGCGGTAGCTACTCGGACCTTGCGGAAGCGCCGGGCTACGGCTGGATTGGCGAACGCCAGTTGGCTTGGTTCCGCCGGGAAGCGGCGGCGCTGCGTACGGCGGGCGGCGGCGTACCGGTTCCCTCGCTCGCGTTCATGCACATTCCGTTACCGGAATACAGGGAGGTATGGAACTCTCGTTATTGTTACGGTCGCCGGCACGAGAAGGTCAATTGCGCGCCGATCAACTCGGGCTTGTTCGCGGCGATGATGGAGTCGGGCGCGGTGCGGGGCGTCTTCTGCGGGCACGATCACATCAACGACTATGTCGGCGAGCTGTACGGCATCCGCCTCTGCTACGGCCGGGCGACCGGTTACGCGACGTACGGCAGATGGCTGTATTCCCGCGGCGCCCGCGTCATTCGGCTGCGCCAAGGCAAGCCGTTCGACACCTGGCTCAGGCTTGCTACCGGCCGCGTCATTACGCAGCCGCGCAAGCACCGGCCGACATGCTTCTCGAGAGCTTAGACGGGCCGTCTCTTCGGAGACGGCTCTTTTTGCGCGCTCGGAAGCACGACCGACCGCCGTCGATACATTCCCCCGCCGCATTAACCCATGGACAAGATGTTACACTTTGTCTCCATTTATCACTTTTTTTAAAAACAGAGAAACAAAACGTATCACTCCTGCGTCAAAAGAAATGAACCGCCACAACGTACGCTAGCCCCCTCCAAGGCGGTACAAAGGAGGCTGTGAAATGAAAAAAACGTTGCTGTTGCTCCTGTCCCTCTTGATGCTCGCGAGTGTCGCCTATAACGTTGCCGCCGCCGCTACCCTATCCACAGAGCAGAAATTCGAAGAGCTGAGGAAGGAAGGCATCTTCACCGGATTCGCCGACGGATCGTCCAGACTGTACGAGACGATGTCCCGCGAGCAGTTCGCGATGACGCTGTACCGGTTGTTCGAGCTGTCGGACACGACGTACTCGAGAACGTTCGAAGACGTCGCGAGAACGCGCTGGTCGCACGACGCGATCAGAGCCGTCGTCAAGTCCGGCCTGATGAACGGCGTCAGCGCCACGAAGTTCTCGCCGGACACGAACGTGACCGTCGAACAGCTCGCCGCCGTGCTCGTCCGCGCGACGGGCTACGAGAACGCGGGAACCGGGTTCGTGCACGGCACCGTATCGCCTTGGGCGAGAGCCGCCGTTCGTATCGCCCTCGACAAAGGCCTAATCCAGCAGATGGGCGATTACACCGCGAACGCGACGCGCGGAGCGCTCGTCGAGGCGATCTACGCCGTCTACGCCGATCTGTACGAGCAACCGATCAGCATCAAGAATCTCACCGTCATCTCCAACCGGGTAATCATGATCACGCTGAAGCAATCGGTCAAAAATATTACGGACGACCGCGTCGAGATCAGAGACCGGAACGGCCGTTACGTCGACGTGACGGTATCTTCGATCAGCGCGGACGGCTTGACTGTCGTGTTGTTCACGGAGCCGCTCGCCAGCGGCACGGAACATCGGCTTTACTTCGACGGCAAGGAAACGAGCCGGTTCAATGCGGTGTCTGACGATCAAGTGAAACCGGTCGTGTCGTCCATAGACGGACTGACGAGCCGGACGGTCGAAGTCATCTTCAGCGAGCCCGTCGAAGAAGATTCGGCGGAGAACGCGAACAACTACCGGTTCAATAACGGCTTGCGCGTATCGAGAGCCGAATTGACCTCGGATCGCAGAGTGCTGATCACGACGAACGAACAGCAGAACAACGGCACGTACGAGCTGACGATCCGCGGCGTCAAAGACACCTCGGGCAATACGATGGACCAGACGACCCGCTCGTTCGCGAACGACAACACGAAGCCGACCGTATCGGCATGGATCAATCCGACCGCCACGATCACGGTACAGTTCAGCGAGAAGGTCGACAAGACGATCGCCGAACAGACCGGCCGCTATTCGATCGACAAGGGTCTCTCCGTCACGCAGGCGAAGCTGGAAAGCGACGGCCGCACGGTAACGCTCAAGACGACCTCGCAGCGCGACGGCACGCTGTACAGATTGACGATCGGCGGCATTCCGGACTTGGCGGGCAACGTCATGGACAACGCGACGATTCCGTTCGCGAGCATCTCCGATCCCGACGTTCCGGTCGATCTGCAATCGCTCGCGGCGCTCAACAACAACACCGTCGAGGTGAAGTTCGACCGCGCGATCTCCGACGCCGACGTGAAGAATTTGAAGCTGTATATTCTGAAGGACAACGGCAACGGCGTCTCGATGACGGATTGGAATCAATTCGCGCTTCGCAAGGACGACAAGACGGCGATCGTTCAGTTCCGGACGAAGTCCGAGAATCCGAAGCTGTTCGTGCCCGGCCATCTTTACCTCGGCCGCGTATCCGGCGTCGCGTCGCTCGTCACGAACGACGACCAAGACGAGGACACGTTCGCGGGGACCAACGCGGGCAATCCGATTCCTTACGTGAAGGAAGCGAAAGTGCTCGACGACGACAGGGTTAAAGTGATCTTCAGCGAGCCCGTAACGAACGTCGACGAAGCGGCGTTCACGATCAAGCAGTTGGACGGCAAAGCAATCGAGATCGCGTACGACGAGTTGAACGACAAAGACCGCATCGTCACGGAGGTCGTGCTGCGGCTGAAGGATAAACCTTCGCAAGAAGGAAACTACTTCACGCCCGGTTGGGATTACAGAATGACGTTCAACGCGAACGTCATCACGGACGCGGCCGAGTGGAACGCCCTGCAGACGACGAAGGACAACGCGCCGTACGTCGTGCAATTCGCCGCATACTGGTAAAGATATAGTTCCGAAGAGCCCCCTCTGCTGTAAAGAGGGGGCTCTTCGTTCATTTACAAAGATTGGTTATAGGGATACAATGTTAGACAATGTTCGACAAAAACCTACATCATACGCGGTTGCCTATCCGATCGGAGGAATTATCGGTTGAATCAGTCTAGAAACAAGCTCATGACCCAGCTTACTTCGCTCGTCGTTCTGTTAACGGTGTTCGTCTATGCCGGATATTCGGGAGGAGGGGGGCATCATGCCGACGTCGGTTCGTCCCACGAAGGGATCATCGCGTTGCTGCTCGCGATTCCGATCGCCTTGCTTGCCGGCGCCGCATATGCGTACTTCTCCGGGAAAAATGCGTACCTGCCGCTGCTGAATACGCTCGCCCTGACGTTCGCCAGCATCGCGATGGTCGCGGGCGCGCACGGCATGATCGAATACCACTTCTCGATCTTCATGGTGCTGGCCATGATCGCTTACTACGAGAGCGTGCCGCTCATGCTCGTCTCCACGGCGATATTCGCCGCGCAGCATCTCGGCGCGGAGGTCGTATTGCCGGAGCTCGTATTCGGAAGCCACGAATATACGTTCGGCATGATGCTTATTCACGCGATGTTTCTCGTGCTGACTTCGGCCTTCATGATCCTGCAGATAAGGGTGAAAACCAAGCAGACGGCCTTGCTCCGGCAGGAGAACGAACGGCATGAACGTCTCATCGTCGCGACGACCGAACAGCTCGCCGGGACTTCGTCGGAGCTGATGGGGATCGTCGATTCGCTGACGCAGCATTCGGAGGCAACGGTGCGCCAGTCTTCGGAGATCATGGCGGCGATGCGTAACGTGAAAGGGAGCGCGAAGCGGCAAGCGGCCGCATCCGGCGAGAGCGCGAGGACGATGGACGAGATGGCTCACGGCGTGCAGCGGATCGCCGAATCGCAGTCGGCGGTCAGCGAAGCGGCCGCCGAGATGGCGTCCGGCGCCGAGCGCGGCAACGAAGCGGTCGGCACCGCGATCCGGCAGTTCGACGCCATACGCGACGCGTCGAGATCCGCATCCGAAGCTACGGAACGGCTCCGGTCGGATACGCTTCGAATTAGCGGCATAACGGCAGCGATCGCGGAAATCGCGTCGCAGACGAATTTGTTGGCCTTGAACGCTGCGATCGAAGCGGCCAGGGCAGGGGAGCACGGGCGAGGCTTCGGCGTCGTCGCGGGGGAAGTTCGCAAGCTGGCGTCGTTGTCGGAGCAATCGGCGGCGCAAATCGCTTCCCTGGTCGAGAACGTGCTGGAGGCGACGCAAGACGTCGTCCGGCAGATGAACGAAGGTTCGCGGGAGATCGAACGCGGCAGCGCCGTCGTCGGAGAAGCCGCCATGGCGTTCGCGGATATCGTAGCGAGAGCGCACGCCATCTCCGATAGCACCCGCGACGTCTCGTCCGCGTCGGAGCAGCTGTCCGCGAGCGCCGAGCAGATTACCGCTTCGCTAGGGAACATGTCGCTCGAAGCGGACGCCGCATTGAACGAAGTCGCCGTCGTATCGGCGTCGTCGGACGCGCAGAACGACTCGATGGAGGAGATCGCGGCATCGATTCGGGGCGCCGCGGAGACGACGCACGCCTTGAACGGATTGGTCGGCGAGCTGTCCGGCCGACGTTGAAGCAATGCGGCTAACGGAAATAAAAGGACCTCGACTTCCGCTGGGCGGAGGCGAGGTCCTTGTTATTGAATGCTTATTGTTGAGCGACGATCCGGCTTAACAGCTCCATCGTCTTCGGAAGTTCCTCGTCATCGGCTCGGACGGCCATAATGATGCGCTCGCCGGTCATTTCGATGCCTTGAAAGATCGGACTGCCGGTCACGTCGATGCCGAATGCGGCGGCGTTCGTCTGATCCGATTCCGTCTTGCTAAGGACGATTTTGACTTCCGGCACGCCGAGCTCCGAGAAGCCGGGCAGATCGTCGATTTTGCGGAACGCCTCTTGGAAGACGAGGCTGTCGAAGTTTTTCTGATCCAGGAAGTAGATCTCGTCGTGCTCCGACATGAGCACCAGCACGCTCTTCTGCTGCAAGGCGATATCCTGCTGGCTCTTGATCTCGGTCGGAATATACGTCAGCGTCGTCTTGATTCGGTTCCAGTCCGGCACGAGCTTCAGCATGTTCTGCTGCAGCAGCTCCGTGTCCGCGAAGTAATAATTGCCCATGACCGCCACGGAGAGGTCGATCGGACCGAGACGCGCTTCCGCGTTGCGCTTATCGATGCTCTCTTTGATCGTGTAGCCGGCGAACAGAAGGATGATGATACCGACGATCAGGTGAACCTTATAGTAATAGAAAAAATGCGCGACTTTGCCTTGCTTCGGTTCGGTGCTCGTCTTCTCCGACTCGAGGCCGAGAATAAGACGGTACGCCTTGCTGATCTCGCTAAGATCGGTGCCGCCCTGGCTTCCGTCTCCGGAGTCGCCCTCGCCCGCGCGTTGATGCTGCGCGCGCTCTCGCTTCAACAGGATGAAATAGCGGTTCTCGACTTGTTCGCGCGTCGCGTCGGTCGGCAATCCGAGCGTCTCGTAAGCTTTCTGCAGCTCTTCTTCCATATCGTTCACTCCATTGCTCTCCCGGATGTACGGTCTTCTCTATGCATCATACACGATTTGCGCCCATGAAGAAACCCGTCTTTCTCGAAGAGAGACGGGTCTTATGTAAGGGTTACCAGGTTTTGAGAACGGATGCGGCGCTTTCGGCCGCCGCTGCCGCATGCTTCGTCTCCGTCGATTCCCAGGATTGCGCCTTTTCTTCCGCGGCGGGCGCGGGCGCCGGAACATCCTTCACGTCCATTTTGCTCTGGCCGTGGAAGATGCCGCCCGACTCGATCGACAGCTCGAGCGCCGCCAAGTTGCCGTGCAGCTTGCCCGTCGCTTTGATCGTGAGCTTGCCCGAGGCGGATACGTTGCCCGTCACTTGTCCGGCGATGATGACGTTGCGGGCTTTGACGTTGGAACGGGCGATGCCGTTCTCTCCGACCGTCACGTCTCCCTCGCACTCGATGTCCCCGACGATTTGTCCTTCGACGCGCAGTCCCGCCTCGGATTTGATTCTGCCTTCGAAGGCGCTGCCTTCGCCGATGAGCGTATCGGTGGAATTCGGATCTATTTTCGCCTTTTTGCTATTCTTGAACATCGTCAATTTTCCCTTCTAGTCGCTTTAAGATAAGGTTCCGGGTCTACGTTGCTGCCATTGACCGCGACCTCGTAATGCAGGTGAGGACCGGTGCTTCTTCCTGTCGAACCCATCTTGGCGATAATATCGCCCTTGCTCACTTTGTCTCCCGGCTCGGCGAGCATCTTGCTAAGGTGCGAATAATGCGTGCGTATGCCATTCGAATGGGAAATCCAGATGTTCAGTCCGTGCGAGCTGTCCCGACCGGCGGACAATACGACTCCGTCCGCGGTCGCGTAGATCGAATCGCCCGTGCTGCCGCCGATGTCGATGCCGGCATGGAACCGCGCGTATCTCGTGAACGGATCCTTGCGAACGCCGAACGAGGACGTCAATCGGCGAGAATCCGTCGGCCAGATCGTCGGCGTCACGCGAAGCTTGGCGGTCATCTTCAGCACGGCGGTCTTCGTCTGCTCCAGCTCGGGCTTCAGCAGCTCCGCCTGCTCCGTCAAGACGGAGAGAATGTCGCGGGTGTCGCCGATCAGGCCGTCCATCTCCTCGTCGGTTACGGGCAAGTCTTCTCCTCCCGTGCCGCCGTCCATGGATACTTCCTCGGTATCTTCCTTGCCGCTCTTCGCTTGCTTCGCTGCCGCGGTGTCCGCGTCCTCGATGCCGACCATCTCCTTGAGCTGGGTTTCCAGCTCTTTGATGTCGGTCATGTGGCTGTTGATCGATTTGGCTTGCTCGGACAGGCCGACGATCTCCGTCTGCAGCTCTTCGATGTGATCGTCCTTGCCTTGAATGATCTGTTCGTATTGTCCGGTCGCCGAAGACAGCTGGCCTTGCAAATGTCCGATCTGGCTATGATTGGTCCGGTAGAGCAGGTAGGCGGTTACCGCGCCGGCGACGGTCGCGACGAGCAGTCCCAGACCGATCATCAGCGCGAGCGCCGATAGTTGAAATCGAATGACCGAGCTGTTCGCGTCCGGTATGACCATGAACGTGAACCTTTTACGTCTCCATTTCATGACTTTCCTCCTGCAAAGGGCAACGAGTTTCATGGGGTTCATCCGACTAGAGGCATATTGATAGCCCTTCTATCCTTCGCTAATATTTCAAGTAACTTCGACTAAAAAAGCGTATAATCCTTTTTTACCGAAAAAAATCGCTACAATCCATCCTTCAAAAGGAGGATTTTGTCGCAAAAAAGCGAATCCAGTAACGATAAGTGCGAAGAGCGGTTAAATCGTTCGGACAATCGGACGTAATAGATCGGAGGATCATATGATCAGATTAGCAGGCATTGATATCGGCAACGATAGCGTGAAATTGGTCGTGAGCGGTTCCAACGAACCGATTATTATTCCTAGCATCATCTCCCCGGGGTACGAGAGACACGTACTTCAGGAGGAGGACTCCCCACTGAAAGCGCTGGACGTCATGGTTTACAGCCCGAAGCTTCGCAAGAAGAGCCAGCGTTACTTCGTCGGCCTGCTCGCTTCCGAGGACCAGGACAACGCGGAGCTCGAAGAGACGGATAACAAAGCGACGAGCGATCAGTCGCTGATCGTGGCGCTGACGGCGCTCGCTTACGCCAGCGTGACGAGCGTGGCGCAGACGCTGCAACCCGGCCAGTCGATCGAGCAGGTCGAGTACGTGATCGGAACCGGCCTGCCGGTGCGCACGTACGCGAGATACCACCAGACGTTCGAGGAGCGGCTCGTCGGCGAGCACGAAGTGACGTTCCTGTCGACGCCGCGGCTGCGCGGGCGCACGGTGCGGGTGAACATCCGCCGCGCGATCGTGTCGATCGAAGGAGCGGCCGCGCTGTTCAACATGGCGACGCACGAGAACCTTCAAGTTCGCGACGAAGAGCTATACAACGGCGTTATCGGCATCTGCGAGATGGGCGCGCTGACGACGGACTTCCCGGTCGTGAAGCGGATGGCCATCGACAACCAGTTCAGCACGGGCGAGCAGCTCGGACTCGCTTCCTACCTCGACTCGATCATTCGCGACATCGAGGATCAATACGGCTATCGGTTCCCGAGCCGCACGAAGCTGATCCAGCGCATTCGCAGGCACGACTTCATCATCCAACGCGTCGGCGAAGGCCAAGCGGACATTCGGCCGATCGTGGACACGTACTTCGGACGCGCGGCGCAGAAGATCGTCGATCTGATCCGCAAACGCTGGAAGAAGTATCCCGACATTCAATGCTTCTACGTGCTCGGCGGCGGCGCCGCGGCGCTGAAGCCTTACATTCTCGACGCGGCGGACAACATGCGCCTTCGCTTCGTGGACGACAGCGAGCTGCAGAACGTATACGGCTACTTGAAGCTGGCGAAGAACAAGACGTCTCATAACGAAGCGGTATAACAACCGAGTCCGAGTCTCCATACGCGAAGCGTCCCGAAGGTCATCGAAGCGATGTCCTCCGGGACGCTTTTTAACATGTCGTCGCGCGATTACTCCGCTTTCTCGAGGAAGCGGTTCTGCGCGCGCCAATCGAGCGGAAGGTCGATGGCGAGCAGCGTGCCGTCTACCTCGGGAGAAGAGATCGTCAGAGCGCCGCCCAGCCGGGCGATGTTCTCGCGCATCGCGGACAATCCGAAGCCGAATACCGTCGGCTCGTACCGGCGTCCGTCGTTCGCGAGCCGGAATTCGAGCTGCCCGTCCCGTACGCTCAGGTCGAATCGGAACTTCGTGCACCGGCCGTGCCGGATGCCGTTGGTCAAGCCTTCGAGCAAGGCGTGGAACAACGCCCGCTTCTGCGCCGTGCTGAGCGCGGGAAGAGGGGAGATTCGCCGCTCGATGCGGACGTCCGCCGTGCGCTCGGTTTCGTCGATCAAGCCGCGCAGCGAGCCGGCCAAGTCGGCTTCCGTACTCTCGAGCTTCAGCATGCGCACGGTGCCTCGAATGTCGTTAAGCCCTTTGCTGACGAGCTCGCGCGCCGTGTCGAGCTTCGGAATCGCCTCATCGGTCCTTCCGCGGGCGATCAGCATCTTGGCGGCTTCCATCTGCGCGATGGACGCCGTTAGGGAATGGCCGACAGTGTTATGGATGTCGAAGGCGATCCGGTTCCGCTCCTCGAGCACCGAAGCTTCCGCCAGCGCCTCGGCGGTGTCCTTAAGCGATGCCTGCAGCTGGTTGTTCGCGTCCTCCAGCGCCTTCGTCCGCTGGGCGACCTTGCGCTCCAGGTTGCGGGTCAGCTGGGCGACCGTCAGGTGAAGGGCGATGCGGGCGAGCAGCTCGCGCTTCTCGACGGGCTTGATCAAGTAATCGTTCGCGCCGGCGTCGAACCCTTCGACGAGGTCGGCGATCTGGTTGCGGGCGGTCAGCAGAATGATCGGCAATTCGTTGGAATGATACGTAACTCGGATGTACCTGCACAGGTCGTAACCGGTCATTCTCGGCATCATCAGGTCGGTCAGGACGAGATCCGGCCGCATGCCTTGCTCGAACAAGCGGACGGCTTCCTGCCCGTTCGACGCCCGTACGATCGTACAAGGCTCCGTCGCAAGGAAGTTGGATAGCACCTGAAGGTTGACGGGATCGTCGTCGACGAGCAACAGCAGCGGAATCGCGGGGTCCTTCGGTTCTTCGTCGACGTCCATGCCATCCGAATCGAACGCAGACGCAGCGTCCGCCGCGGCGGCGTGAGCGGCGTTCCAGACGATCGGTTGCCGCGGCGCGTGCGGCCTCTCCAGGACAAGCCCGGAAGGCAGGTCGGCGGCCTCCTGCTCCCCGTACAGCGGAAGCGTGAAGGTGAACGTGGAGCCTTTGCCGGGAGTCGATTGAACGCCGATCGATCCGCCGTGCAGATCGAGCAGCTTTCTCGTGATCGAGAGACCGAGTCCCGCCCCCTCGTACAGCCGTTCCGCCGAGCCTTCGCCTTGTTCGAACGGCTCGAAGATCGCTTCCAGCTTGTCCGCGGGAATGCCGATGCCCGTATCCGTTATCGAGACGTAGAGCCAGCCGTCGTCCTGATGCGCGGACAGCTCTACCGTGCCGGATTCGGTGAACTTCAGGGCGTTGCCGACCAGGTTGTACAAGATCTGCATGACCCGATTCTCGTCCGCGGCGACGAGCGGCGCGCCGTCGTCCAATCGGTTGACGAGCTGAATGTCCTTCATGAGGGCGATCGGCTGCAGCACGTTCGCGACGAACTCGGCCGTGCGCTTCATGTCGACGCCTTGGATGTGCAACGTCATGCCGGCATGCTTCAGCTTGGAGAAGTCGAGAATGTCGTTGATCAAGGAAGACAGCCTTTTGCCGCTGGCGACGACCATGGACAGGTTGCTGCGCGTCAGCTCGTTCAGCGGGCCGCCGACGCCGTCGAGCAACGATTCGGTAATGCCGATGATCCCGTTCAGCGGCGTGCGCAATTCGTGCGACGTGTTGGCGAGAAACTCGTCCTTCAGCTTATCGATCGCTTCCAGCTGACGGTTCTTCTCGACGAGCTCCGAGGCGTACGCGTTCACTTGCCGGTGTACTTCGTTCTCCCGCAGCATGACGATCGTCGCCATGCAGCAGAGGAAGATGAAGATGCCGACGAACAGCGGAAGCTGGTCTTCGCGAACGTAGGGCGACAGCCACGGCGCTTGCTCGGACAGCACTTCCCGGAGCCGCGGGTAGAGCAGCAGCAGGGAGGAGACCAACGTCGTCAGCGTCGATGAGAAGTACCCGAACACCATGATGAACGTCTCGGTCGATTTTCGTCCTCTGTAGATCCGCAGCATGGCGATGAACGAGAAGACCGCCATGAAGATGAACATGACCGGGAAGACGGAGTAGATGAGCGCATGGTACAGCTCGAAGCTGACGAGGCTCGCGACGAAGCAGACGAGCGTGAACAGCAGCATCCCGTAGCGCATCATCCTTCGCCCGCGTACTTCCCGCAGCCCGAACATCTGCTCGAAGAAGCCGTGGAACGCGTAGACGCCGAGCGGAAGCATGAGCTCGTGCCAGTAGATCGCGGCGGGCGCGTCGATGAACAAGCCGAGCGCGAACGTCCGGCAGATGCTGCCGTAGGCGGCGCTGAAGGCAAGCAGGCCGAAGTAGAAGTACAGCCGTCGCTTCGTGTTCAAGTAGAACAACACGGCGACGACGAAGATCGACGAGAAGATCGTCGTGTACAGCAGCTTGTCGCCGTCGCGGTGGAGGATGCGAACGATGAAGTCCGAGGCGTTGCCCGCGTGCACGACGCCGGGATGAATGATGCCGTCCTCGGCGTATACTCGGAACAGAAGCGGGTCGTTCGGGTAGCCGAACGGCAGCGAGACGAGGTTCCACTCGTAATACGGAAGCATCCAAGACTTGCGGTCGACGAAGTTGAACTCGAACAACCGCTCGTAACCCCAATACAGCTCGTAGTGCTTCAGGTCGTGAACGAAAAGATGGGGATCGCGCCATTCCTGGGAATGCACCCGAATGCCGAGCCAGTAGATGCCGGGTTCGTCCATTCTCGACGCCAGGCCGGGATCGTCCAGCGGTTGCCAATCGGCCTCGTCGCTCATCGGCTGTCCGGCCTCGTCGAACGCGAGATCCCCGACGTGAACGAGCCACTCGCCCTTCTCGGTCAAGTTCATGAGCCTGGCGTCCGCGTTCTCGTTCAAGAACAGAATCGGCGCGAGCCAGCCGAGCAGGATGCATAGCGTTAATCCCAGCCCTTTAAGCAATTGCTTGTACGAAACCCCGAACATCGTTAAGCCCTCCGGTCAGGCATTCATTGCCCGCCTTCCCGATGCAGCCATTCCCTGAGCAGGGTGACGGCTTTAAGGCGGTCGTTGACTCCGATTTTGTTATAGATAATGCTGATGTAATTGCGCATCGTTCCTTCGCTGACGAACAGCTCGCCCGCGATTTCCCGGTTGCCTTTGCCTTGGGCCATTCGCGCGATGATCTCCTTCTCCCGGTCGGTGAACGAGAGGCCGTCGATATCCGCGAGTTGCTTCGGGATGTCGGCGCGAGCGGCGGCGGAAGGGGCGGACGAGGAGAGGAACGTCAGCCTGGAAGCGAGCTTCGCCGCGATCGCGGCGGGCATCAGCAACGTTCCTTCCATCGTGTCTCGGATGGCGGACATGATCGTCTCGCCCGGCAGATCCTTGAGCAGGAAGCCTTTCGCTCCGTAGATCAGTGCATCGATAATATATTCGTCTTCCGCGTAGGTCGTCAGGATAAGCACTTCGGTGTCGGGGAATTGCTGGCGGATTCGGCGCGTGGCGGTGATGCCGTCCATCTCGGGCATCTGAACGTCCATGAGCACGAGGTCCGGGCGATGGAGGGCGACGAGCTCGACGGCCTTCGCTCCGGTCTCGGCGAGTCCGACGACTTCCATGTCCTCCGTTAGGCCGAGCATCGTATGGAGTCCGTCGCGCATAAGCCGCTGGTCATCGGCGATGACGATTCGGATCAATGTAAATCACCTTTTTCCGATCAATTAGGATGGCTAGCTCATATTATAAGTGAAATTGTCGGTTCATGTAATGATTTCCATCTATAATGTCGGAAAATAATAAAGCCCCGGCGAGAGCGCCGGAGCCGAGGGAGATTTATCGTTACTTGCCGAGCGCGTTGCCGCCGATCCACACCCGTTGCAGCGCGAGCGATTCGTCGAGCAGCAACAAGTCCGCGCGCTTGCCCGGGGCGATGTCGCCGCGGTCGCCGTCCAGGCCGAGCTGGCGCGCCGGGTTCAGGCTCGCCATCCGGCTGGCGCTCTCGAGCGATACGCCGATCTCGCGAACCATGAACCGGAACGCGTCGATCATCGTCAGGGTGCTGCCGGCCAAGTTGCCCGAAGCCTTCAAGCGGGCGACGCCGCACTTCATCTCGACGGGAAGGCCGCCGAGCTCGTAATCGCCGTCCGGCATGCCGGCGGCCGCCATCGCGTCGGTGACGAGGATGACGCCTTCGTCGCCTTTGGCCGCGGTCAGCAGCTTGATGCCTGCCGGGTGGACGTGGTGACCGTCCGCGATCACTTCGGCCATGATACGCTTATCGGTCAGCACCGCGCCGACCGTTCCGGGCTCGCGGTGGTGATAAGACCGCATCGCGTTGTACGTATGGACCGCGTGTCGAAGCCCATGGTCTGCCGCCTGGACGATCTGGTCGTACGTCGCGTCGGTGTGGCCGCAGCTTGGAACGATGCCGTGCCGCGACAGCAACGCGATATAGTCGAGCGCGCCTTCGGCTTCCGGGGCGAGCGTCTGCATCTTGATAATGCCCGGGAACCGGGCGACCCACGCCTCCAGCCACTCCGGCTGAGGAGGAAGAATGTAAGCGGGATTCTGCGCGCCCTTCCACTTCTCGCTAATGAACGGACCTTCGAAGTGAATGCCGAGCACTTGCGCGTACGTCATTCCGCCGTCGATGAACGCGCTGATGCGCTCGAGCACCGCCGTCAGTTCGTCGCGCGACGCGGTCAACGAGGTCGCGAGAATGCCCGTCGTTCCATGAGTCGCATGGAAACGAGTAATGTCCAGCAGGCCGTCCGCGTCGGCGTCCATGAAGTCGTGCCCAGCGCCGCCATGCACGTGCACGTCGATGAAGCCGGGCAGCACGGTTCCGCCGCGCGCGTCGACGATTTCGTGCGAGGGAGCTTGAGGCTCGTCCCCGGTCGAACGATCGCCGATCCGCTCGATGATGCCGTCGCGGATCTGAAGCCAGCCGCAGCCGATCGTCCTGTCGGCGCATACGATCCGCGCGTTGTCGATCAACCATCGTCCGTTGCTTACGTTCATGCGATCGCTCATTGCTTGTTGTCCATCGTCAGCTTCGACGCGGCCGGCTCGTCGAGCAGAACGATCAGGTTCGGGTGCGTCTGCAGCAAAGACGCCGGGACGTCGGTCGTGATCGGTCCTTGCAGCGCGCGGGCGACGATGTCGGCTTTGTCCGCGCCTTTGACGACGAGCAGAATTTTCTTCGCCTTCAGAATCGTGCCTACTCCCATCGTCAACGCTTGCCGAGGCACTTCGTCGATCGAATCGAAGAAGCGGGCGTTCGCTTCGAGCGTCTCCTCCGCCAGCTCCACGACGTGAGTGCCGCGGATGAGCGCGTGGGCGGGCTCGTTGAAGCCGATGTGCCCGTTATGGCCGAGGCCGAGCAACTGAAGATCGATCTGGCCGGCGCGTTCGATGAGAGAATCGTACCGGCGGCACTCCGCTGCCGGATCGGCCGCGTTGCCGTCGGGAATATGGCGCCCGTCCGCGGGCAGGTCGATATGGGAGAACAGATGCTGATTCATATAGGAATGATAGCTTTCGGGATGATCGGCGGGTATGTTCACGTACTCGTCCAGGTTGAACGCCGTGGCGTTCTTGAAGCTGATCATGCCACGGTCGTATTCGCGCACGACTTCCTTGTAAATGCCGACCGGCGTGCCGCCCGTCGCCAGGCCGAGCACCGCGCGCGGCGTCGTTTGAACCGTGCCGATAATAATGTTGGCGGCCGCCTCGTTAAGCTTGCCGTCGCTGTCGAACGTCAGAATGTTCATCGCGTCGTTCTCTCCTCTTTGCCCGTGTATTGTCTTACCGTCTGGAACGACCGTTCCAGGCGCGGTACGTATTCCTCGAAATGCTCGCTGACGAGTCCCGTGAACAGGATGTCCACGATATGAAGCTGCGCCATGCGGGAAGCCATGTCGCCGCGGCGCATGCCGGCTTCAGCGGACGACGTGAACAGCCGGATCGCCGAGAGCTCGGCGAGCGAGTTCGCCCCGAACCGCGTGACGGACAGCGTCGTCGCGCCCTGCTCGGCGGCCGTTCGGAGCGAATGGATCGTCTCCAGCGTCTCGCCCGAATAGGAGATGCCGACCGCGACGTCGCGCGGCGTCAGCGAAGCTGCCGACGTCAACTGCAGATGCGGGTCGACGAACACGGCGGCCGCTTTGCCGATCCGGATCAGCTTATGGAAGAAATCCTGCGCGACCATGCCGGACGTGCCCGATCCGTACAGGTCGATGCGGCCGGCCCCGTGCAGCGCCGCGATCGCCGTCCGCAACTGGCCGAAGTCGAGCAGCCGCGTCGTATCGGTCAGCGACCGCATATGGTTCGTCGTTATGGCCGACACGATGTCGGTCAGCGGATTGCCGGCGACGATGTCCTGATATTGGTTCGTCGTCCCGCCGATATGGACGAGCTCCGTCGCCAGCTTGCGCTTGAATTCCGGGAAGTTCTGGCACTGGAACAGCTTGCAGAACCGGGAGATCGTCGCCGTGCTGCTCCCAGAACGTCCCGCGAGGTCCGTAATGGTCATCTGGACGGTCGCAGCGGGATCGGCTAGCACGCATTCGGCCAGCTTTCGCTCCATCGGATGCAGGCTTTCCAACTTTTCTTGCATGGCGTTCAGTAAGCTCATGTTCGCCCCCGCGCCTCTTTAGTTAAATTATTTTCGTATTTTAAATATAATTGATGAAACTAATTTTCACAATGGGCAAAGAAGCCTAGTGCGGCTAAGCGGCCGCGCTCTCATGCATAAGATCTCTCGCAGTGGGATTTTATCCCTCGATTAGACGAAAGTATCCCCCTGGATATTCCCTCCTATACGCGTTGTTCGCGCGGTCGCCGCGCGATTCGTTATCGATTCTCCTAGCAAACGACAAGGATGCCACCTTGTCGCCCGGTGGCCTCGATGATTGAATGGTAGAGAGGGCGAATTGTTGCCGCAGAACAGGTTTGACAGATATTGACTTGGCATTTATAGTAAAAGGGTGATTGTTGCAAACGTTTGCAATGTTTCGGTTCATAGGCTGCCGCAAGGAGGAATCGTATGCGGAAAGACGAGCTCGCCGCACGCGAGGTCGGAATCAAAGCGATCGCGGAAGCGCTTCAAATTTCCGCCAGCACGGTATCGAGAGCGCTCAACGGCGTCCCGGGCGTCAATCCGGGGACGAGGAAGCTCGTCGAGGAGAAGGCCAAGGCGATGGGGTACGTGCCGAACCTTGGCGCGCAGCAACTCGTCGGCAAACGAAGCAACCTGATCGGCGTGTACGTCCCGGAGTTCGATCACGAGAACCTGTTGTTCCTCGATATGTTCTCGTCGATTCAGAAGGGCTTGCAGAGCCAAGAGAAGGACGCGATCTTCTATTACGTGTCCTTCTCGAATTACGACGGGCAACGATTGACCGAGAGCGTCCACGCCCGCAATCTGGAAGCTTGCATCTTGTTGCCGGCGTTCGACGAGCATCACCCGATCATGCGGGAGGCGCTGCGGATTCAAGTGCCGTGCGTCAACTTCGAAGGCGTCGTCGGCCCTCGCTGCACGTCGGCTCAATCCGACGACAGGGAAGGCGGCCGCATCGCGGGCCGAAGGCTGCTGCGAAGCGGGCACCGCGTCATCGGATACGTTAACGGCCCGGCGCATTTGCGGATTAGCAAGGAGCGGTACGAGGGTTTCAAGGAAGTTCTCGCGGAACGCGGGATCGAGCACGCGGAGCGGCTCGTCGCGGAAGGGTGCTTCACCGCGGCGAGCGGCGCCGAAGCGGCGGCGAAGCTGCGGGCGGCGAATCCGGACATGACGGCGGTGTTCTGCGCGAACGACCTGATGGCCACGGGCATCATTCAGGCGATGCGGGAACAAGGCCATCGAATTCCGGAGGATCTGTCGGTGATCGGTTACGACGACGACCTGCTCGCGAAGTTCCTCTCGCCGCCGCTCACGACGATCCGGCACGGGAAGGCGTCGGTCGCCCCCCTGTTGCAGGAATTGCTCGACGGGCGGCCGGGGCGATTGCTCAAGATTGCGCCGGAGCTCGTGGAACGGCACACGGTCGCGGACATTGGAGACGCGAGATGAAGGAGGAACGCATTCAGATGGCTGCAGTCATTCCGGATACTCCGGACATCATTCAAGCCCAAGGAATCAAACGCGTATTCGGCCGGGGCTCAGGCGCGGTAACCGTGCTCAAGGGCGTCGATATCCGACTGCCCGCGGGCCGGCTGGTCGCTTTCAAAGGACGATCGGGGTCGGGCAAGACGACGCTCATTAACTTGCTCAGCGCGCTCGATCGTCCGACGGAAGGCAAGATCGTCTTCGCCGGCAAAGATTTGACGGCGATGACGAACAAAGAGCGGGACGAAGTGCGCCGAACCGAGATGGGGTTGATCTTCCAATCGTTCGCCCTGATCCCGCTCATGTCCGCTTACGAGAACGTCGAGTTCGTGCTTCGCATCGCCGGCACGCCCGCGAGCGAACGCAAGGCGGCCGCCATACACGCGCTGGAGCAGGTCGGCCTGAAGCCGCGAATGCATCACCGTCCGTTCGAGCTGTCGGGCGGAGAGCAGCAGCGCACGGCGATCGCTCGGGCGATCGCGCACAAGCCGAAGCTCATTCTCGCCGACGAGCCGACCGCCGAGCTGGATAGCCGGACCGGTCTTCATATTATTAAAGTGTTCCGCGACCTCGTCGAGCAGAGCGGAATCACGATCGCCCTTACGACGCACGATCCGGCCATCATGGAGATCGTCGACCAAGTATACGAACTGGAGGATGGACAAATTGTCGCGCACGATTAAACAAGCCGCCGCGCTAAGCCTTGCCCTGTGCGTTAGCGCCGCCTTAGCCGGATGCTCCCTGCTGCCCAAGGAAGAAGAGTCGCTGAAGCCGCCTCTGGTCAAGCCCGCGAAGGAAAACTACACGACAGTCAAAGCCGAGAAAGGCACGGTTGTCAAAACAGTCGGCGGAAGCGCCACGTTCGAATCGTACGCGTCCGAGATCGCGCAGTTCACTGGCCAAGGCGGACGCATCGAGTCGATCAACGTCAAAGCCGGCGACGCGGTCAAGAAGGGCGACGTGCTCGTCCAGCTCATCCTCGACGGTCTCGACCTTCAATTGAAGGAAGCCGAGCTCGGGCTCGAGAAGGCGAAGATGAACTTCCAGCAAGCCCGTACCGGAGACGAGCAGACGATCAAGATCGCGGGCTTGCAGCTCGAGATCGAGCAGATCAAGTACGACCGGTTGAAGAAGCAATTCAACAGCAAGCAGTTGATCGCCACGATGGACGGAGAGGTAACCTACGCGGACACGCTGCAGGAAGGCGACTTCATCGACGCGTACCAGACGCTCGTCATCATCTCGGACCCTACCCGGTTGCGGCTGTCGTTGCCGGTCGATAACGCGAGCGATCGCGCGGAAGTGAAAGTCGGCGTCGCCGCCGAAGTCACGGTCAACAAGGAGCAGTTCGCGGGCAAAGTCGTTCAGACGCCTTCGTCGGCTCCGACCACGGAGAACAAGCAGCTCGCCGAACGGTACGCGAGGACGATCTATCTCGAGATGCCGGAGCTGCCGCCGAACGTCGAGATCGGCAAGCTGGCCGACGTGAAGATCATTACCCAAGAGCGCAAGGACGTCGTGAAAATCCAGAAGAGCGGGCTTCGTTCGTACTTGGGCCGCAACTTCGTCCGGATCATGGAAGAAGGCAACAAGCTGCGCGAGGTCGACGTCGAGCCGGGTCTTGCGACTTCCACCGAGGTCGAGATCGTCAAAGGGCTGGAAGAAGGCCAAGAGATCGTTCTTCAGTAATTCATTCCCGCAATCCGAACGGTAGGGAGGCTTACCCGTGGCCTTATTCGTCATGATCATTCGTAAAATGGTTCAAAATAAATGGCTTGTCTCGAGCATGTTCTTCGGCATTCTCATGACGGTCGCGCTCGTCAGCACGATGCCGATCTATTCCGAGGCGATCCTGTCCCGGATGCTGGTCAAGGACCTGGAGACGTACCAAGCGGAGAAGGGAACGTATCCGGGCACGCACTGGTCGATGGTCGGCTTCTACAACGAGACGGCGGACAAACGGACGCGCGTCTTGAACGAGATCGACAATTATATCGAGACGCGCGCCGCCGTCGACTTCGGCATCCCGGTCAAGGAGCTCGTGAAGGAGCGGCGGACGAAGTCGTTCCTGTTCGTTCCGGCCGCCGGCGTGGAAGATCCGAAGAAGTCGAAGCCGAGCGCGACGATCCGCGCTTTTTCCGGATTAGAGGAACATATCAAGCTCGAGGACGGCCGCATGCCGGCGAAGGAGCCGGTCGACGGCGTCTACGAGGTGCTCGTGACCGACCAGGCGCTCAGCAACTTCAAGACGGTGCTCGGGACCGAATTCCTCGTGAAGGACGACAAGGTGCCGGGTACGATCAAGATCAAGCCGGTCGGCATCCTCACGAAGAAGCAGGACGACGACCCGTACTTCCGCAGCGCCGGTCTCGGAGATTGGAATTCCGCGTTCATCATGAACGCCGATATGTTCGACCGCGAGATTACGAAAGGGAACCATATCCCCCTCGCGGTCAGCGGCTGGTTCTTCGTGCTCGACTACAGCAAGATGGAGCTTCGCAACGTCGACAGCTTCCTGACGACGGACAAGAACATTAAAGGCTACATCCAGCAACGAATCGTCGTGTTCCAGACCGAATTCGCGGTGCCGGCGCTGGGTACGATCGAGAACTACTTCGAGCGGGCGAAGCAACTGAACAAGCTGATGTGGTCGCTGAACGTTCCCGTGCTCATCATGCTCGGCTTCTATATGTTCATGGTGTCGAATCTCATCATCGACAGACAGAAGAACGAGATCGCGATTCTGCGAAGCCGGGGAGCGGCAAGGTGGCAGATTCTCGCTTCGTTCGCGATCGAAGGTGCGCTGCTATGCGGCATCGCGCTAGTCGCCGGTCCGTTCATTGGGCTAGGGCTTACGAAGGTGCTCGGTTCGTCGAACGGCTTCCTCGAGTTCGTCCAGCGGACGGCGATGCCGGTCCGGATCAACTCGGACGCGTACCTCTATGGAGCGATCGCCGCGGCCGTTTCCTTCGCGATGATGCTCGTTCCCGCGATGCTCGCGACGCGGGTATCGATCGTCGGGCATAAGCAGCAGATGGCGCGATCGCAGAAGATGCCGTTCTGGCACAAGTCGTTCCTGGACGTATTGACGCTCGGAGTATCGATCTACGGGCTGTATTCGTTCCGCAATCGGTTGGAGGACATTCAGAAGCTGGGGCTTAACGCCGACGATCTGAACATCGATCCGCTGCAATTCGTCATGCCGGCTCTGTTCGTCGTCGGGTCCGGATTGCTGTTGTTAAGGCTATATCCGTATCTACTAAGACTGATCTACTGGATCGGACGCAAGTGGTGGCCGCCTTCTCTGTATTCGACGCTTATACAGGTCGGCCGCTCCAATAGCCAATATCAATTCCTCATGGTGTTCCTCATCATGACGATCGCGATCGGCGTGTTCAGCGCGGGCGCGGCGAGAACGCTTAATACGAATACGGAGGACCGGATCCGGTACGCGAACGGGGCGGAATTCATCCTGACGTCGAATTGGCCGAACGACAAGCCGCCCGAAGCGATGTCTTTCGGAGGACCTCCCGCGTCAGGCGACGGGGCAGCCGCTCCTAAGATCATCCATTACCTCGAGCCTTCCTTCGATCCGTATACGAAGCTCCCCGGCGTCGAGCAGGCGGCGAAGGTGTTCGTGAAGGACTCCGCGACCTTCAACGCCGCCGACGGAGGGGGCAGCGCGACGCTGATCGGCATCGATACCGACGATTTCGGCAAAGCGACTTGGTTCCCCGACAAGCTGCTCGATCATCATATCAATGAATATTTGAACTTGATGGCGGGGGACTCGCGAGCCGTGCTCGTCTCGAGGACGCTTGCCGAGCAGAAGGGCGTGAAGGTCGGCGATGCGATCAACGTCGGCTGGCAGGACGTTCAGTCGCAGCCGTTCATCGTCTACGGCATTCTAGATTATTTCCCGACGTTCAATCCGAATCCGCCGACGGGGTCGATCAACACGGCGGACGAGAAACGTTCGAACGCGCCGATGCTGATCGTCGGGCATCTGTCGCGCATTCAATTCCAACTGCAACTTGAGCCGTATGAAGTATGGCTGAAGCTGAAGCCGGGCGCGACGACGAACGATTTCTATCAAGGCATCAAGGACAGCAAGCTTAGCGTGACGAACATCGTCAATACGAGAGAAGAGCTGACGAAGGCGAAGAACGATCCGTTCCTGCTGGCGCTTAACGGCATCCTGTCGCTCGGGTTCATTATCTCGATCGTCATCAGCTTCGTCGGCTTCCTGCTCTATTGGATTCTGTCGCTCAAGGGACGCACGCTTCAGAACGGCATCATGCGCGCGATCGGCTTGTCGCTTCGCCAATTGATCGGCATGCTCGGTCTCGAGCAACTGCTGACGTCCGGCGTCGCGATCTTGATCGGCGTGCTCGTCGGCAACGTCGCCAGCATCCTGTACGTGCCGAACTTCCAGATCGCGTTCAATCCGAGCAGTCTCGTGCCTCCGTTCAAGGTGATGTTCGAGGCGATCGACTTCATCCGCCTGTACACGATCGTCATCGTCATGCTGCTCATCGGGCTGGGCATTCTGTCTTACATGCTCTCCCGCATCCGGGTCCATCAAGCGCTGAAGCTAGGGGAGGACTAATCGATGATTCATTGCGAAGGCTTGGTCAAAATCTACAAAGCGGCGGATCTCGAGGTGTTCGCGCTGCAAGGGCTCGACCTGACGGTCGAGAGCGGCGAGCTGATGGCCATTATCGGCAACAGCGGAAGCGGCAAGTCGACGCTGCTGAACATGCTCGGCGGACTCGACAAGCCGAGCGCGGGACAACTGACGATCGACGGGAAGAACATGCTGAAGATGACCGAGCGCGATCTCGTGAAGTACAAGCGCGAGAGCGTCGGCTTCGTCTGGCAGAACAACGCGCGTAACTTGATTCCGTACTTGACCGCGCTCGAGAACGTCGAGCTGCCGATTCTGCTGAAGGGCAGACGCAAGCGGATGAGGGCGCTCGAGCTGCTTGAAGCGGTCGGGCTGTCGCACCGCAAGCATAACAAGCTGCAGGAGCTGTCGGGCGGGGAGCAGCAGCGGGTGGCGATCGCCATCGCGCTGGCGAACCATCCGAAGCTGCTTCTGGCCGACGAACCGACCGGTTCGGTCGATTCGCGAATGGCCGACCAGATTCTCGACCTGTTCCGAGAGTTGAACCGGACGATCGGCATTACGATCGTCATCGTCACTCACGATCCGCTGCTGGCGAGGAAGGTCGACCGCGTCGTCGCGATCCGCGACGGCAAGATCTCCTCTGAGATGCTGCGGCGCAAGTCGTATGCCGAGGAGCTCGAGGAGCTCGAGCGCGGCATTAAGCAGGCCGAGGGCGACTCGCACGTCGAGTATGCGATTCTCGACCGCGCCGGACGGCTTCAGGTTCCGGCGGCGTACCTCGAGTCGATCGGCGTCAAGGATTCGAACAAGGTGAAGCTCGAGCTGGTGGACGGCAAGATTATGCTGACATCGCCGGAGGAAGCTTCGTAGAACGGTAGACGGATAGGACGTAGCCCTTGCGCGTGCGCGGGGGCTTTTTCTTTCGTTTTGCGAGCCTTATGGTCACTATCCCTTCGGGTCAGGAGGGGAGGGGGACGCGGCCTGTTGCGGGAGTTACGCGCCTTATGGTCACTATCCCTTCGGGTCAGTGGGTGGGGGAGCTCGATCTGCGCCTTATGGACACTATCCCTTCGGGTCAGGAGGTGGGGGGCGCGACCTGTAGCGGCGCTACATACCGTTAGAGAGTCGGGATGTCGCAGGTATGCCCAGCATCGGCACCGCGCACCGTTAGAGCTGCAACCGCAAGCCTCTTCTCCGCATTCTTGCTATAATAGAGCAAAGGATAGCTAGTTGGCTTATGCGAAGGGACGACAGGATCATTGAATATAGATAAGCTACCGATAGACAGCGTGCTCCCCGACCTGAAGCGAGCATTGGCCGCGCACGACAACGCGGTGCTCATCGCGGCGCCGGGCGCGGGGAAGACGACGCGGGTGCCGCTCGCCCTGTTGGACGAGCCGTGGCTGTCCGGCCATAAAATCATCATGCTCGAGCCCCGGCGCCTCGCCGCCCGGAGCGCGGCGAAATACATGGCTTCCGCGCTCGGCGAGGGCGTCGGCGGCACGGTCGGCTACCGCGTCCGGATGGACACGAAGGTCGGTACGCGCACCCGCGTCGAAGTGGTGACGGAGGGCGTGCTGACGCGCATGCTGCAGGACGATCCTTCGCTCGAGGGCGTCGGACTCGTTATTTTCGATGAGTTCCATGAACGCAGCTTGCAGGCGGATCTCGGTCTGGCGCTGACGCTCCAATGCCAAGCGCTGCTCCGCGACGACTTGAAGCTGCTCGTCATGAGCGCGACGCTCGAGGCGGAGCCGGTCGCGAAGCTGCTCGGCGATGCGCCGGTCGTCGTGAGCGAAGGCCGGGCGTATCCGGTGGAGACGGTCTATCGGCCCCGCGCGGCCGGCGCGTATCTGGACGATGCGGTCGCCGCCGTCATCGCGGACGCGCTCCGCGCGCACGAGGGCGATGTGCTCGTCTTCCTGCCGGGCATGGGCGAGATCCGATGGGTAGAGACCAAGCTGAGAGGCCTGGTATCCGCCATGAGCGACGTCCGTATCCATCCCTTGCACGGCAGCTTGCCGTTCGAAGCGCAGGACCTTGCGATCGCGCCGGCGAAGCCGGGGGAACGCAAGGTCGTGCTGTCGACGTCGGTCGCGGAGACGAGCTTGACGGTGGACGGGATCACGGTCGTCGTCGACGCGGGTCTCATGCGCGTGTCGCGTTTCTCCCCGCGCACGGGCATGTCCCGACTGGAGACGGTTCCGGTATCGGCGGCGTCGGCGGATCAGCGGCGCGGACGCGCGGGACGGTTGCGGCCCGGCACGTGTTACCGGCTATGGAGCCGGGAAGAGCAAGATCGGCTCGCGCCGAGCAACGCGCCGGAGATCATGGAGGCGGACCTGTCGTCGTTGCTGCTCGAGCTCAACGTCTGGGGAGCCGGCGATCCGGCCGAGCTTGCTTGGCTGGACTCGCCGCCGGCGCCGGCTCTGCAGCAAGCGAAGGAGTTGCTGACGCAGCTCGGCGCGCTCGATGCCGCCACCGGCGCGATTACCGCGCACGGCCGCCGGATGGCCGAGTTCGGCGCGCATCCGCGGCTCGCGCACATGCTGCTGCGCGCGGTGCCGCTCGGATTGGGAGCGACGGCGTGCGAGCTTGCCGTCGTCCTGACCGAACGGGATAGTGCCAATAAGGGCGGAGCGAAGGACGGCGGCGACCTCCGGTTCCGGCTGGAGGCGCTGCACGGAGCAGGACCGGTGCAGCTCGACGAAGGCGCCCGCCGCAGGCTCCTCGACGAGGCGGGCAGGCTGAAGCGGGAGCTCGGCATCCGCCAGTCCCCGGCCGACGCCGCCAAGGACGCCGACGCCTGCGGCCTGCTGCTGGCGTTCGCGTATCCGGACCGGATCGCCCGCCAGCGCGAGAGCGGCAAGTATCTCATGAGCGGCGGCAGAGGCGCGGCGTTCGTCAAAGGCGGTTCGCTGCTCGCGACCGAGGAATGGATCGTCGTCGCCGACGTGGACGATGCGGGCGCGGACGGCACGATCCGCATGGCCGCGCCCCTCTCGTTCGCGCAGCTCGCCGAACATGCCAAAGAAGCCATCATGCAAGAGACTGACGTCTATTGGGACAAGGTATCTCAGTCCGTACGCGCGAGGGCGCGGAAGAGAATCGGAGCCATCGTCCTCGAGGAAGTGCCGATGCACAAGCCGCCGGCCCCCCTCGTAACGAAGGCGCTCTTGCAAGGCATTCGCACCGAGGGACTCCAACTGCTGCCGTGGACGAAAGCCGCGCGCCAATATCAAGAACGCGTCGTCTTCGTGAAGCATCACGACGATTCTTGGCCGGATCTCTCGGACGAAGCGCTGCTGTCCCGGCTCGAATCGTGGCTCGGGCCGTACGTCGACGGGCTGAGAAGCCGCTCGGATCTGCAGCGGCTTAACGTCAGGGAACTGCTCGAAGAGATGCTGAGCTGGGAGCAGCGGCGGCAGCTCGACGCGTACGTGCCGACGCACTGGAACGTGCCGAGCGGCTCGCGCCTGCCGATCGATTACTCGGATATCGACGCGCCTGCTCTCGCCGTGCGCCTCCAGGAGCTGTTCGGCTTGCCGGAGTCGCCGCGCATCGCGGGAGGCCGCGTCGCGCTGACGCTGCATTTGCTGTCGCCGGCGCAGCGCCCCGTGCAAGTTACGCGAGACTTGGCCAGCTTCTGGCGCAACGCCTATTTCGAAGTACGCAAAGACTTGAAGGGGCGCTATCCGAAGCACTATTGGCCCGACGATCCGCTCGAAGCGCAGGCGACGCGCCGCGCCAAGCCGCCCGGGAAGTAACCGGATCCATTCTATGAAGAGACGATGCCGCGCGCAGGCATCGTCTCTATCTTTTCAGCCCGCAAAGTTGTTAGATAATGGTATGAAATATGATATGATGTAGAATAGCTGAGGCAGATGGTGTCGAAAACCGGCGAATCAAAGGCGGTGGCGCGTGACATGACGCGGGAAAGCGAGCAGGCGACGGACGTGATTCGGTTAACCAACTCCTTGGGCGAGTTGGATCGTTTGCATGAGTTCTTCGAAACGTGCGGCACCCGATTCGGTTGGCCGGCCAAGCTGAACGGACAGCTCGTCCTCTCTTGCGACGAACTGTTGACGAACACGATCTCGTACGGTTATCCGCAAGGCGGGGAGCACGCTATCGTATTGTCCGTTCGTTCTCTGCCGGACGTCATCGAAGTGACGTTGGAGGACGAAGGCATCCCGTTCAATCCGCTGCTGAAGGACGATCCCGACATTACGCTGGGGTTGGACGAGCGGGAGATCGGCGGGCTGGGGCTGATGTTCGTGAAGCGTCTCATGGACGAATTGCATTATGAAAGAACGGATACGGGCAATCGCCTTCGAATGGTGAAGAGGCTGTAGCGACGAGGAGGATATCGCAGAATGAACATTACATCGACGGAGCAAGGCGGGGTTACGGTCGTAAGCCTGGAGGGGCGCCTGGACGGTCAGCACGCGCAAGCGGCGGAGCAAGCCTTCATGGCGCTGGCGGGTTCGGAAGGACGGACGAAGTTCGTGCTGGATTTCGCCAATATGCAGTACATCAGCAGCGCGGGTCTTCGGGTCGTGTTGGTCGCGGCGAAAAAGGTGCGCAGCCTGCAAGGGAAGCTCGTATGCGCGAGCATGAGCGAGCAAGTGCGGGACGTATTCGAGATGTCGGGCTTCCTGAGCATCTTGGAAACGGCTGCGTCTACGGAAGAAGCGTTAGCGCAATTCTAGGCAATAGGCGGGACGAAAACTGCCGATAGGCGGGTGGACGATAATCGTGGATAGCAACTGGGTAGAGGCGGCGCTCCTGGCATGCGGAGGCGGCGCGCTGGGAGCGGGCGCGCTGTACGTTATGCTGAAGCGGAGAATGGAACGGATGCGCGCGCTGTTCGATATAAGCATGCAGCTGAATTCGACGCTGAGAAGGCGCGAGCAGTTGGAGTTGATCATGAATACGGCGAAGCGGGTGCTGCCGGTAGAGGCGGCGTCCGTTCTGCTCATCGATCCGGATACGAACGAGCTGTTCTTCGAACTGGCGCAAGGCGAGAAGGGCGAAGCGGTGCGGGAGATCCGGCTGAAGCCGGGCGAAGGCATCGCCGGCCACGTCGCGCAGACAGGAGAGAGCGTCGTCGTCAACGATTCGGCCGCGGACGGCCGATGGTCGAACCGCGTCGCCGAGCGGACGGGCTTCCGCACGCGCAACCTGCTGACGGTTCCGATCGTCAACCACGGGCGCGTCGAAGGCGTCTTGCAGGTCATCAACAAGCACGGCAAGCGCGGGTTCACGCGGAAAGACCGGGCGCTGCTCGAGCAGGTCGCCCAGCCGATGGCCGTGGCGATGGAGAACGCCCGCCTGTACGCGCAGGTCGAGCAATCGCTCGAAGCGCTGCAGCAGACGACCGCGATCAAGGAACGGCTGGAGAGCGAGCTTCAAGTGGCCGGCGGCATCCAGATGAGCTTCCTGCCGCGGACGATGCCGTCCTCCCAGGAGCCTTACGACGTATGCGCGCTGCTGAAGTCCGCCAAGGAAGTAGGCGGCGATTTCTACAACTTCTTCAAGCTGGACGATGACCATCTGTTCTTCGTGCTCGGGGACGTATCCGATAAGGGCATTCCCGCCGCGTTGTTCATGGCCGTCACGCTTACGCTGCTGAAGGGCAAGATGACGCCGGGAACGACGCCGGGCCAGCTGCTGACGATGGTCAACGACGAGCTGTCGCGGGACAACCCGCCGATGTTCGCGACGATCGTGTGCGGCGTGTTCACGTGCTCGACCGGAGAAGTCGTCATGAGCGAGGGCGGTCATTGCACGCCTTACGTCGTCCGGGCGAACGGGACGATCGAGCCGGTCAAGCTGAAGAAGAGCTTGCCGCTCGCCGCGATGGAGGACGTGCCTTATCACGACGGACGATTGACGTTGGAGCGGGGCGACAGGATGTTGCTCTATACCGACGGCATCACGGAAGCGGAGAACGCGGCGCAGGAGCAATACACGTCCGAACGGCTGCAGGAATTCCTCGGCATGACGCCGGGCATGTCGAGCGCGGAGATCATCGACGCGCTGCTCATGCACGTCTGGATGTTCGCGGACGGCGCGCCGCAATCCGACGACATCGCCGTGCTGACCTTGCTGCGGAGATAACGTTCGGGGAATCCGTCTTGGATCGCGGGTCATCGACATACAATAGGAGTAGCAAGGCGATGCGCGGTATAGTGAACGAGTCGGACAAGGCGGACAAGGAGGCAAGCGTACGTTATGAGTAAATTGCTCGCTTTCGGGGCGCTATGGTGGCTGTTCGGCAATCCGTTCATTGCGATCATCGTGCTGCTCTTGATCTTCTACTTCTTGGAGAGACGATATATCGGCTTGACGCCGAGCTTGATTCGACCGTTGAAGCGCAGAAGCGCCATCGCGCGGTGGAAACGCCAGATTCAGATGAGCCCGCACGACGTCTCGGCGAAGTCCGAGCTCGCCAGGCTGTTGATCGAGCGCAAGAGCTATGCGGAGGCGCGAGGAATTCTGACCGGCATCGAAGACCGGATGGACCACTCCGCCGAGTTCTGGAGCGATCTCGGCACGTGCGAGCTGGCGCTCGGCAGGCTGGCGGAGGGCGAAGAGGCGATGCTGCGGGCGATCGAGATTAGTCCGCGCGTGAAATACGGGCAACCTTATATCCGATTGGCCGAATCGTTCTCTAAGCCGGATCCTGAGAAGGCGATCGGCTTCCTGCAGCGATTCAAGGAAGTGAATTCCTCTTCCTGCGAAGCCTATTATCGCCTCGGCGCGATCTATGCCGGTCTCGGCAGAACCGAAGACGCGGCGATCGCCTATCGGGAATGTGCTCAGTTGTACCGTACGTTGCCGAGGTACATGAAGCGCCACGAGCGCAAGTGGGCGATTCGGGCTTGGTTGCGAAGCAACGGTTCCAAGTAACCGATTTGAGAATTATTTTCCAATTAACGTCAAGGGGCTTTCTCCGCGGTCGATTCGACCTTACGGGAAAGCCCCTTTCCAATGAATCATGGTTATAGACGAATTAGTCCTGGGCGGACTCTTCGCCCGCTGCTTCCGCTTCGTCGGCGGCAACTTCAGCCAGCGCAGGCTCGTCGGCTTCCGCCACTGCCACGGCGTCGGCTTCTTCGGCTACCGCTTCGGCAGCTTCTTCCGATGCTTCGACGGCTTCGGCTTCGACAGCCTCGGCTTCGGCTTCGATCGTCGCGTCTGCTTCCGCTTCGACGGCTTCCGCCTCGACAGCTTCCGCTTCGGCTACGATTTCCTCGGCAGCCTCTTCCGATGCTTCGACTTCCTCGGCCTGGGAGCCGAGCTCCGCTTCCTCTGCTACCGCTTCGACCGCGACTTCATCTGAAGACGCTTCCAAGCCTTCGACTGCGACTACTTCTTCGTTCAAGTCCATTTCGAATTCCTCCCGAGAAGTGATTAAGGGGACAATCCCCTACAATCCAAGTTATCTCCTTAGTCAAAATATGGCAACGGTGTTATTTTGTATATTATTGACGGCTTTCCGCGAAAGCGGGACGACTCGCGGTTATCTCCTAATTAACGGCAGAGGTTCCTATGAGAGTCGAATGGAAAAAGAGCGGGGGTTTACGGCAGACGCTGTCTTCGCTTGGCGGAGACGTCAGCTTTCAACGCCGTACGCTAGCGAAATTGTACCCCTTTTGAAGGTAGCGAGATTCGACGATTGTGTGTAAAATCAGCCGAGTTCCCTTATCGATTGCTTCGGAATGGCGTGTATTCTGTCGGACTTTATTGTACGATAGGGTTAGATTTCCATAGGTTGGCGCTCGTTGACGAATTTGCGAATCCTATCAATCTATCACCTAGGAAGAAAGCGATGAGTAGCATGCTGAAGGATCGATGGAGCCGACGTCTCGGCTTGAAGGCGGAGGACTGGCGGAAGCTATGGTTGATGGGGCCCGTATTCCTCATCTGCGGCATCGCCGAAGCGCTTAACTATAACGGCTTCATGACGCTGTTCAACCAACGGTTCGGCAGCGCATATATGCCATATATCTACGTCGCGGAAGCGATCGTCTTGCCGTTCGAAGCTTGGTTCATGACTTGGCTGGCGGGCAGGCTGTCCAAGCCTGCTCTCATGCGCGCGATGTACGCGATCATGACGGGCATCGTGCTCGCCAACGCGGCGATGCTGCTCGGTCTGCGAATAACGGGAGAGGACTTGCGATGGTATTATCCGATCCTGTTCCTCTCCTCTAACTTCGTCGTCCGCCAACAGACGATATTGCTCTGGAGCTTGGCGGTCGACCTGTGCCCGACGCAACAGGCGAAAAGGCTCATGCCGTTGTTCGTCGGCGGAGCGACGCTGGGCGGCATGGCGGCGGGGTTAATCACGCAGTTGATCAGCCCGTGGCTCGGTCCGGACATCGTCTACGTGCTCGGCCCCGCGTTCTTGCTCGCGGCGGCATTCAACTATCGCAAGGCGATCGCGGTGTATCTCGTGCCGTTGGCGCTGAAGGCATCGAAGGCTGCGGATGCGGAGACGGACAGCTTGTCTTCCATGGACTATTTCCGCCGGACGCTGCGTTCGCCGTTCCTGCTTAGCGTTCTCGGGCTCATGCTGGTCATGCCGGCGCTCTATTTCCTGATGGAGTTCATCTTCTTGAACACCGCGCACACCGCGTATCCGGACGAAGCGGAGTTCGGCCGCATGTTCGGCGTCGTGACGACCATCTTGTTCGCGCTCGCGTTCTTGCTGCAGCTCGTGTCCGGCAAGCTGATGGCATGGCTTGGCGCCAGCAGCATGCTCACCGCGATATCCGCCGTGTACGCGCTGGCGTTCGTCGGCGCATGGACGCTGCTCGGTTCGCCGGTCGCGATGGCCGCGGTCGCCGGCGGGTACATGCTGACGTACTTGCTGATCTATTACTCCGCTGAGCCTTCTTACCAGCTGTTCTATAAAATATTGCCCCTCCAGCAGCGAGACGGCTTCCGTTACGTCGCGCAAGGCATCGCGACGTTCGCCGGCATCCTGCTCGGCGCGGGGCTGCAGGCGCTTCATACCGGACTCGGGTGGGGATTCCCGGCGCTGGCGGCCGTCGGCACGTGCGGAGCGGTCGTGCTCGTGGCGCTCTCTTGGACCGTCCGACAGCTCTACATGAAGGAATTGGTGCGGAGCGTTCACGTGCTCGCGTTAACCGAACGGGACGCTTCGGAGTCGTTGCAGGAGATACTGCGCAATCCGCGCGTCATGAAGACGATTCACGCGATGCTTCGCCAAGACGGCGCGGACGCGAAGGAAGTCGCGCTGCATATTATCGGCCACGCGCCGGACGCGAAGTTCCTTCCCGAGCTGCTGAATCTGCTGGACGAGGACAACGCCAAAGTCCGTACCGCAGCGCTTAAGGCGATGAACATGTCGTCGGCGGATATCGGAGCGATGGCGCGAGTCGCTTCCTTGCTGGAAGATCCCGAGCAGGAAGTACGGGCGATCGTCGTGCACAAGATCGCGCAGATGAAGCACATGCCCGCTCAGGCTTTCTTCTTCCTGCGAATGAAGCTGCTCGACTCGGAGCCGATGGTCGTCGCGGAAGCGGTCAAAGCGATGTATTCGCTCCAAAGCGCGCAAAGCTACGAAGCCTGCAACGAAGCCGTCGCGCAAATGCTCAAGGCGGGAGGCGAGTCGGCCGTGCACGGCTGCCGGGTCATCGCCGAGCTTCGCTTGGACGCGTTCGCGACGGACGTAGAGAAGCTGCTGGACGACTCGCGTCCTTCGGTGCGCGTGGCGGCCACGGCATGCTTGGGTTTGCTAGGTCGCGCTCAGGTGGCCAAGATCGTCTACGGAAGGCTGGAGACGGCGGATCAGGAGCTTTACCGGGCATCGATCTCCGCTCTCGCCGATATAGGCGACCGGGTAATCGACTTGCTTAGGACGAAGGTCGAAGCCGCTCCGCCTAAGACGTGGCAAGCTTCCGTTATCGTTCTCTCCCGGCTGCTTCCGGACGCGGACGTGCGCGGCTGGCTGTCCGAGCAAGCGACGGCGAAGCTGGGCGAGCTGGAATCGTCGGCGAGAATGGCTGCGGCGTTCCGGGTGCTCGGACGCGCCGATCTGGCGGAGCTGGCGACGATGCGGCAGCGCGATTTGCGGACGACGGTGTACGGCGGCTGCTGGGGCATTCTGGAGCGGCTGACGGACGATCAGGTCGTTACCGCGATTCGTACTTCGATCGCGGACGCCGACGAGGAGACGCGAAGCGGCGGCTTGGAAGTGCTCGCCGAAGGGATCGGCGAGAGGCGGTTGTCGCAGAAGCTGGCTTCCGCGCTGCAAGCGGACGATGACGCGCACGGCGCGATGACGGAGGAAGCGGCGAGGGAAGCGGTCGAGGCTTGCAAGCGTTCGCCGGATGATTGGTGGCGCGAGATGGCTGCCGAATGGGCGGCCGGGGAGGAGCGGGGGACGATGCAGGAAGAACAAGGGATGCTCGGAAGGCTGAAGAAGGTCGTGTTCCTCAAGAAGGTTCCTTTCTTCGCGGATCTCACGCTGGAGGAGCTCGGGTTGATCGCTGCCGTGGCGACGGAGCGTCGGTTCGGGGACGGCGACAAGCTGCTCGAGCGCGGGCAGGCGAATTCGGAGATGTACGTCGTCATCGACGGCAACGTCGAGCTGACGAGCGTGTCCGCCGCAGGCTGGGAAGGGACGCTCGGCGTCCTCGCCCCGGGCGACGTGTGCGGCGCGACTTCGGCGCTGGACGAATCCGCGTCGTCGGTAACCGCGCAAGCGTTCTTCGGCGAAGTTCACGCGCTCGCGATCGAGCGGGAAGAGATTACGAGGCTCGTGCGGCTGTATCCGGAGATCGGCATCGGCTTGCTCAGAGCTTCGCTCGCGCGGGTGCGGCTGCTCGAAGAGATGATGATGAAGATCGATTCGTAGGGAGTGACGTTGCTCGCCGAATAACGCCGTGTCACGGCGTTAAATCGACGGAGCGGCGTTCGCGCACCGAATAACGCTGTGTCATGGCGTTAAATCGTCGGAACGGCGTTCGCGCGCCGTATAGCGTTATGTCATGGCGTTAAATCGCCGGAACGGCGTTCGCGCGCCGAATAACGCTGCGTCACGTCGCTAAATCGCCGGAACGCGGCGCGTTTGACAAAGGCGAGGCGTTCCCGTATATTGTTCGTTGATTCGGCTCGGCAACGCCGGGCCTGCACGGGAAGATTCGGAGGTACGATCGGATGAGTGGAGCAGGCAGAGGAAGGTCGGGCGGGACCGGCCGAAGCGGACGCGGGGGCGGCAACGCGGGCCGCGGAGGACGCGGCGACTCGCGTCCCGGACGCTACGAGAGCGCGGGGCGCGACGGTCGCGGGGAAGCTCAGGCAAGAGTCGGACGCGGAGAAGCGCCGGCAAGAGGTGGACGCGACGAACGAGCGGGACGGAGAAGCGGCGCCGAAGCGGGTTACGGCGCTCGGCAAGAGAACGCTGGTCGCGGCGTCCGCGGAGATACCTCAGCCCGGGGGAGCCGGAACGACGGCTCGGCGCGCGGGGCAAGCAACGAAGCGTTCCGCGGCGGCCGCAAGGAAGGCGCCGGTCGCGGAGTTCCGCCGAGAGAGCCGCGCGGCGCGGGTCCGATCCGTTCGGCCGCGCCGGCTCCGCGGGTCGATCCGTCTGCCATGATCAAGATGGGGCGGATCAAGGGCGAATGGATGGAAATCCGGCTGCCGGACTTCCTCGTCGGCGCCCCGATGCATAAGGTGACGGCGCACTTGCCGCTGCCGCCGAAACACATCTCGAAGCTGCTTCAAACGCGCGGGTTGCTGCTGCAGGGACCGAACTTGCGGCTGCACCTGTTCCCTCGTGAGCAGCGCGATTTTCCGCCGGATTGGATGGATCTGAACATTCTCTACGAGGACGAGTTCACGCTCGTCGTGAATAAGCCCGCGGGCATCGAGGTGCATCCGAGCGAGCACGGGCAGCGCAAGACGCTGGCGCATGCGGTAGCCGCGTATTACGAGATGTCCGGACAGGACATTCGGGTACGTCACATTCACCGCATCGACAAGGATACGACCGGCCCCGTCCTCTACGCCAAGAACGAGTTCGCCCACTATCAATACGATAAGGCGATGCGGGAGAAGAAGATCGAGCGGCTGTACGTGGCGCTGGCGGAAGGCTACGTGGAAGGCAACAAGGGCAAGATCGACAAGCCGATCGGTCAAGACCGGCATCATTCGACCCGGCGTCGCGTGAGCGATACGGGCGAACCGGCGGTGACGCATTTCGAAGTCGTCGAGAGGCTTCGCGATCATACGCTCGTGCGGCTGCGGCTCGAGACAGGGCGGACGCATCAGATCCGGGTCCATATGTCTTCGATCAATCACCCGCTTGCGGGCGACGGCATGTACGGCGGATCGCGCGGCGTCATGTCCCGCCAGGCTCTTCACGGCGAGCAGCTCATCTGGAGCCATCCGTGGACGGGAGAGAAGCAATCGGTGCGCGCGCCGTTGCCGGACGATTTCAACGAAGCCTTAAACCGAGTGAGACACGAGTAAAATCATGTTCGGTTAACGTTCAAGCGGCCCCTCAATGGGGGCCGCTTGTTTGCGTTTATTTCCAACCGCCTATTCCCCTCGCCTGCACAACGCCGCCGTCATCAAATACGACAGCGTCGATTCGGCGCCGCAGTTCACGTTCGGACCGTAGCGCGTCAGCCCGTCGCAGCAGCTGCCGTCTGACGGGTCGACGAGCGGGGCGCCGAGGTCGTTGAAGCCGAAGTACCATTCCCTGCACAGATCGCGCAAGGCGCGGTAGCGCTCGGGCGAAAGCTCGTGCGGATGAGCGATATGCCGCAAGCGACGGTCGCCATCGTCGCCGCCCGTGCCGACGAGCGGAGGAACGCCTTCCCGCATGGCGGTCGCCGCGAAGCTGCCGACCAGCACCGCTCGAGAGTCGGGAGCCGCCGTCGGTACGACGAGCGCGGCTTCCTCCAGCGCGAGCGCGAGCTTGAACGTCTCCAGCGGCTGCTGATCCCAGTAGCCGGAGCCTTCTTTCGTGCACCAGCTTTCGTTGCCGATCGGACGCAGCCAGCCTTCGTCGGCGGTCATTCGCCCGAGCAGGAACCCGAGGCTCGCGAGCCCCGCCCGCATCGTTTCCGAGCAGCGGGTATACCGGTACGCGCGCAGCATCGCCCAAGGGAGCACGCCGTTGCCGTAAGTCATCGCCGGCTCGAACCATCTCCACTTCGATCCGTCGTCGAACGTTTCGAACGCGCGCGTCAGTATCCCTTCGAACCGATCGAGATGATAGGCCAGTTCGCCCCGGACGTCGCCGGGCAAGTCGATGTCGCCGCGGCCCCCAGCCTCCAGCAAGTGCGCGCACGCGGCCATCGCGAACGCCTGCCCCCGGTGCGAATCGATGCTCCGGAGCGTCGGCATCGCGCGTTCCACGATCGCTCTCGCCGTCTCCCTGACCGGAAGGGATAGCCTCACCCAAGCGTCCGCGCACGCCCAGAACGAGCGGCCCTGGCAATCGTGGGATCGCTCTTCCGGCTCCGGAGAACGGTCGTAGGCGATGTTGTTGTGTATCCACCCGTCGTCATCTTGGCTCCACAATAAGTACGCGAGATAGACGTCGGCTAACCGTGACAGTTCTTCCGAGGGAACGTCGTCGCCGGAAGGCGACGATAGCCATTCGGTAACCGTCCACAGCGCGCGCGCGTTATCGTCGGCGGTGTAGCCTTCTTTGCGCCTCGGTATGCGGCCGAGCGCGTGCTCGAGCAATCCGGTATCGTCCGTCAGCCGGCGCAGGTGAACGAACGATGGCGCCGCGAGGCGAGCCGCCGAAGGCTCTCTCTCACACGACATCGGCAATGCCGCCTCGGCGTTGAAGGATGACTTGCTCGAACAACCGCAAATGCTGCGCCCCGACTTGCGGCCAATGCATGCCTCTTCCGATGTCGGCCATCGCGCGTTCCCACCGCGACAGCATGCCCGGATAGGTGAACAGCTCGATGAGCTTGCGTCCCCACGCTTCGGGGTCGCCGAACGGAAGCAGCATCTCTTCGTGTCCCTGCACGAGATCTTTGGCGTACGCGTACGGGGTGGACAGAATCGGCCGTCCTAGTCCCGCGGCGTAGGCGAGCGTGCCGCTCGTGATCTGCGCCATCCCCGGGTAAGGAGTGACGTACAGGTCGCACGCGGAGATGAGCGAGACGAGCTGGTCCTCCGGCACGTAGCGGTCGATCCAGACGACGTGGTGCTCGAGGCCGAGCTCCCGAACAAGCGCCTTCAATTCGTCGCGGTACGCTTCGCCTTCGTGCTTGCGCACCTCCGGGTGCGTCTGGCCCGCGATGACGTACAGCAGCTCCGGCACGGCCTTAACGGCGTCGCTTAACGCGCGGAGCGCGAGCTCGATTCCTTTGCTGCGCCCGAGCAAGCCGAACGTGAACAGCACCTTGCGATGCTCCCAGCCCGCCTCCAGGCGTACCTGGGCGCGATCGGCGCGGTTAGGAACGGGCGCGCCGTGCGGCACGAACGAGATTTTGCCCTCCGGCACGTCGAGCCCATCGCGCAAATACCCGATGCCCTTGCGGTTCATGACGAGAATATGGTCGCTCCACTTCGCGATCTCCTTCTGAACGTCCGCGTACGGGGCGACGGGGGTCTCGAACACGGTATGGAACGTCGTCACGACCGGCTTGCGAAGGCGCTTCAGCAGTTCGAGCGCGTAATTGCCGCCCTCCCCGCCGAAAATCCCGAACTCGTGCTGCAGCGACACGACGTCGACGGGACTATTGTTGATCAGATCGGCGACGGCGCGGTAATCGTCCGGATCCTGCTTCGAGAGCGGCATCATCCACGACTCCGCGTATTCCTGGCGTTCGTCCGGATTGCACATCGTTACGACGGGATCCTCGGCTTGAGGATAGCCTTTCGCGAAGGCGATGGCGTCTCGCAGATGGTGGGTATACGTGGCGAGGCCGCACCTCTTCGGAACGTAAGTACTGACGTAGGCGATATGGGGATAACGGTTAATCATCGGCGTTGCACCTCCAGGTTACGATTGCATACGGCTTCGTGCAGAATGTGCGGACCGACCTGCATGCCGGAGCCGAAAATGCACGCGTTCAACTGCGCGCCGGCGCGGACTTTGCAACGGTCCCACAGAATCGAATGGGACAAGCGAGCTTGATTGCCGATTCGGCTGCCCTTGCCTACGACGGCGTAAGGGCCGATGATCGCGCGGTCCCCGATCGTCACGTCGTCTCCGATCATGACGGGCGGGACGAACAGGACGCCTTGGCCGATGCGGACGTTAGAGCCGATCCAGATGCCCGCGTTGTCCATGTCGTTACCGTCGATGCCTTGCGGGAACCGGCGGTCGAGCAAATCCCAGTGCAGCTGGCGATAACGCTCCTTCGTGCCCATGTCGATCCAATAGCCGCCGAGCGGATGGCCGTATACGCCGCTGCCGTTCTCGATCAGCAGCGGGAACGTTTCCTGCTCGATCGATACCGGCCTGCCGGTCGGCACGAAGTCGAGCGCCCTGCGTTCCATGATGTAAATGCCCGCGTTGATCCGGTTCGAGGGTGCTTCTTCCTTCTTCGGCTTCTCGATGAAGCGCATGATTCGCCCGTTATCCGATTGTTCCACGACGCCGTAGTGCGACGGGTCTTCGACCTCGGTCAGGCAGATCGTCGCCGCGCCGCCGTGCCGTTCGTGGAAAGCGATAGCGGACGCGAGGTCCGCCTTATGGACGATGTCCGCGTTGACGACGATGAACCGATCGCCGAGCAGATGCTCCGCGTTCTTGATCGCGCCGGCCGTCCCCAGCAGCTCTTTCTCTACCGCGTAGTCGATGCGGACGCCGTACTTGGAGCCGTCCCCGAGGTGGCTCTCGATCAGCTCGCGGTAATGTTTGACTGCGACGACGAATTCGCGTACCCCTTGTTCTTTGTAGTCGAGCAACAGACGCTCCAGCCAAGGTCGATTGCCGACGAGCGCCATCGGCTTCGGAAGATGTTCCGTTAGCGGACGAAGTCTGGTACCGAGTCCTCCGGCGAGTAGCAATGCTTTCATGTTGGAATCAACCTCCGTTTGAAATGAATTGTCGGGTTGCCCCGAATAATCGAATGACAACCTTTACCCTTGTTGCCTGCTTGTTCAATCACCTCCGCGATAAAAAAACGACGCCTCCGTTGCGATTGGGCGCAGGGAAGCGTCAATATCGATGGGAAGCGACCGGTCGCTACGACGATGGTCCGATTACTTGATTTATACTTTTTCTGAAAACGGAATATGCTTCCAATTACTTGAAAACGGAATAGGCTTCGAATCGCCTATGCTCGGCGTCTTCCGGCGAAGAAAGAGATGACGCACATGATGAGGAAGATGAAAAACAGGATTTTGGCGATACCGGCGGCCGCGCTGACGATGCCTCCGAATCCGAAGATGGCCGCGACGATCGCGACGACGAAGAAAATAAGCGCCCATTGCAACATATGAACTCCTCCTAGTCTGAGGGCGTCGCCCCGTCTTGGCGGCGGGCCCCGTGATAGGTCGTCATTACCCCGCCCTCCGGCGATTGAATCGTTGTTTCGGGACGCGGGGCTAAGGGTAACGAATGATTACGAACGGCATTCGGAAAGGGAGGATCGCTTATGACGAACGAAGATATCATCGCATGGAGCGTCGCGGCGGTCGCCGTCGCTTTCATCGTATTATGCGGCTACTTGATCGCGCTGCTCCGGGCCGCGCAACGATCGCTCGGAACCGCGCAGTCCGCGATGCAGGAAGTGAAGGAGACCGTGCAGGATCTGCAAGGCGAAGTCGGGAAGCTGGCGGCGAGCGTGAACGCGGCCGCCGAAGACGTGCGGGGCAAGCTGAGGTCGGTCGATCCGCTGTTCGACGCCGTTCAAGACGTCGGCGTCGTGCTCGGGGAAGTGACCGGGGCGGCTCGGGAGGCGGCCAAAGGGTTGGCGATGTCCGCCCGGAAGCAAGCCGCGTCGCTCTCGGGCGATAGCCCGGTTCCCTCGTGGCTGCGGAAGACGGCGTTCGCCGCGCGAATCGCGACGGTCGTCAAGGAACAATGGCAAGGCAGAAAGGAGAGTACCCATTCGCATGTTAAGGAGGAAATTTAACGATGTGGATATTCTGGTTCTGTCTCTTTTCCTCGCTTACGAACGGAGGAAGCGCGCCCGCCGCGCCGCTGCCGGCCGCGGCTGCGCCGGTTCAGGCCGTACTGGCGCAGGCGCCTTCGGCGGAGAACGCCGTTGAACGATGGCGGCTGGAAGGCGTCGGCTTGGGCGACACGGCGGCCGAAGTCCGGGCGGCTTGGGGCGCTCCCGCCGATAAGGAGCCGGATATTCTTCGCGATAGTTGCGAGAATTGGACGTACGCGAACGGCAGCACCGTCGGACTGTGCGAAGGCGCGGTCGAATTCGTGCAAGCGAAGGGGAAATCGAGCGAGACGAACATCGACGGGGTCGACGTACCGCTGACGAACGCCGACCTTAAGCGAGCGCTCGGCAAGCCGGCGTTCGTCGCGGACGACGGGTGGGGCGTGATGAAAGGCGAAGAAGCGTTGAAGGTTTTCGAGGACGGTTCCGGGCGCATCGCTTCGATCGATTTATTCTACGGACCGTGCGGGGCTTGATGTTTCATCCGCGAATCCGCGGTTTAATAGGAAGAGTAGACGAATTATAGGAGGGAACAACGATGAGAGCTTATGCTAGACTAGTGAATAACGGACTGGAAGCTGTCGACGTCGTGAACGACCTGCATCGTCAGGGTTACGCGCAGGATGAAATCTACGTGCTTGCGCACGAGAAGGACAGGACGGACCGGCTCGCGGACGTGACGGACGCGAACAAGGTCGGGATGGCCGAGGAGGGCATGTTCGATACGATCGCGAATCTGTTCCGCAGCAGAGGGGACGAGCTTCGCAACAAGATCGAGTCGATGGGCTTCAGCACTTACGAAGCCGGCAGGTACGAATCGGAGCTGGATACCGGCAAAGTGCTGGTCATGGCGCGTCATTAACGGCAAGGAGCATATGGGAATAAGGAATGAGGGCGGAAAGATCCGCCGCTCATTCCTTATTCGCGTTTGTTGCTTGGCGGATACGCCGGCTATGGCGCATACATGCGACGATCGAATCGAAGGAGCAGGATACGATGGCGGTACTTATCGTGGACGATAACGCAATGAACGTAATGGTCATCCAAGAGATGCTGCGAAGGGCGGGCTACGAGGAGCTGGGCGCCGTCTATTCCGCCAAGGAGATGTTCGGCGCGCTGGAACGTTCGGCGGACGGGCAAGGCGGCGCGACGACGAAGATCGACCTCATATTGCTAGACCTGATGATGCCGGAGATGGATGGCATCGAAGCGTGCCGGAAGCTGCAGGGGGATGCCCGATACAAGGACATTCCGGTCATCATGGTGACGGCGATCGGGGATTCGAATAAGCTCGCGGAGGCGCTCGACGCGGGGGCGATCGACTTCGTCACGAAGCCGATCAACAAGACAGAGCTGCTCGCGCGAATCCGCTCGGCGTTGAAGCTGAAGCGGGAGCTCGACTGGCACAAAGAGCGGGACAGCCGGATGAGGCAGGAGCTGACGCTTGCCCGCCAAGTGCAGGAGTCGGTGCTTCCCGACCCTGTGATGGACGGCAACGTCCGAATCAGCGCGCGCTTCCAAGCATCCGAGGAGCTGGCCGGGGATTTGTACGCTTGGCACAAGATCGACGACAGCCGCTGGGCGGTCGCCGTCATCGACGCGATGGGGCACGGGCTGTCTTCTTCGCTCGTCAGCATGTTCATCGCCTCCATCTTGAAGGAAGCGATGCGTTCGCTGTGGTCGCCCCGCCGCGTGTTCGGCGAGCTGAACCGCAGAATCATGGGCCTGCAGTGCGAGAACGAACTCATTCAATATTATTGCACGGGCTTGTATTTCACGGTGGATACGGACAGCGGCACGTTGGAATACGCCAACGCCGGCCATCCGCCGGGACTGCTGTTCCGCCGCGGCGAGCCGCTGGCCGAGATGCTCCCCGTCACCTCTCCGCCGCTCGGCCTGTTCGAGCAAGCCGAGATCGTGACGAGAACGATGCCGATCGGGCGAGGCGACTCGTTGTACGCGTACACCGACGGCATACTGAGCCCGTTCGAGGGAGACGACGAGAAGCAGATCGAACAGCTCATGACATACTTGGGGAGGGATCTCGACGACGACGGACGCATGCAAGCGCTCATCGCGGCGATGCCGCTCGACGGGCGATCCGACGACAGATGTCTCGTGAAGCTTCAATTGATGCCTGGAGGATCGACGCATGAAAATTAAGTCCAAACTGACGATCGGAATGGCCCTCTTGCTGTTGCTCATGATCGGAATCACGACGTTCGGATACGAGCGCTTAAGCCAGATGAACCAGTCGATCAACCATTTTTACGATAATCGGTTCGAGAAAGTCCGGCTTGCCCTCGCCGTTCGAGGGGAGATTAACTCCGCCGCCAGGCTCATGAACGACATGATCCTCGGGGAGGAAGTCCGGCAAGCGAGCATCGACGAAATTTCGCAACGGCTGTCCAGCGCTTGGGGACAATTCGACGAATTGGCGAAGCTGAAGCTGGACGATGTCGAAAAGGCGGAAATGAACCAACTGACGGCGTTGTCCGAGTCTTACGGGGCTTCGCTGAAGCAGTTCATCGAGCTGGCCTCGGGCAACCGGATGGAAGACGCCAGGCAGCTGTATACCGCTAAGCTCAGGGACGAGCAGCGTCAGATCATCGATGCGATGGACCAGGTGGTCAAGCTGCAGGAGACCGCGATGAAGGACGAGATGAGCGACTCCAGGGAGCTATACTCGCGTTCCGTGCGCATCGTCGCGATACTGATTCTGTCCGGCTTGCTGCTGGGCATCGCGATCATCTTCTGGATATTCCCGAGCATTACGAGCGGTCTGAACCTGCTCGGCAAGATGGCCGACCGGTTCGCGAAGGGAAGGCTGAAGAGCTTCGGCCGCTTCGAAATCGGGTCGAAAGACGAGCTCGGCGAGCTGGCGAAGCTGTTCCAACGGATCGCGCTCGATCTTCACGGCAAGAACGAGAGAGAGCGGGAGCTGTCGGATGCGCAGCGGAGGCAATCTCGCGTGAACGGAGAAGTGGCGAGAGTGACCGAGCTGCTGCAAGCGGGCTCCGACGCGAAGGCGGCCGCGCAGTTGTTCATCTCAGAGTTCGCTCCGGCTCTCGGCGCGAATTACGGCCTCGTGTACGTGAACGATCCGCTGACGTCCGGCGCCGATCTGGAGCTGTCCGGGACCTACGCCGCCATGGCGGATCCCGTCGCGGCTCCGGCGTTCGTCCGCGCGGGAGAAGGGTTGATCGGACAATGTTACCGGGACGGCAGATCGATCGCGATCGGCGATCTGCCGGACGACTACGTCAAGGTCGGCTCGGGCTTGGGCGCTGCCGCTCCCCGGGCTCTCGTCGTGCAGCCGATCTACAGCGGCCATACGGTCATCGGCGTGATCGAGCTGGCGTCCGTGAAGAGCTTCGACGAAGAGAACACGCAGTTGCTCGCGCTGCTGTGCGACAAGCTGGGCACCGTATTGAACAACATGCTGTCCCGCCGACGGGTAGAGGAGCTGCTGCGGGAGTCGCAGGCGATGACCGAGGAGCTTCAGGTTCAGTCCGAGGAGCTCGTATGCCAGCAGGAGGAGCTGCGCGAGACGAACGACAAGCTCGAAGCGCAGCAGAACGATCTGAAGCAATCCGAGCAGCGGTTGCAGCAGCAACAGGAGGAACTGGAGTACGCGAACCAGGAGCTGACCGTCAAGACGCTCGACCTGCAGAGGCACGTCCAGCGGGTCGAGTTGCAGAACCGGCAGATCGCGCAAGCGAACGGGGAGCTGGAGCGCCAGGCGATTCAGCTCGCGCTGTCGAGCAAGTACAAGTCGGAGTTCCTCGCGAACATGTCGCACGAGCTTCGCACGCCGCTGAACAGCCTGATTATTCTGTCCGAGTTCCTCGTAGAGAACCGCGAAGGGAACTTGACCGGCAAGCAGCAGGACTATATGCGCACGATCCACACGTCCGGCAGCGATCTGCTGAAGATGATCGACGAGATCTTGGACTTGTCGAAGATGGATGCCGGCAAGATGGACATTCATCCGGAATGGATGGTCATGGAAGACATCGCGGCGTTCCTGCGCGGGCAGTTCGGGCCGATGGCCGACGCGAAGCGGCTGTCGCTGTCGATCGAGCGGGAGGACTCCGGTCCGGAGGCGATCTGGAGCGACGGCCATCGCATCAAGCAGATCATGCGCAATCTGATGTCCAATGCGCTTAAGTTCACCGAGGCCGGCGAAGTGTCCGTCCGCATTCGGCGTCCGAGAGAGGCGGAGATGCGCGCGGACGGAGCGAGACCGGGTGTATCGTACGTGGCGTTGTCGGTCTCGGATACGGGAATCGGCATTCCGGAGGAGAAGCGGGAGCTCGTCTTCGAAGCGTTCCGCCAGGCCGACGGGACGACGAGCCGCAAGTACGGCGGGACCGGTCTCGGGCTGACGATCAGCCGCGAGCTGGCGCATCTGCTCGAAGGGTGGATTCATCTGGAGGATCGTCCGGGCGGCGGCAGCGTGTTCACGCTCGTCGTTCCGGAGAGGCTCTCGTCGCTGAACGAGGCCGGCCGGCCGCCGTTGGCGGCCGCGACGGAAGCGGCCGTAGCCGGTGCCTACGCGCCGATCGTGCCGGTGAAGGCGGAGGATGCGCTTCCGGTTACGGACGATCGCGGCTCGCTCTCTCCGGAAGATCGCAAGCTGCTCATCATCGAGGACGACGTGCGGTTCGCCAAGGTGCTGCTCGAGATGGCCCGCGCGCGCGGTTATAAGGCCGTCGTGGCCGTTCGCGGCGACGACGGGCTGTCGCTGGCCCGGTCGGTCGGGCCGGACGCGGTCATTCTCGATATCCAGCTGCCCGGAACCGACGGCTGGTCGATACTCGCGGAGCTCAAGAGCGACGGCCGGACGCGCCATATTCCGGTACACGTCGTCTCCGTCACCGAATTTTCCCGGCACGGCTTGCGCATGGGGGCCATCGATCACGTGCAGAAGCCGGCTAGCGGCGAGCAACTGGAACGCGTATTCGCCAACATCGAGAAGGTGCTGGACGGGCACCCGAGAAGGCTGCTGCTCGTCGCGCACGAGGCGGGACTCCGGGCAAGCTTGAAGCGTCTCATCGCGCACGACGACGTGGACGTCGTCGACGTCGCGGACGCGAACCGCGCTTGGGAACAACTCGAAGGCGGCGTCTTCGACTGCATCGTGCTGGACGGCGGGTTGCCGGCGGACGAGGCGGAATCGTTCCTGTCGCGCATCCGCGGTTCGGATACGCAGCACGCCGTGCCGATCATCGTCTACGGCGGAGGCGACGATCACGAAGAGAGCGCGCGCAGGCTGCGCCTGCTGTCGGAGTCGATCGTGGTCAAGGACGTGCGATCGCCGGAGCGGCTGCTCGAGGAGACGACGCTGTTCCTTCACCGGGTCGAGTCCGATCTGCCGGAGGAGAAGCGGGATTTGCTCAAGAAGCTGACCCGGGGCAACTCGACGTTCGAGGGCAAGACCATTCTGCTCGTGGACGACGACGCGCGCAACGTATTCGCCTTGTCCAGCGTCCTCGAGCACCGGGGCATGCGCGTCGTCTTCGCCGAGAACGGAAAGGAAGCGTTGGAGAAGCTGGAGGCGCGGCCGGACATCGATCTCGTGCTGATGGACGTCATGATGCCGGAGATGGACGGCTACGAAGCGATGCGGCGCATTCGCGAGCACGCGGAATGGCGCAAGCTGCCCGTCATCGCGCTTACCGCCAAGGCGATGAAGGACGATCGGAACAAATGCATCGAAGCGGGCGCTTCCGACTATATTACGAAGCCGGTCAACACGGAGCAGCTGTTATCCTTGATGCGGGTGTGGCTGCATCGATGAGCGAACGGACGACGGACGGCGAGCTCGAGAAGATCGAGATCGCCCTGCTGCTCGAGGGCATCTATCGCAGGTACGGCTACGACTTCCGCAATTACGCCTTTTCTTCCGTCCGACGCCGGATCTGGCATCGGATCCGGCTGGAGAATATTCCGAGCATCTCCGCGCTGCAGGAGCAAGTGCTGCACGAGCCGGACGCGTTCCGGCGCCTGCTCGGCGATATGGTCATCCCCGTGACGGAGATGTTCCGCGATCCCGCGATGTTCCGGTCGTTCCGCCGGGACGTCGTGCCGGCGCTGCGCCAGCTTCCGTACGCGCGAATCTGGCACGCCGGCTGTTCGACGGGGGAAGAGGCGTACTCGATGGCGATCGTGCTGCAAGAGGAGAACTTGCTCGAGCGGACGCGCATCTACGCGACGGATATCAACGAGAGCGCCTTGAGACGCGCGAAGGACGGCGTCATACCGATCGACCGGATGAAGCAATACACGCGCAATTATCATGAAGCGGGCGGTACGCAATCGTTCTCGGACTACTACGATTCCGATCATGGCACCGTCACGCTCAAGCCGATGCTGCGCGACAACATCGTGTTCGCGAGCCATAACCTGGCGACCGACGGGTCGTTCAACGAATTTCACGCGATCTTGTGCCGCAACGTGATGATCTACTTCAACGCCCAACTGAGAGATCGCGCGCAGCGGTTGTTCTACGACAGCCTCGCGCACGAAGGCTTCCTCGTCGTCGGCGACAAAGAGTCGGTCTCCTTCACGTCGATGGCGGGCAAATACGATACCTGGAACGAGCAGCAGCGCATCTACCGCAAGATGAGGTGAAGCGCTCCGCATCGCGGCATAACAGATTCAAAGCTTCGTCATCGGGGTATACCAATGTTGCAAGCCCTTATCGGGCACACAACGATTGGAGGGTGCGATATGACGGAGAACATCGCGATATTCGATAACGAGGAAGGCGTTCTCGACGCTATCCGGCTGCTGCGCGAAGCGGGCGCCGAACCGGACGATATCCGGGTGATCGTGAACAACCGCGAAGGCGCGCCGAGAATTTCGTCCGACGGCGACATTCGGATCGAAGAGCTGTACGAGCTCCAGATCACGCGCAGCGAGGAAGCGGACAAGAGCACGTTCTTGCCGTTGGCGCAGACGACCGCGTTCCCGCTCGGCGCATCGGCTACCGGGCCGGGCCCGGTCGGCGTCGTCCTTGCGGGCGGCTTCGAAGGCGACGTGCCGGGCAGCGCGGAGCTGCTGCGCGAGATGGGCATACCGGACGACGCGGCTAACCGTTGCGCCAAGGCGATCGAGAACGGCGCCTACGTGCTCGTAGCCGACACGGAGGCGGGCATCAATGCCGAATCGCTGCTCGGCAGGGCCGGCGCCGCAAGCGTGATCGGCCGCAGCGAAGCGTAGACGAACGAAGAGCTGCCGAACCTTCAGCGATTGAAGGCTCGGCAGCTCTTCGCCGTTCACCCGCTCGTCCGCGGAACGACGACCCGGCGATCCGGACGGACGATGTCGGCGACGGGATGGCTGACGCCGAGCAGCTTGTCGCGAATGATCTCCGCTCCGAGCATGCTGTAGATCGTCCCGTTCCCGCCGTAGCCGAGCAAATAATGCTGGCCGGGCCGATCGGGGTCTTCGCCGATCCAGGGGAGACCGTCCTCGGACTCTCCGAACGTAGCGCACCATTCGTAGCGGATTTCCGGCTCCAAGCCGGGGAACAACCGCTTCACCTCGGACAGCAGCCTCATCGAGCGCGCGCGCAGCTCCCGATCCGACAGCACGGGACCGCGAAAGGGCTCGTCGAGTCCGCCCGCGATAATTCTAGAGTCGACCGTCGTCCTCGCGTACAAGTAGGGCCTGGCGGTTTCCCAGAGCATGCATCGTTCGTGCCAGTCCGCTAAGCTGGGCATAGGATCGGTCGCGATGGCGTACGAACGACCCAGCTTGGCCCGAACCCATCGTCCGCCCGCGTGTTCCGGCACATAGCCGACGGCGTAGACGACGTGCTCCGCTTCGATCGTGCCGCCGGACGTCCGCACCAGATACCCCCGCCCGGATCGCGCGTTCTCCACGCGTTCCATTCGCGTATGCTCGAAGACGGTCAATCCGCGCCGTACCGCTTCCTCCACGAGGGAGTGGACGAACAGATACGGATTGAGCTCCGCGTCTCCGCCCGATAGAATCGCTCCGCTCTTACGGAACGGGAAGACGGCGGCGATCTTGTCTTCGTCCCACCATTCCGCCGCGAAGCCGTTGCGGTTCAACTGCTCGTACTCGTCGCGTAGCGCCGGGACGTCGGAGGGCGAAGAAGCGTAATAGAGACTGCGCCGCCTCTTGAATTGGACGTCCCGCGGCAATTGCTCGGCGATCGCGTGAAGCCGTTCGGCGGCTTGCCGGCAAGCGGTATAGAAAGCCGCCGCGGGTTTCTCCCCGATCGTTCGCGCGAATTCGCTCAGCATCGTGTCGTTCGCGTACTGGAGCAGACCGGTGTTGGTCGCAGTGCTTCCCGCCGCGACGCTGCCCTGCTCGACGAGCACGGCGTCGATGCCCGCCGCGGCTAGCGCGAAGCCGCACGTCGCTCCGGACATGCCTCCGCCGACGATGGCCACGCTGCAGCGGCGGTCGGCGTCGAGAACCGGGTAACGAATCGGTCGTTGATGCGTTGTCGGCCAATAGAACGTACCGTAATGCAAACTCATGCGGCGATCCCTCCGTCGGTCTTTTACGATACCGTAATATGCCGAATTCCAACGGCCCCTATGCGGGCCGAGGCTCCGGCAACACCTTTTTACCACCGGCGTCCGGGCATGAAACCGAGACGATCGAGGCGATTACCGTATAGGGTGTTTCAATTCCCGGACGAACGGGTTATAACAACAATATAGGCGCTTCCTACCGGATGCCGTTCGGCATTCGGCGTCAGGCTGCCGCCAGGTTCAGTAGGAGAGGAGACGGTGTTGGCAATGGGTACCGATAAATTCACGCTCCGAGCGGAGCATAAGGACGGACGGACGATACTGTACGTCGGAGGAGAATTCGATCTGGAGGTCGCGTCGCAGATGCGAAGCGCGTTGGAGCCGTTGATCGAGCTTACGGACCGAAGGCTGACGCTCGACTTGCACGATCTGAAATATATCGACAGCACGGGAATCGGCATTCTCATCTCCGTCGTGAAGGCGCGCCATGCGCGGCAAGCGGCGTTCGACGTCGAGCGGGTGCCCGCTCATATTCGCAGACTGTTCGATATGACGGGCATTACCCCGTTCTTGGCGCAAGCGGAATAATACAACCCGAGAGGAATGAGAGATCACCCCATGAAACAAGAAAGAGAAGTTACGCTCACCGTCCCCGCCTCGCCGGAATACGTCGATCTGATCCGGCTCACGCTGTACGGGATCGCCGGCAAGCTGAAGTTCTCGTTCGAGGATATCGAGGATATGAAGGTCGCGGTGTCCGAAGCCTGCAATAACGCGGTGCTTCACGCTTACGGCGGAGAGAACGGCACCATCGAGGTGAAGTTCGTGACGACGGACAACGAGCTGTCGATAACGGTTCGCGATCAAGGCCGCAGCTTCACCGTCGTGGAAGGCGGGGAGCCCGTCGCGCTTCATGGCAAATCGATCGATGAAATCCAGTCGGGCGGATTGGGTCTCTACTTAATGCAGGCGTTAATGGACCGCGTGGACGTTCGCAACGAGAACGGAACCGCGGTCACGATGACGAAGAAACGGATGAAATCGGAAGAGACCGCATGAGCATGCCTTATTCCGCGCGTCTGCCCGACGACGCGCTCGCCATGCTTCTCGAATACCAGCAAGCGCCGAACGACGAGCTGGCCGAGCGGCTGATTCGCCATTACGAGCCGATGGTCAAGATGGCGGCGGGCAAGATTTCCCGCAACCGCCCGGACTTGTACGACGATCTGTTCCAGGTCGGACAGCTGGCGTTGTTCCGGTTGTTGACGCAGTTCGATCCGAGCCTTGGGATGCCTTTCGAGCCGTACGTCATGAAGAGCTTGATCGGACATATGAAGAACTATTTGCGCGACAAGTCGTGGTACATTCAAGTGCCGCGGCGAATCAAGGAGAAGGGACTTGCCGTGCAGCAAGCGATCGACGAGCTGACGGTCAAGCTGGAGCGGTCCCCGAACGTCGACGAGATCGCGGAGATGATCGGACTGACGCCGGAAGAGACGCTGGAGGTGCTCGCCGGCCGCGACATGTACCATTACGTGTCGCTCGACACGCCGATCTCCGACGAGGACAACGCGTCGGTGCTCGGAGAGATGATCGGGGCTCCGTCCGACGACTTGGCGTTCTTGGAACACCGGCTCGATCTGCAGGACGCGATGGAACGGTTGAAGCCGGAAGAAAGCCAGGTACTGCGGCTCGTGTTCGAGAGCGGATTGTCCCAGCGGGCCATCGCCGATTCCTTCGGCATCTCCCAGATGAGCGTATCGAGAATCCAGAAACGCGCCATCGACAAGCTTAGGCAATTGCTCGGGGACGATCCGGAGCCGGCGTAACGAATCGGATTCGAAGACGTTTCAAGCCGGCGACTCGCGGGTAGTTAAGGATATAGCATTCTAAACTTTCCGCGAAGGAGTTGGATACGATGACGGTCAAATATCAAATCCGATGCTCTGAAAGCGATATCTACGTTTTGGAAAAAAACGACGGCTACCATGTCACGATCGGTTCGCGGGTCAACCCGCTAAGCTACGGCAATAAAATCGCCGCCTTCGGCAAGCTGGGCAACGCGGTCGACGCGGCCGAACAGTTCTGCAGGCTGTACACGGCGATCAAGGCCCATGGCTACCACTTGGAGAGGGACGGCTTCTGCAAGGAAGGAATGCCGACGATGCCGGTGCTCGAGCTGCTGGCGTTGGAAATGACGGACGAAGCGTTCGAGGAGCTGTTGCGGAGCGTACTGCCGGGCGACGACGCCGGCGCGATCCAAAAGCAAGCCTAAAGCGATAATTACGACTCCGGGTGCAACATCGGGCGCCTTCCATCCGTCAAAGCGTTAGACGGATGGAAGGCGCCTTCGCGCATGGAGAAATACGCATGACGATAGGCCGCCTAGGCGGCCTATCGTTGGATATAAGCTTGCGGCGGCGTTACCGGTTAGTCGGGGACTGTCATGCTCGTTGAATCGGGTCGTCTACCAGCCCTTCCTCTTCGAGCTGCCGCTCGGTCTGCACCCGCTTCATCTCATCGCCCAGCCGGACCATGTCCGCGAAATCCTGGACCATCGAACCGTTGCGGGCATTCTCTACGGACCGGGTCCGAAGCGGGCCGGACGGCTTGGCGTCTTGCCTGTCGGCTTCGTATACGGGCTTCGTTTCTCCTGGTACCCTTGATCGGCGCGGTTGTCTCATACGCTTCTCTCCTCTCAGCCGACAACAGCCGACGCGCGGTTAATCGCGGTTCGGCTGTCGTTCGATCGATATGCGCAATTAGTTCGTCTTGCCGTTCGAGAGATGCTCGTCCTTCCATTGCATCGCTTCGTCCTTCGCCGCGGTGATCGCGGAGCGCGTCTTGTCCGCGATGTTGGAAGCTTGATCGCCGACCTGCTTGGCGAGTTCTTGGGTTTTGCGGCCCGTCTCCTTCACCAGCTGCGAGGCCCGTTCATGAACGGAACCGTATTTGTCCTTAATGTCTCCGCGCAATTCCTTGCCGGATTTAGGGGCGAGCAAGAGCGCTGCCGCAGCTCCTACGATACCGCCGATCAGTACGCCTTTCATCGTGCCTTTGTTGTTCTCCATGTTCAATTCCTCCTTAACGGTAAGTAATCGTCCATAAGGAACATTACCCTTCGCGCGCCATTGCGAAACGCATGCTTTTCGGAGAGAACGCTTTCGACTACAATAGGAAAGACTACGCGCAAGAGAGTGAGGACGGACATGCAATCAGATTACGGCCTAGGCAGCGGTTATTCGAATAACGGATCGGTCGGCGACTCCCGCCGCGAGGAGCGGCGCTGGACGCGGACGGATCTCGCGTGGGTGCTGCTGCTAACGGTGATATCCGCAATCATGACCTTCACGGATCTGGGTAACCGCACGGCGCCGCAGACGTACTGGAAGCCGACCGTAACGGGGGAATCGTTCGTCGTCGACTTCGGCAAGGCTCGCCCGGTGGACCGGTTGAACTTGTACGAAGGCCCGGGGGCGAAAGGGAAGACGAAAGTCGAATCGTCGGTCGATGGCCAAAATTGGTTACCCTACGTAGAAGTCGAACATAAGACGAACCGCGTCTTCACGTGGAAAACGGACGAGAAGCAGGCGGAAGCGCGATATATGCGGTTCACGGCGATCAGCACCGGGTACCGGCTATACGAGGCGGCGTTCTTCACGAAGGGCATCGACGAGCTTCCGATTCCCTACCAGGACATCTTGGACGGAGACAAGAAAGGCGCCGATACGGAAGGCAGCGGCCTTGACGTATTCGACGAGCAGGAGCTCGCTCCGTACCGCCCGGATTACCGCAACAGCATGTACTTCGACGAGATCTACCACGGCCGGACGGCTTACGAATTCGTCGAAGGGATGGAACCTTACGAATGGACGCATCCGCCGCTTGGCAAAGTGTTCCTCGCGATCGGCGTCAAGCTGTTCGACATGACGCCTTACGGCTGGCGTTTCATGGCGGGCGTGTTCGGCACGCTAATGGTGCCGCTGTTCTACGCTGTCGCGCTGGGGATGTTCCGCAGGACGAGATACGCGGTTCTCGCGGCTTCGCTGCTCGTGCTGGAAGGGTTCCATCTCGTCCATTCTCGCAGCGCCAACATCGACATCATCGGCGTTACGTTCACGATTCTGATGTTCTACGCGATGTATCGGTACGGAGAGACGGCTTGGCGCGGAGGCGCGTTCAAGCGCGGACTCGGCTGGCTGGCGCTCGGAGGCGTATTCTTCGGCGCAGCCGCGGCGGTGAAGTGGAACTATATGTACGGAGGAGCGGGACTGGCGCTGCTGCTGCTCTTCGCGCTCATCCGCCGCTGGAGGGAGACGAGAGGCGACTGGGAAGCGGGCTTCTGGCGGAAGCTGGTACTTACGCTCATGGCTTGCGTCGTGCTATACGTAGCCGTTCCGGTCGGCATCTACGCGGCTTCGTACGTTCCGTTCTTCAAGGCGACGACGAGGACGGACGACGGCGTTAACGCGGACGATCTGTGGAAGCAGCAGAAGAGCATCTATAATTACCATAAGGGCGTCAAGGAGAAGCACCCCTTCTCGTCGAAATGGTACACGTGGCCGCTCATGCTTCGCCCAGTCTGGTATTACGGAGGCAAGGACCTCGAACCGGGTACCGCGCAGAGCATCGCGGCGATGGGCAACCCGGCCGTATGGTGGGGCGGACTCGCGGCGATGGTCGCCGCTTGGGCGATCGCGGTTCTCTCCTGGCTGAAGGGATGGATTCGCCGGCAAGACCGGATCGTGCTTACGCTCACGGTCGCGTACTTGTCGTTCTACGTCCCGTGGATGGTGGCGCCGCGAAGCGTCACGTTCCTGTATCATTATTTTCCGATGGTGCCGCTCCTCATCCTGTTCCTCGTCTGGATGTTCCGATGGCTCGAGGAGCGCTTCCGGTACGGTCGTTGGATCACGTATGCCTGCATGTCCGCGACGGCGTTCCTGTTCGTCTGGTTCTATCCGGTCTACGTAGGCATCACGATCGACAGAGGCTGGATGAATTTCGCGATTCGCTGGTGGTCGAGCTGGGACTTCTAAGGACGGCAGCCGGCATAGAAAGGGGATATCGAAGGTGAACGAGCCGATCTTCCTTTCCGTTATCGTTCCGATGTATAACGAGGAAGAAGTCATCGAAGTGACGTACAACCGGTTGAGGGCCGTGTTGCAGTCGCTCGGGGAAACGTACGAAATCGTATTCGTGAACGACGGCAGCCGCGACAAGACGGCGTCGATCGTTCGCGGCATCTGCGCGCGGGACCGCACGGTCAAACTGATCGACTTCTCACGCAATTTCGGGCATCAGATCGCGGTGACGGCGGGCATGGACCATGCGGGCGGACGGGCGGTCGTCTTGATCGACGCGGACTTGCAGGATCCTCCCGAGATCATCCTCGACATGGTCGCCAAGTGGCGCGAGGGCTACGACGTCGTGTACGGCAAGCGCATGGAGCGCAAGGGCGAGACGTGGTTCAAGAAAGCGACCGCGGCGATGTTCTATCGGCTGCTGCGCTCTATGACGTCCGTCAACATTCCGGTCGATACGGGCGACTTCCGCCTCATGGACCGCAAAGTGTGCGACGCGCTTACCGGGATGCGCGAGAGAAGCCGCTTCATCCGCGGCATGGTCAGTTGGGCGGGCTTCAAGCAGACGTCGGCCGAGTACGTGCGCGAGGAGCGGTTCGCGGGGGAGACGAAGTATCCGCTTCGCAAAATGCTTCGCCTGTCGCTCGACGCCATCACGTCGTTCTCGACGAAACCGCTCAAGCTCGCCGGGGTGCTCGGCTTCTTGCTGTCGGCGGCCGGATTCATCTACTTATTCGTCGTATTGTACCAACGGCTGTTCACCGATACGACGATGCCCGGCTGGACGTCCCTCATCGTGATCAGCTTGCTGTTCAACGGCATTACGCTATCGTTGCTCGGCGTGCTCGGAGAGTATATCGGACGCATCTACGAAGAGACCAAGGGGCGTCCGCTCTATCTCGTATCGGATACGGTCAATTTCTCCGCCGAAGGCCGGGAGAGCCGGCAACGGGAGCCGGTCGGAGCCGGGGCGAGGGAGTAACGGGTTCGAATCGGCGATAGACTAACGTTAGGAAGCCGTCGTTTGCTTTCCGGTAGCCGGGAGGAGAACGGCGGCTTCTACTTTTTTGCGCCTGTCGGGCAATTTGGATATGATGAGGGAGAGTAGACAGAAGGAGACGACAGCTATGACGGAGCGGAACAACATCGGGGACGTCCCCTTGCTAGCGATGATGCGCGGAGGCTTATTGGAGAACGTCCACCGGGGACGGATCGCCGTCGTATCGGCGGATACCGGGGAAATCGCGTTCGCCGCGGGAGAAGCGGAGTCGACGGCGTATTTCCGGTCGACGGCGAAGCCGATCCAGGCGGCGAACGGGCTCATGAACGGGCTGGCCGAGCGATACGGTTTCGAGGATCGGCACTTGGCGCTGATGGCGGCGTCGCACCGCGGGACGAAGGAACAGATCGCGACGCTGGAGGAGATGCTCGCCTTGACCGGCGTCGGGGAAGACCGGTTGGCCGTGCATCCGACGCTTCCCGTCGGCCGCAAGCAACGGGACGAATACGTCGCCGCCGGGGGCAAGCCGCGCAAGCTGTTGCATACGTGCGCCGGCAAGCATCTTGGCGTGCTCGCCTATAGCGCGATGATGGGCTGGCCGCTGGAAGGATATATACGGCCGGAGCACCCCGCCCAGCAAGAGATCGTCGGCACGCTTCGCATGTGGACGGGGGCGACGGAGGAAGAGGTGACGATCGGCCGCGACGGCTGCGGGTTCCCGGTCGCCGCGATGCCGCTGTCCAAGATCGCGCTCGCTTACGGGCGCCTTGCCGCGCCGGAGGCGATTCCGGACGCGCGGGCATCGGAAGCCGCTCGCCGGATCGCCGGGGCGATGAACGCTTATCCGGACTACGTGGAAGCGGACGGCCGCCTCGCGAGCGCGCTGCTCGCCGATCCGAACGTCGTCGCCAAGAGCGGCGCGCACGGCCTGTTCGCGATCGGCCTGCGCCGAGAGAGGCTCGGCATCGCGTTCGCCGTGTCCGACGGCACGGAAGTCGCATGGCCGTACATCGCGATCGCGCTGCTCGAGCGGTTCGGCGGTGCGTCGGAGGACACATTGGAGCGACTCCGGGCGAGGTTCCCGTCCGCGTTCCGCAACGATGCCGGCGAAGTCGCCGGGCGTTGGGAAGCGACGTTCTAGGGGGATTGGCAGGCACGCTTGCGCTCCTATGCGCGCGGAATAGCGCTGTGTGATAACGCTAAATCGCGCGGTCACGATGGTGCGTCGGAATAGCGCTGTGTCATAACGCTAAATCGCGGGGGCACGCTGGTGCGCCGGAATAGCGCTGTCTCATAGCGTTAAATCGCGCGGCCACGTCGTTGCGCCGAAATAGCGCTGTGTGATAACGTTAAATCGCGCGGTCACGTCGGTGCGCCGAAATAGCGCTGTGTCATAACGCTAAATCGTGCAGTCACGTCGGTGCGCCGGAATAGCGCTGTGTGATAACGTTAAATCGCGCGGTCACGTCGGTGCGCCGGTATAGCGCTGTGTGATAACGTTAAATCGCGCGGTCACGTCGGTGCGCCGAAATAGCGCTGTGTCACAACATTACCACTTCCGCACGTATTGACAATAGATTGCATCGAATGTATGATTTTTACAAACGCGTGAAGCACACCGTCTATTCTCCAACCGGAGATATAGGCGGTTATTTTTTTGCCGAAAAAGGAGGACTTCCCGATGGAGTCGTTAGAAAGAGCCTATGTTGCTTGGTTGGACAAACATAAATCGGAGGCAAGCGGAGAGAGGTTGCGCAGATTGACCAAGAAACACGGATACGGCGAGAAGTTGGTGTTGCAGCAGGCATGGTGGCCGGTATTGGGCAATTTCGATTTGTTGTATCCGGAGTTCGAATTCGTCGATATCGACGGCAAACATTATTTTATCGACTTGGCGTATATGCGACTTCCTCGGCCGACCGCGGTCGAGTCCGACAGCTACGGCTCGCATTTGCGGGATATCGATCGGGACGAGTTTAGCCGCGGACTGGATCGCCAGAACGAGATCGTGCTAGCCAATTGGAACATTATTCGGTTTTCCACGGATAAACTGAAAGAAAATCCATTCGCCTGCCAGCGGACGGTTAGTAGGATGCTTGATGTCTGGTATGGGGAAGATGACATATCGCTACGCGCATTAAACATCTATCAAAGGGAAATTATGCGGACCGTTACACGGTCATCAAGTCCTCTGTCGGTTGAAGATGCATGTCAGCTCCTGGGGAAAAAAGCGCAATTTACGAGAACGCAGCTGCATTCACTAACCGAGCTAGGGTTGTTAGAGGCCGCATCTGGCAGCGAGCGCATTCACTTTTATCGGTTGAAGGCCAACAATATTATGGAGATGCTGTAACGAAACCACGCGTTTGCCCAATTAGCGCTGTGTCATAACGCTAAATCGCGCGGTCACGATGGTGCGGCCGATTAGCGCTGTGTCATAACGCTAAATCGCGCGGTCACGATGGTGCGGCCGAATAGCGCTGCGTCATAACGCTAAATCGCGCGGTCACGATGGTGCGGCCGAATAGCGCTGTGTCATAACGCTAAATCGCGCGGTCACGCGGCGGCGTCGGAATAGCGCTGTGTCATAACGTTAAATCGCGCAGTCACGCGGCGGCGCCGGAATAGCGCTGTGTGATAACGCTAAATCGTTCGTTCACGCGGCGGCGTCGGAATAGTAATGTGTCATAACGCTAAATCGCGCGGCCACGCGGCGGCGTCGGAATAGTAATGTGTCATAACGTTACTGCGGCGGAAACCCGATGAGCGTCTCATTAATGCTGCTTCATAACGTTACTCCGATACTCCGTCGGAGACTGGCCGTACCAGCGCCGGAACTGCTTGGAGAAGTAGAGCGCGTCCTGGATGCCGACCGACGAGGCGATCTGCTCGACGGTCAGCTCCGGACGCTCGCGCAGCAGCCGGCGGCCGTTGTCTACGCGCAGCTTCGTAAGGAAGGTGACCGGGGACAGGCCGGCGTGCCGCTTGAACAGCCGGGACAAGTACGCACGGTTGTAGCCGAGCGTCTCCGCCATCGCTTCGATCGTGATCGGCTCGGCGTATTGCGTCGACAGGTAGCCGATGACGAGTCGCGCGAGCTCGTCGCTGTGCGAGTCCGGGCGAAGCGGCTGTTGCGCCGCGCGGCCTTCCGCGGCCGCCTGCAGCTCCGCGAACAGCAAATGCAAGTGGCCCGTCGCCGCGAGCGACGCGGAAGGCCCGCGCGCGCGGAAGCATTCGAAGATCGCTTTGCACCGATCTCCCGGCGCACGGCTGGTCCCCGTATCGACGATCGGTGTAGCCTGTCCGAACCCCGCCGCGTCTACAAGCTCCTCCGCGTCCGCGCCGGCGAACGCCACCCAGCGATACCGCCAGGGCTCCGCTTCGTCCGAGACGTAATCGAACAGCTGGCGCGGGTAGATCAGGAAGCTCGCGCCCGCCTCCAGCTCCCCCTCGTATTCCCCGCTTCGGAAGCTCCCTTTGCCCGACAGCACGTGATGCAGCAAGTAATAATCGACGACCTTCGGCCCGATGCGATGCACGGGCTTCGTCTGGCTGTCTCCCGAGAACAGCACGGTCAAGCCGCGAGCCTGCAGGCTGACCGGATTGGACACGACCCGATACGTGTAAGACGTCGTTATCGTCATGGAACGCTCTCCTCGAACCTCATCATTGCCCCCATTGTACCATGATCACTTCGTATCCGCTTGCCTGGAAGTCACATTTCTCCATATGAAAAGCATATCAAGCCATTGGTGAAAGCGCTCGAGTCCGGTATACTGAAAGCAAAACTAGACGTCCCAAGGAGAGATTGTAACCGATGGCACACCTTCCAACCCTTAAGCAGCAATTCATCGAACAGTTCGGCGGCGATGGTACGGGCATCTCCGCGTTCCAAGCGCCAGGACGCGTCAACCTCATCGGCGAGCATACGGATTACAACGGCGGCGCGGTATTCCCGGCGGCGCTCACGTTCGGCACGACGCTGCTCGTCGCGCCTCGCGAAGACGGCAAGCTCGGCTTCGCTTCGACGAACTTCCCGCTGACGCGGGTCGTATCCGCCGAAGACGTCGCTTTCGCGGAAGAAGACGACTGGACGAATTACCCGAAAGGCATCGTCTGGGAGCTGGCGCAGCAAGGCGTCGGCCTGAGCCAAGGGTATAACTTCCTGTTCCACGGCGAGATTCCGAACGGAGCCGGATTGTCCTCGTCCGCTTCGATCGAAGTCGTCACGGCGTTCGCGCTGCTGACGCTCGAAGGACAGCCGACCGACACGGTGGAAATCGCCAGATGGTCGCAGCACGCGGAGAACGAGTTCATCGGCGTCAAATGCGGCATCATGGATCAGTTCGCGGTGGCGAACGGACGCAAGAACCACGCGATTCTGCTCGACTGCGACACGCTTAAATATTCGCTCGTGCCGTTCGAATCCGGCGAATACAAAATCGTCATCGGCAACACGAACAAACGCCGAGGCTTGGTCGATTCCAAGTACAACGAGCGCCGTTCCGAGTGCGATCAGGCGGTCGCCGACCTGAAAGCCGCGTTCCCGCGCTTGACGCTGCTCGGTCAACTGACGGTCGCGGAATTCAACGAGAACGCGCACCTGATCCGGAGCGAGACGGTCCGCCGCCGCGCCCGCCACGTCGTGGAAGAGATCGACCGCGTGCAACAGTCGATGGTCGTGCTGAACCGCGGCGACCTCGCGGCGTTCGGCGAATTGATGAACGGTTCCCACGATTCGCTTCGCGATCTCTACGAAGTTACGGGCGCCGAGCTCGACGCGATGGTCGCGGCGGCTCGCAAGGTGCCGGGCGTGCTCGGTTCGCGCATGACCGGAGCGGGCTTCGGCGGCTGTACCGTGTCTCTTGTCCATCAGGACTCGGTCGAGCGGTTCATCGCGGAAGTGGGCAAGGAATACGAAGCGGAAACCGGCCTGCGCGCGGACTTCTACGTCTGCGACATCGGCGACGGCGTACGCGAAATCACGGGGGAGGCGTAAACGATGGCAGTACTCGTAACGGGCGGAGCAGGATATATCGGTTCTCACGCGGTCGCCGCATTGCTCGAGAAGGGCGAGCAGGTCGTCGTCGTCGATAATCTGCAGCAAGGGCACGAGAAGGCGGTTCTTGGCGGCAAGCTGTACGTCGGAGACTTGCGCGACGCGGCATTCATGGCGAAGGTATTCGCCGAGAACGACATCGACGGCGTCATTCACTTCGCGGCGAACTCGCTCGTCGGAGAGAGCATGCAGGACCCGGCGAAGTATTATCATAACAACGTGTACGGCACGCTGTGCCTGCTCGAGGCGATGAACAAGGCGGGCGTCAAGCGCATCGTCTTCTCGTCCACGGCTGCGACTTACGGCGAGCCGGAGCGGGTGCCGATCGGCGAATTCGACCGTACGCAGCCGACGAACACCTACGGCGAGACGAAGCTGGCGATGGAGAAGATGATTCGCTGGTTCGACGTCGCGCACGGCATCAAGTTCGTGTCGCTCCGCTACTTCAACGCGGCGGGAGCCCACGAAGGCGGGCAGATCGGCGAAGACCACAAGCCGGAGACGCACCTTGTGCCGCTCGTTCTGCAGGTTGCGCTCGGCCAACGCGAGTTCATCTCGGTGTTCGGCGACGACTACGCGACGGAAGACGGCACGTGCATTCGCGACTACATTCACGTCAGCGACTTGGCCGACGCGCACTTGCTGGCGCTCGATCGGCTGCGCCAAGGCGGGGAGAGCGGCATCTTCAACCTCGGCAGCGGCAACGGTTACTCGGTCAAGCAAGTGATCGAAGTATCCCGCAGCGTGACCGGGCAGGCTATTCAAGCGAGATTCGAGCCGAGACGCGCGGGAGACCCGGCGGTGCTCATCGCCTCCTCGCAGCGGGCAAGGGAAGAGCTCGGCTGGAAGCCGAAGCGCGAGAAGCTCGAGGATATCATCGCCAGCGCTTGGCAATGGCATAGCCGCAATCCGAAAGGCTACGCCGGGGAATAAGGAGGCACCTACGACATGTCACACACGGAATCGATCGGGACGCACATCGAGCGGCTCGTCGCCTTCGCTCTCAAGCATGATCTTATAGATCCGTTCGATACGCAGCATGCCCGCAACTCGTTGCTCGATCTATTCGGGTTGACGGAGCCGGACTCGTCCGCGGAAGTCGATCCCGGCACGTTGCCGGACAGCCCCGTGTCGCTGCTTGAGCCGTTATTGGACGAGGCTGCGGCAAGAGGGCTTATGCAAGACAACCTGCTCGTCTACCGGGATCTGTTCGACGCGCGTATCATGGGCCTGCTCATGCCGCGACCGTCGGAGACGAACCGCAAGTTCCGCGACCTCGCGCAAGAGCGCGGCGTCGCCGGCGCGACGGACTGGTTCTACCGGATGAACGTCGACGTCAATTACATCCGCATGGAGCGCATCCGGAAGAACGGGTATTGGAAGCACGGCACGCCGTTCGGCGAGCTGGAGATCACGATCAACCTGTCGAAGCCGGAGAAGGATCCGAAGGAGATCGCCCTGCTGAAGACGTTGCCGCAGGCGCACTATCCGGCCTGTCTGCTATGCAAGGACAACGTCGGCTACGCCGGACGGATCGACCATCCGGCGAGACAGAACCTGCGCATCCTGCCGGTGACGCTGCAGAACGAACAATGGTTTTTCCAATACTCGCCTTACGTGTACTACAACGAGCATTGCATCGTCTTCAAGGGCGAGCATACGCCGATGGCGATATCGCCGGCGACGTTCGAGCGGCTGCTCGATTTCGTCGAGCAATTCCCGCATTACTTCGTCGGATCGAACGCGGACTTGCCGATCGTGGGCGGCTCGATTCTGAACCACGACCATTTCCAGGGCGGACGGCACGCGTTCCCGATGGAAAAAGCCGGGGTCGGCGACTGGAACCCGAGCGCGTCGGAGTCCGGCGTGAGAATCGGCATCGTCGAATGGCCGATGTCGGTGCTGCGGTTGCAGGCGACCGATCGCCGCGCGCTCATGCGGGTCGCGACGGACGTCTTGGACAAGTGGAGAGGCTACAGCGATCCGGAAGCGGACGTGCACGCGTTCAGCGGGGAGACGCCTCATAACACGATCACGCCGATCGCGCGCTGCAAGGACGACGGCACGTACGAGCTGGACTTGGTGCTTCGCAACAACCGTACGAGCGAGGAGCATCCGGACGGGATTTTCCACCCGCATAAGGAATTGCACCATATTAAACGCGAAAATATCGGGCTGATCGAGGTTATGGGCTTGGCGGTATTGCCGGGACGCCTGCAGGGAGAACTGGCGCGGATCGCCGGTCTGTTGACGGGTACGGAAGCTTACGACGCGGCGGCGCTGAGAGAGCCTTCGCATCCGCTTCGGCTGCACGCGGACTGGATCGCGGAGCTCCTAGCGGAGCACGGCACGAAGCTGGACGCGGCGGCCGCGGAGCAAGCGCTGCAAGCGGCCGTCGGAGACAAGTTCGCCGCGGTGCTGCGCGACGCCGGCGTGTACAAGACGGACGGCGCCGGACGCGAGTCGTTCCAACGGTTCTTAACGGCTGCCTCGATTATTTGATACAATGGGATTGAATCTTGTGTAGGGGAGCGCTTGGACAATGTCGGTAGCGATAACAGTCATTCAGCACGAGAAGTGGGGCAAGTGCGTCTCTCTGACGAACGGCAGCGTAGAACTGCTGGCGACGCTCGACTTCGGGCCTCGCATCATCCACCTGTCGTCGCAGGGCGGGAACAACTTGTTCTTGGAGGACAAGGAAGACGCGCTCACGAACGACGGAGACGCGTTCGCGTCCGTCGGAGGAGGCAAGTGGCACATTTACGGCGGGCATCGGTTATGGACGAGCCCGGAGCGCGTGCCGCGCACGACGTATCCGGACAACGAGCCGGTCGATTGGGCGCAAGCCGGGGAGCGCGGCATCGTGCTGCGTCCGAAGGAAGAACGCTGGAACCAGATCGCGAAGGAGATCGAGATTCAGTTCGACGCTTCGGGAGACGGCGTTACGGTTACGCACCGAGTGACGAACAAGGGCGCTTGGCCGATTACGTTCGCGCCGTGGGCGTTGTCCGTCATGGGAGCGGGCGGCAGAGCCGTCGTGCCGATGACCGCCGCGGATAAGGGATTGCTGCCAAACCGCCGCTTCGTCCTGTGGCCGTACGCGCGCTTGAACGATCCGCGCATCGCGTTCGCGGAGTCGGCGATCGTCGTCAACCAAGGCGAAGGTCCGACGCCGTACAAGTTCGGCAGTGACAACGAAGCCGGATGGGCGGCATACAGCAATCATGGCGATACGTTCATCAAGCGCTATTCGCCCGTTCCGGGAGGCACGTATCCGGACTTCGGCGTATCGTTCGAGCTGTATACGAACAGCGTCATGCTCGAGCTCGAGACGCTCGGGGAACTGCAAGAGGTCGAGTCGGGCGCGACCGCGACGCACGTGGAGACGTGGCAGGTCGTGAAAGGCCTCGACTTGAAAGGCATGCCGGAAGACGAGGCTTACGCGCGCGTATCTTCCTTGGCGAATCGGTAATCGCAACGAACCGGCCGTCCCTTAGGGGGCCCTTAGGGGACGGCCGGTTTTTTGTTGCGCGTATTGAAGATCAAGATCAACCGCCGGTCGACTGAGCCTTGGAGGGGATATCCGTACCCGTCAGCAGTTGAATGAGTCTCCGCGTCGCGGGGTTCAGCCACTTCTTCTTGTGGTGGATGATCTGCGTATAGAACGTAAGATCGGGGTGCGTAAATTCGAGCTCTATCAATCGCCCTTCGCGTAGCTCGCGGGTTGCGGCGAGTCGAGGCAGCAGCGCGATGCCGAGGCCGTACCCGACGCATTGCTTGATCGTCTCGAGATTGCCGAATTCGTTCTGAATGCGGTAACTGACGCCGTTCTGCCGCAGCAGCCGTTCGAACGCCGCGCGGTACGTGCAGCCTTGCTCGGTCGCGATGAGAGCTTCGTCTTGCAGCTGTCCGATCTGAAGCGCCCCGGTACCGCCGAGCCGATGACCGGGCTGGGCGACGAGCACGAGCGGTTCTTGCCGGATCGGTATCGATTCGAGTTCCTCGCTTACGATCGGACGATCGATATAGATGCCGATATCGATCGTCCCCGCTTCGACCGCATGGTAGATGTTCGCTTCGACGAGCGAATCGACCTGGAGGTTGACTTGGGGATAACACTCGAAGAAAGCGCGGAATACCGGAGGCAGGAAGAACGCCATGAGCGACTCGATCGTGCCGATCTCCAACGTGCCCGTCGCTTGCCGCGAAATGAGGCGCTTGGAATCGTCGTACAGGGCGGTGATTCGTTCGAAGACGTCGAGCAACTGCTTCCCGGCGGAAGTGAGCCGCATGCTCCGTCCGTACCGCTCGAACAAGACGACGCCGTACTCGCTCTCCAGCTTCTGGATATGGGCGGTTACGCTCGATTGCACGTATCCGAGGGTTTCCGCGGCTTTCGTGAAGCTCTGGCAGCGAGCGACTTCAATGAAGGAACGCAAATAGATCATATCCAAGCTTGTTCACCGCGCTTCCGGTTTCGGATCGTCTAGCGGAACAGCCCGGCAAGCGCCGATAGGAGCGCGCGAACGTTCGGGCGCTTCGCGCGCCGGGTGCCGCCGGCCGATCTTTCGAGTTCGATTGTCAATTCCCGTTGATTGCTTTCCCATATTTTATAGGCCGCGTAATCGTGAAGCAACATCTTTTTCGCCCCCTGCCATTTCCTTTAAGCCATCATACCAGCAGAGATTGGAAACGAGTTAGCTAGCGTTTTCCATGGAACTCATCGAAAAAAATGATGAAAACGCCACCAAACGGCGAAAAAGAAAAACGGCAACGTTCCTCGGGGGAACGTTGCCGCAAGACGCGGTCGCGGAGGCTTAGCCTCTCAGCTTGCCGAGCTCGGAGACGAGCGCTTCGACTTCGCTGATGCTGAATCGGTCCTTGGACGCGATCATATCGTAAATATCCTTGATGTCCTCGTACTTTTCGACCGAGAAGCTGGACGCTTGCATCGCGGCGCCCGTCGCCATGCGCAGCTTCGTCTTGATCGCCTCGATCATATATTCGACGTTCTGTTGATTCGGCACGTTAAGATCCATCGTCGTAACTTCCTCTCCGGTAATAGGGATGCAGCCATTGTATCATAGAGTGGAGTGCCCCGCCATGAAGCGGGACGTTGGCATTCCGCGCATCGGAATGGTAACCTGTAAGTAACATGGAGACGGCGAGGGAACCGAAGAATATGACCGATCGAACGAACAATGCGGCCAAGCGCGTCGACGCCGCGGGCGTCGCGGACTTCATCAGGAGAATATGCCGCGACCGCGGGCTGGACGAGCTGACGTTCGTCTGCATCGGCACGGACCGTTCCACCGGGGACAGCCTGGGTCCGCTCGTCGGCACGATGCTGGAAGAACGCGGCTTCCCCCGCGTCATCGGAACGATGCGCGAGCCGTGCGACGCCGACCGGCTGCCGCTGCTCGCCGAAAGGCTCTCCGCCGATAATAACGACGGGACGCGGACGATCATCGCGATAGACGCGTGCCTCGGACGGCCCGAGAGCGTCGGCGCGTATCTCGTCTCGGAAGGTCCGCTCGTCCCGGCGCAGTCCGTCGGCCGGGGCTTTCCTCCGATCGGCGCGTACAGCATTGCCGCCATCGTGAACCGGACGGGACCGAAGCCGTACTGGACGCTGCAGACGACTTCTCTCTACAAGGTCATGGGAATGGCGCAAGAGATCGCCGATTTGCTGACGGAAATCAAGGGTAAACCTTACTAAACTTAACGAAGGATGTGTATGAATATGTTCGCTGCGGATAACGGAAGCGGGTTGCCGATCGTCTTGCTGCACGGATATTGCGGAAGCCATCGATATTGGGACGAAGTCGCTCCGCTGTTAACCGAACGCTATCGCGTCATTGCGCCGGACTTGCGCGGTCACGGCGAATCGCCCGGCGGCGACGGCATCTATACGATGGAGAGCTTGGCAGGCGATATGGTAGAGCTATTGGATCGCCTCGGCATCGGTCAAGCGATCGTGATCGGCCATTCGCTCGGCGGCTATGTCACGTTGGCGCTTGCGGAGAGTTTCCCGGCGCGGCTCGCGGGATTCGGCTTGGCGCATTCGACGTCATATGCCGACGGCGATGCGGCGAAGTCGAACCGGGACAAGGCGGCGGAGACGATCGGGAAGGACGGCGTCGTCCCGTTCGTGACCGGTCTCGTGCCGAAGCTGTTCGCGCCGGAACATCGCGGAGAGTCTAACCCGAGCTTGAAGAAGGCGCTGGATATCGGCTACGGCACGTCGCCGCAAGGCGCGATCGGTTGCGCTCTCGGCATGCGCGATCGCCCGGACCGCACGTCCGCGCTCGCGAATTCGGAATTGCCGATCCTGCTGCTGGCGGGAGAGAAAGACGAAGTCATTCCGGCGGAGAGAAGATTTCCCGTCGCCAAGCCGAATATCGAGCAAGTTACGCTCCCGAACGTCGGTCATATGGGCATGATGGAAGATCCTCGCGCATTCGCAGACGCCATCGTCGCATTCGTTCAAAGGACGGGGAACTAAGCATGCTCGAGAGAGACTATCTAATGAGATTGATCTCCCAGGCGGCGCTCGTGCTCGGCCGTTCGATGGGGCTGAAGGAGCAGATGAAGCAGCGCGAGGCGCTCGATCTCATCGACGAGTTCCTAAGCAAAGAGCTTCGGATTCGAACGCGGCTCGCGATGGGCTTGACCGACGAGCAGTTGCTGCAGATGCTGACGGTAGGCGGCGTGCCGAACGCGGAGACGGTCGCGGTCATCGCCGCGTTCCTCGAGGAGGAGGCGGACCTGCTCGCCGACCTGGACCAGGAAGAGCAGGCGTTGCCGCGTTACGAGAAGGCGCTTCGATTGAACTTGTACTTGCTTCGGGAAGGCGCGGAGATCGAAGGCTGGAACGTCGGCGAACGCGCCGACGGGTTGATGGTCAAGCTCGAGCCTTACCGGATCGCCGTGGAGACGAAGCGGTCGATCTGGTCGTGGCGCGAGGAGAGCGCGAGCTTCGCCGACGCGGAGGATTTGCTGTACGAGCTGTTCGAGGAGTCCGGCGTGACCGCCCGGGAAGGCGAGCAATTCTACGAGCGGCTCTCCGCGCGCGGCGACGAAGCGCTCTCGAGCGGCGGCATGCCGCGAAGCGAGCTGGAGGAAGGACGCCGGCAATGGCAGGCGCTTATGAAGGAGAATATCGGATGAACGATATACGGAACGGCGCGAAGGCCGGCCGCAACGCGGAATGGGAGACGTTCGCGGGAGAACTGGCCCTCGAAGGCAAGCTGCTGCAAGCTTCGTTCAGCGGACCGAAGGACAAGAGCCCGGATGCGTCCCGCAAACTGACGGTTCGGCCGATACGGCTGAAGAACGGACTATTCTATCAATTCGAGAGCCAAGTGAACAATAAGGCTTATCACGACAATGTCCCGCAAGACAAGCTTCAAGAGCGGCTCGAGGCGGCGATGGCGGGGTACAAGCAAGCGTTGTTCAAGACGCCGGACGCCGACGTGCAGGTGCTGAGCAACAAGAAGGGCGCATTGTCGCTGCTCGTGCGCAAGCCGACGGCCAAGGCGCCGGCGGCGCCTCCCGAGCATAACCGCAGCAAGTCGTACGTCATTCCGGACGGAGAGCCGGTTCCGTTCCTGATCGAGCTGGGGGTCATGACGCCGGAGGGCAAAGTCGTCAAAGCGAAATACGACAAGTTCAGGCAGATTAACCGGTTCCTCGAGATGGTTTCCGACGTGATCGAAGAGCTGCCTAGAGGCAGGGAATTGACGATAGTCGACTTCGGGTGCGGCAAATCCTACTTGACGTTCGCGCTGTACTATTTGCTCGCCATCAAGGAAGGCTTGCCCGTCCGCATCATCGGGCTCGATCTGAAGGAGGACGTCATCGCGGCATGCGGCGAGCTTGCCGAACGTCTGCGGTGGGACAAGCTATCGTTCTCCGTCGGCGACATCTCGCGTTACGAAGGGCTCGACACCGTCGACATGGTCGTGACGCTGCACGCCTGCGACACGGCGACCGACGCGGCGCTGCTCAAGGCGATCGGCTGGAGCGCGAGCGTCATCTTGTCGGTTCCTTGCTGCCAGCACGAGCTGTTCCGCCAGCTGTCGCAGCCGGTGCTGAAGCCGCTGCTGAAGCACGGAATTCTGAAGGAACGTTTCGCCGCGCTCGTTACCGACGCCGTTCGGGCGAATTTGCTCGAAACGTCCGGTTACCGGGTGCAGCTGCTCGAGTTCATCGATCTGGAGCACACGCCGAAGAACATTCTCATCCGCGCCGTCAAGAGCCGCCAGCCGGCGGCCGAAACCGCGATGCTAGAATACGAGACTTTCAGGGATTACTTGGGAATATCCCCGTTTATGGAAAAACACTTGAAATAAATGAGTCTTCGGTCATGACGAAGAAGGTAAAAAGTCCTTTGATTTTGTAAAAAAACGAATAAATTACGAACAGAATCGTCAGATTACCTGTCGCGTTATGACGCGATATGGTAAAATTGGGTTTGTATCTTCTTTCACATTACGGTCGATGAAAGAGTGAATGCCCTTGGCGTTTCTTCGTCCCGATTTTATTCTATTCGTCTGTCTATTCGTATTGTTCGTCTGCGTAATCGCATTCAATCGGATCACGCATACGCACAAAGTGTATTTGGCCTTTCATTTCGTCATGATGCTGTGGCCGCTCGGACAGTTCGCCGTCATTATGACGGATATCCCCGAGTATCAATTGTTCTTCATTAATATGTCTTTCGCCTCGATGGGGTTGTTAGGCCCGGGTTGGCTTATGTTCGTGTTCTTCCTGACGGGAAGATCCTCGACCTTGAATCCGGGCAAGACGCTGCTGTATCTCCTCCCGGCGTTCGCGTGCATCGGCTTGGCGATGTGGAATCCCGAACATATCTTCATGTCGCCGGTAAGCGGAAGCTACTTGGAGCGTGTATACGGACCCGTATTCTGGCTGCTCGTCCTGATTCAGATCGCTTACTTCTTCACCGCGCTCATGAGCATGTTCCAGGCGATGAAGACGGTTATTTCCGTCAATCAACGCAAGCAGATGGCGATCGCGCTGCTCGGCATATTCGTGTTGACTGGCTTCGGCCTCCTCGACATCTTGGTCAACGTGCTGCTCCAGGAATGGCTGCCCGTCGTGCCCGGCTTGCTGGCGCTCGGCATTCTGCTGTCCGACATGTGCTTCGTCATCTCGATCTACCGCTTCGGCATGTTCGACCTGCTCAGCATGGCGCAGCGGGATATCTTCGAGCATATGACGACCGGAGTCATCGTCATCGACGAGAACGGCAAGGTGCTCGAGGTCAATCGGGGCGCTACCCCGTTCGCGCGCGTCGCCAAAGGCGAGCAATTCGAGATGGACAAGCTGCTGTCTCCGTTGCAGACGCAAGGCGAAGTATACGAGTTCCTGTACCGGTACGTTCACCATCCGCAGGAGAGAAACCAACTGGAATACGCGATGCAGGATGCGGCCGGACGTCACGTGTCGATCCAAATATCGCCGGTTCTGGACGACCGGAAGACGCTGCTCGGCCGCGTCATCACGTTCCACGACGTATCGGAGCTTCGCAAGCTGGTCGACGAGATGAACCGGAAGAACGAAGCGCTGCACGAACGCAATCTCGAGCTCATCGCCATCCAGGAGGAGCTGTTCCGGGTGAACCAGAAGCTCGAGCAGATGGCGGTTACCGACGCGCTGACAGGCTGCTTCAACCGGCGTTATCTCATGCAGCAGATGGAGCACGAGGTGCTGCTTAACGTCCGATACCGAATTCCGTTCTCCGTGTTCTTATTCGACATCGACTTCTTCAAGCAGATCAACGACCGTTACGGTCATCTCGTCGGAGACGAAGTGATCCGCAGCACGGCCGACATCGTCCGGTCGAAGCTTCGCAGAACGGATATCCTCGCCAGATACGGCGGAGAGGAGTTCACCGTCTACCTTCCGCACACGAACCGGGAGCAAGCCGAGCTGCTGGCGGATCGCATCATCCATGCGGTAAGCACGAATCGCGTGCCGGCGGGCGAGGAGCAAGTGAACGTAACGATCAGCATGGGCATCGTCTCCGAAGCGAGCGAAGAGTTCACCGTCGACAATCCGAAGGAATACTTGCGCGACCTGTTCTCCAGGGCGGACGCGGCACTGTACAAGGCGAAGAACGAAGGCCGCAACCGGGTCGTCACCGCTAGTTGAGGCAGGCTCGAATATTATCGAATTTTACGAAAAACGATATCTTGGGCCTCGGAACTATGCTACAATCATTTCCAAGAATCACGTTATGGCTACGATACTGGCAAACTCGCCGAAAGACGAGGACGCAAAGCTACAGGGTCTAATGTTCGCGAGAACGATGACAGCCTGGCTGCCGATGAGACCCGTAACGGGTATTGTAGGGATATCGCGCAGCTTCCATAACGGAGGCTGCTTTTTTTTCATATAAGACTGGATAGAGCGCGATGTATGGAATCGGAAGGATGGTCAGCGGATGAGTCAGGCGGATAATGTGAAAAAAGGTGTCTCGGACGATAAGGATCTGCTGCCGTTGAACGTGTTGCTGCATTGTCGGACCGTGGTCGAGAGCACGAACTTCGTAACTACGGGGGTCATGACTCACGTCGAAGGCGAGCTGTTCGAGGTGGAGCTGCACGACTTCGAACAGTTCGAGCTGGGCGAGACGGTGAAGATTACGGTCTATTCGCCGGCGGGTCTGCAGACGATCCAGTCGATCGTGTTCGCCAAGTACGAGGGAGCGATCGCGCTGCTGCAGCCGCCGAACCTGCAGAAGCGGTTCAAAGAACGGCGCGAGCATCCGCGGGTGTCCATTACCGGCAACGCGCAGGTGTACTTCGCGTCGACGGAGTCCGGAGAAGAAGTTCGATTGGAGCAGCCGCTCGAGCTGACGGTACACGACATCAGCTTGTCCGGCATCGGCTTCTCGGGACCGGACGCCCCGCAGATCAATCGGAATATGAGGTTGAAGGCGAACGTCGAGATCGGCTTCGGGTTCAACTGCGAGCTCGAGATTATCCGCCGCGAACGTCAGGAAGACAAAGTGCTGATCGGCGCCAAAATGCACGTGACCGAACCGGACATGATGCGTCCGCTCCGGGCTCTGATTTTGCGGCAACAGGTGGAGAAGCACGCGGAGTTGCGGAGGGAATCGACGGCCGCGAAGAAGCGGTTCTAGTAAAGACCGAGAGAATTCGAAACTGAGCGATCGCATGGACGTTAGGCCCGAGAGGGCCTTTTTTATTTGGCGATCTGCACCTTCGGATGGTTTAATTACGTTAATGAAACAGGGTATCGCTCAGGACACGGAGGGATGGCAAGGTGAGGCGGTTCGGAATGGAAAGATGGAGGATAGGGGCGCGGCGCCTGGCCGCTCCCGCCGGATGTCTGTTCGCGGCGATGGTGCTAGGCGCGGGTGCGTATCGATCCGGCTTGTACTTCGATCGCGAGTTCTACGACTTCGAACGAATGTTATACCTAGGAGCGCTCGCGCTTGCGATAATCGGGTTATGGCTTCGGCGGGCGATCGAAGGAGCCGCTTGGGCGTTGCTCCCGCTTGGCATGGCGGCGCTCTACGGAACGTCGTTACTCGGGCATCCGGCGTCGTTCCAAGGCTCGGCGGACGCCGCGTTGCGCTGGCTCGCCTACGCTTGCTGGGCGCTTCTGCTCGGCGCGGTCTGGCGCGATAGGCGCAGCCGCGAATGGGGGAACGCGGCTATTCAAGCGACCGGAGCGCTGTTGCTCATCACTGGCTGGCTCGGCTGGCTCGGCTTCTACGCGCACCCGGACATCGTGATGACGTTCTCGGATCCGGAAGTGTCGGCCGTAGGGGCCCGTTTGGCGGGCTATATGCAATATCCGAACGCTTACGGAGCTTTGCTGGCTGCGTTCTTGCTTATGCAGTTGCAGGTGCTGGCTACGGCTGAGGGGAAAAGCCGGGGTTGGCAAAAGCGGTTGGCGGAGGGAGAGAGTAAGGGCTGGCAGACTTGGTTGGCGAAGGGGAGGAGCGGAGACTGGCAGACGTGGCTGGCGAAGGTGAAGAGCAGAGACTGGCAGACGTGGCTGGCTGCTTGCACCGCCGTGCCTTACGGCGGCGCGCTGCTGCTGACGGAATCGCGAGGCTCGTACGCGGCGTTGCTGCTGGGCGTCGCGTTGGCGATTGGGCTATCGCCGGCCAATCGCCGCGCAAGATGGATCTCAATCTTGGGCATAACGGCTGCCGGCTCGGTGCTGACCGCGCTTGCCGCATGGCGCTGGATGCCATCGGCGGACGGCTCGGGGGACGGGATATCGCTCGGCGGCGGGCTCGCCGTGATCGTCTGCGGCATGTCCGGCTTGGCGGCGTTCGCGGCGATCCGGTACGGAATGAGCCGTTCCGCGGACGGCGGCAGACGACTGTCCCGTCTGCTGCCGTGGGCGGCCGCGACGATCGGCTTCGCAGGCGCATACGGACTGTGGGCGGGGACAGCGGGAGAACGGCTGTCGGGCCAATACGAGACGGCGACTTCGCGGTTCCTGTTGTACAAGGACGCGCTTGCGATGTTCATGGATCGGCCGTGGTTCGGTTACGGCGGGGACAGCTGGCGGACGATGCTCGGCTTGTATCAAAGCGAGCCTTACGTGGGCAACGAGGTGCATAATGGATATTTGGCTATCTTGCTCGACACGGGCGTCGTCGGACTGACCGTCCTGCTCGCAATGTTGGGCTTAGGTCTCGCAAGGATGTGGCGGCAAGGCAGAAGAGAGTACATTGCGCCGGCTGTGGTGTTGCTCGCGCACGCGTTCGTCGACTTCGACTGGTCGTACGCGTTCGTATGGCTGCTGCTGCTCGCCTGGCTGCAGCTGCATGGAGGGGTTAGCGGCCGCCCGCACGAGCGCGCGGGCGCGGAGGTTCGCGGCCCGACCGGCGCCCGGCGGCGCCTCGGCCGCGTCGGGCTTGCCGCGCTGCTTGCTGCGGGCGCGGCGGCAGGGCTATGGGCGGCGACGCGCTCGGGCGCCGCCCTGGAAGCTTCCGGCAGGGCCGCGATCGCGGCCTCGCCGGAAGCACGCGCCGCGCATTTGCGCGCGGCGTTGGAGGCGAATCCGGCGATCGCCGGGATTCGCCCGGGGCTCGCCCCGCTCCTGCCGTTGCGGGAGCGGGCGAGACTGTTGGCGGCGGGACTGCGGTATGAACCGCAGTCCGCGCCGCTGCGCTTGCAGCTCGGCATCGCTTATGCCGAGCTGGGGGACGTTGCGCAAGCGGCGAGCAGCTTGCGCGAGGCGTTGCGGCTGGATCGCTTCAGCCGCGAAGGGCAAACCGCCGCGCTGGCGGCGATGGCGAACTTGGCGGCGTCCCGCCATGAAGCCGGCGACGCGGTCGCGGCGAAGGAGGCGGCGGCCGCCGGGGCGGCGTTCTTCGCGCGCTACCGCGAGCTCGCCCGGCACGTCGCCGCCATGGAGAGCCCGGCGAACGATCGGCAATTCGGCCTCACGATCGCCGCGCAATACCATGCCGCCCGGTGTTTGCTCATCTTGGGGCGACGCGAAGAAGCCGAGACGCTGGCGCGGGAGATCGCGCGGCTGGACGACGAAGATTGGCGCGACCGGGCGCTGCTGCTCTTGGATGAGCCGACGTAAGCACGCTCCGGCCCGTGAACGAACGCCCGTCGTCGCAATCTGCTTTTGGGCGAATATTTGGACGTGCAAGTGGGGAGTCGTCCGTGGTTGCTTCGAAGGTCGTCTCATACATTGAAGCAAATAGCGACAAGGAGTGATTCCATGGCCGTCAAACGTCCCAAACCGCCTTTGCCGGACGGCGGCATATCCCGCATCGTCCGCTTGAAAGCGAGCGCCCGCCCCCGCGCGTCGATCACGGGTCCGATCTTCAGCCGGCTGACCGTTCTATGGGTGCAGTCCAGCGGCGTGCCGTTCGATACGACGGGATTTTTCGCTCGTCTGTCCAGAGGCAGCACGCTCGTCTCTACCGCGAGCTTCGACCGATTCGGCGTCGCTCGCTTCAATAACATCCGCACGCTTACGACCGTCTCGTATACGCTGCGGCTGTTCAACGCCAACGGAGTCTTGTTCCGCACGCGGACGATTCCCGCGGGCGTCGAGACGTTCGCGATCATCGGTTAACCGAATACGGCACGACAAAAACGGTTGGGCGCAGGAGCGACCCAACCGTTTTTCGTATTCTCAGCCTCTATTTGCTTATCTGCTCCACAACCGGTGGAGAATGACCGCCGCTTCGGCGCGCGTGAGAGAGCCCAGCGGATCGAGTTTGCCGCCCGAGCCGGTCACGATGCCGGCAGTCGCGAGAGCAGCCGCGCTGTCTCGCGCGTAAGCCGCGACGAGCGAGGCGTCGTCGAAGGATTCGAGCGAGCCCGTGCCCGTCGGCTGCTTGCCAGCCGCCTTCAAGGCGCGCATCGCGAGTACCATCATGTCTTGGCGCGTAATCGGGCTGTCCGGACCGAACTGGTTGTTGCCCGTTCCTTGGACGATTCCAAGCTGCCCGGCGATCTTCACCGCGTCGGCGTAGTATGCCGATGCGTCGACGTCGTCGAACGTCGCAGCCGCTCCGTCCGTTCCGCGAAGCTCCAGCGCGCGAACGAGCAGCAGGAGGAAGTCCGCTCTCTTGATGGAAGCGTTCGGCGCGTACGCGTCGTCGGACGTGCCGGCAATGATGCCGCGCGCGGCCATCGCTTCGATCGCTTTCTTCGCCCAAGGTACGGACGCCAGATCGCCGAACGTATTTGCCGCATAAGTTACGGCATAGTTGCTGAAGTGGGTCGTCTTGAAGACGACCGTTCCGGTAGCCGCGTCGTAACGCGCGTTCGGTACCGGAGTCGCAACGCCTTGCCCGTCGATGTACCAGATGACGATGGCATCCGGATTCGCCGACTCTTCCGCCGTCGGCTTGTAAGGGACGGATACGGTCACGGGCGCGTTCGGGTTGTTCCAGGCGATGACTTTGCCGCCGCTCAGAACTTCCAAGTTAATGACCGGTCTGTCGCCGATTTGCTTGCGAACTTCGTCGCCGAGTCCGGCGGTCGAAGCTTTGCCCAGGCGAATCGTTACGGAGTCCTCGGTGCCGACTTCCGTTTTGGAGAGCATGTCGCCCGGCAGATCGACCGAACCTTGCTCCGTCTTGATCGAAATGACGGTCGTGCCCGAATCTTTCAGGTTCGATGTCGGCAAACTCACTTCGTAGGAAGTCGAGCCGGCTTGCGCGGGGATTTCTACGGCAACCCGTTTCTTTCCTTCGGCGTTTGCGGATGCTTGTTCCAAGGCTTTGTTCAAGTTGCTGCCGGAGATGCTTGCCGTGGCCGCTCCGTTGTTCACGGCTACGGTCGGCGTGATCGTCACGACGCCGCCGACTTGGCTGATCCCAGGCTCGCTAGGCACGAACACGATCGGGTTGGATGGCCCCGAAGTGACCGGCGCCGCGGCTAGCGTCAACTCGCCCCAATTTTCCGTCGTATTATAGCCGTTCGCTTTCAGATCGCTCCAGACGGTAAGCTTCCTTCCGATGCTTGTGGAAGCGTCGTTGAGCTGAACGTCGAATCCGACCGTGGCGCCAACCGCCGGTTCGATGACGCGGAACGGAATTTTCAGCTCCACGACATAGCCGCCGTCCACGATCTTCGCCGAAGATTCGAAGCCTGTTGCCGTGCTGCTGTCCTTGAAGGACTCGTTGCCTTCGAAGGTTACCCGGTATTGGCCGTCTCCTGTTTTGTATTCCGCGCCTCTATGCAACGTTTCGCTCAGGAACACCTCGACCGAGTCTTGCTCCCAAGGATTCGCGGACGCGTTGTTCAATTCGGAATCGGATACTTTCGCATATACGTACAAGTAATCGTTATCCCACAGCGTCCTGACCTCCGCGGTCGCGGCCTGTTGCGCTTGGCCGTTCGGCTTCGTGTTCACGTTGATCGCCGTCGCTCTTGTCCAGACACTGTCCGCTTCCCCGTCGATGACCGGCGTTCCTGCCGCGGCAGACGCTTCCGGAATCGTCTGCGGCAGAGGCAGAGGGTGCTCGGCAATGTATCCGTCCGGATCCATGATCGCACGGTATGCCTCCTTGGCGGCATACAGCCTGTCGAAGATCAACGGATCGCCTTCGGAGCGCCAGCTATGCTGGTCGGCGATGCCCCAGAGGGTCACGCGTTCAATGGAGGAGGCATATTTCTTGTACAGCTGGAACAGCTGCGCGTACGCCTGCGCCTGTACCACCTTTTGCTCCTGCGTAAGCGGAGAGGTATTGTAGTTGAGATAATTGCCTACCGGAACATCTAGCTCGGACACGGTAACCTTCGCGCCGGTCTCGATGAACCGCTTGATGGCATTCTCGACATTCTCGATACTCAGGGACTCGGTGAAGTAGTGCGATTGCATGCCGATCCCTTCGATCAACAGGCGATCAGGCTCTTCGTTGCGTTCGTCCTCCGCCCACTGGTCGTTAAGATCCTCGACCATCGCGGCGATCGCGTCGCGCTTGCTCGGGGCTTCCTCGTTGAAGTCGTTATAATACAACGTCGCGTTCGGATCGACTAGACGAGTCTGAACGAAAGCGTCATAGATGTAGTCCGCGCCGCTCTCTCCCGCCTCTTCGTCCGCGCCGTTGGCATAGGCTAGATACCAAGGAGATCCGTCCTGTCCGCCCATGCGCAGGGATTTTTTCCAGTCGCCGTTGAAGCTGCCGCCCGAGAACGCCTCGTTCACGACGTCCCAGGAGATAACTTTGCCTTCGTAGTGGCCGGCTACGTTGCTGATATAATCCGCCATGTTGGCTTTGGCATCCGCGCGGGTTAGCGGCGTTCCGTCGGCGTTCTTCGTCAGCCAGTCCGCGGATTGGGAATGCCATACCAACGTATGACCATGCACCAGGATATCGTTGTCGAGCGCCCAATCGACCAAGGCGTCCGCGTTGGCGTAGGTATATACGCCTTCCGAAGGACTGAGATATTGAGGCTTCATTTCGTTCTCCGCTGACAGAACGTTGTAATGAAGCTTGTACATGTCGACGAATTCGGCATTCGCGATCTGGTTCGAAGAGACCGCGTTGCCGAACAGGAATTCGTTCTCGTAAGCCTCATGCAGGGAGTCGAGGTTCAGATCCCACTCCGGAACCGCGGCAGCGGCGGTTTGCGTGATGACGATACCGTCCACGTAGAACGGAACGTTCTGCGCTTCGGCGTTCGTCTGAATGCGGAAATAGGAATTGCCCGCGATGGCGGCGATATCGGTAGAAGTTAGGGCGGTCTTGTATTGAAGCGTGAAATCGCCCGTCGTCAAAGGTCCGTTCGTGAGCCATTGGTAATTGTTGTACGGTCCGAACGCGTTCGGATTGCTGAGCACGATCGCCGAAGAGGCCGGCACGGTTACGTCGCCGTCCACGTGCCCGTTGACCGTGAACGTGTATTCCATGCCTGCGGTCAATCCGAGCGAGTTCAGCTTGATATCCACGCCGTTATAGTCTCCGGATCTCGCGGAGAGATGAATCGATTTGCCGCCCTCGTAGGCGACGATCGAGCGGGTTCCGCCGCTATTCTGCAGATAGTCCGTATAGCCGAACTCCGAATCTACGGCGGCTGCGCTAATACCCGCATCCTCCTGCATGTCGTAGATGACGGTCGGGGCAGCCTTCGTAACGACGATGCTGTCCACGTAGAACGGAACGTTCTGCGCGTCCGCGTTCGTCTGGATGCGGAAGTAGGAATTGTTCGCGATGGCCGAGATATCGGAAGCGGTGAAGGTTGTTGTATAGTCGAGCGTGAAGTCTCCCGCCGTCAGAGGTCCGTTCTCGAGCCATTGGTAGTTGCCGTAAGGCCCGAACGCGTTCGGATTGCTTAACACGATCACGGAGGAGGCCGGCACGGTTACGCTGCCTTCGACGTGGCCGTTGACCGTGAACGAATACGCAACGCCGGGGGTCAAGCCAAGCGCGTTCAGCTTTATATCCACGCCGTTGTAGTCGCTGGTTCTTGCGGACAGGTGAATCGACTTGCCGCCGTTATACGCCTCGACCGAGCGCGTACCTCCGCTATTCTGAAGATAGTCCGTTCCATCGAAAACAGAGCCTTCGGCAGCCGCGGTAATGCTCGAATCCGCCTGCATGTCGTACACGACCGTATCTCCGCCCCCAGTCGCGTTGGCGACGAACGGCATCGAAGAAACGGTTAGCATCAGGCTGCACAGCAAGACCAACACTTTTCTAGACATTCTTCTCGACATCTTGCATCCTCCTTCATATAAGTGGATCTTCAAGAGACAGCAACTTGAATAAGAAGAGCCCCCTCCCTTCCATATCCTTCATAGTAGCGCGTCCATGAAAGCGTTAACACCTAACGAACTACACAATCTATTGAGTAAATTAAAGATCGTGACTCTATCCGAACGCAAACAAGGACGAAGCCAGATTCGCTCCGTCCTGTATCGATTAGACTTGCTCTATCTGTTTCCTTATCCCCCGAACGCCGCGCGAAAAGCCTGCATCAGCCGCGTCCGGTCCACGTTCCACAACTGCGCGATCTCCTCGCTCACCGTTTCGTCCCACCAGTCGGCCAACGCCTTGCGGTTGCTGCGGTTCTCATGGATCCACAGCAGGTTGCCGATCACCTTCCGCACGTACAACTCCTCGGCTTGCGCGACGAGCGGGGCGGGGACGTGCTGCTTCAGCCGTTTGACCGTCCGATACAATTCGTTGCCGCAAGCTCTGCGAATGCTGCGCGGAGTCGGGAGCGGGGAGGCGTGCTTTTCTTGGAACATTTTCACGCGTGCATCACCTTGCCTCTCTTGCGATACGGTATGCGGGGGGCGGGGGAGTCGTCACCGGAATGGGCGGATGGAGGGGGCAGGCGCCATAACGACAGAAAAAAAGACGCCGCAAAGGCGTCCGTGATGAAACGAGTTGAAACGTTAGTCGTTATTGCACGTACAAATAACCGATCATCGGCGCGCCCGAGTTTTGCTCGGTATGCGTCTGGCAGATGATCGTGTAGGTACCCGCCTGCTTCGGCGTGAACTTGACGACCGTCGTCTTGCCTTTGTTGACCGTGGCTTCGATACCGAGACCTTCGATGACGAACGGATGCGATTGGCCGTTGATGCCCGAGATGCGAAGCTCGACCGGCTGGTTCTTGTTCACGGTGATCGAGCCGGGCACGAATTGATAGGCTTCGAGTCTCTTGCCGTCGGCCTCGGACGAGAATTCGCCCGTGACCAGGTGATACACCTGAACGTTGTCCGACGCCGACGTCGCGACCGACGACTTGGATTGCTGCCACCCGAAGTAGGCTCCCGCCAATATGACGACGAGCGCGAGAATGCCGTACATTTGCAGCTTTTTCCGATTCAGCAATACGATTTTGCTCATGTCGCTCTCTCCTCTTCAACTTTGTCCACCTACCGCAGTGTATGCGCCTGTCCGCATCGTCATGACAAGCCCGTTCTAATTTCTAGCGAAGGGACTAAACTGGAAGAAGAGTCGTGCTCTATGCTAGAATAGTAACGTCATTATGGAATAGAAAGCAGGTTTTGGACGATGATGGACACGTTGCACGATATCGTGCACCAACTGCTCGTATGGATCGAGAGCTTAGGGTTCTGGGGAATCATTATTGGTCTAGCGATCGAAGTCATTCCGAGCGAAATCGTGCTGGCCTATGCGGGATATCTCGTGTTCCAAGGCGAAATCTCGTTCACCGTCGCCGTCATCTGCGGCACGATCGGCGCGCTTCTGCAACAGTGGCTGTTGTACGCGATCGGGCGCTACGGGGGCAGGCCGTTCCTGGACAAGTTCGGCAAGTACCTGCATCTGAAGCCGAAGCATATCGATATCGCGGAGCGTTGGTTCGAGAAGTACGGAACGATCATCGTCTTCACCGGACGGTTCGTGCCGGTCATGCGGCAAGTCGTTTCGATTCCGGCCGGCATGGCGAGAATGAAGCTAAGCGTCTTCACGATCCTGACGCTGCTGGCTTCGATCCCGTGGTCGATCCTGTTCGTGTGGCTCGGCAAGTCGCTCGGCGACAACTGGGAGAACATCGACGACAAGGCGGGGCAATACGTGCAGCCGATCATTCTGATCGCGCTGGCGGTTCTAATCGCTTATTTCATCTATCAATACCTGCGCAAGCGGGGCAAAAATATGTAACGGCGAGCAGCCGTTTAATCGGGGAGATGGCAACATGAGCCAACAAATAGCCAATTACTTGGGTAAGGGAATTACGCCGGGGCAGTTCGCGGACGGCATGACGAAAAATCAGGATTCGTTCCGGGCCGTGCTGTCCGGGTTCGAATGGCAGGACGCCGATACCGAGTCGTTCTTCGAGTCCTTGAACAACCGGGACGACCTACGGTGCGTCATCATCGCGGCGGATTGGTGCGGGGACGTCGTGCGGAATATTCCGGTCGTGTTCTCCGCGATGGAGAAGGGCGGCATTCCTACCGAGGTGTTCATCATGGAGCAGCATCTCGACTTGATCGACCAGTTCCTCGTCATGGGCGGACGTTCGCTTCCGGTCGTGCTGATCGCGGACACGGGCGGCCACGTGCTGGGCAAATGGGGACCTCGTCCGAAGTACATCCAAGAACCGATGGTCGCGTTCAAACAGGCGAACCCGGACCGGGAAGCGGCGGACTATCAGGACAATCTCACGGCCGCCCGCAAGGAGATCATGGCGCGTTACGGCGAAGGCACCGGTTACCAGAAGTTGATCTTGGAAGAGCTCCGCGACGTTTTGTCCGGCGTATGAGGCGCGTACCGACATGCTGACTTTTCACGCCTATAGTCTCGGCGCGCTCGAGACGAACGCTTACGTCGTCGTTAACGCGGAGCGCACGCATGCGGTCGTCATCGATCCGGGTACGGCCGACGCGGCGCTTCTGCGCAAGCTTGACGGGCTCAAGGTCGAGGCGATCCTGCTCACGCACGCTCACTTCGATCACATCGGTGGCGTCGACGCGCTGCGCAAGCGCTATTCGTGCCCGGTCTATATTCATTCGCTCGAGAAAGACTGGCTGACGGACGCGAGCAAGAACGGATCGCTGCGCTGGGCGCAGGTGACGCCGCCGATTACGACGGACGCGCCGGACCATCTGCTGACGGACGGACAGTCGTTGACGTTCTTCGGAGAGACGTTCAAGGTGCTGCATACGCCGGGCCATTCGCCTGGCAGCGTCAGCTTCCTTGTCGGCGACCTGCTGTTCGCGGGCGACGCGCTGTTCCGGCGGTCGATCGGGCGGACGGACTTGCCGGGAGGCAATCAGGATCAGCTGTTCAAGGCGATCCGGGAGAAGCTGTACACGCTGCCGGAATCGGTCATCGTCTTGCCCGGACACGGGCCGGACACGACGATCGGCGAAGAGAAACAAGGGAACCCTTACGTCAGATAACGGCGATCGCGGTCGCAATTTGTAAAATAAGGGGTTTACACGTCTTCTATAATTTGGTATATTGAGCGTGACAAAGCCGCAATAGGCTATAGGTTCGCTGCGAAGAACGCAGGCGAAGGAGTGATCTCCTTGCCTGCGTTCTTTTTTATGTTCGTATATTCGGAAAGGGAGGTGTCTAGTGAATCGGCGCAGGCAATTGACGATCAGCTTCATCGCGGCCGTGCTGTCGGGGCTGCTCGTCTACGGGGTATACGCGCTCCAGCTGAGGCAGATCAAGCTGGAAGAGACGGTGTCGGTCGTCGTGCCGAAGCGGTTCGTGCCGGTCGGCACGATGCTTGAAGAGGGAGATCTGAAGACGATGCCGTTGCCTCGCGGCGCGGTAAGCGAGCAGATGTTGACGTCCGCCGCTGATGCCGTCGGCATGGAAGCTTCCGTGCCGTTGGGCGGGGAAGAGCCGCTGCTTCGCTGGAAGCTCGACAAGTATAGGCTGCTGCCGCGGCAAGGTGAAGCGACGTTCCAGATTCCGCGGGAATACGTCAAGTCGATCTCGAACGGCATTCGCGCGGGAGACGGCGTCGCCATCTACGTGTCGGGCGAATCGGAGGATGCGCCTTCGCGCAGGCTGTTCGCGGGAGAAGTCGTCGTCGCCGCCGTCAAGACCGCGGCGAACGTCGAGATCGACGACCCGAAGAATTCGAATCTGCTGTCCATGGCCAGCGGAGATAAGGAAAGCATGTACGCCTCGCGCCGAGAAGCGAACGGCGCGATCGATTCGATCAACTTGAACTTGACGGAAGCGGAATGGCTGGAGCTAGATACCGTCTGCAAGGGCGGGAGCGCGAAGCTGATCATCGCGTTCCAGGCATCGTCCATCGATGAGAAGGGGGATGAACCGTAATGGGGAGATTGGCGGCATTCGCGGGATCGACGCCGAATATCGGGACTTCGCTTACCGCGCTCGGCACCGCGTATCGGATCGCGGCGACGACGAAGCTTAACGTCGGCTACTTGTGTCTCAACCTGAAGAGCGCGAAGACGCATCTGTATCTCGGGGTGGACAAGCCGGAGATTACGTTGGAAGGCATCAGGCCGGAGCTTCGGGCGCGTACGCTGACGGGCGATAAGCTTCGCCAGTACGCGTTCAGGTCCCGGAAGCTCGGCGGCTTGCGCGTCCTGTTCGGCAACATGGCGAGGGAGCAGGCGGAATATTACGAGCCGGAAGACATGAGCCATCTACTCGCGGCGGCTCGCGATGCGTACGATTTGACCATAGCGGACGTGTCCGCGTATTGGGACAACGCCGCTACGATATGCGCGATGCGGGAAGCGGACGACAAGTTCCTCGTCACGACCGACCGGCTTAGTCATTTTCAGGAGGACGTCCATCGTTGGACGGGGCAAGTCGGTTCGATGTTCGGCATCGTGCCGGAGCAATTCGATTTGGTGCTGCTGCAAGGAAACGAGAGAATATCGGGGGGATATAAGATGAGGGAAATTCGCAAGGAAACCGGATGCATCGCCTTCACCGAGATGAAGCTGGTCGAGAGCGTGCACTTGCAGTTGGACAGCGGCAGATTGGACGAATGGTTGAGCGATCAGGAGCGTAACGCCGCTTCCTTCGATCCGGTGGCCGATACGCTGCTGCATCGGCTGAACTGGACGGAACGATTGCAGAGAACGGAGAGGCCATGGCTGCGCAGATTGATGGTGCATCGGCGGAGAGGCAGATGAACGGAACGACGGCGCCCAGGCGGTTCTCTCCTTCCGCGTACGCCGCCGACTTGCAGAGCGCATCGGCAGGCGACAATCCCGTTCGCCCGGATACCGAAGGGCCGTCGGATCTGCGCGCATACGCGGAAGAGGTCAGGCATATGCTGGCGGCTCCGCGGGGGAATAGCGAGGAAGAGCGCAGGCTGTACGCGGAGAAGCTGAACCGGGCGGTTATCGGATTCCCGCAGGAGCGCACGGAGATGCTGGCGATCATCGCGGACTGGATGATCAAGAAGCGGCTGCAGCATGTGTCGGTCGCCGGCACGCAATATCAATCTCTCGCCGAAGCGATGTTCGCGGAAGTGATCGGGCTGAACGTGCTCGAGCTCGTCTTGCGCAACCGCGAAGGGTTAGAGGAAGTACAGGTCGTCGGCACGCGGATCTTCGAGGTTCGGGACGGGCGGCCTACGGCATCCCCGTATCGGTTCCGTCACGCGGAAGAAGTCGAACGCATCCAACAGAACTTGGTGCTCTTCAATAACGACAGGATCAATCCGCGCAAACGTTGGGCGGAAGTGCTGCTCCAGGACGGCTCGCGGGTAACGTTGACGGGCTTCGGGTTCACGGTGCAGCCGACGCTGACGATTCGGTTGTACACGGTCAAACGGTTCGGTCTCGACGCGTTATGCCGTCCCGAGTACCTGACGATCGACGACAACGTAAGGCATCTGCTTCTTGCCATCGTCCGAAGCCGGTTCAACTTGGTCATAATCGGTTCCACCAATACAGGTAAGACCCACCTGATCAAGGCATTGATCGCCGCGATGCCCGACGAAGAGCGGATCGTCACGATCGAAAGCCGGTTCGAGCTGATGCTGACCCGGGACTTCCCGGATAAGAACGTCGTCGAGTACGAGTCCGAGGAAGACGACCCGCTGCACGGTTCGCGGCAGGCGTTCAAGCTGGCGCTGCGCCAATCGCCGCAGCGGATCTGCCACGCGGAGAACCATGCTACATCAGAAGATGCTATTCGACCAATTTCCAATCCGTTATATGACATCCATACTCGTTTTTTCGGCCTGCTCTTGGTCTCGTTACTTCTGTATTTATGGTGATTTCTCTGAATATATCGTTGAGGAACATCTTCTTGGCTTGCCGGTCATCAATCGCGTTAAAGGCCACAGAGATGTCTTTGAACAGTTTGTATGTCTCTTCCACGCTTCTGAATGTTGCGGCCTCCGATTTAGCCTCTTCATACTTCCTCAGTAGAACTTGTTCCTTCTCCTTCTCAATGTCCGTATACTTCCGCAGCTCTTCCATTGATATCAAATCATTAGCAAACGCTGAACGCCATTTTTCCCGACGCTTCCTTATCTGGTCGATCTCCTTCATAACCTTCGCGTAATCCTGTTTATCCACTTTTTTGTCCACAGTTTTTACTTTTTTCGAAAGTGACCGTTTATCGATATTAAGCTCTGTGAATAGAGCCTCAACGACGGACTCTTCCCTGATTCGAGGAAGGTCACATTTCCCGTAACCTACTCTACCGGAGCAACGGTAAAATAGAATGTCCGATTCCTTGTTATGGCGTATTCCCCCTGTTAGGGGAAAACCACATCTTGCGCATTTAACGATACCACTGAACAGGTAGTCAGACGTGGCAGCACGGCCTTTCTTATCACGCGACTTTATCATGGATTGAACGCGGTAAAACTCTTCCTTGCTGATGATCGGTTCAACGTTTTCCGCATCAACAACAATCGGGTTATGAGTTAGGCGACCTTTAGACCTGAATCTCCATCTATATTCACCGCAGTATATAGGGTTTTTGAGGATGTACCATAGCGTCTTGATGTGCATGGACTTTCCTTCAAGCGCCAAGGATTCGTTAAGTGATGGCATTCCCATACCAGATAGATACATCGAAAATATCCGCTTAACAAACTCGGCATCTTGATTCTTTACTAGCTTTCCTTCTACAAGGTCAAATCCAAGTGGAGCAATAGCCCCATTACGCTTACCGGATGTAATCTTCTGCTCCATTCCAAAATAAACGCGGTCTGCAATAACCTCGCGTTCCCATTGCGCAAATATTCCTAGCATGCCGATCATGGCGCGTCCCATGGTCGTCGTAGTGTCGAATTGTTCTTGGGACGATCTAAATGACACATTCAGCTTAGAGAGCCTGTCTAGCACGTCATAGAGGTCCCTTACATTACGCGTGAAGCGGTCTAGCTTATATACGAGAATTACATCTATTTGTTTTTCTTGAGCATCTTTCATCATGCGTTGAAATTCAGGTCGCTTTGTATCTTTTGCGGAGTATCCTTCGTCGACGTAGTAATCATATATATCCCAATCTTGGGACACGGCATAAGCTGTAAGTTTCTCTCTCTGAGCAGGGATAGAGAAACCTTCTCGTACTTGATCGTCCGTCGAGACGCGAATATAGCAGGCAGCTCTCATGATGTCCCTCCTAAGAAAAATCCCCTCATGCGAGGGGTTATTTATACTTATCGACCTCTGATATCCATTCACTAAGTAATACCTTTGCGCTTTCAATTCCATCATTATTGTACTTTGAATCAGGGAAATTTATTTTTCGTTTGAATGAAGACTCAATTCTAGAAATACTTTGTTCTAATTTATCATCTAATTTTATTTGGTCTATGTTCCTAAGTAGACCACTGTCGGAAGTTTCGCGATCGAAATCCTGTAGTACCTTTAGTTGATCTCTTAACCCGGATAAATCATCTTGTATAAGTATTTTATCTTTTACTGTGAAGATTGAATCTAACTCCACATTTTTAGCCAGAAGTTTAATACTATCAACGAGTTTTAATCTGCTCTCTCTGTATGGCTTCATCTTCTTGATATTTTCAGACTCAGCTTTAGCATTTTCTAACTTTTTATCATTTTCCATTTTTGACTTATTCGCACGTTCAAATAGTGCGATTGCATCTTTATTGCTTGGCTCATCAATAAGTGCAATATCGAATTGCTTGATAGCTTCTTCAAAATTTCCAGATTTTAATGCTTCTTTACCTAATTTCATAGATTCTTCAAATGGGTCGGAGTTAGTACACGCTACACATAAAATTAAGAATGTAACATTCATAAAAAGTAATAATCGTTTCATTGAATACTCCTGGCGTGTCCCGATCGGATCGGGGATTTGCTAAAAATATAGAATATAAGACTAATTTATACGCTGTACGACGTTCAAGCAATCTCAAATGTCATATTTTATTCAATGCAATAACTCTCACGCTTTAATATGATGAAGGGTAACACCATGAATAGGCAGCGTGATTTGATGCAGATGCTAGGAGTGAATATTGATACGCGGGAATTCGAGTATTTCAGATTAAGTGAAGTTAATTACATCAACTTAGTTCGTTTACGACGCAACTCCGAAAAGATTCCGATCTATCACACAGCTTACGGTAATTATGCCCCGTTACTCACTTTAAGGGATCTCGATTTATCTCTAAGGCCTCATGGATTTGTTTTAATGGATAACTCGACTTTGGTTAATAAACGCAGAATAAAAAGTCAGGTTGTTACACCTCATGGCAAAAAAATTACTTTTGTCGACAACTGCGAAGTTAACGTTTCCCCGAGAAGCCGCAAGAAATAGCATGTCAATAGCAAGTTGAGGGGGCTAATTTGCTATTGTTCTTTCGACAAAGTTCTACATCAAATTTGTTAGCAAACCTATATAATTGAAATACGAGCAGATGATGCGCTTACGAACTTCTAAGTTCTTAGAAGTTCCCACCAGGTCGGGAGAGTTAAATCACTCTCCTTGCCCGTCGTCAACGTTCCATTCATATAGATCGTCCATTGGTACGTCCAAAGCGCTGGCTACCGTCTTTAATGTAGTAACCCCCATCACTTTACGACGGCTGGCATAATCAGAAAGATTGCTTTCCGATATCCCCGTTACCTCTTGGAGCCACCGTTGTGTCTTCCTTTTCTCCTTTAGAAGTTGACGAAGCAGGCAACGACCGGGCGTTACCCGCATCGTTACACTCCTCTAAGTTAATCTTATAAATTTTTCTTAAAAATAAGAACAGGCGTTCGCAAAAATCTTCTCTTTTATGATATGATATTCGTACCTTATTAGGGCGGCTGCACCATGAAAAGGGAGATGAGTGAATGGATGAACAGAAATCACTCGCACGAATGGTCATAGATAGAAAAAACTTAACCGCTACGGAAGCTGAATTGTTAAACTTTATTTCATTTACTACCGATTCTGTTTTGACTTCGCGTACGAATCAATTAGGTTCTTCATTGCTTCAACTACAAACGGATCGTCACGAAGAATAACATTGTACTTTTCTTCGGTTTCTTTGATGATCTGATCATAAACACTTTCAGGGAGCGCATATGCGTTCTCTTTTTTATTGTCTTCAATGTAACCGGCCATGACCATAAGTTCTTGGTAATCAAAATTATAAGCCGCTGACAATCCCTTTAAACTTTCAGGAGATGGGGATATTGGTGCCAGTGTTGTCGGATGCTTGCCACGTTCTAGAGCGCTTATATAGGAATAACTTAATCCACTTTTTTCAGATGCTTCCCGTAACGTCATTCTCCTCCTTTTCCTCAAATCATGAAGGAACTTATTTATGTCAGACATATAGCATCTCCCCTTATTTTAATGCGTTCTACACATAACACATATTGTAGTACAAAAAGTTTCAAAATATCTCACATAAACCATTGCAACATAGTTGACAAGTTGTGCAATGCATTGTACATTGTAGATGTGCAACACATAACACAAGAGTGGGGTGATAAAATGAAGAACACTTTGGAGTTCCAAATGACAACTAATAACGTAACGGTATCAAAGCTAGCGAGAGATATCGGTGTAACTCGACACACAATTTATAGAGTTTTGAACGGTGGAACTCCATCAGCGAAATTGATGATGAAGCTGTCCAAATACTTCAAAAAGCCTGTAAATGATCTTTTCTGTGCCTAATAGTGCTACGTGTAACACAAACTTCATCTATTCGACACAATGTAACAAATACCTTTAAGGAGGAAGTAAAAATGAAGCTTGTATTCATCGAAAACAATCGTCCGGTAACAGACAGCAATATGGTATCGGAAGTGTTCGGAAAGCGTCACGACCGAGTGTTGCAAGATGTTCGCGATTTAGGTTGTTCGGAGGAATTCCGACTCCACAATTTCGTGGAGTCCTCCTATAGAAACAACCAAGGAAGAGAAATGCCAAAGATCATCATGACCGAGCAAGGATTCGCGATGTTGGCTATGGGATACACAGGTCGCGCAGCTATGGAGTTCAAAGAGAAATACATCATTGAGTTCCACCGAATGAGAGACGAAGTGGAGAAATCGAAGATTGTTCCTCTGGACGAGCGAAAGGTCAGAATGGAGCTTCTGAAAACTGCTGTAGATCATGAAGAGAGAATTGAATCAATTGAAAACGAGGTCAAGATTTTACGAGAGACGGTAGAAGAACAAATCACGATCGATCATGGAGAGCAACGCCGTATTCAGAAAGCAGTGGCGAGGAAGGTATATGAATTCTGCTCTGACGGAATGAACACACGAGAACTGTTTCCTCAACTTTATAGGGAAATCAAAGATCGTTGGGCAGTAGCGAGCTACCGGGATGTACGGAGAAATGAAATCGATCAAGTATTGCAATATATCGAGGCGTGGAAGCCAAAAGTAGCTTAAAGGAGGCCACAACATGAACGCAAAACTTCCTCAACCATCTATTGACCGTATAGCAGCAGCAATGAATAAGCACCTCGTTCCAGCGGCACAAAATCAACAAGTAACTCGGTCTGTACGAGGTGAGAAACCGGCATGAACGCAGCGATTCAAGAAAACTGCAATCTACTATTCGATCTTGATACCTGGGAGAAAGAAATATCCCTAGAAGGAGTCCTGCAACAAGCAACCATATCGCACCACGTAAAGCATCGGATACCACTCTTACGAGAGAAGCTAAGGAGGCTAAACGAATATGAGCGTGAGGCAGAGCGAATTAGGAGAACATACACGCTTCGGGATGTTGCCACTTCGGGAGCCATCGTCGTACCTGATTGAAACGGTGTTCAGACCTGAAACACGATGCCGGTGTGGATGTAACCGAGAAATCGTAGAAGGTTGCTACAACTGGTCAGGAGATTTCTACTACGACAAAGATTGCATCATCAATGACCTTATCAATTCAAAGGAAATGAAAATAGTGGATTACAAGGAGGCGGTATAAATGCTGGATGGTGTGGTACGAGGAATCAAAAAGCCGGGGAATAAGACAACAATTAAAGCACCACGGGAGGTGGCCTAATGGACATGATTGAGTACATCCGTTCAATACATGCTGATCATGAACTGAAAATCGAAAAATGCAAAGCCGAAAACTCCATCTTCTGGAACGCTCTACGAGACATCATGAAAGCCTCCACGATAGAGGAAGCAAGATCCATCGCCTATAAAGCTGAACGCGATGTATGCCCATTTGCGAAGCTGTTAGATGAAGAGAAGAAAGAGATGGTGGAGGCCGCATGAAATCAGCTAGCGGATGCTGCATAAAGCCAATCGAAGTAGGAAGAAAGGCGCTGTACCCAATCGGCTCAACTTATCCAATGTACGTAAAAGTCGATTACTGCCAAGGGTGCGGCAAAGAGGTAGAAGATCCGGTTCTCGTACACGACTGCTGCGGACTTGAAATCTGTGAATGTGAGGTGGCGATAGCATGAGACCCTATAAAACCGAACGCCTATCCAAAGAAGAACGCAGACGACGCGCAGAGTTGGCAGAATACTTCTCTATACATCCTTGGAGACCGGGGTTTGGCAAGGGACCATGCAAGAAGAAACTGTTTCAAGATGAGAAGTTCCAGATAATTCGTCCCGAGTGGTACAAGGTGGTTGAAGTATGAACAAAGCCCATAGGAGAGCAATACAACGCGCCGCATTAATGAGGTTCAGAGCGATCGTTTGGTACATGGGAAAGAGGATGGAAGGCTGACCACAGAACAAAGAAAAAGACACCGCGCCAACGGTGCCATAGTTAAATCACTCAGAATCATATTAACACAATAAGAGAAGGTGTAGAAGATGGAGATCAAACGGCGGATCATCATCAAGCACATCGACGGTACGCCTGTAAACCTCCGCTACGAGCCTGTAAGAAGCCTATCAACAGCCGCAAGGTTCAACGACATAGAAGAGTACAACGCATTCATAACGGGCTATTACAAGCCATTAGACGCTACACAATACAAGCCGCAACCAATAAAGATCACTTACGAGGTGATAGACGATGAATGAAAACTATTTTGAAAAGCTATCCCAAATCAACGTTAACGAACACGTTGAGAAGAAAGGTAAGTTCAGTTACTTATCTTGGGCATGGGCGGTTGATGTTCTTAGGAAGTCGGATCCTACAGCAACGTGGGAAGTTGTTCGCTTCAACGGTATGCCGTTCATGGAAACGAAATTCGGCATATTCGTAGAGGTTGCCGTCACAGTACAAGGAATCACATTGTCGCAGATTCATCCGGTTCTTGATAACAACAATAAACCAATATCTTCTCCAAACTCGTTTCAGATCAATACAAGCATCCAGAGAGCGCTAGTAAAGTCCATAGCACTTCATGGACTCGGATTATACATCTACGCCGGAGAGGACTTGCCCGAAGGTTCAGAAGATCAGACAGAGGCGAAACAAGATATTCCTCCGGCATCCCTTAAAGCTAAATATCAGTTAGGGACGGGAAGCATGGACGGATTCGATGAATGGGTAACAGGTCAACAGACCAAGGGTCGCAATTTCCGTGACATGGAGAACATTTTGCAAGAAGCACTTAATAAAAAGAAGGCGAGTGAAACGGCATGAACAAGGTTGTGCTGAGTGGTCGTTGGAGCAAGGATATTGATTTCAAAGCATTGGATAGCGGCAAAACAGTAGCTAAATCCTCGATTGCAGTTGATGAGGGGTACGGAGATAAAAAGCAAACTTTCTTCTTCGAAGTTGAGATGTGGGGAAAGACGGCAGAAGCCGTTGCGAACTACAGCGGTAAAGGTAAAAAGGTGCTAATTGAGGGTCGCTTAAAGGTTGAACAGTGGGTAAAGGATGGACAGAAATGATATGCAACTAAGGTGGTCGCTGAGCAAGTTGAGTTTTTGGAACCTAAAGATAGCACAAAGGAAACGACTTCGACTAAGCAAAGAGATCCGTTCGAAGATGACGGTAAGCCTCTAGATATTTCAGATGACGATTTGCCATTCTGACCACTCTAATAGCCCGTAGGAGGCGTTCAATATGGAACTGCTGTCTATTACCAAAGAGATCATGGAAACGGCTCACAGGCTCCAGAATGCCTCCACAGAGATATTCTTTCTAGGCAAGGCGAAAGCGGAGACGGAGAGACAATACCGACGCGCATTGATGATGGAGATTATGAAGCTTAAAGCGGATAAGATGCCGGCCACACTCATATCGGATGTTGCTCGCGGGAATGTCGCGGATCTATTGTTCGAACGAGATGCGGCAGAAGTGAAGTTCAAGGCGGCTATGGAATCTATGGCAGCTCTCAAATCTACTTTATCGGCACTTCAATCGGTGCTGAGGATTCAGGAGGATGCCGCATGATGTATAGCAAGTCTCATCAATGCCGCAAAAACAGAGTAGACAAGCCAAAGGTCGAACATGGACGTAACAAGCCCTCTAGAGCCGTTATTAGCAATCTATCTGCAAAAGAGGATAAGAGACTCAAAGAACGATCAAACGGCGTATGCGAACGCTGTGACCGTCAGAGAGCCACAGAAAGAGCGCACATCGTACGACGCAGGAATCACACGGTTAAACCGGTTGCAGAGGATTTCGCGCACCTCTGCTCCGGTTGCCATAGGTGGGCAGATGGATCGCGTGAGGGCAGAGATTGGTTATTGCAGTTTCAATCTAAGTTGATTGGGAGAGATGTTGGGTGATATACGCATTCACAGGTTTCAAATGGTATCGCAAGTGGAAGGGCGGGCTGTGGTATTACGTCCGACCTTATGACAACCTTTACGATTTCCAACATATGCGCTACTGGATAAATCGTAATCCCTTTTACAACGAAGTGATTATCAAGCATGAGATTCATATGACAAGCAAAAGCACTCAAAGCACTTTTATCTTCTGTCAGAAATGCGGCGTTGAGTTGATCAGCAATCGATCATGCGTAAGAGACGATACACTTACACACTTCGAATGTCGACATTGCGGGAACAAGGCAGAGTATAGCTTCGACATCGCTCCTGTTCCGATCTTAATCCGTTCAGACTTCGAGACGACCGAACCGCATAGCGATAGCGGAAGCCGTATATAACAATCCCCTTAAGAGAGGTATATCTATGAACAATACGATCAGTAAACAGTCATTACTAGAACGGGCGAAGTCGTTGGGGCAAGATGACTCTCAGAATTGGAAGGATAAGTTTTGTATCTTGGTTGGTGAAATTGTTGCGGAGAAATTCGACTCCCCATCCAACCAAGGAGAAGCAGCAAGACTGCGGGAGGCGTTGGAGGAGATTAAGGACACTATACTAGACGTTAATAAGCATCCAAGCGATAGGCTTGTCGAAATTTCCAAAATAACTCATAAAGCCATCTCCACCCATACAGAGGATACAGGGATACAGAAGGTGCTGGAGCTAATATTCGCCAACGACGATCAACGGAAAATCGGATGGACGTTGTCGCCTGTTCTGCTCGACGAAATTCAAAACGAGATCGGTGAACATGAAGATGCACCATCGTGGGAAGGAATCGAATTGGTTCTCCTCGCGTATCACGGCATCACCATACCAGGCATAACGGATGGAGGTAAATCGCAATGAGTATCCAAGCGACGGAAGCTCGACCATTCACCGTAAAGAAGGACGTTTCTGAGGTGTACCGCATTCGTATCGATAGCCATCGTTGCCAATGGGCGAATATCACGATTAATGACTCCGGCGATTTTAACGCGGTGACTGACTGCGGAAATTTCAATTACTACTGGGGCGGCTACGGAAGCGGCACATTTAAAGAGTTTCTGATCAGAATCTTCTCCAAGTCCGCAGGCGGTCGCGGCAGCTACGTGTACGAGAAGATATCGGATTCGAATCGAGACCGGGTGGATTGCGATAAGACGGTTGCGCCGATGAAGAAAGATTTTATTACACGGTACCGTGAGCTCTACGTCGATGCAAGAAGACTCTCTCGGTATGTCGATAACTTCGACACTAGATGGGCATTCAACGAATTGAAAGATAAAGCGCGAACGACGTGGGACGCCCTTATTGATCTTGAAGGACAAGGCGAGCTTAGCCAAGATAGGTTCTTCTCAATCCTCTGGGAAGGCGGATCATTCGATGACAAATTCTTCGACGGAGATTCCATCGCTTGCCTCGACGTCGAGATGACCGGTGATCGCCAAGCTATTGCTTTCTGCGAAGTGGTTGCGCCGTTATTCGCTGAAATCCTGAAAACTGAAATTGGCTATGGAGGGGAACAGGATGCGTGATATACGGTTTCGCGGCAAGCGGATTGACAACGGCGAGTGGGTGTACGGGTACTTTGTCAAAGGAGCAACCCGTTTCTGCATCCTTCACAGTCTCGCAGTATTCGATGCAGTTGACGTTGATCCCGATACAGTCGGTCAATACACCGGCCTCAAAGACCTAAACGGCAAGGAGATATTCGATGGGGATGTTCTCGACATCAGCGGACGTCCAATGTTCATCGAATGGAACGACATTAGCGCACAATGGGCAGTAAAGTCGCCGAGCGGAACGGGATACCTCGATATGAACAACGATCTTCACGAATACGAAGTCATCGGAAACATCCACGACAACGGAGACTTGTTGAAATGAGAGCGACACAGGTTGTTTTCAAGTGCGATTATTGCGGTTGCGATGCAACAAAGAAGCCAAGTCACATTGCGCGAAGGAAACGAAATTTTTGTTCCAGGCTTTGTTATTCATCATTTAGACGTGATTTATTGCCTAAAGAAGAACATCCAAGATATGGATCAGGAGCAGATGAATCCACTCGCAAAATGAAAAGAAAAGCAAGAAGCGAATTAAATCATGCGATTAGGAACGGTAGTGTCATGAGAGACCCATGTATAATTTGTGGTCACGCTGAAACAGAAGGACATCACGAGGATTATAGTCAACCATTGAAGGTTAAATGGCTCTGTTTCAGACATCACAGAATGGTCCACTACAACCCCGAACTCCTTACTGGAGGTAACCAATGAAAAGACTTGATCCACTAACACAAGAGGCGTTAAGAGTGTTATCAATCCTCGTAACCGGTGTATTGATTGGAATCTATATCGGATGGGAGATATGGACATGACCCAACCTAATGAACTGATAGAGACGATAGAGAAGGCGCTGGAAGCAGCTACGCCGGGTCCGTGGATTACAGGCGTGTGCACCAAAGATGACATTAACATCCAAGGTAGTACAAGCAATCATATGGTCACGCTACGGCGAAGAACGACCGTCGTTGCTTTTACCGGTCCTGCCGGTGACGATCAGAGCGCGCGCGACGCCTTTCTCATCGCCAACTCTCCCACATGGCTACGCGCCCTACTGGAAGAGAACAAACGGCTGCAATCGGTTGAGCATACGTTATGCCTGACGATCGGCGAAGCAGACAAGGTTCTCCAACAGACAAGGGAAGAACTCGAACAGGTTAAGGCTGAACGGGACGAACTCCGAGAATTTTGGAAAGGTGTAACACTCGATCAGGCCAAGGAATACATCGAATCGATCCAATCCCTCCGTACCGAACTATCCGCTAAGGATAAGGTGCTGGAATGGTATGCGGAGCAAGAGAATCACAGTACCGAGGAGGACGATGGTAGACCGACACCGATTAGCCGCGACAATGGTGATAAAGCCCGTACTATCCTATCCCAATATCCCAAAGGAGACACCCATGAATCGTATAAGACTACTCCTTAGAAATATTGATGCTCGTATATGGATGATTAGGTTTTTTAAGGGCTGATTATACGGCCTCCGAACCTTCGGTTCTAAGCATATTCAGTCGATTGATGGCCTACGGCAAAACAGAAGGAGGTGCAGGGTGAACAGACTCAATGTTTTATCTCATGGAGCAGGCGTTCAAACATCTTGCATGGTCTACATGGTGCTTGAGGGAGAGATACCACGACCTGACTTAATAGTATTTGCAGATCCACAATGGGAACTAGACGACACTTATAAATATCTCAACAAGCTTATGGAGGATGTTAAACAATCCGGAATTCCGATGATGGTGGAAACAGCCGGGGATATATACGAGGACACCATACGAAGCGCACAAACGGGAGAACGTGCGCCATCAATGCCATTCTATACGGATGCAGACGGAGAAGAAGGAATCGTAGGTAGACAATGCACCAACGATTACAAAATCGAAGTTGTGCGAAAAGCAGCTCGAACATTCCTCGGACTAAAGCCAAGACAGCGGTACACGCACAAACTAGTCATGTGGAAAGGAATCACAACAGACGAAATCGAGCGCATAACAGACAGCAAGGTTAAGTCAGAGGAATATCATTACCCGCTGTTCGATCTTGGAATGAATCGGCTGGATTGCATGAACTGGTTAGAACGCAAAGGTTATGGAGTACCGCCAAAGTCCTCATGCGTAGGTTGTCCGTTCCATAGTCGGCAGACATGGGTCGATATCGCCAAGAATCATCCAGTGGAGTTTCAAAAAGCTGTAAAGCTGGATCGGATGATAAGGCACCATAAAAAGTTCAAGTCGCAGTTATTTCTCCATAAAGACCGCATGGATTTGGAAGAAGCGGTAAGACGATCGTCGTTACAGGGTGACTTGTTTGATTATGAGGGATTTGGTAACGATTGTAGCGGTTCATGCGGTGTCTAATCCCTCACAAACTCCAACAAATCACCAATAGAGCAATCGAAATAGAAAAGAAGGAGCGAGGGATTAATTCCCTTTCTCCTTCTCCTCCTTAACCTTCTTGAGCAGCACGTTAATCATAGAACTTACGGACCGGTCTTCCTGATCTGCAAGTTCCTGAACGAACTGATAAACCTCAGTATCGAGTGTGATTGATAACTTTTCCTTATTGACTTGCCTAACCATATTAAACACCTCTATCGCTAATTATACACAAAAGTAGGATATTCAATGCAAAGTATCTTTCTAAGTAGGATAAAGTAGGATATAATATAGATTAGAAAGGAGAGGTCAGAATGACAAGGTTCTACTACCACTCATGGACATCGGACGAGGATCGGCAGTTAACGGAAATTATGACAAAGGGAATGAACGATCGAAAGAAGACACTGGCCTTGTTTATCGAAGCAGGGGCTTCTCTTGGTCGAACCGCTAAGTCCTGTCAGAACCGTTGGTACGAGATCAAGGCACGCGAGGCGGTGTGACGGAATGGCCGAGAAACGAATGATAAGCAAATCTATCAGCATATCGGAAAAGGTTAATTCTCTACCGGATTACTTCGACATGCTGCTGTTCACATGGATGATACCGCATTCTGATGACTTTGGTCGGTTAATGGGCGAGTCAACTAAGGTTAAGGCGCTCGTCATCCCTTTACTTTCAAGAACTGTTCGCGAAGTTTCCGATTCACTTCAAAGGTTACATGATTCCGGTCTCATAGTCTGGTACACGGTAGATTCCGGGAAATTCATTCAAATTGTGAAATTCGAGGATCATCAAACAGGGTTACACAAGCGAACTAAGTCAAGATTCCCGGAAGTTCCCGGAATTTCCCGGAAAGTACCGGAAATTCCCGGTCAAGAGAACGGAAGAGAAGAGAAGAGAACTGAAGAGAAGGGAACAGAACAGAACGGAAGTGAAGAGATCCCGCACACTCAAATATCTGACATTAACAAAGTGAAAGATGATTTGAGAGATTTATGCAACAGCATGAAAATTCAAGGATTCACAAATTACAACCTCGATATCGTTTATTCATATCTTGGTGTTGCTGATGTGAAGGTGATCGAAGCGATCATAAAAAAGAGCGAGAAAAAGCCGCACACGTACTTAACCAATACGCTTAACGGGATGATTAATGTCGATAGAATAACGCGGGCGGAACAATTGCCGGGGGCAAAGGGTGGGGAAGCAGATGCACAGCATGAAGGAAGCACTCAAGGGGTTCGACCTGGAGGCTATACGCCAACGAGCGCAAGCGAATCGATTACAGGCGGGCAGCTCGGATGGGTCGGAAAGAACAGAGGAAACGTCGTACCGTTGCCAAACGTGCAAGGATGAAACGGGATACCTAGTCAGAGGCGAAGACGGAATCGAACGGTGGCAAATCTGCAACGAATGCCGTGATTGGCGAAAGGCTGAACGTGTCATGAAGCAGAGTAAAATCACCGAAGAGTTCCGATCCAAGACATTCTCTAACTTTAACCGTCAGAATGTTCCGTCAATTGTTCAGGATGCGTTTAATGCGGCTTACGAGTACGTCAAGGATTTCAACGAGATACGAGAATACCGCAATAACAGCATCGCTCTACTTGGCGATCCTGGATGTGGAAAGACGCACCTATGCATGGCCGTGGCAAACAACATCATCGCTAAAGGTACGCCGGTCATCTACTTCCCTTGGATTGAAGGGTTCAATGAGCTAAAAGACAACTTGGACGACTTAGAAAATCGTATTGGACTTTTACAGCGTATCCCGGTTCTGTACATCGACGACATGTGGAAGGGTAGAAAGACACCTACGGACTTCCAGATCGAACAAGCCTTTGCAATCATCAACTATCGTTACATGAACAAACTGCCAATCCTTGTTTCATCCGAGTACGACATTGATGCGATGTGCAAGTTCGATATGGCGATCGGATCGCGGGTTTACGAGATGTGTAAATCGTATTGCGTGGTATTGCACGGAGACTATAAACAAATCAACTACCGGCTGCGGGAGGGCGCATGAGAGAAGACGACGATTACACGCTAATGGACAGAGACTTCGATGAGTTTATAAAACGCGGACTTGCGGAAAAGGAATGGGAAGCACGTAACGAACGTCGCGAGATCAGCACATCAAGGTTCTAAAGGACTTAATAGGGACACTAGAAAAACGGAAGGGATGAGTGAAGGGTGTTTGAAGTAGGAGATGCAGTAAAACATCGTTGCTTCACACATGGAATAGGTACTGTTCGTAAGGTGACAGATGAACGTGTATGCGTGGAATGGGGAATGGAACACGGAAAGAAGGTCAGGACATGGCGCAAGGGATACAAAAAGGAAATAGGTAACATCGTAAAAATAAATGACATTTCGTGATCAAGTGTCATTCGTAACGGTTGATAAAAGAATGCGGAAGTATAACCACTCGCAATTGCAGTATGCGTGGTCAATTTACTTAATAAAAATACTAAATTTGGAGAGATGAAGAATGGAATTTACTTATGAAAATTGTCAGCCGAATTACGAAGGATTCAAAACGTTGGGGAAGCTAGATGACTTCATTTTTCAGGCATTGGCACACATGGGAAATGCATCTAACCACAATTCATGGGCGAATACGGTTCTAGAGCATTGTGCAGAAGTGCCGCATGAGCTGAAAGAGAAAATTAAAAGTATCAACTCGGACATTCATCTTTACCAAGAAGAACTTCGTGCAATTAGAAATGCTTTGAAAAAGAACGTCGAATCGACCGAATAATCTAAGCATAGCGAGGCCGTATAGGGGTTAGAGCTAATTTGAGGGGTGAGTGAAGGGTGCAACTCACAATCGATGATATTGTCCCAAGCGTAACGATTGACGGTCGCGAGTACAGAGCAACGAACAAGCGCTTTATCGGGAATCGCAGAAAATGGGCAGACGTTGAATACTATCATCCAGGAAGAGGCTGGAGACGAGTAGAAAATTGGGATCGTATAACGCAGATAGCATCATTGGTTTGGTGAACTTGCCGAAGGCCATCGACACGACCGAACAATCCCCAGCCGTATAAGAGGATCTTAATAATAAATCCAGGAGGAACCTATGAACATAGAAAAACTATCCCGTGAACAGATACTGAGTATGCCAGCCGGTAGAGAGATGGATAAACTTGTTGCGGAGAAGGTTATGGGGTACGAGTGGGTAAATCCGCCTATCGTAGGAAACTATATTGAAATGCCTTATGCATGGGACAAAGAGAATGATGAACCATTTTACAGCTGGTATCCATCTTCCGAAATATCCACAGCATTCGAAGCAGTGAAAAAGATGAACGATTATGGGTATGATTTCGCGATTGAGTCAGACACAGAAAGCGGAGAAACTAACTATCACTGTAGGTTCTTTAAGCGCTATGAAGGGGATTATGCCGAATTTGATAGTGAAACATCATTCGCACACGCCATATCCGTTGCCGCCCTATTAACCACCATCCAAGGAGAAGAGAACAGATGAGAATAACGCATGACATGTTAACCGACTTTAACGAAACACTCGAACGGGCAGGAAGTGCAATGAGAATACTCGCGGATAAATCTCTTGACGGGACGTTCAATGTTCGATTGAACGAAGAACCGTACATCGACGAGGACAATCGAAGAGCGTTTCCGAACGACACCTTTTACGCGGAACTTGAAATGTTCCTCAAATCCCACGGAATCAAGAAGATCCACTACAACAACACGAAGTTATCGTTTTGGCAGATTGGAGAGAGTGACAATGCGTGAGGATATAGAGAGAGTGATAGCGGAATTGGAAGTAAGAAAAAAAGATGCTCGCATGATGTATGGGACTCAAAGAGGAACATTAAGTGCAGAAGGATACGGAAGATATATCGAATTGAAACAGACAATCGAACAACTGGAGGAGGTGTTAGCATCTGAAGATCACAATACCAGGAACACTCCCGAGCCTGAATGAGATGATCAACGCCAGCAAACGAAGCAAATACGTCTACGTGAAAATGAAGGACGAAGCTATTAACGTTGTCGGATGGTCATTCAAGAGATTCATGCCGGGAATGATACCTCCTACAAAAGCAGATTATGAGTTCACATGGTACTGTCCGAACAAACGAAAAGACAAAGACAATATCATGGCCGGTCAGAAGTTTGTATTTGATGCTTTACAGCATATCGGATTCATAAAGAACGACGGATGGAAGCAAATCGGGAGTGTAACGCATAGGTTCGAGGTAGACAAGAACAATCCGCGTATCGAAGTAGAAATCAGGGAAGTGTCTTAGGAGGGATGAAGATGCTAAACGAGTGGAAAGCGATTAAGAAGACAAAGAAGGATCACAGTTGCTTTGGATGCCGCCACGTAATCCCGTCAGGATCGGAAGCTCACTATTACGTAGGAGTGTTTGAAGGGGAGTTCTCCGCACACCACTACTGCATACCATGCTACAACTTCCTAGACAAGCATCACCATTATTTCGAGGAAGGGATATTTTGCGGAGAAGTTGGATATGCGCGAGAACATGAAGAAAGTAGCGTGAATAGCGCATGACCCGAGAACAACTACAAGCAGAAAAAGAAACCCTAATACAGCACATAAGATTCTATAACGTTAAAACGCCAGAGAGAGAAGAGAAGGTAAAGAGGATTGAAGAGTTGGAGAGGCTTCTAGGAGACGCGTAGAGACTCAATATACTCTTACGCTGTATCTTATCTACCGAACTGCTAGAAAGCATAGAAACCACCTTAACGGAGGCGACAGCATGAAACAAACATTGAGGGATGGAATTGCAAAGGATATATACAAGGCCAATCTTAAAAAGGCGGGGAAAAAGTAGATGCGGGAGATCAAGTTTAGAGCATGGGACACCATGCTTGAGAAAATGCTCGACTTTAAACAATTGGAACACAGCGGAATGAACCTATTTGCGCTATGCGATGGTTCAAAGCTTGTTCATCTCATGCAATACACCGGACTAAAGGATCGTAACGGAGTGGAGATATACGAAGGGGATATTGTCAAACGTGAATGGGTGGAGATTAATCCAGGTAGTGACGACTTTATCGGAGTAGTGAAGTACGTTGAAGGGTCGTTTTGCCTTGAAGATATCGAAGACCCATATAGCGGGGACACATTATCCATCGAGATTGGAACAAACGAAGTCATCGGAAACATATACGAATCCAAGGAGTGATACCCATGGTAGGTAAAATAAACCCAGTAGGAAACGTATACCCACTTAAACCAAAGAATAAGCGTCCGAAACCTGATGAGTTTTTGAAGCCTAGACCTCCTAATAATGTGTCGTAAACACCCACAACATATGGTGGAAAATGGCGAAATGTGGTACAATAAGTGGAGAAATAAGAGCAAATCAGAGAAAATTGGGTGCTCAGTTCGGAAAACAATCGATTAAGAACTCAGGAGGTCAAAAATGGATCAATTACGGCAAGAGATCGCAACTTTGGAAGAGCAGGAAATCAGTTTTCAGAATGATCTGAATAATGCTCAAGATGACAACCAAGCGCAATCATTCGTAAACGAGCTGAACATCGTACGGAACAAACTATCGGAGAAACGGCACGAGTTACAACAGCTTTTAGAGAAAGAACTGCAACGTGCGGAAGTGATCGAAGAGAAAACGCATGCGGCTGAAATTCCGTTCGCTGTTGCTGGAATTGATTTTACTGATCTACCGGCTGAGGTAATTACACTTATCGATGCGGTAGTTAAAGCGGATCGCCGCAGACTGTTGAACGAACATGCGATTGAGTTGGAACAGAACGAAGAAGAGTCGAGAAAGACAGAAGAAGCGCTTAAATTAAAACTTGAGGAACTCGAAGGTTTGTCTGATGGATTGCTAGAGCAACGTGACGCGTTGAACATTCAATTGTCTCGATCTGCTGCTGAAATTCAACGGCTATCCGAAGAGAACCACAAATTAAGTTTTGAGTTATCCGATGCTCGTAAAAGCCGCGACAACTCGTCACGATTGCTAGAAGAAGCTAATAACGAAATCGCGCGGCAACGTACACAAATTGAGGATTTCCAACGCGCACAAGAATACAACAATCGCCAAACGGAACAAGTAAGCGCAAACGATGAAGAGAAAGCATCCATTAGCGCGGCATTGGATGCAGTTAAGAAGCTGTATGCCAAGGTAGAAGACTACGGAAGCATCATGAAGGTGACGAAACCAGACGGATCATTCGAGCTTGTGAAGCGGCAAGAAGTCGCAACCGAATGGCAGGCCGCAGATGTGCCAGACTCGTTTCGTGACGATGATAATACTTCCGACACTCAAGACAATACGGTTTCTGCTACCGAAACGGCTGAGATTGTAGCACCTCCCGCATTGCAGTTTCCCGGCGAGGATGCCGAAGTACCAGCCTACACCGCATCTGGCGAGGTGGCAGCAACAGATGGTAAGGAAACACCACAAACGTTAGAGGATCGTGTAACGGCGTTGGAAGCGGCTGTGTTCGGACAAGTAAAGGCGGCGGCGTAAATGAAAGCACAGGGAAGCGTAAAAGACGGATGGATCGAAAGCATGAAAGACCTGGTTAAGGTTCAAGGAGCAGATGGAAATTGGAACTATGACCCATACATGCATGGGATGTATAACGGTATGGAGCTAATGTTGGCAATGGCGGAGGGCAGAGAACCAGAATATAAAGACGCGCCAACGGAATGGGGAAAAGATAGACCGGTTGAAATGAAAGTCGAAGCACAAAGTTAATCTCATACGGCGGGACATAAAACATCCCGCCTATATGGATGGTGAGAGAGTGGTACTGATCGGGAGAATGCTCTTTATCCGAAAATTACACAAAGACGTTTGGCATCATAGTATTCATTGGGAAAACAAGACACATACACACATGTTCGCTATTAGTCGGTCAACTATTAAGCGAGATTGGTGGAAAACCCGCAAGGAGTTAAAAGCGAAGTTCTTCAGTGCTGAATGGAAATACAAGTACGAAGACACAACGAGAACAGGAATATATATAGGGCGAGTAGCAATTGTGTATCTGATGAAAAAGAAGAAGGAGGGATAACATGAGGAACGAAGACGTATCCGAAATCCTGACTAATTTCAGATCATACCGATACGCGGCTAAGGTTGGAGAATCAGAAGGATTGCTAGACGGCGCTCCTACGCTCTATAACGACCGCAAACGCAGTCCTAATAGGTGGGATGCCACGCGATATACGCGCATCGTAAGCACCGTTACAGGAGCCGTAGACGATGTGTTGACGGATGAGCAACGAACGGTCATCATGAGGCGATACCTGGAGCGTAACCCATTAACACTTGGGCAGATCGCGGATATCCTGAATTGCGACCGATCAACCGTACAACGTCGGCACAAAGAGGCGCTTAACAAGCTTGGGATAGCGCTTGAACCATTGAACAAGGAAACCGAGATAACACCGTTTGAACACATGTTTCATCCACCGAACCCAAACTCATGGGTTGGAAACAAAGGTTAAATTGCAACATTTTTGCCCACAAATGCAACATTGAACGTGGTAACTTTATATCATGGGAAACCGAGTTAAAGAATTGAACTCTGCACATTAGGGATGCTGCAATTCCGTTCTACTCGGTTTTCCGAACAAAGGTGAAAATCGTCTTGCCGATAGCTTCCCGCCCGTGTTGGGCTGATGGATTGTCGAGACGAATCACATAAATCGTTGAGTGGCGGAAGAGAGACGCTAGGGTCAGGGGAAGCGCCTCGTTCGAACCGAGACGCCCGAGGTAAGTGTCTGCAACTGCTCACTATTCATGGGAGAATGGCCCATGGCTCACGATTAATAAGGTGAATAGCGAACCACCCGTCACTCTACACAAAAGTAGGGGTGAACACCGGTTGTCGGGTGGGGAGCATCACATATTTTTAGGCGTCGTGCTGGCTAGCCCAAGTGACTACGGCGGCACGAGTCAGGTGACAAGCGCGAAACTTCGGGAGTAGCGCATCACATAGTCAAACTCCCGATGACGTTAAATAAAACGGGATTAGGTGATGCCCGACCGAACAAAAACTGGGCGCCTAATACAATCACAAACTTAACCCATAGGGGAGCCGACAAGGCTCTTTTTTTCTTCGTCTCGACCGAATAAGCTCAACGTAGTGGAGGCCGTATAAAGGGGTGTTAATCATGAAAGCAATCTATCATTGTATAGAACTTCATGGAACACCAAAAGAAATAGCAGAAGCAGTAGCACAGATAAGAGACATAAAGTACGGTAAAGAAGCTCAAAAAGCTATGTTCGATCGTCAAGAAGGACAGGTGAGACCATGAGAACACTCACAAAGAAATGTGCCTCATGCGAGAAGGGGTATAAGGGAATGGCAAACTCAAAGAGATGCGTTCCTTGTAGGACACCGAAGAGGTGGAAGCAATTTTTGACGTATTAGTGCAAATAAATGAAGTTTAAATGCTCGAAAATGCGACGTAATACAAATATGGTTAAAAATTAGTGCAAATGAGGTGATTGTATGGGGGCAGGAATACCGCCAAATGATGAACAGCGCGAGATGATCAAGGCGCTGCTCTCGCTGGGTAAATCTAAGAATCAAGTTGCTAAAGAAGTTGGCATGTCGTGGGCGACAATAGACAAGGTGAGTAAAGAAGTCCCGGACGAGATTGAGAACTTGCGTGAACGTAAAAGAACCACATTCGTAAACAAGTTGTGGGAGAACATTGAGGATGCAATAGAGCTTGGTCATTCGATGATCAAAGAGGCTAAGGAGAACAAGAGGGAAATTCCCCTGTCTCATATCTCAACATATGTCGGCACACTTTATGATAAACAAGCGCTAATGACCGGAGGAAAGACAGCGGACATTGGCGTATCAATCGTAGATGATATCCGATGACGAGATTAACTAGCGTTATCGCCCCATCATTCCATGAGATCCACAAGGACATTAAGCAAAGAAATCATACGCATTACTGGCTATCCGGTGGCCGTGGCAGCACGAAGTCATCTTTCATATCGGTTGAGATCATATTAGGAATCATGAGCGATCCGCTTGCTAATGCCGTAGTATTGCGTAAGGTAAAGGACACGCTTAACGAATCGGTTAAGGATCAGCTTATATGGGCGATTGAATCGTTAGGTGTATCCGACTATTGGGACATGCCAGAATCGAAGCTTGTCCTAACCTACAAGCCAACTGGACAAGAGATAAGATTCAGAGGCGCGGATAAGCCGAAGAAGATTAAATCGATGAAGTTCGCTAAGGGATACACGAAATTCATCTGGTACGAGGAACTAGACGAGTTCACGAGCATGGAAGAGATTCGGATGATTAACCAATCGCTCATGCGTGGTGGCCCGAAGTTCATCGTATTTTACTCGTACAACCCGCCTAAGAGCGCTAACAATTGGGTTAACACTGAGAAGAAGCTGACTCGTCCTGACCGTATTACACACCACAGCACGTATGAATCGGTGCCGGTTGAATGGTTGGGTGATCAGTTCATCATAGAGGCTGAGCATCTTAAATCAACAAAGCCATTAGCATACGAGCATGAGTATCTTGGGATCGAGACCGGCAGCGGTGGAGAAGTGTTCGACAATGTGCAGATTCGTAAGATATCTGATGCAGAGATTGAGGACTTCACCGATATCAAGCGCGGATTAGACTTCGGATATGCGATAGATCCACTTAGCTACAACGTCATGCACTATGACCGTAAGCATAAACGGTTGTACATCTATCACGAACTGTACAAGGTTGGCATGAGTAACCGAATGGCTTACGATCATATCGTCAAAGAGAACAAGAACAACGACCAGATTATCGCAGACTCAGCAGAGCCCAAGAGCATACACGAGCTGATTCAATACGGTTTAAGGATGCGCGGAGTAAAAAAGGGGCCAGATTCAATCGAGTACGGCATAAGGTTCTTACAGAGCCTTGAAGCGATCATAATCGACGATCAACGCTGTCCTGAGACGGCACGCGAATTCCTCTCCTATGAGCTTGAGAGAGACGCACAAGGAAACTGGAAAGCAGGATATCCCGACAAGAACAATCACAGCATAGACTCGGTAAGATACGCCTTAAATGACGAATGGATGAAGTTCAGGGAAGAGAAGCCCAAAGCACCAGCAAAAACACATAACTTCCCATCAGAGCGTCCGAAACCGGATGCTTTTGTTGGTTCTACGGTTGATCAGTCTTACATTACCGGAGGTTGGTGACATGGAATATATCGTGGTTTGGTATTTCGACGCAGGCTTTAGAAGCGGAACAGAAACAAAAGAGTGTGAGACCTTGGAAAAAGCCGTTGAATACATCGAAGCTAACAAAATAAACATGATTAGTCCACGTGTATACAAGAAAGTAAATCTACAAGAGGTGTAAACAATGGAATATATGATCGCTGGCATAGTCTTCGGACTGTGCCTTTTTATATTACCTCTATGGGCTTATAGGCGCGGCTTACGCGATGGATTAGCGCTCAATCAGGGCAAGACACCTGAACCCATCAAAACCCCCGTAGAAGCGATTATAGAGCGTCGTGAAGCGAGGGCAGAGCAGAAGGAAACAAAGGCCGCTAATGATGCATTCGCGGAAGGGTTCGCAAATCTAATGTCATTCGATGGATCGCCACAGAAGAAAGCGGGTGAAGCATGAAGAGGGACGACAAGGATACGTTAACTTGGCAACTGTATCAGGATGGAATTGACTACAATACCAGGATCAACTTGTACGAGAACGTTAACAAGAATGAGCGGTTCTATGCCAATGATCAGTGGAATGGAGTCGTAGCTAACGGTCTTCCAACGCCGGTATTCAACATATTCAAGCGGATCATCAACTACTTCATCGCCGCAATCATGAGTCAGAACGTGGCAATGCAGTTTACGGCAGAGAATGTAGGCGATGACACGGATATTCCGGAAGAAGTTGCTATGAAAGAAGCAGCTGAAACCATTACGCAATACTCCAACACACTCCAAGAGAAGAACAAAATGCATCAATTCCTATGGCAAACGCTTCTTGATTGCGCTATTTCGGGTGATGGATGCGGATACAACTACTTTGATGCGTCAATTGACACGGGACAGTTGGCAAAAGGCGACATTTGTCTTGAAAACGTCGATAATGTCAATGTTTTCTTCGGCAACCCGAACGATAAACGAGTGCAAAAACAGCCGTACATCATCATTGCGTTCCGTGAATTGGTCGAAAACCTCAAGAAAGAAGCTGAGTTCTACAAGATCCCACAAGCTCAGATTGATTTAATCACTAGCGACGTAGAAACGGACTATCAATCAGGTGATCGGTCGAAGATTGAACTAGATAACAAGGGCGCTCAGACAGGGAAATGCCAAGCGTTACTAAAATTGTGGAAGCAGGACGGTAAAATCTACGCGGTAAAGAGCGTTAGGCAAACGGATATCCGTCCTAAGTGGGATACGAACCTTACGCTTTACCCTATTGCATGGATGAACTGGGATCAACGGAAAAACTCCTATCATGGACAGGCGCTAGGTACTGGATTGGTTCCGAATCAGATATTCATCAACAAGATGTTCGCTATGGCAATGATGAGTCAGATGCACACGGCGTTCCCTAAAGCGATTTACAACAAGAACGCTATCTCAGCATGGAATAATGTGCTTGGAACAGCTGTTGGTATCGACGCAGACCTACAAACTAACGTTAACAACGTCGTTAATTACTTAACACCAGGAAATATGAGCGAACAGGTATTCAAACTCATCGACCTAGCTATCCAATACACCAAGGATATGCTAGGAGCCACGGACGCGGCTTTAGGCGAGGTCAAGCCTGATAATACGTCGGCTATTATTGCCGTTCAGCAGTCGTCCTCTATACCGCTTGAAACAATCAAGAGGAACCTATATCAGTACGTCGAGGATATCGGGTACATCTGGCTAGACATGATGACAGCGAACTATGGTAAGCGGAAAATTGACATTGAGGTAATGGGTAAGCGAGTCGTTAAAGAGTTCGATTTCTCTACGCTTCGAAACATGAAGATGCGTATTAAGATCGATGTCGGGCCATCTTCCTACTGGTCACAGATCAGCGCTATGCAGACGCTTGATGCACTGTTGCAGAATGATCGAATTTCGTTCCTGCAATACCTTGAGCGTGTTCCGAACGGAATCATTCCGAAGTCACAGGAATTGATCGAGGAATTGAAATCACAGGACATGAAACAACAATTCATTTACGAACAAATGGCGCGGTTTATGGAGACATTGCCGCCTCAGATTCAAGCAGAACTACAACAACTTCCACCAGAAGAAATGGAATCTAGGATCATGGAGATGATGATGCAGCCACCGGAACAACAGGCACAGCAGAATGCGAATATGCAAGCGCAACAAGAGCAATTGCTGGTACAACAACAGCAACAAGAACAAGCAGTACAGGAGCAAGACATGCTGAAAGAGAGTATGAAGTTCCAACAACAAGTCGCATTAAAGCAGATGGACAACGAGAATAAGTTGGCTATCGCGGGGATGAAGAATAGGAATTAACGGGGCGCATCCAGTCGTGGAGCGCCCTTTCTCATGCAATCATTCGGCAATACAACAGCGGACCACCGCTTAACAAATGAGGAGGATTCACCATGGAAGAGGTAGTGCAAGAACAATCTCTGGAATCAGTCGAAACATTCATAGCTGAACAGGCGGTAAAAACGGAGAACGCCGAGCCGAGCACGGAGCAAGTGGAGACGAAACCGGAAAAAACGTTCACACAAGACGAAGTAAACGAAATGATGAAACGTCGTGTTGAACGTGCAGAAGCTTCGGCATCGAAGAAAGCGGCACAAGAAGCCCGAGACGCTTACATTGCTGAACAGAATTATGAGTGGCAGGGTAAGACGATCAAGACTGAAGCGGAGTACAAACAGGCTCTGCAAGAAAAAGCGCTCATGGAACAGTACCAGAACCGGGGCTTGGATGATGACATTGTCAAAGAACTGGTCGAGAGTAAACGATTCCGTGAAGAGTACCAAACGAAGCAACAACAGCAACAGGCAGAAGAAAAGGAACGCGCCGACTTTCAAGCGTTTATTAAGGCGTTTCCTGACGCTAAAGCGGAGGATATTCCTCCAACGGTATGGGCTGATGTCCAGAACGGTTCAAGTCTTGTAGACGCTTATACGAGGCATGAGAACCAATCTCTGAAGCAGAAGTTGGCGGCAATCGAGCAACAAAAGCAGATTGAGCAGCAGAACGAAGCGAATGCGCAGAGTTCTACGGGATCTGTGACGGGTAATGGCTCTGCCGTGCCTACCTTCTTCACAAAGAAGCAAGTAGATGGCATGAGCCAATCGGAAGTAAACAAGCATTGGGATGCAATCAATCAATCTATGAAAAATCCAAAATTCTACGATTAAAAGGAGTAGTCAAACATGGGCGTACAAAACTTTGTACCTGCGATTTGGTCGACCAAGATTCTTCGAACACTGGAGGATAACTTGGTCGCAAAGAAAATTTGTAACATGGATGCTGAAGGTGAGATTAAAAAGGCCGGTGATACGGTCTACTTCAATGGCCTTGCAGATCCAACAATCACAGCGTACACCGGATCGGTTACGTACGAAGGATTGCAAGATGCTGGCGTAACGATGCATATCGACCAACAAAACTACTTCGCTTTTAAAGTGACGGACATTCAGAAGGCGCAAGCCAACGTTGACTTGAAAGGATCTCAGGCTGCTAGAGCGGCGTACAAGCTCAAAGAAGCTTGCGACACCAATATCATGAGCCTCTACGGCGAAGCTAATCTCACCGTTACGGACGCGAGCTGTGACACGGCTTCTATTCTCTCTACGATGGGCGCAATTCAACAAGAACTTGCACAGGTTAACGTACCTTCCAGCGACATGTGGTGCGTAATTCCTCCATGGGTTCAACTGAAACTGAAACTAGCGGGCATCAAGTTCCAAATCAACAACGGTTTGAACGGTACTGGCGGCATGGCGTGGACGAATGAACTTGGTTTTGACATCTACGTTACGAACCAAGTCATCAACACAAACACGGTTCAAGCACCTGTATCCAAGGTCATGGCCGGTTCCTACAACGCTATCGCATTCGCGCAACAAATCATCGAAACCGAATCGCTTCGCCTCGAATCCAGCTTTGACACAGGCGTTCGCGGTCTTCACGTATTCGGTCGTAAAGTCGTTCGTCCTGACCTGCTTTGCACGGCTACGTTGACGTTTGCTGCTGAAACTACTATTTAATAAAACGAGAGGGATGATATAACATGGCAGTTAGCTGCACAAATACGAATCCAACGGAAAACACGATCACTACGGCGACTCGAAACGCCGCTACGTCTTCCACCATCGATCAGACTGAAGTATTCACGATTACGCCGACCAAGGCGGATAATAAGGTTCTAATCTACATCGAGAACGTAGCCGCTGACCAAGGTACGCTTACCTACTCCATCGCCGCTGGAGGCTTCTGGGCGGCTGGTGCGGCACTCACAGGCAGCGTAGCGCAAGGAGTTGGACGTTGTATTGTCCTAGAGGGTGGTAAGTACAAAGCGGCGGCAGGAACGATCGCTATCACGTTCACGCCAGCAAGCGGCAAACGCCTTCTTACTGACCATGCACTTCGCGTAACTGTATTCCAAATGCCATAAATCATAGGGGATTGGGCGGGGCTTATGTCTCGCCCTTTTTCTGTATAAAGGAGGTTTACAGTTGGTTACTTTCAAGGGAACGCCCAATATGTTGGTCAGACTTGAACCGCCTGTTGGAACGACTAGACACGTTAGATTCGATGATAAGGGAGAGTTCACAACAGAAAACGAATTGTTGATCAAACGATTCCACCATAAGTTCGATAGTGTACCGGCTAAAGGGAAAGAAACTTCAGACATCAGTGATGATGTTGAGTACCAGGATCATGGGCAGACAGACAAGAAGTACAAATGCAATCAATGTGACTTCAAATCGGACAATAAAGGCGAGTTAATGGCACATAAGAAGTCCGAACATCCGAAGGAGGGCAAAGATGAATAGTACATTGTCCCAACTGGCAGCACAATCCTATCTGAACAACCACGGCGCAAACGGCGGTAAAGCCATTACAGGAACGTCCAAAGTCTCACCGCCTGCGGGGTATTACTTTTGTGCTATCGCGGCAACAGCGGCCACCGTAGTGGCATCTCAGGAGAATGTTACGGGTTCGGACAATCCGACTCTCGGCCCCATCCCAGTGGGATTGACGGTATACGGCAAATTCTCGTCCATTACACTTACGAGTGGTACGGCAATCGGCTATTACGCCAAATTATAGGCGGTGAATCATGGCTACAACGGCTGAAGAAATATTCGAAATCACCATGGATTTGATTGATGAGCGTCAAGACAATGGACTATTAAACGAATCGGACGTTATTTCGTACCGTGTTAAGACACCTGGATTGCTTACGATTCTGCAATCAGAGCTTATTGAGCAAGGTGAAGTGTATAGCACTTACGAAATCAGCAATAAGCCGGTATCTAATCTTCTTGGGTATAATTCCGACTTTAATGTAATCGCATTTGAAGGCGAAGAATTCATCCGAGAGGCCAATTCATCGGCAAAGGCGTATTACTTCGAGGTTGATCGCGTCGGAACGGTCTATGTGGAGGACTACAACGGCGTATGGAACACGCTGGCGACGATTAACACCGTAAATACCCCTGACGGATTCACGGCCTATAAAGGAGTCGTAACACCTTCTAGTGGGGCGACTAAATCTAGACTTCGATTTACCGGTTCATACTACTACCGAACGGTTAATCGCGCATTGTTCTCTATACCGTTTGCGACAGCAGATGATGTTCCTGTATACCGTCCATGGGTTAAAAAGACGATGCCAACTGATTTTAAGTCCATTAGCGAGATCATCAACGAGGAAAAGACTAGTTATAGCCAAAGCGCGGGATACAAATGGGAAGGTAAACGAGACCTGTATATTAACTACTTCTACGATGGGAATATCCGAATCGTGTACCGGCCTATTCCAAACGTGGTCGTAACAATCGATGATACCATGCAATTGGACGATGTGACCTGTAGGACGATCGTTCCTTATGGGTTAGCCGCTCACCTATTGTTGACAGAAAACTCAGACGCGGCGAGTTTCTTTCAACAGAGATACGAAGAATTGAAAAGTGATGCATCCGAGATGCCGCCAGCAACAATTGAAGCAATAACCAATGTGTATGGATCATTTTAATCGGGGAGGGTGAGAAATGGCGACGATAACAAGACAAAAACCAAACCCTCCCGAAACTATAGATCGGTTTCTAGGACTCAACGAGGACACAACGGGAGATACCCAGTTACAACTAGGTGAGAGTCCTTCGATGATAAATTATCGTATCACCGAGAACTATAAATTACGAAAGCGCGAGGGGTATGAACAGTTATTCGCTAGTTTAGGCTCTTTTGACATACAGGGTATGTGGTATGGCTCAATAAATGGGTCGTACCACTTTTTATTTGCTGCTAACGGTCATGTCTATGAACATGATTTAAACACCGGAACCAATACAAGCAAGGGAACTTTAACCGATGCTAAGACATTTTTCTTTGCATTCGGAGAAAAAGTTTACATGCTTAACGGTTCTGAGTACAAGTATTGGGACGGCGTTACCTTCGGAGATGTGGCGGGCTATATTCCGCTTATCGCAACTGCAACCCCTCCAACGGGAGGCGGCACAGAGAATGAGAGCTTAAATCTTCTAACCGGAAAGAAGCGGCAGACGTTCAGCGGAAATAATTCGGCTACTTCTTATCAACTAGCCGAAACAGCTTTGACAAGCGTCGATGTTGTTAAAGTAAGCGGCGTGGTCAAGACCGTCACTACTGACTACACAGTTAACCTTACGACAGGCGTAGTTACGTTTGTAGTGGCACCGCCTACGGGCGTAGATAATGTCGATATTCAGTGGACAAAGGGATCTGGTAGCCGATCAGAGATTACAGGACACAAGTTCGCGATGTTCTTCGGTGGTCAAAATGACACAAGAGCGTTCTTTTACGGTAACGGCACTAACCGGTATAACTACACTGGACTAGCTTCTGGTGTACCGAGTGCTGAATACTTGCCGGCATTGAACTATCGCGAAATAAGTTCAGATGAATTTGCGGTTACGGACATCGTTCGCCAGTATGACCGACAGATTATCTTCACAAACGGTGGAGAGGCTTGGTACTCGTACTATGACCCACTTACGCTGGATAGTGGAGATGTTATTGCGGACTTCCCTACTTTCCCGTTAAACCAAACTAAGGGGAATGTTACTCCAGGGCAATCCAGATTGATCAATAACAACCCCTTCACTGTATTCAAAGGCGTTCAGGAATGGGTTGCTACGAACGTCAGGGATGAGAGGAACGCCAACTTTATCTCGAAAAGAGTGCAATCGTCTATTGAAGACTTTAGCCTTCCGTCTGTTCTCACAGTAGATTGGGAGAAACGGTGGGAGTATTGGATTTCTTACGGATCAACAGTCATCGTCTATAATTACCGGCTAGATGTCTGGTACAAGTACACCCTAGCCCATAACGTAACTTGCTTCCTGGTGAAGGATGATGAACTTCACTTTGGTACTGATGACGGCATGATCATGAAGTTCGGAGATGACCTTAGAAACGATAACGGTACGATCATCAGCGCGGAGTGGGAAATGGCATTCTACGACTTCAACGCGGAATGGCTGCAGAAATTCATCAACGAAATGTGGATTAGCCTCAAGCCGACAGACATTTCTAGCGTTGAGATATCGTATCAGACGGATAGGGTTGTCACATCAGGAACATATGTGGCGGTCTATAACAACGCATCATTCGCCAATATGAACTTTGCTGACTTCTCGTTCTATGTAAACTACAACCCTCAGCCATTCAGATTCAAAATTAAGGCTAAAAAGTTCGTTTATTTCAAGATTGTTTTGCGAAATGAAAAGTTAAACGACAAATTAACCGTATTATCAATAAATCTCGCTGCTCGTTACGGCAGCAAATCGAGGTGATATCGTGTCAATATCTCAATTTACAGACGATGTAGAGGTCATATCCGCTCTATCTGATGAGCCGAACGCAACAGACGGCCTTACTGCAACCCAACTAAAGGCTAAATTCGACGAGGCAGCGGGTCTTATCAAGGACTATCTCAACGGAACTGTTGTACCAGCTATCAATAGCAGTCTACCGGATGGACAATACGCCGAGGATGCAGGTTCTACAGATTCCTACGCAATAACGCTAGTCCCTGCGCCGTCCTCATACTTTGCAGGAATGGTTGTGCGGTTCAAAGCCAACACCGCTAACACAGGTGCGGCGACACTTAATGTCAATGGCCTTGGCGCAAAGTCGATTAAGAAGAAAGTGACGTCTGATTTAAATACAAATGACATTAGAGCAAATCAACTTTCAGAAGTAATATATGACGGTAATAACTTTCAGTTATTTTCCCCCTCTTCAAACACAATAACTGGAGATGGTGAGAGAATTGAAAAAGGTAAGGCTACAGTAAACGTAAGTGCGAGTACATCCGGGAGTACATCAATATCATTTGCGACAGCATTTGCAACGGCACCTGTCGTTGTTGTAACTTTAGTAGGAGACAATTTATATTATGCAACAGCGTTCAATGTGTCAACTTCCGGGTTTACAGCTTACGCAACTCATTCTAACAATGTCGGAACATCGGCAACACTTACAGTTCATTGGGTAGCAATTGGAATATAAAATTTAGATTAATACTATTCAGGAGATGATTAAGTTGAAAAAGTTGATTACTGTAATGGTGCTATTTTTATCATTCGTTGTACCTGCTCATGCAAATACATTCGACATACAAGAAGAAATTAATGCATTAGGTCCTAGTGGTGGAGTAGTTACAATCCCACCAGGTGAATACCTTATCACTGTTCCTATTACCATCACAAAGCCTAACGTAATATTACAAGGCAGTGGGAAAAGTACGGTTCTAATCAATGCAACCAATTCGCAGAATACAATCGTTGTATATGGGTCTGAATCTACATCAACCAATATACAAAATGATTTGATTCCAGGCGGTGGGATTGACAATCAATATCCTGTGCTTAATGTAACTTCAAGTGTTGGATTCCAAGTTAACGACAATGTGAAAATAGTTCAGTCAGGAACATCAACGAAGTTTAGCTACAACATTGTCAAGGAGGTTACAGGAAACAAAATTGTTCTTAAGGACAATATTCTCGAAAGCTACCAATCCGCAAAGCTAGTTAAAGTTAACCTCTTGCCTGATGTAACGATCAAAGACATGAAAATCAAATCGGGTGATGGCATTGTAGGTTGGGCGATTTACGCTCACCATACGAAAAATTTCACGATTGAACATGTTAACTTCTCCAAAGTCGGCCGCAATCCCATTTACGTAGAGCAGTCTTATTCCCCTCTTATCACAAGGAATATTCTGTTCGAAAACGGCAGAGCGGGTTACGGTGACTTCTCGATTGGAAGTCTTGAAAACTTCAACGCTGAAATCTCTTATAACGAGATAACAAGAAGCGGAGCAATTTACACCCGTAACAACATGTTCAGTAAAGTCATTCGTAACATGTCTAACGGTACAGGCCCAACGAACGCAGACGGTATTTCGGTAGTCGGCGGAATCGGCAATCGATATGAGTACAACTCCATCTTACGGGCCAATTGTTACGGAATATGGTTGAAAGACGGAGCTGAGAGAAATGTCATTTCAAACAACACGTTTTCCTCTGGTATTACGAGCGGAATATATCTAACAACTGCAAAGAACAACATCATTGAAAACAATGTTCTTACCTACAACAACGGTAACGGTATTTTCTTGGAGTTTGGAGCAACTGGGAATATTATTCGTGAGAATATCGTTAGAACAAATTACAGCCGAGGAATCCTTGTCCACGATGTAAATAACATCATTGATTCAAACCTATCCAGTGAAAATACCATGGAAAATTACAAATTTGAACCTGGAAACATCGTTAAAAATAACGATTAAATCAATGCATTAAAGGAGCCTTTGAAGGCTCCTTTAATATTTTATAAGCATAAGGTGGGATATAACATGGCTGCCTCGACTACAAGCGCAATAAGTAAAAAACCTGAACCAGGTTCACAAGCATCTGCGCAAGCATGGATTAACGATTCTCGGAGTGGGCAGGGTGGATTAGAAAAATATGTCGCAGGACAACAGGCTAAATATGATGCAGCTGTTGCGTCTGGTGATAATGACATGCTTAATCGTCTTGCAGCGGATCAACAACGTGTCGGGTATACATTGTCTGCACCTAAGCAAGAAGTACAAGCAAGTTCTATCAATACCAACACACCACAATCTTATATTAATCAGTTAAATAACGCTCGATTGGACTCAACCCTAGCCGCACTCGGTAAAAGCCGTGATGCGGCTTTGTCGAATCTGAACGCTGAAAAGGGCGCAATACAGCCTAAGTTCTACGACGCACGCAACCAAGTGGCAGCAGGTGCACAACAACAAGCACGTAACTTCGCTGAATACATGGCATCTAGAGGTGGAACAAGCTCGGGCGCTAATGCGCAGGCTGAATTATCCCGAAACATGTCCACTCAGGGTAATTTAGGCTCTCTAGGACGTCAGGAAGCGCAAGCCTTTACCGACATTGCACGTAGGACATCAGACCTTAATAATGCTTATGAATCTGATGTGGCAGGCGCTAAGTCGGGAATTGAAGCCGATCGTATGAGCGCGCTATTAAATCAATACAACACGGATAGACAGTTACAATTGCAAATTGATCAACTGATGGGCGTACGAAACGGACAGAAAACACTTGCTGGTCAGCAATTCGACAGAAGCGTTCTAGAATCTGATCGAAATTACGACTATCAAGTAGGTCGCGACAATATAACGGACGCTCAACAACAATGGCAAAACAACTTCAACCAAGCCCAATTTGACTGGAATAAAGCTCAAACAGCGTGGGAGAACTCGTTTAAAAACCGTAGCTTTGAACAAGACATGAAGGATGCTGCTGCATCTCGCGGACTTCAATGGGCAAGTTTGAGCCAACGAGATAAAGAATTCGTAGCAGAACAAGCTTATAGAGAAAAGCAATACCAACAAGACCTAGGTGAAGCCGCAGGAAAACGCGTATCAGGCGCTATAGACCAGTTACAGGGTCAATACGTATCTCGCGACCCATCGACCGGTTCAATCACTGTAACGAACCCACAAGCGCTTAGAAGCGCTGTTATCGCTAAGGGACTCGCAGACAACGAAACAGACGAGATCCTGATCTTCTTTGGATTACCCACCAACTAGGGGGCTAACCTATGAGCAAGTACGATAATGAACGGAAGAAGTTGGGACTGACACCTGTCGGCTCAACTTCTTCTGCTTCTTCTACTACAAAAAGTAAATATGCCGATGAGCGTGAAGGACTAACAAATTCGCTTAAAAAGGCTCAAAATGATCATAAAGTATACGAAGAGGGCATGAAGAAATCTCGCCTTATGGAGATAGAGACAAATCAGGCAAAACAGTCTAAATATCAGCAAGAGCGTGAAGAGATGGAGAAGATCGGCATGGACTTCGCCTCACAGAATGCCAAACCTCCATCCCTTAGCCGTGCAGGACTACAGCATATCGTTGATACTCAACCTGTGAAGCCCGCATTGCCTTCATATGGAGAGAGAATAAGGGACAGACTGTCAGACTTCCCGACTGTATTACAACCTCTTGTAGCGCCTATAGCGGCGTTAGAGCAAGCGCCTTTCATGGTGTCCGCTCGTCAAGGATTGGGAACAACGGTGGGGAAAGAAGACCAATACGAGTTCGGCAAAGGTGCTCAACTGGCCGGAGACGTACTCAACACCGCAGGATCAATCACTTTCTCGGGTAGCGGCGGCACAGGACTATATAATGCAGCCGGTAACGTTCTTTCTAGAATCGCACCTAACCTTGGTAATACTTCCGGTGGTAGAATTGCCAGTACGGCGATTAAAGGCGTCGCAGAGGGCGTTCCAGCGGGCGTGGGACAGGAGTTAGCGATTAACCCGGAGGCTAGTGCGCGTGAGTTTGCTGTTGCCGGTGCATTGGGTGCCGGTGGTGGGCTTATCCCTGCGGCTGGACGCGCTGTTGTGGAGAGTGCTAGGGGATTGCGTAATGTAGCCTCCAGAGGATCTCAGCCACTCGTTAAGGCGGTTGGTGGAGAGTTGGATGTAAGGGTTCCGGAAACTCCTGTAAGATCTGTATCGTCGCGTGAGTTGGCTCAGAATGTAGAATCGGATGCGCAACTTACTACTCCTGGTAGATCGACGAAAATTGCACCTGAACCACCAACGCTACGATCCCCTCGTATTCAAGGAGAGCGGGGATTCGTTCAGAACCTTGAACAATCGGGAAAACTGACACCAGAAGTAGAACGAGGTTTAGCACAATCTCCCGAACGAAGGTACGAACCTATCACCAACGAAGAAACGGTTGCAAGGGCTAATCAACGAATTTCACAGGGAGTAGACCAAGCGGAAGCTGATCTGCTTGGAAAGAATAAATACAACGCCGATGACGTCGCTACGGGCATGCGGTTAATCGATGAGTTGCAGAAGGGCGGAAATGTACAGCGAGCGGTTACAATCGCCGAGAACCTCTCCAAAGCGCTCACGGAAGCCGGTCAAACGGTACAAGCTGCGTCAATCTGGAACCGACTTACGCCGGAAGGTGCATTGTTGGCAGCTCAACGTAAGGTGAATCGTGTTAATGACAATCTACTTAAAGGACAGCAAGAGGTAAAAATAAGCAATAAACAAGCTCAGGATATCATTGATGCAGCTGGAGCTATCCAAGCATCAGGGGGGAGCCAGGAACGCGCAGGAACGGTTATGGAAATCATGGATCGTGCACGGAAAGGAGAGACGTTATCTACTTCGGATAAACAAACAATTGCAGACTTTATCGATGACGCAAGACGATTCGTTAAGAAATCAGACGGAAGACCGCCTAAGCAAGCATCAGCACCGAAAGAGATGTCTGATAAGCGTGTTGCAGATCGCGTTGTTTCGTTCCTTGAAGCACAGGAGCAAGCAGCGAAAGAACGGTTGCGCTCAAAAGGCGTTCGGGTTAGCTCCAATCCGTTAGATATCTGGGCTGATTATGCTTATATCGGCGCATTAAAGCTTGCTAAAGGTGCAACAAAGTTCGCAGATTGGTCTGCTCAAATGATTTCGGATTTTGGGGAAGAAATTCGTCCGCAACTTCGAAACATTTACGAAAAGGCACAGTCACAACTTAGCAATAGTGCAAAGCAGATCAATGAGCAAGTTGTAAGCCGTGCCGAACGAATTGCAGAAGGATACCTGAAATCCAACGCAGACAAGTTGTCGGATGGTGATGTCACATTAATCCGTGATCTAGCTCAGAAGGTATCTTCTCTGGCCGGCAAGGAACGAAACATTGCATCACAAGACCTTCAAGCCATCATGCAAGGGTTTGAAAAGGCGGGAATTGGTCGCAAACTCTCTACCGTTCAATATATTTCAATGCTGCTTAATCCAAAATCACAAATCAGAAATATCGTCGGTAATGAATTGATGTACAGATTCGAGCGACTTTCTCGTTTAATTGGTACTCCGATCGATATCGTGGCATCTAAGGTAACAGGAGGCCCACGCACGGTGACTTTCAAGAGCGGGCCGAGAGTATGGGACAACTTCTTTACCACGAGCAAAGACTTCTACAACGGGTTAATTGAGGGAGGCAGAGCCGGTTCACGTGGTGTTAGTCCAGAAGGGCTGACAACCAAATACGATATTCAAGGACCTGCGTTTACAAGCAAGTACAACCCTCTTACGTACATGGAAAAAGCACTTGGCGCAACGATGCAAGGTTTCGACTATGCAGCATTCCAACGTGCAACAAATCAGCGCATGCGGGAAATGGCGTACCTTGATGCCATCAATAGCGGTGTAAAAGGTGCGGACAACATCCGTGACCATATGCAATCGTTTATGACCAACCTCGATGAGGGCGTTCATAACCTTGCTAAGGAATATGGTAAATACGCTACCTTGCAAGATGATACCTTGCTCGCTAGGAAGCTTCTTGGATTCAGAAGAGGTGTTAACCAGCTTACAGGAAGCAAGGATTTCGGCGTAGGAAGTTTAGTCGTTCCGTTCGCTAAGACTCCCGCTAACCTTCTCCTGAGAGGTCTAGAATACAGTCCTGCGGGAATCCTAAAGGCCGTTAAACAGACTCATGAAATCTTACGGAAGAAGAACACCAGTTTAACCCGCGCAGACGTTATTGACTCCGTTTCTAGAACGATTATGGGATCAGGAATGGGTGTACTGGCTTACTGGCTTGCGGATAAAGGCGCGTTGTTCGGTAAATCAAACGACGATCCCGAGGTTCGCAAACTGCAACAACAAACCGGCATTAAAGATTTCCAAATAAACGGTTCCGCTCTCTCTCGTATGGTCGGCGCGTTGGTATCCGGTGGTGACGTGAACAAGGCGGCAAAACTTCAACCCGGCGACACTTTATGGGGTTATTCTTGGGCGCAACCAACCGCTACTCCAATCGCGGTGGGGTCTAACGTGTATCAAGGAGTTAAGGAAGGTCAAAGTGGACTAAAAACAGCAGGGGAAGCGGCGCTATCTGGCCTTTCTACAGTGTTCGATTCGTCTGTGCTTTCTGGCATCCGTGAAGCGTTCCAAGTTCCTTCGGGAGAAGACAATGCCATCAAAGCAATCGGTACGAACCTGATCAAACAAGCTCCCAATATGTTCACTCCATCGATTCTTAAGAATATCAACGCTTATTTGGATGATCGTGTTAAAGAAACGTACAGCCCTGATACTGCGGATAGCTACCTAAATCCCGCTAAATCGGGAATACCTGGACTTGCTCAGGACATGCCGCAACGTGTGAGCACGCTAGGAGAGCCTCAGACGCGCCCTAATTCGTTCTTCGATATCTTCGTAACACCTGCGGATAGAAGCAAGTACAAGCCAACTAAAGAGGCTCAACTTGTTATGGACTTGCTCAATGAAACAGGCGATAATAGGCTTGCACCGAGAGCAGTCGATAAGTACCTGTCGGGCAAAGACTCTGTAACCGGACAACAGAAGAAAGTTAATCTTTCCCCTGAGCAGTATGTTCAATTACAGACGATCGTTGGTCAAGAAACAGCGAAACGCATTTCACAAATCAACACGAACTTACCTACAGATAAGAAAGTTGAACTCGTACTTAAGGCGTTTGATGATGCCGGTCGAATTGGTCGTAACGCGCTTAAGCGAGAACTAGGTATAAGAGAGGCGAGGTAATGTTCAAAAAGTACACGCCTGAACAGGAAGAAAGATACAATCGTATCGAGAAGAAAATATCTGAATTGTTTTGGGGATTGGTTGCGGTGGCTATGATCATCGCAATGGTTGTGTACGGACCATATGTTCCATAACGTGGAGATCCCTTCGGGGGTCTCTTTTCATTTCAACAGGAGTTGATGTCGATGTGGTGATAAAACTAGTCGAGAAATTCTGTACATGCTGTGAAAAACCAGCAGATACTTGCCAACTAATCAAGACATTGCGTGACATGCGAGCTGATCGTTTCGCAAATATCTTCATAGAGGAACGCGAGGTTCCGAATGTATGATATTGTCCTAGAAATCGTCCACGCCATAATGAAGAACGGATTGAGCCTGTCGGCACTCGGCACGGCTCTTTTTGTTCTCCTAAAACAGAGAAAGGTAAAACGTGCGCTACGTAAACGTCTTCCTTGGCTTCTTAGGGACGATTCAGACGTGCTTAATTACGAGGCTAGACAAATACGCATAGAAGCTAAAATAGACGCTCTAATGAGCGCACAGGAGGTCACATGGGATGCAGAAAAGAACGACTCATCGATAAGTACGGAGAAGAAGTCGTCGATATCATCATGGGCGGGGAAATCATCTGTCCATATTGCAGATGCGTACACAGCAAAGGAATCAACTACTACTTTGAGGGGGAACCGAGAGATGAAGGAATACCTAAAGAAACTGGGCCGCACTAAGTTCCAAGCCTTTTTACTCGCCACATTTACGAACATCGGTCTCTTGATCGGATACCTAATGAACGTAAACGACGTACAGTCCGAAGTGAGCGCATATACACCTTTGTTTATCGGCGTATCTCAGCTCGTAGCCGGTATGGTATATCAATGGGTAGAGGGATCAATCGACAAAGCCAAGGTTAAAGCGGAGGTAAAGGATGAGGAATTTAAAACTAGCACCGAACATTTCGAGTAACATTCCTCCGATTATCGATATCACAGATCAACTGCCGAAAAAAGCATCCTGGGAATCGCTGAAAAAGAAGTACATCGTAAAAGGTCAATGGGACGGTAAAACGTATCACCAGGGTAAGTTTAGAGATCCGAAGGATATCGATACAATCGTCATCCACCACTCAGGACCTCCTAATGGAACGTTGCAGTCTCATGCTCGCTTCCATGCAGATAAATGGGGCGCGGGAATCGCCTATCACATCTGCATCGATCAAGATCAGATTAAACAGGTCAATGATCTCCGATCGTTCACATATCACGCCGGTAACAACAACACCTACACAGTTGGTATTGAGGTAAATCGCGACTTATCTAAGGTTGATCTAACACCACGAGAGCGAGAGCTTCTATATGCGGCTATCTTGAGCGTTAAGGCGGTACTTCCGATTAAGCATATAGTAGGCCATCGCGAAGTTTCTCCTACAGCATGTCCGGTAACGAGCATGGACAGGATCCGTGCAGACATCTTATCTATGGAAGAAGAGATGTCGTTTAACCAAGACACAGCCGCATTAGCAGCAGACGCCTACAAGCTAGCGACACGCGTCAAGGATCTCCAAGGAAAGCTTAAACATCCTACATGGGGTAAAGAGTCTGCGCGTAAACTAGGACTCCTTAAACCAGTAGTAGACGGCACAGCAGAGGTAATCGCATCGACCATCCTATCCCTATACAAGACAGTGAATGATGAAGGATTCGTTGGAGAGAATGCGGATAAACTGGCGGGGATCGTCGCAGAGGCTAAAAAAGAAAAACTGATCTAATGAGGGGCGTTCTGCCCCTTTTTCATTTGTCTCGACTATAGTCATATGACTAAACATATGGTAAAATATAGTTGAGGTGATATGATGATACGTAACAAAACAATCAAGTTTAACATGGATAAAGAAGAAGACCGGTTATTGTGGGATTGGCTAGAGAAGCAACCGCACGGATGGTTCAGCCACTTCACGAAAAAGGTCTGGAAAGACACGATGGATAAGAACATACGAGTAGATGAGTATATTAAAGCGGAGAAGATGAGGGAGGATAAGTGAATGAATGTTAATGATGAGATTGTAGAGTATTGCGTAAAACCAGGCACTTACAAAGGGTGGAAATCTGTGTTCTGCGGTGCTGGGTCACTTGTGTTTGAAAAACAAAGCAAAAAAATCTCTGCTTATCGTGGAATTGGCGTAGATGGATGGATGAAAGAAACATGGTTAGAGTGCAAAGAAAAGATCGACCAGATTGAAAGTGCAGGTTAAACCGCCATATACCAAGGAGGAATAACGATGGAACATAAATGTGAACAGATTGGAAATCGACAAGAAGATATTAGAAGTTATTACGATCATGATTTGAAAAAGACTATTTACTATTGCCACTACTGTGGAGAAAAGTTAAAGGAGGAATAACATGTACAAAGTAAAAAATGAAGTGTATATTAAGTATCTAAAATCACGTTTAGAGATTGCAGAAAAAGCGTTGGAAGAAGTTATGGTGTTTGAGAAGCAGTACAACGACTGTATAAACAGAAGTGTTATGCCTGACCATGAATCATTCATTTCCGCAATGGGTGGTAGTGCAAGCTTAGCCCTCCAACAAATACGCTCATGAACCGCGCATCTATAGAAGAACTACAACTAATCCGTGAATCCACAATGATACCTATGCTAATCGACATAGCCGTAAAGAACCGAGATGAGATAGCAGTCACAGAGTACACCTTTACACCGCTGTATGTGGCAGCATGTGACCGTGTGTTGTATCTCCTACATGAACGTATGCGCGAGGTTAAGCAACAGCTTAGAGAGGGTAAGATAAAAGTGTGGCAAGGTGAGCAGACGGAGTTCATCCTTTACACCAACTACGCATGTAGAGGATACGAAGACAGATTCGGGATCACGCGGGAACATCTCAAGACAGAGCTTAGGGTAATGCTTACTGAGTATATGAAGAACAGTCAATCTTAGCCGGTTGGCTGTTTTTTTGCGTCTTTTGATGTAACACGGAGATTCGGGACGAGGACGCGAACGTTTACGTCCGCGCCTGCACGCGGGGGCACGAGGGGAGCTTGACGTCGGTGCACGCCAACAGTCTGGAAGACGTGCCGGATACGATCACGGACATGTGCATGCTCGACGGGCGCGGTATGAACCCGGCACGAATGACGCGGCGCATCGCCGAGCACGTCACGCAGATCGGTCTCGAGATGAGGATGATCGGCGGCGTTCGCAAGCTGGTTCGCATCGGCGAATACGAGTGGAAGGACGGGGAGATCGAGGTGAGAGACGTAATGCGATACGAGGAGAGGGAAGGCCGCTGGCGATTCCCGGAGCCATTCTCCGAACGGGCGTTAGCTAGAATCGCGCGAATGGATCCGGACGGACTAGAGCTCGTCCGACGGCTAGCGGAGGCGGAGGGATGTTGACCTTCGCGCTCATCTCTCTCTCGGCCGTGCTCTTCCTGTTGTTCTTCGTTAGCATCCGATTCGGCATGGCGGCATGGTCGGTTCAACAGTCTCGCAAGAGAAGGCTTGCATCTTATCGCGACAACGGGTGGAGCAAGCTGCGAGATCGGCAACTGGCCAAGCTAGGCAAACCTTATGTGCACGTCTCCGACATGCTGCTGGCGCTTGGATGGAAAGTCGGGCCGAACGGCTTCGCTTTGTTGTCGCTTGCGATGGCGCTTCTGGGCATAGCTACGGGGGTGCTGCTCTTCCAGTCGATCCGATCCGTCGTTCTGCTCTTTGCCGTTCTCGGCAGCATGCCCTACGTGATGCTGCGAATGTCGCTCGTGAACCGCCAGATGGCGACCCGGCTCGAGTTTCTTCCCGCGGTGGAGCTATTCTATCAGAGCTACTTGATCTCGGGCCGCCGCCACGTTCGAATCGCATTGCAGAAGACGGTGGAAGAGAGAAGGCTCGGCGGTCGCGTGCAGTTCGTATTCGACCAGTTGTATCGTAATCTGTCGGTCAGGTCGGACGATGACGGCAGCATACGCCGGTTCGCGTTATCGTTCGGACACGTATGGGCCGATTACTTCGCGAATATCGTCAAAGTTTCGCTCGAGGAAGGCAACGATATCTCGGCGAACTTGAAGGAACTGATCGCCGATATGCGCAAATCCCAGATGGACAATCAAGCGGAGCGGCATCGTCTTCTCGAGATTCGTCTGGCGAACTTTACGCCGATCGTATTCCTGGCGTTGTTCCTCGGCATTAACTTTCGACTGAATCATGAGGCCAGCTACCGGTATTACGTGACGGATCCAGGGGGGCGCGCGATGCTCCTTAACGCGATCGTGCTGTTGTTCTTGTCGTTCATGATGGGCTTGTATTTATCGCGGCGGAAGCTGTAGGAGGAGGGGAAGCGATGTCCGGATATGGCGGTACGATTAGCGCGGCGATCGGAGCGGCGCTGCAGTTCGCGTTCGCTTTCGTCAGCATCGCGGCGCTGCTGAAAGCGGCGACTTCTTCGCGCAACCGCTGGCGCATCCAGTTGCGGGATTGGCGATTGTACAGAATGCCGCGTTGGTGGCTCGCGCTATGGCTGGCTGCCGAAGAGAGCGCCGCGCTGCAGGAAAGGCGGGTGCTTCTGGCGGGCTGCGGCATACGAATTCCCCCGGAGGCGTACCTTGCGTGCAGACGATTCGCGCTATTCTGTTGCTTGTCCGCAGGGGCGGCGACGTATTTGCTCGTCAATCACGGCCCGTTATCTGCTTCCGCCGCCTCGTATGCCGGAATCGCGGACGCGATCTTGCTCGTCGCCGTGCTGTACGATCATGCGTGGCTCCAAGCCTACAAGCAATACCGTACCGATCGGATTCGCAAGGAGATCGTATCCGTCAGCAGCCAACTGCTCTATTACGCCGGCTCCCGGCATCACTTGCATGCCAAGCTGATGAAGTGCTTGCCGCTCACCCGTCAGATCCGGACGGAGATGGGCTTGATGCTGAATGAATGGTATCACGACGCCGACGCTTCCTTGACCCGGTTCAAGGAGCGGCTCGGAACCGACGAGGCCTACGGCTTCGCGGAGACGCTGCGGTCGCTGCGGATGGACGACGGCGATTCGTTCTACGACATGCTGCGGGAAGTCGTCCGCGAATACAAGAATAAGACCGAGCTCGCGAGGCACAGCCGCAAAGAGACGACGTCTTATCTCCTCTTCGTCCTTGCGGGCATTCCGATTCTGTATATGTTCCAGATCTTTCTGTACCCGTGGGTGCAAGAGGCGTCGAAGCTGTTCGATGCATTGAATTCATAAGTAGTCGAGAGGAGGTGTACGCATGCGCAACATTCTGATTACCGTCATGATGCTCATCGTCGTCGCATTGATGTTCAACAACATCGTCGCCCAGGATAATACGGGGACGCGCGCCCGCATCGAGACGCAAGGCACGACGGCCAATACTTCGCTGGGCAATTTAGGACCGTAAAACGAGAAGTTCCGAATCGGAGGATCCCCTATGCGACAATTGTTGATGACCGTGCTTCTGCTGCTGACGGTCGTAACGCTATATTCGAATCTCGTTTCCGGAGGCGAAGGGACGAAAGCGCGTATATCGTCGTCCGGGCAGCAGATGGCGGTTCGAATCGCCCAGATGAGCCCGTGAAGCAACTGCTCGTGTTCGTGCTGTTCGCGGCCATGTTCTGCTGGCTCATGTTCTCTCCGATCTATAAGCATGTGCTGGTCATTCGGCAAGCGTTGCTTCAGCAAGAAGTGGATTATCTTCTCGAGATCGGCGCGAGCGGCCGACACGGCTATATCGACGGAGCGATGATCGAGTCTTCGCGCGAGCGGCTGGCCTCTTACGGCTTCGATCCTTCGCTGCTCGAATACGAAGTGGGATCGGCTTCGGGAGCGGACGGCGGCGATTCGGGAACGCCGCTTCTCAGAGGCGACGGCTTGCGTCTTCGGTTGGCGTACCCGTACGAACGGTTGCTCGATATCGACCGGCTTATCGGTATCGCTCCTCCTTCGGCCGACGCGCGGATCGCCGGGCGAGGGATGCGGATGAGCGAATATGTTCCTTAACGGGAGGAGCCGAAGCGAGCATGGCCAAGTTGTTGTTCGGCGTATTGATGACCGTCGTCTGGTGGATGCTGCATGCGCTCCAGCTTGACGAGGAAATGGCGATCGGGACGTTATCCAACATGAAGCACGCGGTGAACCGGGCGGCGCATGCCGCGGCGCAACAACTGGACCGGGACAAGCTTGAGCTCGGCATCTTGTCCATCGACGAGTCTCTGGCCGAGCAAGCCGCTGCCCGATACTTAATGGACAACCTCGCGCTGGACGGCCAGTTGAACCCATTGCCCGGCAGCATGCTTCGAGATTCGGTAGAAGTGCGCGTATTCGAAGTGTTGGACGAGAGCTTGGCTTATCCGTTTACGTATCGGAACGAGCGCTACGCGTACGAGGTCACCTTCGATAGGCCTGGCGTCGTTCTGATCGCGAACGTGACCTATCCGCTGCTGTTCGGCGTGCTAGCGCCGATCGAGTGGGACGTGAGAGGTTCTTCGGAGCTTGTGTATTGAGCGCCAGATGCCGGTCAGTTGACGAAGTCCCCTTCGTTTGCTCTAATGGTTGCATAGTGTTCGACTCGGAAGGGGAATCGGCAGCATGGGACGCGTTCAAGCGCAACCGGAAGAATGGACGAATCGGATCGAGAAGCTCCAAGCGCGCGTACGCGAAGCGGGATGGCAAGGCTGCCTGGTCACGCAAAATATCGGAATCTACTACTATACCGGCACGATGCAGACCGGGTATTTGTTCGTTCCGGCAGAAGGGAGTCCGACTTTCTACGTTCGCAGAAGCTTGCAACGCGCGGAGAGGGAATCGAAGGTACGTACGGCGGAACTTGCCTCTTTCAGAGAATTCGGCAAGCAATTGGCCAACGATTATTCGCAGCTCGCGTGCGTTGTTGTGGGCGAACCGGATAAGCTTGTAATCGGCGCGGACCTGGACGTCATGCCGGCGCAACTGTACGTAAGGCTGGCCGATGCGATTCCTCAAGCTGCGGTGAAGGATGCGTCGTCGATGCTCCGCGAAGCGAGAAGCATGAAGTCTCCTTATGAGATCGAGCGAATATCAGCCGCGGCGAACGTGGCCGCCGACGGACTCGAGGCGGGGCTCGCCTCGCTGAAGGAAGGGACGACGGAGCTGGAGCTGATGGCTGTTATCGAGAACGCCATGCGTCTGCGCGGACATATCGGGTTGATGCGCATGCGCGGGTACAACCAGGAGATTATGACGGGGGTCGTCGCCGCGGGGGAAGCTGCCGCGGAACCGACGTACTTCGACGGTCCGGCAGGCGGCAGAGGGTTGTCCGAGGCAGCGCCGCAAAGCGCGAGCACGCGTCCGATTCGGCGCGGCGAGCCGATTCTGATCGATATCGGTTGCTGCGTCGACGGGTATACGATCGACCAGACGCGGACGGCGGTCATCGGCGAATTGCGTCCGGAGCTGTTGTTCGCATATGAGACGGCGGTCTCGATTATTCGAGGAACCGAGACGATGCTGAAGCCTGGAGCCATACCCGAGGAGCTGTACGCGGAGGCGATGAAGATGGCGTCCGAAGCGGGATTGTTGGAACATTTCATGGGTTACGGCAGAGACCAAGTCAAATTTCTCGGGCACGGCATCGGACTCGAGATCGATGAATGGCCCGTGTTGGCGCGAGGGTTTCGCGCTCCGCTGGAGCCGGGCATGGTCATCGCCGTCGAGCCGAAATTCACGTTCCCGGCGTGGGGCGTCGTCGGCATCGAGAATACGTACGTCGTGACCGAGACCGGCTGCCGTCCGCTGACGCGATCTCCGGAGCGGTTGATTACTCTGCCGTTGTAGGATATTTCCTACTGTATTATAATGGTAATTATTCGACTCGGGAGGTTGGCTCGGAATGTCGGATCGAACGTCGTTTAATCCGTTTCTGATCAAGGAATCGGGCTGGACTTACGAAGACTACGCGAAGCTGCCGGACAACGGCAACCAATACGAGATCGTGGCAGGTATTCTCGAGCTGAAACCGTCGGCGTCGACGACTCATCAGAGAATCAGTCATCGATTGACGAGCGTTTTAACGGATAGCTGCGAAGATGAATATATCATTCTGTATGCACCGATGGACGTCATCTTGTCCGAGCAGGATACGCGTCAACCGGATATCTTAATGATCCAACGTTCGCGTTCGGGTATCGTTCATGAACATGCCGTCGTAGGACCGCCGGATCTTGTCGTGGAGATTGTGTCTCCGACATCCGTAAAGCGGGATCGAACGATGAAGCTGCGTACTTACGCCCAATTCGGCGTGCCGGAATATTGGATCGTCGATCCGTTGCACGTGACGGTCGAACAGTACTCGCTCGTTAAAGAAGGGGAGCCGTACGCGCTTTTGAACCTGTTCGCCGGGGACGACTACGTTGAATCGACCAGATTACCCTGCGTCCGCTTCAAAGTCAGCGAGGGCCTAACCTACAAGTAAAGATACGAACATACGGCCAATTACGAACGCTTCCCGCAGGAGGCGTTTTTTGCCGTGAAGCCGTCGATTTGCATCGAATCAATCATTCTAGTAGGATATATCCATAGAGTCGTAGTTACGTATCGTACCAGTAGGGGGAATCGCGATGCTTAAGCTCGGGGAGAAGATCGTTATCGTGGAAGACCGCTTCGAGCAGAACATGCCCGTAGGCGAATACGGTTATATCATCGCTTATGACCGCAACAACGACAGCGCGTTCGACTATATTATCCGCGTACCTAAAGCGAACAGGCAGTTCTACGTGCCTGCTACCGATATCGAATTGGAAGAAGTGCTGCTAGAGCTCGAAGCGGAGAGAACCTCGCGCGAGGCGTTGATCGACTACGCGCTGGCAACCCACAACGAAGAGCTGTTCCGGCGCATTATGAACGGCGGGGAATCGGAAGCTGAACCGGAAGAAGAGCCGAGCAACGAAGCGCTTAGTCCGGAAGCGTTCATTAAGCAAGTGAACTTGAAGGCTTGGATATAAGCCAGACGCGAACAACGGTCCCTTAAGGGACCGTTGTTCGTTGTTATCGGGTTGAATAAGCGTACTAAGTTAGTCGCAAAACGTTAATCCTCCGACATTCGCGATCCTGCCGAATTAACGTTGCCACACAGCGTTAAACTCCGATATCTTGCGATCCCGCCGGTATAACGCTGCCACAAAGCGTTAAACTTCCGACATTCGCGATCCTGCCGAATTAACGCTGCCACACAGTGTTAAACTCCCAACATTCGATCCCGCCGGATTAACGCTGTCACGCAGCGTTAAACTTCCGACATTCGCGATCCTGCCGAATTAACGTTGCCACACAGCGTTAAACTCCCAACATTCGCGATCCCGCCGGATTAACGCTGTCACGCAGCGTTAAACTCCCGACAATCGCGATTTGTCCGGATTAACGCTGCCACACAGCGCTAACCTCCAACAATCGGGCCGTCAATGCGCCCCGGCCTTGGTGCCGACCGGAACCGGCGCTGCCCTGCCGAAGAGGAAGCCCTGCAGCAGAGGCACGCCCGCCCGCCGCAAGTAATCCCATTCCTCGGCCCGCTCGACGCCTTCCGCCAGCACCGTGCCGCCAAATCTAGCCGATCTGTTTATCAAATCTTCGATATAGCGCTGCTTCGATTCGTCCGCGTCGCAGCCGCTCACCCATTGACGGTCCATCTTGACGTAATCCGGGCGCAGCCGGTCGACCGTGTCGAGCGTCGCGAAGCCGGTGCCGACGTCGTCTAGCGCCAGGCGGACGCCGTTCGCCCGCGCGACGTCGAATACTCGCGCGATTCCGGGATCGTCGAGCCGTTCCGTCTCGATGACCTCGAAGACGTAATCGGCCGGCTCCGTTCCGGTTTCCCGTATTGCATCGAACGTGCAGCGGAGGCACGAATCCGGATCGTGAAGCGAGGACGGCAGGAAGTTGACGAATCGTTTGGTCCCGTTCCTCAGATGGCTCGCTCCTACGCGGATGGCAGATTCCCGGGCCGCGCGGTCGAGGAAGGCATGCTGTCCGGTGCGTCGCGCCGCTTCGAACAGGGCGGCCGGCTTGAACGGGGGCAGTTCAGGCAGCGGCCGCAGCAGGAACTCGTAGCCGACGGGCGCGCCGTTCGCCGAGACGATAGGCTGCATATGGGACGTGAACAGCCGGTTCAGTATCGTGTCGGCCACGCTGTGACCGCCGACATCCCCGAACAGCGACCGGAGCGGCGTCCAACCGGTATCCGATTCGCGATCCGCGATAATGAGGCATTGGATGCGTTCGGATTGCTCGGGTTGTATCCGGCTTTGCAGCAAGCTAAGCAATCGCAGCAGCTGGTGCTCGTCTTCATAGTGAATCGACAGCGGCATCCGTTCGGACGGGGCAACCTCGTAGATCGCTTCTCGCAGAAGCGCGCGAGCGCCTGGATTGTCGGCGTCGAACGACAGGAAGCCGTGGTCTTGCAGAGGAGTCGCGTATTCGAATTCGGGTAATCGGTTAACGTTGGTCATGGTGTATCCCTCCTGTTCAAGTTGTTGCTTAAGCGCGAGCATGTCCGATATAATAATAGGAATGAGCGGAAATACGGATTGTAGGAGGACCTGACGAGATGAGCATCAGTATCAAAGACGTCGAGCACGTCGCGAATTTGGCGCGGCTCGAGCTATCGGATGCGGACAAGGAACAGTTCGCGGGACAGCTGAACGCGATTCTGAAATATGCCGAGAAATTGAACGAATTGAATACGGACGGCGTCGAGCCGACCAGCCACGTGCTGCCTTTGGCGAACGTTATGCGCGAGGACGCCGTGAAGCCTTCGCTTCCGATCGACAAAGCGATGCTGAACGCGCCCGAAGAGGAAGAAGGCCATTTCAAAGTTCCGGCAGTACTGGAATAGGAAACCGAAGGAGGAGCTTACCCCCATGTCGTTGTTCGATCTACGGCTATCCGATATACATAATCGCCTGGCAACGAAGCAATTATCCGTCGCCGAGCTCGTCGAAGCTTCTCTGTCGAGAATCTCGGAGACCGACGGCAAGATCGGCGCGTTCCTAACGCTGAACGAAGAGAACGCGCGCAAGGAAGCGGCTGCGCTGGACGCTTCGCTCGCGCAAGGCGGCGAACGAGGCCTGTTGTTCGGCATCCCGGCCGGCATCAAGGACAATATCGTCACCGAAGGGCTCCGGACGACTTGCGGCAGCAAGTTCCTGGACAATTACGATCCGATCTACGACGCTACCGTCGTGACGAAGCTGCGCGCCGCGCAATCGGTTACGGTCGGCAAGCTGAACATGGACGAGTTCGCGATGGGCGGCTCGAACGAGAATTCCGCCTACGGCCCCGTTCGCAACCCTTGGGCGCTCGATCGCGTTCCGGGCGGCTCCAGCGGCGGCTCCGCCGCGGCCGTCGCGGCGGGACAAGCTTACTTCACGCTAGGCTCCGATACCGGCGGTTCTATCCGTCAGCCGGCGGCTTATTGCGGCGTCGTCGGAATGAAGCCGACGTACGGCCTCGTCTCGCGGTTCGGCCTCGTCGCCTTCGCCTCGTCGCTCGACCAGATCGGACCGATTACGAAGAACGTCGAAGATTCCGCATACGTGTTGCAATCGATCGCCGGACACGACGGCCGCGATTCGACGTCGGCGAACGTGGACATCCCGGACTACTTGTCCGCGCTGACCGGCGACGTCAAAGGGCTGAAGATAGGCGTACCCAAAGAATACATGGGCAAAGGCATCGATCCGCAAGTGAAGGAGCGGGTGCTCGAGGCGCTCAAAGTGTTCGAGTCGATGGGCGCGGAATGGGAAGAAATTTCGCTTCCGCATACAGACTATGCCATCGCGACTTATTATTTGCTCGCGTCGTCCGAAGCATCCTCGAACCTCGCCCGGTTCGACGGCGTCCGCTACGGCGTGCGCGCGGACAATCCGGCGAATTTGCTCGACTTGTACCGCAAATCCCGCAGCGAAGGCTTCGGTCCCGAAGTGAAGCGTCGGATCATGCTCGGCACGTACGCGCTGAGCTCCGGCTATTACGACGCTTATTATAAGAAGGCGCAGCAAGTCCGGACTCTCATTAAACGGGACTTCGACCAAGCGTTCGAGAAGTACGACCTGATCATCGGTCCAACGGCTCCTACGCCGGCGTTCAAGATCGGCGAGCAAGTCGGCGATCCGCTGACGATGTACTTGAACGATATTTGCACCATCCCGGTCAGCCTGGCCGGCGTTCCGGCGATCAGCGTTCCTTGCGGGTTGGCCGACGGCTTGCCGGTCGGATTGCAAATTATCGGCAAGCATTTCGACGAGACGACCGTGCTGCGCGCCGCGCACGCGTTCGAGAGCCAGACCGGGTTCCATAGCCTGCGTCCGGCGTTGTCATAGGAGGCGTACAACATGACGAATTCCAAATACGAAACAGTCGTCGGCCTTGAAGTTCACGTCGAGCTGCATACGCAATCGAAAATTTTCTGCGGTTGCTCCACCTCCTTCGGCGCGCCGCCGAATACGCATACTTGTCCGGTCTGCCTCGGCCATCCCGGCGTGCTTCCCGTGCTGAACCGCCAAGCCGTAGAGTACGCGATGAAGGCGGCCATGGCTATCAACTGCGAGATCGCCGAGTGGTGCAAATTCGACCGTAAGAATTACTTTTACCCGGATTCGCCCAAAGCGTACCAGATTTCGCAATACGACCAACCGATCGGAGAGAACGGCTGGATCGACATCGAAGTGAACGGCAAGACGAAGCGGATCGGCATCACGCGCCTCCATCTGGAGGAAGACGCCGGCAAGCTGACGCATACCGGGGACGGTTCCCTCGCCGACTTCAACCGCGTCGGAACGCCGCTCGTCGAGATCGTCTCCGAACCGGATATCCGATCGCCGGAAGAAGCGAAGGCTTATCTGGAGAAACTGCGCGCGATCATGCTCTATTGCGACGTATCGGACGTGAAGATGGAAGAAGGCAGCATGCGCTGCGACGCGAACATCTCCATTCGCCCGTACGGCCAAGATAAGTTCGGCACTCGCGCCGAGCTGAAGAACATGAACTCGTTCCGCGGCGTTCAGCGCGGTCTCGAATACGAGGAGCTTCGTCAAGCGGACGTGCTCGACGGCGGCGGCAAAGTCGTTCAGGAGACGCGGCGCTGGGACGAAACCCAAGGCAAGACGTTCAGCATGCGCAGCAAGGAAGAAGCGCACGACTATCGTTACTTCCCCGATCCGGATCTGGTGCGCCTGCATATCGACGACGAATGGAAGTCGCGCGTCCGCGACTCGATTCCGGAGCTTCCGGATGCCCGCCAAGCGCGATATATCGCCGTATACGGCCTTTCCTCCTACGACGCCGGCGTATTGACCGCGTCGATGAAGCTCGCGAACTTCTTCGAGGACAGCCTGAAGTACACGACCGACGCGAAAGCTTCGGCGAACTGGATCATGGGCGAGCTTCTCGGGTATTTGAACGCGAACAACCTGGAGCTCGAAGACGTGAAGATTACGGGTCAAGGACTCGGCGAGATGATTCAACTCATCGAGAAAGGCACGATCAGCACGAAGATCGCCAAGACGGTGTTCAAGGGAATCTTGGAAACCGGCAAGTCGCCGGCGCAGATCGTCGAGGAGCAAGGTCTCGTGCAGATCAGCGACGAAGGCGCGATCATCGCGATCGTCGATTCGATCATCGCCGCGAATCCGCAATCGGTGGAAGACTTCCGCGCCGGCAAAGACAAAGCGATCGGCTTCCTCGTCGGCCAGATCATGAAGGAAACGAAAGGCAAAGCGAACCCGGGGCTCGTCAACAAGCTGCTCATGGATCGATTAAAAGCATAAGCGCGAAGGCGCTGCAATCGGGACGACAATCCACCTTAGGGTGGCATTGTCGTTTCGTTGCATGTACGGGAGCGTGTGATGAGATGATCATCGAGGCCATAAGAATGTATAACCGGGAAGAGGCGGAAGAGGTTTGGGCGCTTCAGCACGCGGCGTACCGGGCGGAGGCGGCGTTAATCGGCGTCGCGCAGTTGCCGCCGCTTCAGGACACCGTGGACGCGTTAATCGCATGCCGGGAGCGCTTCTACGGTTTACGTACGACCGCCGGCGAGCTGGCTGGCGCGATCTCCTGCGAGACGGATCGGCAAGGCCGGCATACGATATGCCGGCTAATGGTGCATCCCGATTATCATCGGCAAGGTATCGGCTCGAAGTTGCTGGCGTATTTGCTCGAACGCGAACCGGCGCCCTCCTGGACGGTGACCGCGGAAGCCAGGAACGCGCCGGCGCTTGCGCTGTACGAGAAGAGCGGCTTCGTTCGCAAAGGTTCGCTGCAGCCCGCGCCGGATATTACGCTCGTACGGCTCGAACGATCGGCAAAGTAAGATCCACAATGAGAACCTAGACGCGAGACTGGGGCAATTCCCCGTCCGGAACCCGTTGTATGCGCCGGCTCCAGGTGCTACAATGAACAAAATTAAGCGAGGAATGGGAAATCGCATGCATGATCCTTGGATTATCGGCTACGATCATCTCGCCATACGGCTGTTATTGTCCGTACTGCTCGGCGGGCTCGTCGGCATCGAGCGCGAACGCAAAAACCACGCCGCGGGCTTGCGCACGCATATTTTGGTCTGCTTAGGCTCTTGCCTCATCATGTTATTGTCCATGTACGGCTTCGCGGCGTTCGCCGACGAGCCTAACGTGAGACTCGACCCTGCGCGGCTTGCCGCTCAGGTTATTACCGGCGTAGGATTCCTCGGCGCGGGCACGATTCTGTTCACTGGAAAGTCGATTACCGGCCTGACGACCGCGGCGTCCGTCTGGGTCGTCATGGCGATCGGGCTCGCCGTGGGCGCGGGATTCTACATGCCCGCAGGGTTGTCGGCTGTATTGGTGCTCCTCATCCTATGGGGACTTAACATCGTGGAGAAGCGCTACGTCAAGCACCGCCGCGAATGCGTCGTTACCGTGACGGCCGACGCCGAGGCTCGTCTCGTCGAGAACTTGCAACGATTGCTGTCGGAGCGCGGGGCGAAGCTAAGCCACGTGAAGTTCGCGGATGCGGACGAGGCCGGAGAATCCGGCTTGCAGCGAATCCATATGCATATCGCTCTTCCGCGCAGGGAACAGCTCATCGCCATCGCGGACCAGTTCAAGCGGCTAGAGGGCGTCAAATCCGTAATCGCCGAGTAAGCAAGCCATAGATGTCGGAGGTAACCGTATGAATGATGCAGACCCATGGAATCGCGACGATAACGAACGCCGGATGCCGTCCGGGTATCCGCCTCCCTATGGCCGTTCGGGTAAAAGGCGGAGTAAGTGGATCGCCGGACTGCTTGCTTTTCTAGTGCCGGGAACCGGCCATATGTACTTGGGGCTTATGTTCAAGGCGGTGTCGATCATGCTGCTCTTGGCCGCGAATATCGCCGCGATCGTCCAGATGTCGAAGTACGACGACAATGCGCTGACGATCGTATTGCTTAGCTTGCTCATGCCGATTATCTACTTCTACAACTTGTTCGATGCGATCCAGAGCGCGGAGACCGTTAACGATCGGTTGGCGGCTGCCGAATGGAACGCGCATGCCGCGGCATCCGAACGACGTCCCGACGCCCCGGCCTTCCGGACGTTATCGTACAACAAGCTCGTCGTTCTCGTGGTCGTCGGCATCATCGTATTCTTGCTGGCGCAGGAGACTTGGTCGGACTGGGTGTTCGACTCGACCCTCTCGATCGTAGGCGCGGTGCTGCTGATCGCGGGCGGAATCGCCCTATGGATTTGGGAGCTCCGCAACCCGCAACAGCCGAAGCCGTGAACGAACGAGGCGGCTTCTTCCATTGACAAGTTTCGAACAACGCACGTAAAATGAGGCTATAACAGACAGGAAAGGCTGTGAAGAGCATGGACTCCAGGGTCGAGCATGCCGTGGACCAGCTCAAATCCGGAGGAGTCCGGATGACGCCGCAACGGTATGCGATCTTGCAATATTTGATGGAATCGTTGGATCATCCGACGGCTGACGACATTTTCCGTTCGCTGTCTCCCCAATATCCGAGCTTGAGCGTGGCGACCGTCTACAATAACTTGAAAGTATTCATCGACGCCGGTCTCGTGCGAGAGCTGACCTACGGCGACGATTCGAGCCGATTCGATGCGGATCTGTCGGATCATTACCACGCGATTTGCACCAAATGCGGCACGATGGTCGACTTCGAGCATCCGCCGATCAAGGAAGTGGAAGAGGCGGCGGCAACGTCGACCGGATTCCGCGTCTACGGACACCGGATGGAAGTGTATGGCGTATGCCCGACCTGCCAGACGTTGCACGTCTAACTTATTTCGAATAGACCGAGCGCGCAAGGACCCCAGTCTAAGCGCGCTTTTCATTTGCGCTTGTCCGCCGACCGGATGCAACTTTCGTTCGGATTGCATCGTTCTGTTCTTGGAGACGTATCAGTAGAGAGGGGACAAGCCGAAGGTTCGATCGCCTTAGAATAGAGATAGGGAGTGAGAGCATTGCATACGCCGATCGTTACGGAACGCCGCCGCAAGCGCGGGCGGTCCGGTCCGTTGTTCTTATACGTTATTTTGTTTATCGTCGCGGCCGTATCGGTCGTCTGGTGGTTAGGCAACCGGGATACCGCTTCGAAGGAATGGATCGTGCCTGATTATATGTCGAAAAGGCATCCGGTCATGCTGCGCGGGGAATGGACGAGCAGCCACGCTCTCGGAGACGGCGAGGGGATGCGCATTCCGCTATCGGTCGCCCAGAAGCTGCTCGGCGACGGAGTACGGTACGAGGAAGCGAGCGAATCGATTATTTTGACGACGGACGACGACGTGCTTCATTTTCGCGAGGGAGAGCTGAGCGCGACGTTGAACAGCAAGCCTATCGCGCTCTCGTTCACGGCGGAGAAGTCCGGAGGGGAACTGTATTTGCCGCTCGCTCCGCTGGCAGAGCTGTTCGGGTTGCAGGCTGAAACCGGAAGCGGGACGGGCATCGTTACGCTGAATATGCCGGGCGACGCCGTGCAGGGGGCGGAAGTGCCCGTAACCTCCAAGAAGCCGAAGAAGCTTCGTGCTGGCGCGGACAAGTCGTTCGCGATCGTCGAAGACTTGCCGGCGGGCACGAAGCTGCGGCTGTGGAAGGAAGAGGGCGACGGCGGCTGGTACGCTGCGCAATCGGCTTCCGGCCAGATCGGCTATGTAGCCAAGGGCGACGTAGTCCTGACGAGCGTAGAGCAAGTCGCCGAGAACGAGGACAAGGAGGAGCCGTTCGTCGCATGGAAGGGCGAAGGCCGCAGAATTAACCTGACGTGGGAAGCGGTCTACTCGGCTAATCCGGATACGAACGCCATCGGCGATTTGCAGGGCGTGAACGTCGTCAGTCCGACCTGGTTCGAGCTCGTCGACGATAAGGGGACGATACGAAGCAAAGCGGATGCCGGTTATTCCGCTTGGGCGAGAGCGAAAGGCATGCACGTGTGGGGGTTGTTCAGCAACGGCTTCGAGCCGGACCGCACGCACGTCGCTTTGGCGACTTACGAGACGCGTCTTGCCATGATCAAGCAGTTGCTCGCCTACGCGAAGACGTTCAAGCTGCAGGGCATCAATATCGATTTCGAGAACGTGTATACGAAGGATAAGGACAATCTCGTGCAATTCGTCCGCGAGATGACGCCGCTGCTTCACGAAGCGAACTTGGTCGTCTCGATCGACGTGACGCCGAAGTCCAATAGCGAGATGTGGTCGTTGTTCCTGGATCGGGCAAGATTGGGCACGGTCGTCGACTTCATGATGGTCATGTCCTACGACGAGCACTGGGCGAGCAGTCCGACTTCGGGTTCGGTATCGTCGCTTCCATGGACGGAGAACACGATCAAGCGCATTCTCGACGAAGACGGCGTGCCGTCCAGCAAGCTGATCCTTGGCATGCCTCTGTACGCCCGCGTATGGACGGAAGAGCCGGACGGCAAAGGCGGCGTGAAGGTCAGTTCCAAAGCGCTGGGCATGGGAGCGGTGAATCAGATCATTCAGGAGAAAAAGCTGAAGCCGATCATGTCGGAGACGGGGCAGCATTACGCGGAGTACAAAGAAGGCGAGTCGCTGAAGCGGATATGGATCGAGGACGCGGTATCGATCAAGGCGCGCGCCGAGCTGGTCAAGAAGTACGATCTTGCCGGCGCGGCGACATGGCGTCGCGGATTCGAAACGCCGGACATTTGGCCGGCGCTCGACGAGGCGCTGCAGAGCCGGCCGTAACCGGCATTAAACCTAATCAGATAGAACAAACCTCCGCGACGTCGGCTCATGCAGCCGAAGATCGCGGAGGTTTTTGTATGCTAGCCGTATAAGCTTTAGGACGTAGTCGTCGCGGACGATACGGCATTCGCCGCCGGTTCGGAGGATTGTTCCTCTTCTTTCGGCGCGTGAGCGGGATCCGTCGTCAGAATCGTATGGCAGTACATGCAACGGTCGGTTCGGCCGAGCATCTTCGTCCGCTTGCCGCATTCGGGACAATCGAGGACGGGAGCGCTCGTGGACAGCATGCCTACGTAGAAGTAGATGGCCATGCTCGCGAAGCAGCTGATCATCCCGAATACCATGAAGACGGCGGCGATGATCTTGCCGACGTTGCCGAACAGCAGTATGCCGCTCGTTCCGAATACCATGATGCCCAGGCCGAGCAAGACGAGCAACAATCCCCACGTGCGCATCGTCGATATTTTACTTGCTTTCCATTTCATGTTGAATAACTCCCATCCTTTAGTAGAACGTAATCAGTAAAGCATGCGAATGAACGCGAAGTTTGGCTTATGCCGTCCCGCAGGCAGGAAACCGCGGTACGCTTGTAGAACTACACCTTACTTGGTATTCCATTATAGCGCACAATTCGCGGACAGGCCAACGTGGAGCGTTCGGGCGGTCCGAATCACTTGGAGAGGCGTGGATGAAGATGGTCCGTCTTGATAGCAAGGGTCTATTCTATACGGAGTGGTTCGGAGCGGAGAAGGGGTTGATCGGTCTGCTTCTGAAGACGAACCTGTTCTCTTATCAACCGATGATCGACGGCATGGACCGCTTGTGCATATTGATCATGAGCGAAGTGGAGCCGGGCAAAGAGATCGAGCATTTCCTCCGGGACGGCGCCCGCATTCAAGTAAAACGGGTTACGCCCGCGGAATTCGAAGGTTGGCTGCTCAGCAGCGACAATCACAAGATGGTGCAACTGCTGGCGCAAGGCGAAATTCTAATCGATCGCGGCGGTTACTTGTCCGGGTTGAGGAGCCGATTGATCGAATGGTCTCCGTTGTTGCGAGAGCAGAAGCTGCTATGCGAGTTTTCCAAGTTCGCGCGGACGTACTTGCAAGCGAAGCAAGACATTAAGGACGGACAGGTGCTCGATGCATACGCCAACGTCATGGCTTCCCTTCATTATTGGGCGCACATCGCGTTAATAGAAGCGGGCATGCATCCGGAGCTGACCGTATGGGAGCAATTGCGCAGCGTCAACCCCGGCGTGTACAAGCTATTCGAAGAGTTGACGACGAGCCAAGAGACGGTCGAGCAACGCGTGCAGTTGCTGCTCTTGGCATGCGAGTTCTCGGTATTGACGAAGATGGAGTCATCCTGCGCGCTTCTGATCCGTGTTATCGCCTCTCGTCATGAGCCGTGGTCGCCGGCCGAGCTCATGCAGCATCCGGATCTCGCCGGGCTGTCGATAGACGTCTCGCTGCTTCTCCAGAAGCTGACCAAGCGGGGGTGCATTCTCGAGATCGCAAGGCCGCATCGCGCTCGAGGCATGGGTTTATTGGAGCTTTGTTACAAGGTATCCGACCGGTAAAAAAGAAACGTAAAAAATGTCGAATTAAACGTTGACTTCGCCCATCGATCTGTGATAAATTAATTCTCGCCGCTGAAAACGGTCTACGAAAGAAACGAGACGCGGCAACGGATAAGCGGATCGGTTGAGAATAAGTAAGAAATTACCTGTTGCAATCGGTTAGGCATCTGTGATATATTATAAAAGTCGCCGTTAGCGCGGATGACAAAAAGAAGCAACACAGCTTGTTCTTTGAAAACTGAACATCGAGCGTAATTTACGGTAATAAATCGTTCACTTCGGTGAACAAACCAGCAATACAGATTGAGCCTTTATGGCTCTTCGATAAAAGTTTCACTTTTATGGAGAGTTTGATCCTGGCTCAGGACGAACGCTGGCGGCGTGCCTAATACATGCAAGTCGAGCGGAGTTATTCCTTCGGGAATGGCTTAGCGGCGGACGGGTGAGTAACACGTAGGCAACCTGCCCGCAAGGCCGGGATAACATTCGGAAACGAATGCTAAGACCGGATACGCGTGGCGCCCGCATGGGCGCTTCGGGAAACACGGAGCAATCTGTGGCTTGCGGATGGGCCTGCGGCGCATTAGCTAGTTGGTGGGGTGACGGCTCACCAAGGCGACGATGCGTAGCCGACCTGAGAGGGTGAACGGCCACACTGGGACTG
>NZ_JBHTGV010000010.1:0-198755 GCF_042675445.1 Cohnella sp. GCM10027633 | reverse complement strand
TTCGTATTCTTTTCAGATTATTACCGGCAAGTTACAACGTAAACTTAGGAACCGCCGTATACCGAACGGTACGTACGGTGGTGTGGGAGGTCGGCTACTCAAATAATGGGTAGCCTCCTACCCGATTGCCGTTGAATGCGTTTTCTTGATACAATAGAAGCATCTGGCCGCTTGGCACGGAGCAGCGAACCTGCCCCCGACCCTGCGGTTGCATGCGGGGTAATAGGGATGAACCGATTCGAAGCCGAGTTCAGCAACTTGGTCAAGGCGTATCGCAAGCGGCATATGGGCAAGGGGCCGGGCAGAATTACGACGACCTTCTGCAAGCGATGGGCGATCTGCGAGATGGAGGGGAATCTATCTCCGGTAGAGAAGTTCATGGCGGCGGCGGACGACGGCAAGCAGATGGTGCGCGAAGCCCGCACGCAGTGGGTGAAGGACATCTACCGCAAGCATCCTCCGGTCGAGATGGAGGAGCTGCTCGGGGCGAAGTTCATCGACTTGTTCGTCGATATCGACGTGGACAAAGATTTCGGCATGTCCGTATTCGTTTTCGATCAGGATTTGCAAGCGAAATTCGGCAGCGGCTCGTAGAATATATTCATAAGTACATTTGGATTGGATACCCGGCAGCGTACCTGCAAGGGACTAACCGTCAAGACTCGGTGATCGCATAACCGAAGCTCTTGGCGGTTTTCTTATTCTAGGGATAGGGGGACTCGTAATGGGGAACACGAAGCATCCCGGCAGAACGAAGTTGCCGGGGCGGCCGGATCCGAGACTGTGGGTAAGCAAGATGCCGTTCGGACTCGGCAAGGTGAAGCCGAAGCATATCCGCGATACAATCAAGGTCGCTTGGGAGAACCGCGATAACCTTCCGTATGCGTACCGCATTCTGACGCAAGGCGTATGCGACGGCTGCGCGCTCGGCGTCTCCGGGCTGTACGACCAGACGCTGACGGGGCCGCATATTTGCACGACGAGGCTGAACGTGCTGCGATTGAACACGATGCCGGCGATCAAGCCGGGACGGCTGCATGCGGATATCGACGAGCTGCGCCGCATGAACAGCGCGGAGCTGCGCCAGCTCGGACGTATCCCTTATCCTCTCGTCCGGCGCGCCGGGGAACGCGCGTTCCAGCGGGCGAGCTGGGACGAGGCGCTCGACGCGATCGCGGCGAAGATCCGGTCGATCGATCCGAAGCAACTGGCATTCTACTTAACGGCGCGCGGCATTACGAACGAGTCGTATTACGCGGCGGCCAAGGCCGCGCGCTTCATCGGCACGAACAACATCGACAACGCGTCGCGCATCTGCCATTCGCCGTCCAAGACGGCGCTTAAGCGCTCGCTCGGCATCGGCGCGTCGAGCTGTAACTACCGCGATTGGATCGGCACGGACGTGCTCGTGTTCTGGGGCAGCGTCGCGGCGAACAATCAGCCGGTGTCGACGAAGTACATGTACGCGGCGAAGCGCGCCGGCACGAAGATTATCGTCATTAATCCTTACCGCGAGCCGGCGATGGAAGGCTATTGGATTCCGTCGATCCTGGAGTCGGCGCTGTTCGGGACGAAGCTCGCCTACGACTTCTATCAGGTGAATATCGGCGGCGATATCGCGTTCATGCACGGCGTCATGAAGTCTTGGTTCGAGATGGAAGAAGCGGTGCCGGGTTCGGCGATCGACCATGCGTTCGTCAGGGAGCACGCGAGCGGGTTCGAAGTCTTGCGGGAACACGTCGACAGGCAGGAATGGGAGGCGCTGGAGAAGTCGTCGGGTTTGTCCCGGGAGCGGATGCGCGAATTCGCCGAGCTGCTCGCGGGAGCGAAGTCCGGCGTATTCGTCTGGAGCATGGGCTTGACGCAGCACCGTTTCGGCACCGACAACATCTCGCAAGTGGCGAATCTGGCGCTTCTGCGCGGATTCATCGGTCGCGAGCATTGCGGCGTCATGCCAATCCGCGGCCATAGCGGCGTGCAGGGCTCGGGCGAGATGGGCGCCGACCCGTTCAGCTTGCCTGGCGGAGAGATGGGGAGCGCTGCCGACCGGGAGCGGATCGAGCGGCTATGGGGCTTCAAGCTGCCGGATTGGCAAGGCGACATCGTCGGCGTATCGCTTGAGAACGCGCTGCTGCCGGAGGAGCAAGAGCGCAAGCTGAAGCTCTTCTATACGTCGGGAGGCAACTTCCTCGAGACGATGCCGGACCCGGATTTCGTCCGCAGGTGCTTGGAGAACGTCGACGTGCGCGTCCATCAGGACATCATCCTGAACACCTCCGCGCTCGTCGACGCGAAGGAAGAAGTATGGGTGCTGCCGGCGATGACGCGCTACGAGCAACCGGGCGGCGGCACCTCGACGTCGACGGAGCGGATGGTGTACTACTCGCCGGAGATCGCGGGTCCCCGAATCGGAGAGGCGCGTCCGGAATGGCGTATCTACGGGGAGTTGGCCGACAGAGTCAAGCCGGACGGGCAGCGGACGGCCGCGTTCGGCGAGGCTGCCGATATCCGCGAAGAGATCGCGAAGGCGGCTCCCTACTATGACGGTATTCAGAGTCTCTCTCGGAAGGGAGACGTGTTCCAGTGGGGCGGCGCGTGGCTGTGCGAGGACGGCGTCTGCCCGACGCCGGACGGAAAGGGCAGGTTGCTGCCGATCGAGCTGCCGGAGCTGCGCAAGCCGGAGGGTAGATTCTATGCGACGACGAGGCGGGGCAAGCAGTTCAACTCGATGATCTACGCGGAGAAGGATTCGTTCAACGGCGCGGGACGGTACGACATCCTGGTCAGCGAAGGCGACGCCGCGACGCTCGGGGTGCGGGAAGGCGATGCGCTGGTCGCATACAACGCGTACGGGGTGTTCCACGGCAGGGCGAAGGTGGAGAGAATCGCGCCGGGCAACGTCGAGATGTATTGGCCGGAAGGCAATGCGCTGTTCCCCAAAGGGAATTACGAGCCCTATGCCGGCATTCCCGAGTATAAGGCGGCCGTCGTCGTCGAGAAGGCGGAGACGTTCCATGCGCTGAAGGATACGAAGTACGTAGAGCGAAGGATCGGCGAGCTGGAGGTCGACGCGCCGGAATGAAGGGAGAGACGGGGATGGACGGACGAATGAGCCGGGCGCGGACGACGATTCGATGGGCTAACGGGGCGAGGGCGGACACCGAGGACGAGATCGCGGAGGAATTCCCGCTCACGATTCGGCTGGACGGGGAAGAATTCGCGACGATCGTCTGCTCGCCATGCGATCTGGACGACTTGGTCGTAGGCTTCCTGGCTTCGGAGGGCATCATCCGCCAAGCGGCGGAAATTCGCGTCATGAACGTCGACGTGCCCAGCGGTTTCGCCTACGTCGAGCTCGTCAATCCGCGCGTCGCGTCGAAGCACGATCATTCCAAGCGGTTCATCGGTTCCTGCTGCGGGAAGAGCCGGCAGTTCTACTTGAAGAGCGACGCGCGGACGGCTCGGACGATCGTCGAAGGTCCTTCCATCGCGGTCGAGAGGTGCTTCGAGCTGATGGGTCTGCTGCAGGCGAGCTCCACCGACTTCCGGCTCACGGGCGGCGTGCATAACGCGGCGTTCGGCGACCCGTCCGAAGAAAGACCGGCCTCCCTCGCCGCGGCGCGCGCCGACATCGGCAGGCATAACGCGCTCGACAAGCTGTACGGGCACACGCTGCGGAACAGGCAGTCGGCGCGTCCGTACGCGATCGCGTTCAGCGGCCGCCTGTCGTCCGAAGTCGTCCTGAAGGCGGCGAAGATCGGCTGCGCGATCTTGCTGTCCAAGTCGGCGCCGACCGATCTCGCGTTAAACCTCGCCGACGATCTCGGCATTACTTGCGTCGGCTTCATCCGGCAGAATGGCTTGAACGTGTACACGCATCCGTATCGGGTGACGGGATTGTAGCCAAGCGAATCCACTCCGTAAGCCGTACGATAGAAGCCCTGACCGGCATCCGGTCAGGGCTTCTCGCGCGATTATCGTTACTTCGCCAGCTCCCCGAACCGCGAGAAGATCGCGAGCGCGGGATCGATCGGTACATCCGCGCGCCGTACGTCCGGCGGAATCGCGATCGTCGGCGTCGGACGCGGACGGCGTCCCTCGAATTGCGGCAGCCACTCGCTCTGCGCGTCCAACATCTCGGTTACCATGTCGCGGATTTCCTTCAGCGTCAGCACGGAGGAAGTCAGCGGATCGAGCGCGAGCGCTTGCACGACCGTCTCCGGATCGCCGGACTTGGCCGCGAGCACGGCGAGCCGTTGGACGTTGATGTTCGTCAGGTTCAGCGCCGCGCATTGCGGCGGCAGCTCGCCGACGATCGTCCGATGGATGCCGGTTCGATCGGCGAACACGAGCCCTTCCGCGCAGCAGTCGTCCGGCAAGTTCGCGATCATGCCGTTATTGCGCAGATTGCCGCTGAACTTGAACGTCTTGCCCGTCTCCAGCGCTTCGATAATATATGCGCAGTACTCGATGCTTCTTGGCGGCAGCTCCGACGGCTCCAAGGCGAGCGGATCCGTCTCCTTGTACTTGTTCGCGACGTAAATGCTCCAATTGTAGTAGGCGCCAGTCTCGCCCCCGAAGCCCGGTTCGTCGCAGTACAGGCCGAGCGCCTTCGGACCGTGGCGGAACCAGGGGACGTACTCGGACAGATGGCCGGTCGATTCGGTCATGAAGTAGCCGAAATGCCGGAACACTTCCCCGCGTACCTTCTCGTTAACGTAGAACTCCGGCTGCTCGAACTTTTCCCGCAACAGCGGGTACAGGTCCTCGCCGTTATGCTCGATTTTCAGAAACCAACCCATGTGATTAATGCCGCCGGTGAGGATATCGATCTCTTCCTTCGGAACGCCCGTGTAGCCCGCGATGAGATCGAGCGTCGTCTGTACGCCGTGGCAAAGGCCGACGTACCGAACGTTCGTCTCTCCGAGCGCCCAGCAGATCATCGCCATCGGGTTGACGTAATTAAGCAGCAGCGCCTTCGGGCAGAGCTCTTCCATGTCGCGGGCGACGTCCAGCATGACGGGGATGGTGCGCAGCGCGCGGAACACGCCGCCCGGGCCGAGCGTATCGCCTATGCACTGGTCGACGCCGTACTTCAGCGGGATTTGGTAATCGAGCTCGAACGCGGCCAGTCCGCCGATCTGGAGCGAGCAGATGACGTAGTCGGCTCCCCGGAGCGCTTCGCGACGGTCGGTCGTCACCTTCGTGACTGCCTTAAGTCCGTTCGCCTCGATGACGCGGTCGATGTATGCCTTCACTTGCGACGTTCTCGTCGTGGAGGGTGCCATTAATACGAATTCCGTTTCTTCCAATGCGGGCGTCGCCATGATGTCGAGAATTAAGGTTTTGCAGAATACGACGCTACCGGCGCCGATAATCGCGATTTTTCTCAAGTCTGCCAGCCCCCCGATAATCGATTTGATATTAATGTAGATAATGAACTCGGTTCCATCAATAACGGGAGTTGCGGGATTCATTATCGATTCTTGCGGAGGTTGTACCGCGGCGCTCTTGCCCGTATTCAGCCTCTATTGAACACGATACTACCAACGAAAGTGATATAGCAATGCAAGTGAATATATTCCCTCATTGTTGCCGTCCCGGGGCCAACCTAAAATTGGAATTGTTCCACCCGTTACGGATTCATAGCAATCGGGCGCGAGCATTCGATGAGGAGGAGTCAATCGCATGAACAGGGGTACGCAGGTATGGTGGACGAGATCGTCGATCGCGAAAGTATTGGCTATCGTCGTGTTGCTGACAAGTTTGCAGTGGCCATTCATGAATGCGCTTGCAGAAGGGGCGGAAACGGATACGACGAGTACTTACTCGGCAACCGATAATATCGTCGTGCAATGCGTGGACGGGGTAATCGAGCACAACGGTACCGGCGGATCCAAGCTGAAAATCGGGACGGCAGCGAGCACGCGAAGCACGTACATCGGCTTCACCGTGCCGGATAACGGGGAAGAGGTCGTCGGGGCGAAGCTAAGGCTGAAGCTTGCGAACGCCGTCGGCAATCCGCGCATCGGCGTGTACGCCGGGCCTACGACATGGCCGAGCGCCGGAACGGTCGGCTCGGGCCAGACGCCCGATGTCAACTGTCCGACGGCGAGCGCCGCGCTGTTGGATTCCCATGACTTCAACGCGACTCCGAGCGACGGAGCGCTTGCGTTGAACGATTGGCTGGAGCTCGACGTCGGCGGTCTGATCGATGAACCCGGCTCCTACACGGTCGTGCTTCGCAACTTGCCGGGCGCTAACGGAGGCATCTCGGAATTCGTATCCCGGCTAGGCGGAACGGCCGCCGATCGGCCGCAGCTCGTCGTCGCGACGCGCGAGGCCGCTGTAGTCCCGGGAACGCCCCCGGCAGAGTGCACCAGGGTCATGAACAGCCAGACGAATCAGCTGTGGGGAGCGGTAGCGGGAGATGTCGTCTGCATTGAGGGCGGGCCTCGTACGACGCAACTTATCTTGCGCAATATCGCCGGTACCGCCGACAATCCGGTCGAGATCATCAACTACAACGGCGTCGTGGAAGTGACGGCGGACGCCGCGTGGATGGGCGCGTTCGACATCGGCCAATCTGCTCACTTCCGGTTGAACGGAACGCGCGATCCGGCGGTGCCTTACGGGTTCAGAATCGCGAATACGAACGCGTTCGGCATGGGCCTGGACGTCAATCGCAAGAGCACGAACTATACGATCGAAGGCGTGGAGATCGCCGGGGGCAAGTTCGCGGGCATGATCTTGCGCACTGATCCGAGCGGAGCGGACAGCAAGCGGCCGCAATTCGCGGCGAACGAAGTCGTCGTTCGCTACAGCAAGATCAGCGGGATCAAGACGACGGCGGCCGACGGCGGCTACGGCTTGTTCATCGGAGCGAACGCGTTCGGAACGAATCCGGACGTGCACGAGACGAAGGGCATTCGGGTGCACGATAACGTCATTGCCGATACCGATCGGGACGGCATCCGATTGTTCGGCGGCACGGAAGACGTCCGCGTCTACCGTAACGCGGTATCGGACTACGGCCGGACGAACGACCCGGGGAAGAACAACGGAATCACGATCGGCACCGGTTCCGTGGGCGATTATTACGACAATACGATCTACGGCGGATTGGGCGCGCAGAGCGCGGCCATCAGCAATCAGGGGCGCGGCAACGTCCGTATCTTCAACAATCTGATCGTCGATCCGGGCCAGACGGGCATCGTCGGTCCGGCGGAGCCGGCCTTCGTCGTCGGGTCCGACCCGCTGTTCGCCGCGTCATTGCCATCGACGGTTCAATATAACACGATCGTCAATGCCGCCGCCGACGGCAACGGCATTCGCTTGCGCAACAACGGCAATACGTCCGCGGGCAACAGCGTCGATCACAATCTGATCGTCCATCCGAGCGTCTCCGCGGCTGTCTACAACGCGGATGAGGATTATGTCGTGAACATCGCCGACAACTATGCGTCGAGCGCGATCGGCGACGTCGGATTCGTCGATGCCGCGGCCAGCGTCGTATCCGCTACGTATTACGCGCTGCAGCCGGGCTCTCCGGCGTCGGGCAAAGGCTTCGCTCCGGGAAAGGCCCCGGCTGCGGACGAACGTTACGACGCGGACGGGGGATGGCACGCGCCGGGCTCCGGCAATCCGGGAGAAGAGCCCGAGGAGCCGGAGGAACCGGAGGAGCCCGACCCGATGGATCCGCAGTTCGATTATGACAACTATGTGCCGGATCCGGTGGACAACGCGTGCGACCATACGATTACGTCCGATAGCGTGCGCGCATGGGACGGAGAGATCATGGGCGTCGTGCCCGGGGATACCGTATGCGTCGTCGGCGGACTGCGTCCTATTCCGCTTCGACTGGTCAACTTCCATGGCGAAGCCGGCAATCCGATCACGTTCGTCAACCAAGGCAACGTGGTGACGATGATCGCGGACAACACCGCCCATGGCGGAGCGTTGAAGATCAGCGCGTCCTCGCACGTGAGACTGACCGGTACGGGCGACCGCAACTCGTCTTACGGATTCAGGCTGAAATCGATTCATAGCGGCATGATGGGGCTCGTCGTCGACTCCCTCAGCACGGATATCGAGGTCGATCATGTCGAAGTGTTCGGAGCCGGGTTCGCGGGCTTCATGATGAAGTCCGATCCGGAGAACGGCAGACCCGAGACATGGCGGGACAATTTCACGATGCGCAACGTCGTCGTCCATGATAACTACATTCACGATGTGGACGGGGAAGGCATGTATATCGGCAATACGTTCCATCATTCCGGCGTGACGAGGAACGGGGAGTTGCTATGGCCGCATACGATCGAAGGCGTCCGCATCTACGATAACGTCATCGAGCGCACGGGTTGGGACGGCTTGCAATTGTCGTCCGCGACGCAGGACGTGAAGGTGTACGGCAACGTCGTGAAGGATTTCGGCTTGCTGGCCGAGGACGTGCAGGACAACGGCATGCAGATCGGTCCGGGCTCGACCGGCGACTACTATAACAACGTCATCGAGGATGGCCACGGCGGCGGCGCGGGAATCAATAACCAGGGCCGCGGCAACCAGAGAATATACAACAACGTCGTCGTCGATCCGGGCGGAACGGGGATTATCAGCTTGGAGAGAATTAACGCGAACGACGCTTGGGCGGGCGAAGAGAATCCGGTCTACATCTATCAGAACACGATCGTCCGTCCGGGAGAAGGCGATCGTCTCAGCGTCGGCATCTGGTTCTGGAATACGACGGCGAACCATCGCGGCAATCGGATCTACAACAATCTTGTCGTTAACGAAAATGTAGGCACGGGGGTCCCCGCGGAATATATCGCGCTGGAGACGACCGAAGTCAACGGCGTCACCTATGTACCGGTCGCGGAGCAAGCAGGCAATTACGCGGCGAACGATATCGCGACGGTCCGCTTCGCGGATGCGGCCGGCGGCGATTACGCCTTGGACGGAGGTTCTCCGGCGCTCGATTCCGGCGCGGATCTACGGGGACTCGCTTGGGCGGCGGGAACGTTCTCCGACGCGGCAGGCATCGCGCGTCCTTCCGGGGCGGGCTTCGACGCGGGGGCGCATGAGCGGTATGTCGCTCCGGATCCTGATCCGGGCACGAATCCGGGTACGAACCCAGGAACGAACCCGGGCACGAACCCAGGAACGAACCCGGGCACGAACCCAGGCAAGGATCCGGAGCCTGAACCGGAGGCAAAGCCGCAACCGAAGGATACGGCGAAGCACTGGTCGAACGACGCGGTCAAGAAACTGGCTGATTTAGGCGCGATAAGGCTCGATGCCGCCGGGAACTTCGGACCTGAGGTCCGGTCGACTCGAGCCGAGTTCATCGACATGTTGGTCAAAGCTTTGGGGTTGAAGCCCAGTGAGGCGACCGGCGCTTCGTTCGCGGATACATCCGGACACTGGGCGGCCAATTCGATCGCTCTTGCCGTCCAGTCCGGACTCGTCCAGGGTTACTCCGACGGCGGCTTCGGCCCGGAAGACGGCATTACGCGGGAACAAATGGCGCTCATATTGGCGCGGGGTCTGGGACTCGCCGGCGACTCGTCTGGCAAGCCGCTCGCGTTCGCCGATACGAAAGCGATCTCCGGGTGGGCCATCGACGCCTTGCGAGTTGCGGTCGAGAAAGGCTTGCTGAAAGGTTACCCGGACGGCACGTTCCGGCCTAAGCAACTGCTGACGCGGGCGGAAGCGGCGAGCGTCATTCTGCGCATTCGCGAAGAGAAGAGCAAGAGTTAGCGACCACTCATAGCCGGCTAAATGAAAGAAGGCGCCTCCCATCCTACGAACAACGGTTGGAGGCGTCTTTTCTTTACGGAGACAATGTGCGAATAATAATCGCGCGAATTCAACCCATGGGCTCAACTTTACGGACGAGCCGTGTCACCCCTTGTCCGTCGTTGCTATGATTTTACTGGGTGATGGCCATGAGCTTCGATTATGGAATGATCGGCAAACGGATTCGCAACGCGAGACAAGGCAAAGGGATGACACAAGAGGATCTGGCGGAGAAGCTGGACGTTTCCAACGCCTATGTCAGCAAGATCGAGCGAGGCAAGACGACCGTCAATCTGGAGACGATATCGAAAATATCGGTTCTGCTCGAACGGCCTTCCCAATATATTTTAACCGGTGCCGACGAAGCCTCCGCAGACTATATGCGCAACGAGATCTTGGAGATGCTGCAAGGCTGCTCCGCGGATAAAATCAAACTCATCGCCCAAGTGATCAAGCCCATCATCGACTTCAAGGAATAGACTTCCGCGATACATAGGACACCCCGCGCTTCGGCGCGGATTTATAATGAGGAGCAATCGAACAATCTACGATTCGGAGGGATCGGATTTGAGTCTGGCGTTGCAATTGGCGCACACGCTCATCCAGAATACGCTGCACGCGCACGCGCTTACGCATTTGGCCGTGAAAATTCATCAAAGCAGTCTGTTCATCTATTCCGTAGAACGGGGACAAGACGAGGCGCACAGGGCGGCGCTAACCCAATTCGCCGGCGATCTGTTCATGCTCAGCATCGCCAACCCGAGAGGGCGCTGGCAGCCGGTGCCGTACTTCGGCCAACCTTCGGAGCTGTTGCCGGTGCTGACCGGCAAGTTCGCCTTCGCGCTGACGCGCTGGTGACGACGCTATCGAACGGTAACATTCTCGATTTTCCGTGCCTCTCCGGCACGGTTTTTTTCATTCTATTTAATGGAATTAATAGTATAATGCAATTACGAGAACGATCGCCGAATACGTCCAAGGAAGAGTGATATCATGTCCGAGAAGCTGCTGGAGATGCACAAGAAGAACAAGTTAATGGTGTGGTTGCTCGTAGGAACGTTGTTCCTCGGAATCGCCATATCGGATCCGATTATCCAGAAGACGCTGGCGATGGTCGGCATTCCTTTTTGCTTGCTATGCCTTGCTCTCGTCTGGAGGAAGATCGCGGTTCCCTACATCATGTACCTCGTATCCGTGGGATTAGCCGTTATCGACTTCCTGTTCATTAATAAAGGAACGACGTACGACAGCATGTACTTGATCTACTTCTCTCTCGCGATTATCTCGATCTATCATGACTATCGTCCCCTGGTATTGAGCGGGGTATTGGGTATTGGCATGTCCATCTATTTCACGCAGACGAACGAAATCTTCCAGACGATTCCCGCGACGGACATCGTGGCTTATCAAGTCGTAACGTTAGCGGCATTAATCGCCCAGAGCGTGATCGGATCGAAAATCGTGAAGAAATCCGAAGTCAGCGCCCAGGAATCGGTCGCCGCTCGCGATCGCACGGAGAACGTGCTCAGCGAAGTCAAACAGTCGGTCCAGGTGCTCGGCCAATCGATCCATCGTCTGCAGCAGAACGCTTCCCAAACGGGAGAGATCACGAACCAGGTCGTATCGGCGTTCACCGAGATCGCCAAAGGCATCGAGACGCAGTCGAACAGCGTATCGGACATCTCTAGCGCCATCCATCACGTAAGAGATAACGTGAATACGACGACGGATGCCTCCGTTACGATGAGCGAGAAGTCCAAGGCGACGGCGGAGTTCACGAGCGAAGGCAAGTCTCGAATGGAAGAGTTGTCGGGTAAAATGAACGAAATCGATCGATTGGTCACGGGCTCCTCCGCCGTCATGAACGAGGTGAGCGAGGAGAACGTGAAGATCGAGAGCATCGTATCGACGATTCGGGATATCGCGTACCGGACGAACATGCTGTCGTTGAACGCCTCGATCGAAGCTTCCCGGGCGGGAGAGCACGGCAGAGGCTTCACGGTCGTCGCGACGGAAATCCGCAAGCTTGCGCAGCATGCCCAAGTCGCTTCCACGGACATCTCCGACATTCTCGCTTCGATCCAAGGCAAGATCGAGCATGCCGCGAGCTTGGTCCATCAAGGTAAAACCGTCGTGGAGACGGGCAAGCAGTCTGCCGGCGACGTCGAGCGGCTGTTCGGCGAAATTCAATCCAATGCCGACATCGTGCTCGGGCATGCGGACCGGATCCGCGAATTGAGCGACCAGCTGAATTCGGCGTCCGGAACGGTCTCACAAGAAATCGCGACGGTGGCGGCGTTCTCCGAGCAATCCGCGGCTTCGGTCGAAGAGGTGCTGGCGAGCTCCCATTCCCAGCAGCACCATGTCGAGGATATCGTGAAGGCGATCGCGCAGTTGGACGGACTGATGAGCAAGCTGGAAGAGATCGTGAAGCGGTAGGAGAACTGGCAATAATTGATCGCTAATATGGCAGAATAGATGTATCTTACAGCCGATCATGCAGGAGGCGTGGCAGTTTGTTAACATTGGACGATACTCGTTACATTAGGCAAATGAATATCGAGCATGCGATCAAGAGCGAAGTCAGAACGAAACTAAGCGAAGTGCTTCCGTTGCTCTCCAAGGCTCGCTTGCAGGAGATCGCAAAGCATTATGCTTTTCCCGGGCGCTCGAAGATGAGCAAAGAGGAGCTTATCAGCGAGTTGTTGGATTATGCAACGGATCCTCTTGAACTGGAAGAGACGCTTTTGCTGACGGACGCCGGGGAATGGAATGTATTCCGCAGGCTGATCGATGAGTCGTATGCACAGGACGATTCGCTTACGCCGAGTTCGTATTTATATTTGAACGGTCGCGGATTGTTGTTTTCGTTTTATTCGGAAGACAATCTGTTCTACGTTGTCCCGGATGAAGTCAAGGAAACATACCGGCGACTGCCCCATTCGAAGTTCCTGGCGCTTCGCGATCGCGTGCAGCTTGCGAACCAATATGTTAGCGCAGCGGCGAATTTATACGGAGTCTGCAGTCGGGAGACGGTCGCGGAGATTGTCCGGGCGAATGAAGCCGATCCTCTGAGCGAGGACGAATGGAGCGATTTTTACTTATCGGCCGCGAATAGAGCTCAACAGTGGTATTTGCATGAAGGATACGTGTTGAGCGACTACTTTGACGCGGAGGAACAGGCCGACGAAATCGAACGGCTTCTGATGACGAGCAGGAACAAACCGTATTATATCCCTTCAAGAACGGAGTTCTTGAAATACGCGAATTCCGATTATTATGAAGCGACTCCGCAGATGAGCAACTTAAGAGCATATATTTTGCAGAACTTGAGCAAGGATAAGGCATTCGTGGACGTTCTGATGGACGACATACAGGTCGTATGCTCGCTAGAGGAGCCGCTCCAAGCGATTCTGGACGAATTCGAGAGAAGAGAACTGTACTTCGATAGCCCGGCGCAGGCGCGAGACATCATCTCTTTGCTGACGGATGTGTGCAACCATACGCGAATCTGGTCTAATCGCGGCCATACGCCCGCGGAGCTTGGACTTGTTTCCACGCAAGCGAGAACGACGGGGAAGAAGGTCGGAAGGAACGATCCTTGTCCGTGCGGGAGCGGGAAGAAGTACAAGAAGTGCTGCGGCCAATGATGCGTTAAATCGATCGAGACCTGCTAGGGAGACCTCGACTTGCGGTTTCTCCCTAGTTAGGATTGGCAATAGCAATTCAAGACGAGGTGTGGTATGATATCGATATAGATGACGCGACCTATTCACATAGCGTAGAGGGTTATTCCATCGGTTAATAACCTTGTACGATATGTGAATTTTTTATTTGTTATCCGAATAAGAAGTCATGTAAATATGATTAAGGTGGTAAACACATGGAATCCGGTATCGTTAAATGGTTCAACGCGGAGAAGGGCTTCGGCTTCATCGAAGTTGAAGGCGGCAAAGACGTATTCGTGCACTTCAGCGCGATCGTAGGCGACGGCTACAAGTCTTTGGACGAAGGCCAACGCGTCGAGTTCAATATCGTTCAAGGCAACCGCGGACCTCAAGCTGAGAACGTCGTTAAGCTGTAAGTGAATTCGCAAGCCCCGAACGATTATCGTTTGGGGCGTTTTTCATAACGCTTCAACCATTCCATGGAGAGAAAGAGGGATGCGCATGTATTATTCCCGCAAAAGACCGCTCGAGGAAGTCCGCGAGGAGATGACCGCCATCTGGGCTTGTCCCCAGGACGACTGCAACGGATGGATGAGAGCCAACTTCGCGTTCTCCACTACTCCCGTCTGCTCCCTCTGCCAATCCGAGATGGTCAAGAGCGAGAAGATGCTGGCTGTCGTCGTTAACAATAGCCCGATCCAGGGCAACGAATAATAGCGTTCGATCCATACGCATCGCTGAAATCCACGCCCCTGAGGGCGTGGATTTTACTTTGTTCGAAGCCTTTTGCTACAATGATCGTAGTCTAATAGAAAACGTTATAAATTATCGGCGTTGCGACAGGCGACGACGTTCGGGAGGGTATTCGTTGAGCCAAGTGACATACGGAATTCCATTGGAAGGTTTCGCCGAATTCAGCAGAACGGTATCCGCGGAAGGCGCCGTTCTATTGAAGAACGACGGACAGGCGTTGCCGATACGGGGCGGCGAGACGGTGTCGGTCTTCGGGAGAACCCAGATCGATTATTATCGCAGCGGCACGGGATCGGGCGGCAGCGTCAACGTCGCGTATACGACGAACTTGCTCGGCGGACTTCGCGGCAAGAAGCAGATCAAGGTCAACGAAGAGCTTGCGTCCGTATACGAACGATGGATCGAGCGCAATCCGTTCGATAACGGCGGGGGCGGCTGGGCGGCGGAGCCCTGGCATCAGAAGGAGATGCCGCTGACGGACGAGCTGGTGTCGGCCGCCAGGGCCAAGTCGGACAAGGCGATCGTCGTCATCGGCCGTACGGCAGGCGAGGATCAGGACAATGCCGACGCGCCGGGCAGCTACCGGCTGACGCCGGAAGAGATCGCGATGCTGAAGCAGGTAACGAACCGATTCGAGCAAGTCGCGGTCGTGCTCAACGTCTCGAACATCATTGACATGAGCTGGATGAACGACGCGACGTACGTTCACCCGATCCGAGCGGTCATTTATGCATGGCACGGCGGGATGGAAGGCGGCAACGCGATCGCGGACGTACTGGCCGGCGACGTGACTCCAAGCGGCAAGCTGACGGATACGATCGCTTACGCGATCGGGGACTATCCGTCGACGGCGAACTACGGCGACGAGTTCAGAAGCGTGTACGCGGAAGATATTTACGTCGGTTACCGGTATTTCGAGACGTTCGCTCCGGATAAGGTGCAGTACGAATTCGGTTACGGATTGTCGTATACGACGTTCGAGCTGCGGGCCGAGGAAGCGAAGCTGTCGTCGCTGGGCGGCGATACGCGCATCGAACTAGGCGTGACCGTTAAGAATACGGGCAACGACTACGCGGGCAAGGAAGTCGTGCAGGTCTATTACGAGGCGCCGCAAGGCAAGCTGGGGCAGCCGGTGAGGGCGCTCTCGGCTTTCGCGAAGACGTCGCTGCTGCAACCGGGCGAGTCGCAGCGGCTGACGCTGAGCTTCCCGGTCAGGGCGATGGCTTCCTATGACGATAGCGGCGTTACGGGACATCGTTCGGCATACGTGCTCGAAGCGGGGACGTATCGTCTGTTCGTCGGCAATAGCGTGAGAAGCGCGGAGACGGTCAGGCTCGACGGACAGGAAGGCTACGTTGCGGACGCGCTGCAAGTCGTGGAGCAATTAGAAGAAGCGTTGGCGCCGACCGAGCGCTTCGAGAGAACGAAGCCGGGCGGCCGGAAGGCCGACGGGACGTACGAGCTCGTCACGGAAACCGTTCCGACGCGTACCGTCTCGCTCGCGGAACGGATCGAGCGCAATCTGCCGAAGGCGCTGGAGCAGACCGGCGACAAGGGCTACAAGCTGAGCGACGTGAAGGACGGCCAAGTCGACATTGACGCGTTCATCGCGCAGTTGAGCGACGAGGACTTGGCGGCGATCGTTCGGGGCGAGGGGATGAGCAGCCCGCTCGTCACGCCGGGCACGGCGTCGGCGTTCGGCGGCGTCAGCGATAACCTGCTCGGCTTCGGCATCCCGATCGCCTGCACGGCGGACGGTCCGTCCGGCATCCGCATGGACAGCGGCCACAAGGCGACGCAAGTGGCGATCGGCACGCTGCTGGCCGCGACATGGAACGTCGAGCTGGTCGAAGAGCTGTACGTGATGGAAGGCAAGGAGCTGCTGAGCAACCGCATCGACTCGCTGCTCGGCCCTGGCCTCAACATTCGCCGCAGCCCGCTGAACGGGCGCAACTTCGAGTACTTCTCGGAAGATCCGCTCGTTACCGGCGCGTTCGCCGCGGCCTGCACGCGCGGAATGAAGAAGGGCGGCTCGAACGCGACGCTGAAGCACTTCGCCTGCAACAACCAGGAGAAGCACCGGCATAAGGTGAACGCGGTCGTCTCCGAGCGCGCCGTGCGGGAGATTTACTTGAAGGGATTCGAGATTGCGGTCAAGGAAGCGGGCGCGGATTCGATCATGACCGCGTACAATCCGTTGAATGGCCATTGGACGGCATCGAATTACGATCTGAACACGACGATCCTTCGCGGCGAGTGGGGTTTCCGCGGCATCGTCATGACGGACTGGTGGGCGGTCATGAACGACGTCGTGGAAGGCGGAGCTCCAGACAAGAAGTACACGAACTGGATGGTCCGCGCGCAGAACGACTTATACATGGTCGTTACCAACTACGGCGCGGAATCCAACGTCTGGGGAGATAACACGCTGGCGTCGCTCGGCAACGGCACGTTGACCCGCGGCGAGCTGCAGCGCAGCGCGAAGAATATCTGCGAATTCATCATGCGTTCGCCGGTGTTCGCAAGAGAGCTCGTCGTCGAAGAGAGCGCCCAACGGTTCGAGGCGAACGCGGTTCTCGCGCCCGAGCAAGCGCAGTCGTTGTCCGTAAGCGCTCGGGTGAACGTATACGCCGACCGACCGAGCGTTATGAAGGTCGCCGAGGCCGGCACGTACCGGATCAACGTCCATCTGATGTCTCCGGAAGCCGCGTGGGCGCAGAGCGCGTGCAACGTATTCGCGAACGATCGGCTCATGATGACCGTCCAGACGAACGGAACGGACGGCGGCTGGATAACGCAGAAGCTGGCGAAGGTCGAGCTCGAAGCCGGCTTGTACGAGCTGCGGCTCGAATTCGCCAAGCCGGGCTTGCAGCTCGAGTGGATCGAGTTCAAGCGGGGTTAAGCGGCACATAGGAACAATGGAAGCCCCTTGGGAACGCTTGATGCGTTCCCAAGGGGCTTTTTGAAGTGCTCGCACTTCTTTTCCTCGCATATCCTATATTCGAGTATAATAGAGTTAACCAATGGGCAACCCTCATAAGAGAGAGGTGAATCCTAGTGCGAGAGATGAATTTATCCGATATGCCCAGCCGACGGGATAATCGGAAGAGAGCGGATACGATCTTGACCCGCGTCTCCCATAAGGAACGTCCGGAAGACGAAATGATCGTACTGATGAACAGCGCGCGGAGAAGGTTTATGAAGTCGGTAGCTGAGGGCAGGATCGAAATCGTCAGCAAGCGGGAATGGACTCTTCGATAGAAGGGAGTTGTGCCAATCGATGGAACGAATGGATTCGGAGTCCATGCGGGAAAAACTCGAAAGGGCAAAGGAGAAAATCCGACTGTTGGCGAAAGATACCCTTCGCGTCCAAGACAGAGAGTTCGTCGTAATGGGCATTATTTCTCCTTTGTTGGATGAGTTAGGTGCGGATCCGGCTGTTATCGTGGGTGGACATGCAGTAGAACTGTATACGTCGGGCAGCTACAAAACCGTTGACATTGATATCGTAATGGCAAGGGATGACCTTGCTAGGCAACTGTTCGATCGTCTGGGATTCGAACGGCAGGGAAGGTTTCATTATGTAACCGAATTGGATATACCGATCGAGTTCCCGAGCGATAAGCTTGCGGGATCACTCGATCGCGTGGTCATTGAATGGGTAGAAACCAATATGTCGAAAGAGTAGAACCGGCGTCCGTTTCATGGAGCGTCGGTTTTTGACATTCCTAGCGGATATAATAGCGGTAGAGTATTCCTGAGGGAGGATGGGGATGAGCGAGAACGAGGTAAGACGAGACGCGCTCACGCTCGGCATGGGCTGCTTCTGGAGTCCGGAGGCGTTATTCGGCGCGATGCCGGGCGTCGTCCGGACGCGCGTCGGTTACGCCGGGGGAACGACCGCCGAGCCGATGTATAGGGACATGGGAGATCATTCCGAGGTCGTGGAGATCGACTTCGATCCTGCGATCGTTCCCCTCGAGCGATTGCTGGAGACGTTCTGGACGAACCATAACCCCGTTAATATAAACGGGTATAAAGGACGGCAGTATCAATCGATGCTGTTGTACCGAGACGAGGAGCAGGAAGAGGCATTTCATCGGGTTAAGGATCTCATGGAGACGTCCCAAGGGAGCTTGGCGACGGAGATTGCGCCTCTTCGGGCGTTCCATCTGGCGGAGCCGAGGCACCAGAAGTATTACGTGAAGAGGTTCCCCGACGCGATGGCGAAGCTATGCAAGCGCTATCCGGACGAAGAGGCATTGCACGCGTCGACCTTGACCGCCAGGCTGAACGGGTTGGCGAAAGGCTTCACGAACCTCGAACGAATCGTGCGGGAAGCCGCGCAATGGCAAGTCGGAGAACTCGAGAGAGCGGAATTGATCGCATTAACGAAGAGCATACGCTGGTAGCGGAGAAGAGGCGATCATTTCGCCTCTTTTTTCATATTGCACGGTTTTTCGCATTTTTCATAATAGACCCTCCGTCCGCACCGTGATACCGTAGCTTGGAATAGCGGATGGAGGATGATCACGATGACCGGAGCGCCGAGATGCAAGACGAGGTTCGACGAAGATTGGATGTTCCATAAGGGCGATATACCGATTCCTTACGCCGTTAAGGGCGGCATGACCGGGGGAATTACGGACTGCGGCGCGCGCGAGGAAGGCGAGTGGCTGGAGATCGCTTATGTCGATAAAGAAACGAAGCAAACGCAAACAGGATGGAAGCCTGTCCGGTTGCCGCACGATTGGGGCATCGAGGGGCAGTACGTCAACGACGAGAATCTGGGCTCGCGCGCGGGAAGCCATGGTTACCTGCCGACGGGCGTCGGAGTATATCGGAAAAGATTCCAAGTCGCCGCCGACCAGCTCGGTCGCGTCTTGTCGCTGCAGTTCGACGGGGTGACGGGGAGAAGCACGGTATGGGTGAACGGCCATCTGATCGGCGAACGGTTCGGCGGCTCGACGAGCTTCGCGTACGACTTGTCCGACGTGCTTCGCTACGGGGACGAAGGGGACAATATCGTCCTCGTGAAGGTGGACGCGACGGACTACGAGGGCTGGTGGTACGAGGGCTGCGGCATCTACCGGCATGTCTGGCTGGAGTCGACGGATTCGCTTCACGTCGCCCGATGGGGTACTTACGTAACGACCCCCGAAGTGTCCGAGGCGCAAGCGACCGTGCGCGTCGAGACGAGAGTGAACAACGCGAGCGCGGCGTTGCGGACGTTCGAGCTGCGGACGTTCGTTGACGGGGGCGAACCGGTCGTCCGGACGCACGAGATCGAGGGACTGGACGAACTTGTTGTCTCAGAGAGCCTTAGCGTGCCGCTGCCGAAGCTGTGGTCGCCGGAGCACCCGAACCTGTATACGGCGATCGTGGAGATCTACGAGAATGGCGCGCCGATCGACCGTTACGAGACGGCGTTCGGCATCCGGACGATCGCGTTCGACGTCGATCGAGGATTCGTTCTGAACGGAGAGCCGTATCTCATCAAGGGGACGTCCAACCACCAGGACTTCGCCGGCGTCGGCGTCGCGCTCCCCGATTCGCTCGCGGCTTACAAGCTGAAGTTGTTGAAGGAGATGGGTTGCAACGCCTATCGAAGCGCCCATCAACCGCCTTCGCCGGAGCTGCTCGACCTGTGCGACCGGATCGGCCTGCTCGTCATGGACGAGAACCGCAAGCTCGACAGCAGCGCGAGAGGGTTGTCCGAGCTCACGAGCATGATCGTGCGCGACCGCAATCATCCGTCTATCGTCCTGTGGAGCCTGGAGAACGAAGAGGTACTCGAGGGGACGGTCATGGGCGCGCGCATCGTGAAGACGATGGCGGAAACGGCGCGCAAGCTGGATCCGACGCGGCCGACGCTGGCGGCGATGAACCATGGCTGGGATACCGGGGGCTACGTCGATTCGCTCGATATCGTCGGGTACAACTACGGACACCGGGGCGCGGACGTCGACGGCCGCCGCAAAAGCCCGAACCGGCGCATCGTCGGCAGCGAATCGGCGAGCTACACGACGACGAGAGGCGCCTACGAGGACGATCCGGTCAGAGGCTATGCTTCGTCTTACGGCACGGGTATTCCGTCTTGGGGCTGCACTCCGGCGAAGTCATGGGGCGACGTACTGCGTAACCGGTTCTTGTCCGGCGTCTTCATCTGGACCGGCTTCGATTACCGGGGCGAGCCGACGCCGTACGAATGGCCGTGCATTAACGCGCATTTCGGCATGATGGATACGTGCGGCTTCCCTAAGGACGTCTACTATATGGTCCAGGCGATGTGGACCGAGGAGCCGATCGTGCACCTGCTGCCTCATTGGAACTGGGAAGGACGCGAAGGCGAGACGATGCGCGTCGTCGCGTACACGAACTGCGACGCGGTGGAGCTGTTCCTGAACGGCAAGTCGATCGGCGAGCGGCGGATCGAGCCGCTGGAGAGCGCGGAGTGGGACGTCGCGTACGAGCCCGGCGAGCTGAAGGCCATCGGTCGGCGCGCAGGAGTCGTCGTCGCGGAAGGCTTACGGGTCACGACGGGCAAGCCGCACGCGATTCGGTTGGAGCCGGACCGTACGAACTGCGCCGCGGACGGAACGGATGTCGTTCCCGTGCGCGTCAGCGTCGTGGATGAACGGGGGAACGTGGTGCCGTATGCCGATAACGAGGTCGCGTTCAGAGTAGAGGGCGCGGGTTCGCTGCTCGGCGTGGGCAACGGTAACCCGAGCAGCCACGAATCCGACTTGGCGGGCGTCCGCAGAACGTTCAACGGATACGCGCTGGCGTTGCTTCAGGCAGGGACGGAAGCTGGAGCGTTGACACTGCAAGCGAGCGCCGCAGGTTTGCTGCCGGCAACGGTAGTCTTGCAGGTCGTCGGCGGAGAGCGGGCGTAACGACGATGAAGGAGGATTCGGGAATGCCGAATAGACGGTTAGAGCTGCAAGACGCCGCGGTCAGCCTTGCGGGGGCCGTAACGTCCTACAGGGACGCGAAGCCGATCGAGCGCTGCGAGGTCGCCCTGGACGGATCTGGCGACGGCCAAGAGACGGCGCTTGGTCCGGATTGGACGGTGAAGGTGACGAGCGAAGGCACGGTAGACGATACGGAAGGCCTTGCGCTGCAGGCGGTGTTTCGCGCGAAGAACGGTTCGCCGTCTTCGGCCGTCTCGCTCGTCTATCGCTGGGACGACTGGTCGGAGGACAACTTCGTGCTCGTGCCCGGCGCGGTGTACGCGGGCAATCGGTTCGAAGCGAGGGAGCTGCCCTATGCGCCGTGTTGGACGAAGATCGACGAGCGCGGGCCGAACGCGCCGACGATCATTACGGACGTACCGAGGTTGTCGCTCGAATCCGGGAAGCCGTCCGCATTCCATCTGCTCGCGGGCGACGCCGCGACGCCCGCGGTAGGGGTCGTGGACGCGAAGACGGGGACCGGATGGCTGTTCGTCACGGAACAGGGAGCGGAGCTCGGGGATACGTCCATTCACGTGGAGGAGAGCGAGGACCGCGGAACCGCGACGATCTCGTTCCAGTCGCCGGGCGTCCGGCCGCATCTGAAATACGAGATGGCCACGACGAAGGTGCCGAGCCCGGATCGGGGGCACGACTTCGCGCCGGGGGAACGGGCGACGCTCGTCTGCCGCGTATACAAGTTCCCGTGCAAGGACATCGGCGGCTTGTTCGAACGGTTCGCCGAGGCGCGCAAGCGCGGCGACGAATCACGGGTCGGCGGAGAGCTGGCGCCGAGCCTGCCGTTCTCCGCTGCATGGGCCGTTCAGGAGCGGAAGTATAACGCCCTGAACTGGAAGGAGCCGCTCGGCTATTACGCGGTCGGAACGGTCGACCAGAAGCACCAGGATTGGCAGGTCGGCTGGACCGGCGGCGGGATGTCTAGCCTCGCGCTGCTGCTGGAGGGAGAGCGGTTGTCGGCGGATCGCGCGCTTGCTACGCTTAGGTTCATGTTCGGCGAGGATAGCCAGTCTCCATCGGGCTTTTTCCGCGGGGTATGCCACAACGGGCAGTGGTACGGCGACGAGTTCAACGGCGATCCAGATCGACCTCATCCGGAGGAATGGCATATTTTGCGCAAGAGCGCGGACGCGTTGTACTTCGTTATGAAGCACTTGCATGCGGTGGAACGCGTTCGCCCGGGCTATTCGGTACCGCCGGAGTGGCTCGCGGGAACGAGACGTCTGGCTGACGCGTTCGTCGGACTGTGGCGTAAATACGGGCAATTCGGCCAATGGGCGAACGTGGAGAACGGCGAGCTTCTGGTCGGGGGCTCCGCTGCGTGCGGCATCGCTCCGGCGGGACTGGCGTTGTGCGGGGCGTATTTCGGAGACGAATCGTACGCGGAAGTCGCGGAGCAATCGGCGCTGCAGTACTACCGGCAATTCACCGCGAAGGGCGTGACGACGGGCGGCCCGGGCGAGATTCTGCAATGTCCGGACAGCGAATCGGCGTTCGCGCTGCTCGAATCGTACGTGGTGCTATATGAGGTTTCGGGAGACCGCGATTGGGTCGGTAGAGCCGAAGAAGCCGCGTTGCAGTGCATGACATGGTGCGTGTCTTACGACTTCCGGTTCCCGGCGGGGTCGACGTTCGGCCGCCTCGGCATGCGCACGACGGGTTCGGTCATCGCCAACGTGCAGAACAAGCACAGCGCGCCGGGCATCTGCACGCTGTCGGGCGATTCGCTGTTGAAGCTTTACCGCGCGACCGGCAAGTCGATCTATCTCGAGTTACTGCGCGACATCGCGGGCAACCTGCCGCAATACCTCTCCTTGGAGGAGCGTCCGATCCGAGGCTGGGACGGCGTCGACCTGCTGCCGGGGTACATGAGCGAGCGGGTCAACATGAGCGATTGGGAAGGCGCGGACCTAGTCGGCGAAGCGCTGCCGTTATCGTGCTGGTGCGAGGTATCGCTCATGCTGACGTACGCGGAGGTTCCCGGCATCTACGTGAACAAGACGAGCGGAGAAGTAACGGTGCTGGACCAAGTGTCGTGCAGTCTGGAGCGGGCAGAAGACGGCGGCTATGCGCTGACTGTAAGTAATCCGACCGCTTACCCGGCTCGGGTGAAGCTGCTGGCGGAGAACGAAGCGGAAGCGGGAGCTCCGCTAGGCGCCTGCGCCTCGCCGTTATGGCGGCGGATCGAGGTAGGAGCGGGAGAGACGGTTCGTGTGGCGTTGTAGCGAGAATTGAAATTACGGTAGATCGACGGATTCAGAAAAAGAGACCTCTGGGGTCTCTTTTTTCATGCAAGCTTGTACGGATTTTTCCGTTCAATCGACTCGGTTCATACGGACATGCATATAAGGATACAGCAGAATGAGGCCGGCTACGTACAGCCCGAACGCGAACCAGGCGGGCAGCAGATGGACGAAGTCGGTGTAGCCGATGTCGAAGTGGATGCCCAGGCCGGCGATGAACGCGGGAGCCCCGCCGAACAGAAGCGTCCGCCACAGCCAGCGGCGGCCGATCTGGATGCCCCAGAGCGAGGCGGCGAGCAGCGCGACCGCATCCGCGAACAGCGCGCCTCCGAAGCCGGCGCGGTCGTGGGCGATGAGCGGGACGAGCTTGTCGTTGAACGCGGTAAGCTGTTCGGACGTCATGCCGAGGAATACGAGGTCCGAAGGTACGAATACGCCTAGGATGCCGACGCCCGCAATCGTCAGCCCCCCGACCGCGAGCGAGCCTCCGAGCGTTACGAAGCAGAGCTGGCCCCAGAGCGCCCGCCGCCACAGCTTGTCGTTGATTAGCGATGCGGGGCTGCGGTCGACGAGCTCCGGCTTGTCTCTGCGCAACGACAGCAGGAACAACGGGAGCAGCGCGACCGCGGCCGCGGCGTGAAGCGGGTCGAAGAAGCCGTAGCCGAGATACAGCAGGAAGCTCGGGAAGCCGACCGCGCAGGAGGCGAACGCGGCGGTTCTCGCCCAGTGCATCCCTTCCCTCATGCCGTGCTTGGCGAATTGGGTGTATAGAATACCGAGAGACAGCATCGTGCCGGCGAGCGTAATGCGGTCATGCGACATGAAATGAAGCAGGTGGCCGTTGAACGCGCGAAGCTCCGCGGCGGTCGCGCCGAGAAACCGTTCGTCGTACGGCAGCAGCACGGCGGTGCTCGCGACGAACCAGGCGGCGAGTCCGCCGACGATCATGCCGAGGCCGAGCAGGTACATCCATCCCCAACTGCGGAAGAAGGAAGCCGGCTCCGGTTCCGGCTGATCCGATATCCGCTCATGGACGATCGCGTCGTTAATTCGCTTGGGCAAGCCCGGTCCGGAGAAGACGAAGCCGCTGCCGACGAGCACGGCGGTCGCGCCGGCTTCGAGAAACGCGATGGCATCGGCCGGCTCGTGCGCGCCAGCGGCAGCTTTGACGATCCAATCCTCCGGCGCGGACGGATGCGAACGGGCAAGGCGCACGAGTGCGAGCGCGCCGTCCCGCAAGAAGACGCCGTCCTGGGCGCTTCCGTCGTCCCGGGCGAGTCCGCCGCCGATGACGATGCCTCGCCAATCGGGTAGGGTAAGCGAATCGAACAGTTCGATCATACGCGTGCTCGGAAATTCCGAAGGAATGAAGATGAACAACGGTCGCCGTCGCTCGTTATCTTGGGACTGCATCCATGCGGCGCACGCGGACAAGAGACGGGACGCGTCGGGATGACGATCATGCCGCCCGCTATAGACGTCGACGTAGAACCCCGCGGCGCCAGCCGTCGTTAGCTTATCGAGCATAAGAACAAGTTGGCGTTCCGCATCGTCCGACGTCGATTCGGGCATCGGCGAGACGCGGACGTATTGCGGCAAGTCGTGCCCGGGCGCGGCGATACGGCGCACGATCGCTTCCGCGCCGTCGTTCTCGAGCGCATCGGGATAATCGATGCGCTCCCGTTCCTTATCGATGACGATGGGACGGTCGCACGCGATCGGCTCGGCGGTGACGGGGCCGATCTCTATGAAGCCGAAGCCGAGCCTCGCCAACCCGCGGCGCGCGGTTCCCTTCGGGTCGATCGTTCCCGACAGGCCGACCGGTGTCGGCGACCAGCCGGTTTCGAGCAGAGGCGAAGGCTCTTGATGCCCCAGCGTCTTGATGACGAAGGCGCCCCAGGGCATGCGCCCTACCGCGCCGAAGGCGGCGAGCGTCGCCCGTCTGGCGGCTCGCGCCGGCATGCGGAACAGAAGAGGGCGAAACAGGGTCTGATACGACCAATCCGGCACGAAGAACCCCGCCTTATCATCCGAGTAGATTTGTGAAGAGTATAGCATGAATCGCATTAACTTTTAATCCAATTAATGTAATTATAATATATCGATTCCCATGTGAACGGCGCTATTTTATAATAGAAGCATGCTTACACCAAGAACCCGCACACGCAAATATTACCCGGTGAAGACGAAATTCGTCTTCAGTCACGCGGTTGCATTCGCATGGATGGCCGTTTCGATCGTATTGTCGATCCCGTGGGTGAACGAGCTCGGTTCCTTGACGACTTGGCCCGCGGCGCTATTGATTATCGTGGGATTATCTTATATACCCGGCTACATGAACGCGTTCATGCTGTCCAGCTTGTTGATCGACCGGCAGCCGAAGGCGAAGCATTCGAATCCGTACGACGCGATAACGGTTCTGATCGCTTGCTACAACGAAGAGGAGGGCATCGCGGAGACGTTGGGTTACATCGCTAAGCAAGATTACGACGGACAGATTCGCGTAATCGTCGTCGACAACCAGTCGACCGATCGCACCGCCGAAGCCGCTCAGGCAGCGGGCAAGCGTCTCGGGTTGCGGTTGAACGTGCTGCGCGAGCCGAGACCGGGGAAGAATCATGCGCTCAACGCCGCGCTGCGGCATGTCGGAACACCGCTCATGCTGACGTTGGACGCGGACACGGCCATGCATCGGTCGGCGCTTCGGCACATCGTCGCAAGAATGAAGTCGGCTCCGTCCGACGTATGCGCGGTGGCCGGTGCCGTATTGGTGCGCAACAGCCGGAGGGAGCTGCTCGGGAGAATTCAGGAATGGGACTATTTTCTGGGTATCGCCAGCATTAAGAGGTTGCAGGGGCTGTTCCAGGGGACGCTCGTCGCGCAAGGGGCGTTCTCGCTCTATCGCACGGAAGCCGTCAAGCAAGTCGGGGGGTGGCCGGATGCGATCGGGGAAGACATCGTGCTCACCTGGCGGTTTCTCTCGAATGGATGGAAAGTGTACTTCGAGCCGCTTGCCGTCGCTTTCACGGTCGTTCCCGTCAGCCTGAAGCACTTCATGAGGCAGCGCAGCCGGTGGGCGAGAGGCATGATCGAGGCTCTTAAGGTCGTGAAGCCTTGGCAACAGCCTTCTCCTTATGCGAGGTATCTGACGTTCTGCAATCTCGTCATGCCTTACTTGGACTTCGCTTACACGTTCTTCTGGATCCCCGGTCTAGTCGCGGCGATGTGCGGCTACTATTACATCGTCGGGATAACGACGTTGCTCGTGCTGCCGTTGACGATCGGCGTCAATCTCGTGCTGTACCAATACCAGAAGCGGGTGTTCAGGTCGCTCGGCCTGCGCATCCGCCGCAATTATATCGGTTTCGTCGCTTACGTGTTCTTCTACCAAATGCTCATGAGCCCCGTCTCCGTATGGGGGTACGTCCAAGAGGCGTTCAAGCTGAGGCGCGTCTGGAAGTAACGGATTTACGGCTAATGAGGAAAAGGGTTCGCGGCGGATGGACTTGGTTACAATGGTAAGGCATTCGATCAAGACTATCCGGGAGGAACGCCCATGTCCGAGCATAACCATGTCGTCGAGAAGGACGGAGATATACACCCCGACCGGGTCGAGCGCGCGATCGCGAGCATCGACGCGGACGAGAGGGAGCGGATTCTGCGGAACTTCGAGGCGTTCAAAGGCTACCTGAACGAGCGGATCAAGATGGCGCGGAGCATCGGCTTGACCGAGGAGCAGATCGCCGTCATCGCGCAGGAGGTCGCCGAATATCTAGCCGATCACGAGGAGGCGCGCAACAGCGAGGAGAAGCTGCTGAAGGAGCTATGGCGGAGCGGCACGGAGGACGAGCGCCATATGCTCGCCCATATGCTCGTCCGCATGGCTCAGTCGCGTAGTTCGCATTGAAAGAGAAGGGCGTTCCGGGCCGGTACGATCGGCGGAGGGCGCCCTTCTTCGCGTTTGAAGTGCGGTTCGCAAGGTGAATAGAACGTAAATCGCATCGTTGGAGGAGGATGGACATGAATCGTCTGAATCGATGGTTGAACGTACTCGGGCTCGCGTTCGCGCTAGGGGTGAACGGGCTCGCGGTCATGGGCAGGCTCGGGGGCGCGACGACGGAGGAGCTGTCGGAGAAGCATCCGTCGATGGTCGCTCCGGCGGATTACGCGTTCTCGATCTGGTCGTTGATCTATGCGCTCTCGATCGGCTTCGTCGTCTATTCGTTCACGGACGCGGGCAAACGAAGCAACGCCGTGCAAGCGATCGGAAGCTGCTTCTTCTTGAGCTGCCTGTTGAACGGCAGTTGGCTCGTCGCTTGGCATTACGAAGAGTTGTACGTCAGCCTCGCGATCATGCTTGCGCTGCTGTTGGCCGTCGGGACGACGTACGCGATCGCGAAGTCGCGGGACAACGGGGCGCTGACGACGGGGGAACGATGGTGGGTCGTGCTGCCGTTCAGCGTCTACCTCGGTTGGTTGTGCGTCGCGGCGACCGTGAACTTGGATATCGTGCTCCGGGCCGCGGAATGGGATAGATTCGGTTTGTACGAGACGTCTTGGTCGATCGTTCTGCTAATCGCGGCGGCGTTGGCGGGCTTGCAGATCGGCAGAAGGTATGCCGACGCGCCGCTTCTGCTCGCCGTCGTCTGGGCGCTCGCGGCCGTCTATGTCAGCCAACGGGAGCTCGAGGCGACGGTGTCGAATACGGCGCTCGCCTGCGCGGCGGTGCTGTTCCTGTGCGCGGTGTTGCTCCTGCTTCGTACGGGACGGAAGAGACATTCGGTTCACATAGCGTGAATCCGAGCTAGTCTGCGGGCGAGTGAACATGGACCTAAGCGAATCGCCGGATTCGACGGCAAACTCCCGTCCCTGCGCCGCATTGACCGCGCTTGGAACGACCTCTCATAATGATAAGCGTGTTACAAGAATTTACAGTTAGGAGCGTGTTCGATGTCCAAGCGGGTGCTGATTGTTACGGGAGACGGAGCGGAGGTACTGGAGGTCTATTATCCGCTGTTCCGTGTGAAGGAAGAGGGCTACGAGGCGGTCATCGCCGCGCCGAGGCTGAAGACGCTCTATACGGTGTGCCACGACTTCGTCGACGGATGGGATACGTATACGGAGAAGCCAGCACACCAACTGGCAGCGGACATCGCGTTCGCGGACGTCGCGCCGGGCGACTATGACGCTCTGATCATCCCGGGCGGCAGAGCGCCGGAATTCATTCGCAACGATCCGGACTTGCCTCGCATCGTCCAGCATTTTCTCGACGCGGATAAGCCCGTCGGCGTCATCTGCCATGGGGCGCAAGTATTCCTGGCGCTGCCGAACCGCTCCTACTTTGCCGGCAAGACGGTCAGCGCGTACAACGCGTGCAAGCTGGACGTCGAATCGCTCGGCGCGCGCTACGCGGACGGGACGCTGCAGGTGGACGGCAAGCTTGTCAGCGGCCATGCGTGGCCCGATCTGCCCGGCTTCATGCGCGAGTTCTTGAATTTGCTGGGGCGCGCGTCGCACAAAGAAGTGTCCGCTGCCGCAAACTGATTCATAGGGCGATTATGCAAGGGCTGTCCCAGGGTCGATTGACGACCGGAGGGACAGCCCTTCGTGCGTGTGTTATTGGTCTTGGTTCGGCGGCCTGTTGCGGGTGCAATAACGGCCCCTCGCTCCGCTAACTCGGTCGTAGCTTAGGGATTGCTCGCAATAACGTCCTCACGCTCCACTAACTCGGTCGCAGCTTAGAGATTGCTCGCAATAACGGCCCCGCGCTCCACTAACTCGGTCTCAGCTCAGAGATTGCTCGCAATAACGGCCCCTCGCTCCGCTAACTCGGTCGTAGCTTAGGGATTGCTCGCAATAACGTCCCCACGCTCCACTAACTCGGTCGCAGCTTAGAGATTGCTCGCAATAACGGCCCCGCGCTCCACTAACTCGGTCTCAGCTCAGAGATTGCTCGCAATAACGTCCCCACGCTCCACTAACTCCGTCGCAACTCAGAGATTGCTAACGTCCCCACGCATACTACGTCGCAGACGCCTCGGGCAGCACCGCTTTAGCCTCCTGCCTTGGGAACATCGTGAGCGCCAGATGCAGGCTGCGCGAGATGAGGTCGGCCATTCGCGTCACAAGATAGAGTCGCGTGCTCTGGAGCAGGACGAGCTCCATGAAGCCGCCGAGGTTGACGACGCCGGACAGGTGGATGTCCCCGACCGGCGTCAGCTTCTTGCCCACGCCGGAGCCTGGACGCAGCGGCCCTTCGGCGACGATGACCGAGCCGACGCTGCCGCTCATGCCGAGGCAAGCGTCGATGGCGATGACGAACGGTCGCTCGGTCGAAGCGTACAGCCGGTCCAACGTAACGTCGAGGTTCATCGCGTGCACCGGCTCTTCGAGCGTGCCGTACACGTCGAAGTCGGGACTGCGGAATTTGCGAAGCGAAGAGCCGACGAGCGGACCTAGAGAGTCGCCTGTCGATCGGTCGGTGCCGACGCAGACGATCGCGATCCGATTGCCCGGCGGAAGTCGCTTCATATAGTCTCGAAGCTGCGTGGCGAGCCGGATCGTAGCTCCAGGGTCGGTCACTGCGATGCGGTAAGGCCATGCAAAATAATGTTCCATCGTATCACTTCCCGAATATGGAGCATAACTGTGCGCGGAAGCTCCTTTTCCTCAATGATACGAAATGTATCTCAAAAACGTTGTCGGAATTTAGGCTGCACCGCAAAAAAAAAGAAAACACCGCTTCGGACCTCTGCTCTGTTCAGAGAATGTCCAACGAGAGATGTTACTCTCTTAAAAGAATAAACTTACACCGAAGAGGTCGAAAACGTGAAGACGCAAATCTTAATCGTGAGAGATAGAGAGTCGTGCGCGTCCGAGACTCTCGAGTCGATTCAAGCCGAGCAGGATATGGAAGTCGTCGCCGTCGTGGACCATGCACTCAAAGCCGTCGAATACATGTGGCAGCGGCACCCGGTTCATCTGATCTTGCTGGATCATGTGATGCCGGAGCAGAAGGGCGTCTCGTTCATTCAGTCCATCCGAAGAATCCGTCCGGGCATGCCCGTGTTGGTTATGTCGACGTTCGAAGACGAGGATACGATCGTCCGATATCTCGCCCATGGCGCGAACGGGTATTTGGTGAAGAATCGGAACTTCTCCAACCTGGCGCAGACAATTCGGGACATTCTCAAGGGACAGCACGTATACCCCGATAATGTGGCAGCCCTGCTGTCGCAGTATTTGTTGCGCCAACTGAGCGGCACTCCCGGCAGCAATCAACTTCCGTCCGAGATGGCCGATCGATTCACGGTCAGAGAGAAGCAGATCATCGATCTGTTGGTACAGCGGATAAGCAATCAGGAGATTGCGGAAACCCTGTTCCTGTCGGAGGGCACGGTCAAAAACCATTTAACGCAAATTTTCGCCAAAATTCCGGCTAAAAACCGCCGGGAAGCGATCAGAATATTGTCGCAATCCGTTGAACATCCTCCGCTTAAACGGGGTGGATTGTAAAATCATGACGAAAAGTCACTTCTGATTCTGGTTCTTTTCGCTTATATTGGAGCTTGAGTATGCTGGGGCGATATTACTATTTTATGGAGATTAATCTAGGTATTAAGTTCTAGATAATCTAATCGTCCGAGTAGATTCAATTACATTCCAGGACGGTGATCGTAACAGATGAAGAAGAAAAATTGGCTGATCTTGTTCGTGGCATTCTTGCTGCTGACCACGCAAGCGCAGCTGGTATCCGCGCTCGCGCCTGTTGCCGAGGTGTACTACAATCCCGGAGCGAGTACTTACAACTCCAGCAATTTCGAAGCGAAGCTGACCGCAGCGATCAAGACGAAGCTGACTGCCGCGGGCATTAATCCGAAATATGCGTCGATCATGGACGCAAGTGCCAACAAGGCTAGCGTTACGGATGCGACTTACGTGCATCAAGGTAACGATAGCTGGTATGGCTTTGGTTTCACGCCGGAGGTAGTGACGGCCGACGAAAGCCACGTTCAACTGCTGAACGAAGGAAAAACGGTCGCGTTTTACGGCTACACTAAGCCCGGCTATAACGATTTCATGCTGACGAGCGGCAACCCGACCGGCAAGAAGATCATTACATTCGATATGGACGAGTCCAAAGTCGATTATCATAGTATGGAGGGCGGAGGATTCCTCTTCAACTCCAAGATCGATGCTACGGGAAAATTGAGCGGTAATGCGATTTTGTACGTGTCTAACGGTATCAGGGTTTTTAGGATCGATAACGTGGACGCAAACATGTTCCATAATGAAACAAATTATGCTTCATTGGACCTGATTCCAGGCGTAAAGTTATTAAAATCTTTTACCAAAAGCGATAATGCCCAACAACATGCGATTAAAATCATCGCAACTTATGAGGAATTAAACATGTGGGACAATGGGGCCCATATTATTGAAAATTTGGATCTAAAAAAAGATGTAACTAATGCACCTGTAACACCTATTACCGGAGAAGAATTCGGACCGATTGTCAGTCATATAAACCATGGTTGCCAGATCATCTCGATCTTCACGTACGACAACATGAAGCTGTACTCGACTTCCAGCAAGGAGATCGGCGAAGCTGCGGAAGAAATCATCTGGGAATCTACGTCTCCTTATCGCTATGTGGTAGACTTCAACGATGACCAAGACGATTACTTGGACGGCGGAACGAACCAAGAGGATTTGACGGAATCGCTCAATGATAATTCCGCGTACTATTTCGGGGTAACGGACTCGGTGTATAATGCCGTTTATAATCCCAATACCATTCCATTCCTCGGCGGATTGAACCCAGGCGGTATTCTCGTCAATTCGAGCCAATCCGAGGACGATATTATTAATCAAATTGCTACCAAAATCGCAGATGATATCATCAGCAAGAAGCCTGCCATCGATGCCATCGAAGCGGCAGAAGCGATTACGGAAATCGAGTATACACCCGGCGACACCAAGAACTCGGTTAAGAACAATGTTATCTTGAAAAATAGCGATAACGTAACGACCGTATGGTCCTCCGATCAACCGACCATAATCAAGCCAGACGGTACGGTGACTAGGCCGTTCAACTCGCAAGGCGGCACTTATGTGACGCTGAAAGCGACCATTACGCAAGATGCACTCGTCAGCGAGAAGACCTTTACGGTGTTCGTACCCGCTGTCGCTTTGTCGGCAGAGGCCGGGGACGAGAAAGTGACATTGAACTTCCCGGCTAAGACGGGGGCTAGCAGCGTTGTTGTTGAAGTCTCGACGGACGGCATCACGTTCGTACCTGCTACAACGACTGAGACGCTGGATGCAACTTCCACGAGCGCAACGGTAACCGGCTTGACGAATGGAACAACATACTATTTCCAATTAAAAGTCGTAGGTGGAACGTCCGCAGGAACTTCGGATGAGGTTCAAGCAACCCCGTCCAAACCTGTATCCGATCTAACCGCAACCGCGGGCAACAGCAAAGTTACCTTGAACTTCCCGGCGCTGACGGGCGCCGACGACGAAGATATCGTCGTCGAAGTATCGACGGACGGTACTACGTTCACGCCTGCCACGACGACGGCAGCGCTGGACGCGACGTCCACGAGCGCGACGGTTGACAACTTGACGAACGGCACGACCTACTACTTCCGCTTGAACGTCGATTCGGGCGCGCGCGCCGGCTTGTCCAACGTGGTAGAAGTCAAACCGAGGGCTCCTTCGGCTCCGCCGGTTGAGACCATGGACACGAAGGTTACCGTAACGCACAAGTCGAACGGCGAAGAGGTCGTTCAGGATAAGATCACCAAGATCGTCGGAGAAGACCTCAAGGTATCCGGCAAAATCTTATCGGCCGACGGCAAGGTGCTGGATCTGCCGGCAATCGAAATGAACGCGGACGGCTCCTTCAAGCTACCGAAGCTGCCGACGGGCGAATACACCGTGTCCTTGAACGTCTTCGCTCCGAACGGAGAGAAGCTCGCGGGACCGGTAGGCAAGCTTAAGGTAGACGGCAGCGGAGTCGCCAGCATGGAAGTCGAATTGGTCGACCCGTACGGAACCATCGTGGATACGTTGACGGGGCAACCGTTGAAGGACGCAACGATGAAGCTGTACTGGGCGGACACGGAGCTGAACCGCTCCAAAGGCAAAGTACCGGGAACGCTGGTCGAGCTCCCTGAGCTGCCGAAGTTCCCGCCGAACAAAAACCATAATCCGCAAATCAGCACGGAAACGGGCGAGTACGGGTGGATGGTATTCGCGGACGGAGATTACTACTTCACGTCCGAGAAAGACGGATACGTCATCTTCGACAGCCGCAACGATACCCGCGAAGAGAAATTCGGACCGGACAGCTACATTCGCAACGGCGTGATCCACGTCGGTCAGACCATCGTGCAGTTCAGCTTCCCGCTGCAGGCGAAGGTCGTTTCATCCGGCGAGCACAGCCCGTACATGTTGGGATATCCGGACGGCAACTTCCATCCGGAGTACGGCATTACCCGCGCGGAAGTCGCGGCGATTCTCCAACGGTTGTACGCGGCAGGCAAGACCGCTACGGCGTCCTATGCCGACGTGAACGCGAAGCATTGGGCTTCCGAAGCCATCGCGGTAGCGACCCGCAACGGTTGGATGATCGGAACCGGCAACGACAAGTTCGAGCCTAGCCGCAAAGTGACTCGCGCGGAATTCGCGCAGATCTTGCTCAACTTGAACAAGTGGAAGACCGCAGGCGCAAGCGGATATTCCGACACCGCGGGACACTGGGCGGACAAAGCGATCGGCGCGGCTAAGCAAGAAGGTCTCCTGTTCGACTTCACGGAAGATACCTTCAGCCCGAACCAAGCGCAAACCCGTCTGGAAGCGATCCGCATCTTCAACAAAATGCTGAATCGCCAACCGTGGGAAGTATCCGTCGCGCAGCGTTGGAAAGACGTGGCGGGCGGCAACGAACACTACGCGGATATTATGGAAGCTTCGGTACCGCACGCATACGACCTGTATACGAACGGATACGAAGCTTGGAAAGACGCTCCGCAAGGTCAATAACCTTCGAGCAGCAAGGGCCGGGAGGTCGCCGATAAGGCGACTGTCCCGGTCTTTTTTTTGCGATCCTAGGTGCGGTAAAACGAATATCGAGGGACAAAATCCGCATCGATTGCCCGCCCCCCGTATCCAACGCGAGGAGCGTTCCTATACACTGGAATCAGGCATAGACGGGAGGACGACGAGTTGAGACACGCACTGTATAAGCGCTCCTTCGGCACGAGAATCTGGCTGTCGTTCCTGTTGCTCATCTCGATCTCGATTCTGGCGACGGGCTGGGCATCCTATCGGATCGCCGCGGACACGCTGAAGAAGAACGCGCTGCAGATGAGCCAGGAATCGGTCAACAAATCCGCGCAGATCCTCGACGAGAAGCTGCAGAAAATCGCGGTGTCGATGATGTCGCTCATGATGAGCGATTCGTTCCACGACGCGATGGACGACGCGAACGCGCGGGACGCGAGCCAATATTACTTGCATCTGTCGAATCTGCAACCGGTATTCTCCCAGCTGCTGTTCAACGAGCCGATCATCCGCAGCTTGCTGCTGTCGACGAGAATCGGCGATTTCTATCCGACGAACAACGTGCGAGTGCCTGGCTATTCGTTCTACGATACGCCGATCTATAAGGAAATGAAGCAGAATCGACGAGCGATATGGCTGGAGGCGCACCAGGACCCGTTCTTCACGGGCAAGGACCGGGTGCTGTCGCTCGTCATGGAAGGCGTCATGAACTACCCGCTGAACGACGTCTACATCATGGTGAACATCAAGGAGAAGGATCTCGTCTCGCTGCTCGAATCGAACCTGTCCCGAGACTCCGGCCCGATCTTCATGCTGAATTCGTCAGGGCAACCGGTCATGAACGCTTCCGTGCCCGGCGGCATCCATTACGCAGACGTGCAGGACGCGCTTGCCCGAACCGATCCGTCCGGCAAAAGCGAGAGCGGCGCGTTCGAATACGACGTCGACGGCGCGACTTACTTGGTCAATTATTACCGATCGCAGCTCGTGCCGGATTGGGTCGTCTACCGGATGCAGTCCGAAGGCGCGCTGTTGTCGCAAGCGACCGCCATCAAGTGGGCGGCGATCACGATCGTGAGCGTGTTCGGCGTCGTGGCGCTCGTGTTCTCCAACGTGCTCGCCCGGTTGCTCACGAGACCGCTCGCCAAGCTGGCGAAGCTCATGACGCGCGTCGAGACGGAGGACGACCTGGGAACGCGTTACCGAAGCCACTCCGACGACGAAGTCGGGATGGCCGGAGTCGCGTTCAACCGGATGCTCGACCGGATCGAGAAGCTGATCGGCGACATGCGGGAAGCCGAGCAATCGAAGCGCAAGGCGGAGATGAAGGCGCTCACCGCCCATATCGATCCGCACTTCTTCTATAACGCGCTGCACACCGTCTATTGCAAGTCGGTGCTCGGGGAGAACGAGCAAGTGAACCGGATGATCATCGCGCTGTCCGACATGTTCCGGCTCGGATTGAACAACGGGGAGGACATGACGACGCTGGAGGCGGAGCTCGAACACGTTCGGCAATATTTGACGATCCAGCAGGGCTGTTACGAAGAGTTGTTCGAATACGAGATCGAGGCCGCTCCGAACGTACCGCTGCAGCATCCGGTGCTGAAGCTCGTGCTTCAACCGCTCGTGGAGAATAGCATTCTGCACGGCTTCCGCGAGCGCACCGAAGGCGGATTCATCCGCGTCGAGGCGACGGCGGACGAGCGCTTCCTCTATCTCATCGTCGCGGATAATGGAGACGGCTTCGATCCGGCGGCGAAGGCGCAAGAGAGCTCGGAGCAGGAGCCCAAGCGCAGCGGCGGCTACGCGCTCCGGAACATCGCCGAGCGGCTAGCGCTGTACGAGGACAAGCAAGCCGGCCTGCTCGTGGAGAGCACGCCGGGACGAGGGACGACGGTTACCGTTACGATACCGCGAGAGGGAGGCGTATGGGCATGACTGCGACAGCCACCATGGTCGTCATCGACGACATCCGCAGCGTCGTGGAGATGATCGCGACGAAGATCGATTGGGAGAGCCACGGCATCGAGGTCGTCGGCCGAGCGGGGGACGGCGAACAAGGCTTCGCGCTCGTCGAGAGTCTGCGGCCGAACATCGTGCTGACGGATATTCGGATGCCGAAGCTGGACGGCTTGCGGATGACGGAGCGCATTATGCAGGTCTTACCCGACTGCAAAGTCATCATACTTAGCGGGTATACCGACTTCGAATACGCGAGGCAGGCAGTGCGGCTCGGCGCGCTCGACTTCGTCAAGAAGCCGTTCACCGTTCGGGAGATCGAGGGCGCCGTCCTGAAGGCGAAAGAAGCGTGGATGGAGGAGGAACGGCAGCGGGCATCGGTCGACCGGCTGAACCGGCAAGTCAAGGAGAGCATGCCGGCGCTGCGGCAGGAGCATCTGAACATGCTCGTGCAATCGCAATCGTCGCCCGCGAAGGCGAGCGAGCTATGGCGGTTCCTCGAGCTCGGATTCGAACCGGAAGGCGTCGCGGTCGCGGTCGCCGAGATCGACGACTACGAGCGCAAGTACGCCGGCCAATCGGCGCACGTCATCGAGCTCGTCCGCTTCTCGCTGCAGAACGTGCTCGAGGAGACGATCGGCGGACGCGCGCGGGGGACGCTGTTCCGGGAGTCCCGGAGCCGGTTCGTGTTGCTGCTGAGCGCCGGCTCCGCGGAGGAGGCGCTGTCGATCGCGGAAGCCTGCTGCGCCAACATCGAGCGGTTCACGAAGTTTACGGTGTCGATCGGCGTAGGCGGGGCGACGGAGACAATCGGGGATTTGCCGGACCGGTATCGCCAAGCATGCGCGGCGCTGTCCTACCACTTCTACACCGGCGGCAACGCCGTATTCCACTACGAGGCGATCGAGCGCAAGGAAATCGCGCGACCAGCCTATTCGTTCAAGACGGAGGAGAAGCTCGTGTTTGCGCTTCAATCGGGCAACGCCGCGATGGTGTTAGACACGCTCGACGGCCTGATCGGCGAGCTGAAGGAACAGCGGCCGCTGCCCGATCCGGGGCAGGTGAGCGGCTTGTTCCAGCTATGGGCGTCGGTCGTCTACCGGACGCTGCTCGAGATCGTTCCTTCCGGGCTGCTCTCGCCGGTCGAAGAGCGGCTGTTGCCGATCCGCACGCGGTCCGACTTGCCGTTGCACGAGCTGCGGTCGCTTATCCGGGAGGCGGCGTCCGAAGGGTGCCGGCTCGTGCTGGAGGAGCGGCGCAACGAATCCGGGAAGCAGATCGGGAAGGCGATCGCCTACATCCGGGGCCATCTCGGCGAGGAGCTGACCGTCGACCGCTGCGCGAAGGTCGTTAACCTAAGCGGAGGCTACTTCGCGAACTTGTTCAAGAAGGAGACCGGCATGACCGTCGTTCAGTTCGTGACGCAGGAGCGAATCGAGCAAGCGAAGAAGTTGCTCGCCCTGGACGTGCCCGTCCAGAACATCGCACAGCAGCTCGGCTACGAGCACCGGCGATACTTCAGCGACGTGTTCAAGAAGCACACGGGCATGACGCCGAGCGAATTCAAGGACCACTACCGGTTCGGATGAACGGATGCCGCAATCGATTCGGATTTCTGCCCTAGTCGTCGGGATCGCCACATTATGTAGCGGCGCGATGCCTTATATACTGAACTTGCAAGCGAATCCTGACGGACCAGACAAGGGGAGGAAGACGACAATGAATCGCAATCGCAAAGTAATCGGACTCGCGCTCGGACTCGCGCTTACGCTGCCGCTCGCGGCGTGCGGCAACAACAACGGCAACAACGGAGAAGCAGGGGCATCCAGTCCCGCAAGCTCGTCGGCCGCTCCTTCGGCAAGCGCGCCGGCATCCCAGCCGAGCGGCGAGAAGACGAAGCTGACGTACATGACCGGCGACCGCCACGACGCGGATTACATCAAGGGCGTCATCGAGAAGTTCAACCAGACGAACCAAGACAACATCGAGGTCGAGCTCGTCGTGAAGACGGAAGAATACGACCAGGCGATCGACATCTCGTTCGTGAGCAACCAGGCTCCGGATATTTTCCGCGCTAAGGAGAACACGATCCAGACTTACTATAAGAAAAACTATATCGAGCCGCTCGACGCGTACTTGACCGACGACCTGAAGGGCAAGTTCCCGCAGTTGGACCAGTTCAACACCTTCGACGGCAAAATGTACAGCCTGCCGAACTACGGCTCGACGATGCGCCTCGTATACAACAAAGACCTGTTCGCCAAGGCGGGCATCGCGGAACCGCCGAAGACGATCCAAGAGATGGTCGACGCGGCCAAGGCGATCACGGCCGTCGGCAAGGCAGACGGTGCGTACGGCTTCGCGCTTAACTTCAAGAGCCCGGGCAGCGCGCTCGGCCGTTCCGCCCGCGTCATCGCGGAAGTGAGCGGCATCGGCGGCTTCGGCTACGACTTCAAGACGGGACGCTACGACTTCTCCGGCTTCAAGCCGATCATGGACGCGTTCAAGCAGATGAAAGACGACGGCAGCATGCTGCCGGGCGTCGAATCGCTCGACATTGATCCGCTTCGCGCCCAATTCGCGGAAGGCAAGATCGGCATGTACCTGAGCTTCTCGTCCGAGCCGGGCGTGTACAAGAACCAGTTCCCTGCGAAGATGGAATGGGCGGCGGCGCCGGCTCCGACGATCGACGGCACGGTCAAGGGCGCTTCCGGCTTCCTCGGCGGCCAATGGCTCGTCATGAGCGCGCAATCGAAGAATAAGGACGCGGCGTGGAAGTTCATGCAGTACATGTACAGCGACGAAGTGCTGACCGGGTACCACGAAGGCGGCTTCGGCATCTCGATGGTACCGCATATCGCCAAAGTCGCGAAGGCTCCGGAGATTAACGGCATCGAAGGCTTCCTGCCGACGAAGATCGACGGCATCTGGCCGCTCTACCCGGCGGTTACGGTCGAGGGTGCGACCCACAACGACGAGTTCTTCAAGTACATGATGCAAGGCGGTGACTTCGACGCGCTCGCCAAGAAGCTGAACGACCTGTACAACGCGGCGCTCGACAAGGCGAAGGCGAACGGCGAAGTGAAAGCCGAGCCGATGCCGGACTTCGATCCTGCCCAACTGCTAGGCCAATTCGGCGAATAAGCTTCACCGGAAGAGGAGGGACCGGCAAGGTCCCTTCTTCCGTCTCATCGCACGACAGCATGTCAGCATGACAACCGTCTGAAGGAGTGAACCGGAATGAATCGCATGCAACGGCTTACGAACGGATACGGCTTCATCCTGCCGAGTCTGATTCTCACCCTTGCGCTGGGCGTCTACCCGATCTTGTGGGCGTTCCGGTATATGTTCTTCGATTACAAAGGATACGGCGTCGCCCGCTACGTCGGACTGGACAACTTCGAGCGGCTGTGGCGCGACGAGCAGTTCTGGAACGCGGTGCAGAATACGTTCGTCTACGCCGGCGGCAAGCTGCTGATCACGATTCCGCTCGCGCTCGTGCTCGCCGTCGTGCTCAATCGCAAGTTGCCTGGACGAGGCCTGCTGCGGGCGATCTACTTCATGCCGACCGTCATCAGCACGGCCGTCATCGCGGTCGTCTTCTTCCTCATTTTCAACTCGTATAACGGCATCCTTAACCAGATGCTGCTCAAGTCGGGCATCGTCTCGGAGTCCGTCGACTGGCTCGGCGTCGATCTCGCGATGCCGACGATGATCCTGATCGCCGCTTGGGGCGCGTTCGGCAACTATATGCTGCTGTTCCTCGCGGGGCTGCAGAGCATCCCGGAAGATATGTACGAAAGCGCCTCGCTGGACGGCGCGACCGCCGTTCAGCAGTTCCGATACATTACGGTGCCGATGCTCGGTCCCGTCATGCAGATGATCGTCATGCTCGCCATCATCAACTCTCTCAAAGGCTACGAGAGCATCATGGTTCTCACCGAGGGAGGGCCGATCGGCAAGACGGACGTCATGTTCCTGTACGTCTACAAGCTGCTGTTCCCGGTATCGACCGGCTCGGTCGTCGAGCAGCAGATCGGCTACGGCAGCGCGGTCGGCTTCGCCAGCGCCATTATCGTCGGGCTGATCACGATCGTCTACTTCCGGCTGTCGAAGCGGCTTCAACAAGTTTACTAGGAGGTTGACCGATGTCCTACCCAACAACAGCGACCGTTCCATCGACCGCGCGGGCGACAAGCGCCGTCGCCTCCGTCAGGCGGGCCGTCTCTAGAGTCGTCATCTGGGCGCTGCTGATCGCGACCGCGCTGCTCGTGCTGTTCCCCGTCGTCATCGCGCTGCTCGGCTCGTTCAAGACGAACGCGGAGCTGACGGCGGGCGCCACGCTGCTGCCTTCCGATTGGCAACTCGAGAACTACGCGCACGCGTGGAAGGAAGCGAACTTCGCCCGCTATACGTGGAACAGCACGTTCGTCTCCGTCGCGACGACCGTCATGACGCTGCTCGTCGCCTCGATGGCGGCGGTCGCGGTGGACCGATTGCATTTTCCCGGCAAAAAAATATTCGTCGCGATCCAGGCGGCCACGATGTTCGTGTCCGTTGGAGCCGTCGTGCTTCGTCCGCAGTTCGAGCTGATGGTCGACTTGAAGCTTCACACGTCGCTATGGGGCGTCATTCTCATTCTCATCAGCGCGCACGCGGCGGCCTTCTTCATGCTGCTGAGCTTCATGAAGGCGATCCCGCGCGACCTCGACGAGGCGGCGATGATCGACGGCGCCAGCTTCGCGCGCACGTACCGGTCGGTATTGCTGCCGTTGCTGCTGCCGGGCCTCGGCGTCGCCGGACTGTTCGCGTTCCGCGGCGCTTGGAACGAGTTCATCCTGCCGCAGGTGTTCACGCTGAACTCTCCGGAGCTGCAGACGCTGACGGTCGGCCTGGCCGCGCTTCGCTACGGCTCGTCCGCCGCGACCCAGACCCATCTCATGATGGCGGGAGCCAGCTTGTCGATGCTTCCGCTGCTGCTGCTCTACGCGCTCGCCAATCGCACGTTCATGCAAGTTACCGCAGGTTCAGTCAAAGGATAGGAGAGATCGTACATGAGTCAACTTCCATCGCGAGTCGGGCCGCTATCTTCCAGTCCCGTCGTTCATCGTCACCCCGCCAATCCGATTCTGACGCCTTCCCAAGTGCCGTACAATCCGGCGCTCGTCTTCAACGCAGGCGTCTGCAAGTTCCAAGGCCGCTACGTTATGGTGTTCCGCAACGATTACGGCGACGCGGGTGCGTATACGCTCGAACCGCATCATACGACCGACCTCGGCCTCGCGTTTAGCGACGACGGCATCCATTGGAATGTCGAGCCGGAGCCGTGCTTGAAGCTGCGCGACGAGGAGATCGTGCGCGTGTACGACCCGCGTCTTACGGTCATCGACGGGCGCTGTTACCTGTGCTTCGCGGTAGATACGAAGCACGGCATCCGCGGAGGCATCGCCGTCACGGACGACTTCCGCAGCTTCGAGGTGCTCAGCTTGTCGCTGCCGGATAACCGCAACATGGTGCTGCTGCCGGAGAAGGTGAACGGCAACTTCGTCCGTCTGGAGCGTCCGTTCACCGTCTATAGCCGGGGCGGCGTCGACCGGTTCGACATGTGGCTGTCCGAATCGCCCGACCTCGTCTACTGGGGCAAATCCCGTCTCGTGCTCGCGGTCGAGCAAGTGCCGTTCGCGAACGACAAGATCGGCCCGGCCGCGCCGCCCGTCAAGACGAAGCACGGCTGGCTGACGACGTTCCACGCGGTCGACCGCGACGAGACGCGGGGCAAGAACGGCTGGGAAGACAGCTGGAAGAAACGGTATACGGCAGGCATCATGCTGCTGGATTTGCACGAACCGCATAAGGTGATCGGCATGTGCGAGACGCCGCTGTTGGCGCCTGAGGCTCCGTACGAAGTGGATGGCGGCTTCCGGGACCACGTGATTTTCCCGGGCGGCATGGTACTCGAGGAGAACGGCGAGGTCAAGCTATACTACGGGGCCGGCGATGCGGTCGAATGCTTGGCGACGGCTCACGTGGACGAACTGGTCGCCCTCTGCCTGAAGGGCGAATAGGGGGCTTGGCCGATATGGGATCGCGATTGGAGTTGGAGCAAGCGTTCCGCGAGCCGCCGGCTTCTCACCGGCCGCCCGCGTTCTGGGTATGGAACGACGACATGAACGAAGCGCTCATTCGGGAGCAACTGGAGCAGTTGAAGTCTCACGGCTTCGGCGGCGCGTTCGTTCATCCGCGGCCGGGACTCGTCACCGAGTATCTCGGCGACGAATGGTTCGCCTTATGGCGGTTCGCGCTGGAGGAGGCCGAGCGGATCGGCATGCCGCTATACATCTACGACGAGAACTCGTATCCGTCCGGCTTCGCCGGCGGGCACGTGCCCGCGGAGCTGCCGGATTGCCTCGCGAACGCCGTGATCATGAAGGAACTGTCGCTCTCGGAGCTTGCGGCGTCGTTGCCGGCGGCTTCCGGGACGCTCAACCGGCCGGGCCATCCGATTCGCGCTTTCGCGATTACAAGGGATGGCGGGGGCGTAGGTGGCGTTGGCGGCGCGACGACGGTCGTCCGAGACGTGACCGACTTGCCGTTCGCTGAGTGGAGCGCCTATTCGGACAGGTTCCTGCTGTACGAGATCGGGTTCCCGGAGACGAACTCGTGGCTCGGCGGGTTCGCCTATACGGACCTGCTGCGTCCGGAAGTGGCGGAGCTGTTCCTGAAGACGACGTACGACGCGTACCGGGAGCGGTTCGGCGACAAGTTCGGCGATCGAATCCCTGCGATCTTCACGGACGAACCGGAGATCTCTCCGGGGAACCTGTTCCAGATGGCGGGGGCGAACTTCCTGCCTTTCAGCTATTGGTTCGGAGGGGAATTCCAGGCTCGCAACGGGTACGATGTGAAGGATTACTTCCCATGCCTGTTCGTCGACGTGACGGAAGGCTCGTTCGACCGCGATCCGCGCAAAGTCCGCTACGACTTCTACGATACGGTGCGCGAGCTGTGGACGAACAACTTCCTGCGGCCGATCTCGGCCTGGTGCGACAAGCACGGCATCGCGTGGACCGGCCATTACCTGGAGCACAACTGGCCATACCCGTGGGGCCGGACGTCGCCGTCGGTCATGTCGCTGTACGAGTACATGCAATGGCCCGCGATCGATATCCTGCGTTCGAACATGTTGCGGCAGCCGGGCTTCGAAGGGACGGAGATGCTGACGCTCGCCGTTCGCGAGGCGCATAGCGCCGCCAACCAGTTCGGACGGGAGCGGGTGCTGTGCGAGGCGTACGGCGCGGGCGGCTGGGACTCGGACTTCCGCGACTACAAGCGGATGGGCGACTGGCTGTTCGCGCACGGCATCAACTGCCTGACGCCGCACCTGACGCTCGGCACGATCGTCGGCGCGCGCAAGCGGGACCATCCGCAGTCGTTCGATTGGCGCCAGCCGTGGTGGGACGAGTATGCGCGGCTGAACGGCTACTTCGGACGGCTGTCCGCCACGCTGTCGCAAGGGAAGACGAATAACGCGGTGCTGCTGCTGAATCCGAGCACGAGCGGCTATTTGGAGACGCCGTCCTCGCAGAGCGGAGAGCTGCGGACGAACGATCCGCCGAAGCATCCGGACATGGGGCGGTACTTGCATACCGCGCTGGCGTTGTGCGACGGCCTGGTTAATTACGACTTGGGCGACGAGTTCATCATGGAGCGGCACGGCGACGTCGAAGGGCGCCTTATGGTCGTCGGCGAAGGCCGCTACGACGTGGTTATCTATCCGGATCGGATGGATACGATGAAGGCGTCTACGCTGCGGCTGCTGGAGCGGTTCCTGCAAGCCGGCGGCACGGTACTGGCGATGGGCGAGCCGAGCGTGCGCGTGGACGGCGAGAAGAGCTTGGCAGGCGCGGCGCTAACCGACTATGCGGGCTGGGAGCGCATCGCGGACGCGGAGACGCTGATCGGCCGCGTGCGCGAGCTCGTGCCTTCGCGGCTTGCTTGGCGGGACGGCGCGGCGGTGCCGCGGGGCGTCCATTACTTGCGGCGCGATCTGCCGGAAGGCGGCGCGATGGTGTTCGTCGCCAACAGCGCGCCGAGCCCGGTCCGCGAGAAGCTCCTCGTGCGCGGTTCTCGCCTCGAGCTGTGGGATCCGTGGACGGGCTCGGCGAGGGAGACGGCGTGCCGGGTAAACGGAGAGTGGCTAGAGCTGGACGTCGATCTGTCGGAGGAGGGCTCGTTGCTGCTTCGGGTGTACGAAGACGGGGAAGCGGCGGTCGAGAGCGTTCCGGCGGTTGTTATAACTGATTCTGTTCGCCGCCAACTCCCGCTGACCGGACCGACCGTCGCTACCGCCGAGCAAGACAACATGCTCGTCATCGATTATTGCGACGTATCCGTAGGCGGCAAGCGGTACGAAGGCATTCACGTGCTCCAAGCCCAACACAAAATCTACGAAGCCCACGGCTTCGACAACAACCCGTGGGACAACGCCATCCAGTTCAAGCGCCGATTGGTCGATCGCAACCGGTTTGCCGCGGGAAGCGGGTTCGAAGCGACGTTCCGGTTCGCGGTCGACGCAGACGCGGCGCCGGAGCGGCTCGTGCTGTGGGTGGAGCGGGGCGACCTTTACCGGCTCGAGGTGAACGGCCAGCAGGCGGAGTGGTCCGCCGGGCTGCGTTCGTCGCTCGACCACCATCTCGTCGGCGCGGATATCGCGAAGTTCGCCGTTCCCGGGGACAATGAAGTCACGTTGCGCGCGCAACCTTTCGACCTCTTCATGGAGCTGGAGGAAGTGCGGCTCGAGGGTTCTTTCTCCGTCAACGCGCGGGCGGGGCGGTGGACGATCGGGCGCGAACAGCCGCTCGCCATAGGCTCATGGTTGGCGCAAGGCCGGCCGTTCTACGGCGGCGGCGCGACATTCGAGGCGCGGGTGCGCATCGAGGATGTCGCGGCGGGCGGTTATGCGGTCCGGCTACCGAGCTGGGCAGGAACGGTCGCCTCGCTGCACGTCAACGGCGCGTACGTTGGACTGTTCGGAGCCGGCCAAGGAGACGAGCTAGACTTCACGAGGTTCGCCATCGCGGGCGATAATGGCATTCGGGTGCGGCTCAGTGGGAGCTTCCGCAACGTGCTCGGGCCGTTCCACGATCCGCTCCGCACGCGCAAGACGGCATGGCCGAGCAACTGGAAGAAGGGGCCGGCGTTCGGGCCGCCTCCGGCGGAAGCGTATGACTTGCTGGACTATGGGTTGTTCGGCGAGATCGAGGTTATCGCGAGGAATCGGGAATAGCATATAGGCACGAATGAGGCCGGCCGTCGAGAGACGGGCCGGCCCTGTTGTCTTCCCGCCCCGGGATGTCTTATGATTAGACCATTATGGCGGAGGAGGAATCGCGCGATGCAACAGATTGATAGGGAAGAACTGGCGAAGGCGCTGGCCGAGTATCGCGGGCAGGACGCCTATATTCATAGCGAAGCGACGTCGTTCGTGTTCGTGCGCAACTTCCGCATCCGGATCTCGGATACCGCGGTCGCGGGAGAGGGCCCGTACCGGGTCGCGATTCGATTCGACGGCCATGGTTGGCTGCGCACGGAGGCGCTAACCCATTTCGAGATCGACGCGCAGGGCCGGCTATTGCTAGCCGGATTCGACGAGCAAGGCCGAATGCATGTCGCCTTGGAGCTCGGAAGGGAGTCGTTCCCGGAATGAGTACAACGACGACTAGAAAAATATTGGCGGTATTCGCGCACCCCGACGACGAGTCGTTCATCTGCGGCGGTACGCTGGCGAAGTACGCGAGCGAAGGCGTGGACATTACGCTCGTCAGCGCGACGAGAGGCGAGATGGGGCGCCGGATGGGCAATCCCCCGTACGTGAACCGGGAGACGATGCCGGCGGTGCGGGAGCAGGAGCTTCTCGCCGCTTGCGAGGCGCTCGGCGTGAATCGGCTTCTCTTCTTCGACATTCGCGACAAGACGGTCGAGTTCGTCGACCAAGAGGCGCTGACGGACAGAGTCGTCGCGCTTATCGAAGAGACGAAGCCCGACGTCATCTTGACGTTCCACGAAGTGCTCGGCGGCCATCCCGACCATTGCGCCATCGGCAAAGTCACGACCGCCGCGCACGAGCGGACGAAAGCGAGCAGCGGCGCGGAGCTGTTCTTCATCACGTTCGGAGACCGATTGGCGGATGCCGAAGCGAGGTTCGGTTACGCATACCCGAACCCGATCGTGAAGGTCGACATCTCGAAGCATCATCGGGAGAAGCTGGCGTCGTTCCGCGCGCATCGGTGCCAGACCGAGATCGATCCGTGGGTATGGCTACCGGATGACCAGGCCCTCTCGCGATTCGGCAAGCACGAATACTTCATCGCGGGAGACAAGGCGAAGCGGCCTGCCCCGGGTGACGATCTGTTCCCGCCGGCCAAACGCAAATAAGCCCCGATCAAGGAGCCTTCACAACGAAAACATTCAGAAAATGTAGTTGATTATTCGAATAGAATTTTCTGTAACTGGCGTCATTCGCGATATCTGTATGAAATATAGAATATAAATTCAGGAAATAGACTTTCATCGCGAATTCTGTATGAATTATCGAATAGAATCGATTGTTCTGGTGTATATGCCTCTCATGTATATGAAAAATCGTATATGTTAAAACAGCGTCCTCGCCGCCCCGATCAATCCGGGCAGCGAGGACGCTGTCTGTTTACCCCTGCTCCCGAAGCGCTTCGCCCGCGAGCATCTGCAACACCGTATTGTCCATCGGCGGATTGTGCAAGCCGGCGCGCACGTCGCGGTAGTAGCGCTCGAGCGGCGAGCTCTTCGCCAGGCTGGCGCCGCCGACGATGCGCATTGCCTGGTCGACGATCGCGATGGCGTTGTTCGTCGCGACGTACTTGGCGAGCCCCAACTCGGCCTTCAGGCTCGGCCGCTCTTCCTCCCCCATGCGATCCCAACGGTCCGCGGCCGAGTACAGCAGGCTGCGGGCCGTTCGTATGTCCGCTTCCATCTTGCCGAGCGATTGCTGAACCGTCGCCAGCTCCCCGATCGGCCCCTGCAAATGATTCGGGCGATACGTCTTCGCGAACTTCGCCGCATAATCCCGTGCCGCGATGGCGATGCCGATATAGCAAGCCGGAATATGAAGCAGCCAGCCGCCGCCGTCATCGATTCCCTTAGCCGCGATACGGGCGTCCGCCGCCGCGAACGCTCCGCTCAGCACGACGTCGTGGCTGCCGGTCGCGCGCATGCCGAGCGTGTCCCACGTCTCGACGATCGATACGCCGTCCCCCGACCGCACGAGAAATTCGCTGACGCCATCTTCCTCCGGCACGTAAGCCGACACGACGAACCGGTCGAGAATCGGCGATAGCGTGCTGAACGTCTTGCGGCCGGTCAGCCGCCAACCGCCGTCCGCGCGGACCGCCGTCGTCTCGGGCTTGCCGCCGCGGCTCGGACTGCCCGACGTCGCCTCGCTGGCGAAAGTGTTAATCATCGCGCCGTCCCGGACGACTTCGCGGCATAGCTCGGCGAATAGCGCCTCGGGCCACTTGCCGCACGTCCGGAGATGCAGCAATTGGCCGATATGCCAGCCGGCGGCGAGCCCGGTCGAACCGTCTCCGTAAGCGATCCGCTCCTGCACGGCGACCATCTCGTACAGCGAGATTTCGTCTCCTCCGAACTCCCGCGGCGCCGTGAGCTTCATGTAGCCGGCGTCCCGCAGATCGGCGAAGTTATCGAACGGGAACGAGCCTTCCCGGTCGTGCTTGGCGGCGCGCTCCGCGAAGCGCCCGGCCAGCTCCTCGAACCGGACTGCCCTCTCGCGCTCCGCTTTGTTGCGTATATATTGGTCGATCATTCGCGACATGAGTCATCACTCTCCTTATTCGAGAGTATAGGAGATAAGGCAAACTTTCAACTCGCGAAGCGAAGTGGATTCGGCCAACCGAAAGGTTTACAATGTCGATAGTTACATATGCGCGTTAATCGCAAGGGAGGAATGGCCGATGCCGATGCCGATATCGTCCATCGGGCTCGTATTGGAAGGCGGGGGCATGCGCGGCGTATATACCGCGGGCGTGCTGGAATATTTCTCGGAGCAGAATTTGTATTTTCCGTATACGGTCGGCGTGTCGGCGGGCGCCTGCATGGCGGCCAGCTACTTGTCCCGGCAACGCGGGCGTAACCGAACCGTCAACGTCGAATGGGTGAGCGATCCCCGCTACATTTCTTGGAGCAATTTTTGGCGGCGAAGAGAGCTGTTCGGCATGGACTTTATTTTCGACGAAATCCCGAACGTGCACGTGCCCTTCGACTACGACGCGTTCTTCGCTTCCAAAGAGGAATTCGTCATCGGGACGACCGACTGCCATACCGGCCAGCCGGTCTACTATAAGAAGAGCGAAATCGGACGTGACGTGCTGCAGGTGCTTCGCGCCTCGAGCTCGCTGCCGTTCATCGCGCCGATCGTGCCGTACGGCGGCCGCGAGCTGCTCGACGGCGGCATCTCGGATCCGATACCGCTCCGACAGGCGGAGAGCGACGGCTATAAGCGCAACGTTCTCATCCTGACCCGCAACGCGGACTACCGCAAATCGCGCAACCGGTTCTCTTGGATCGTCCGGAAGGCGTACGGCCGGTATCCGGCGTTCGTGGACACGATGATGCGGCGGCACGATATCTACAACGGTACGCTGCGTTATATCGAGGAGCAGGAGAGAAGCGGCAACGCGTTCGTCATCCGCCCTACCCGGCCGATCGACGTCGGACGGATGGAGCGCAAGCCCGAGAAGCTGGACGCCCTATACATGCAGGGGTACGAGGACGCGAAGGCGAGCATGGCCGCGCTCAGGAACTGGGCGGAAGCGGGGGCTGGCCGATGAGTACGCTGTACGTGTCGGACTTGGACGGGACGCTGCTGAACGACGAGCAGCGGATTAACCCGTTGTCCGTCCAACTATTGAACGCTTTGATCGGCCGAGGATTGAACTTCACGATCGCGACAGCCAGATCCTACGAATCGACCCGGGCGCTGTTGGAAGGCTTGAACTTGAAGTTGCCGGGCGTGTTCATGAACGGCGTGTTCACGACGGAATTGGGAACCGGAAGGCCGTTGGAGTCGCATTTCTTGGATAACGGGCTGGGAAGGGAGATCGTGTCGTTATACGCGGGCGAGGGATTGAATCCCGTCGTGTACACGATCGACCGGCAAGGGAGTCCGCGCGTCTACTACCGCGGAGTGTTCAACCCGAGCGAGGAGCATTATTTCGGGGCGAGGCTGAAGCACGAATCCGATCGGTTCCGTCGCATCGATGCCTTCGATGCTTGCTTGGACGAGCAACTCATCGCCGTCAACGCGATCGAGGTGCCGGAGCGGCTGGAAGCCGTATACGGGGAACTATCTAAGCGGGTAGGCTGCGTCTGCCATTACGGCCCGGACATCTACGCGCCGGGTTACCATTGGCTCGAGGTGTCGAGCGATCTGGCGACGAAGCGCCAAGGCGTGGAGAGGCTGAAGGAGCGGTTCGGCTTCGAGAAACTCGTCTGCTTCGGGGACAACCTCAACGATCTGTCGATGTTCGGCGCGGCCGACGAATGCTACGCGGTGGAGAACGCGCACGAAGCGGTCAAGCTAGCCGCCACGGGCGTTATCGGCGGCAACGACGACGACGGGGTTGCGAGGTTCATCGCGGAGCACGCGGGCAAGAACGGATTGGGAGGGATCGCGATATGGCTACCGGAGAAGGCAAAGGAATAGAGGAGTTCTCGATCAACGCGTGGCCGTCTCTGCAGACGGTGCTGCTGGACGGCTGGCTGCTGCGGTTCGCGGACGGCTACACGAAGCGTTCGAACTCGATCAGCGCGCTGTACGAGGGCGGCCTCCAAGAGCTAGGCGACAAAATCTCGATCAGCGAGGAAGTATATGCCCAAGCGGGACAGCCCGCGATTTTCAAAATCACGCCGTTCATCCATCCCGAGCTTGAGCGTCTGTTGGAGGAGCGGGGGTACGCGTCGATCGAGCCTTCGCTCGTCATGGAATTGGACGACCTGTCCGCGGTGCCGGAGCCGACCCGTTACGAGATCCGGATGGAGCCGTCGGTTACCCGGGAATGGGTCGAACGGCTTGGCACGATCGGCGGATTGTCCGCGCGCGACCGCTACACGACGATGAAGCTGTTCGAGAGGCCGCTCATGCGGACGGGCTTCTTCACGCTGTACGACGGCAACGACGCGGTCGCTTGCGGGCTCGGCGTGGCGAACGAAGAATACGTCGGCCTGTTCGATATCGCGACTCGTCCGGACCGTCGCGGTCAAGGCTGCGGGGAGCAATTGCTTCGAGCGATTCTAGGGTGGGCGAGAGAAGGCGGCACGAAGAAGAGCTGCCTGATGGTGCTGCGGGACAATCCGCCGGCCCGTCGGCTCTATGAGAAGCTCGGCTATCGCGTCGCCTATGCATACAGCTATCGTAAACGGAATTAATGGTTAACGATCATAACGAAGTTACGGCGTAAATAAACAAGCGCATGGCCGGGATCCCGCGAAGGGTTCGGGCCATGCGCTTTGCTTTTCCTTACAGCTTCTTGTTCAGCGCGAAGTTCCATCCGCCTTTGACCGGCGTATTCAAGCTTCCGTCCGGCTTCTGCGACGCGTAGCCGATGACGATCGAATCGTAGTAAAGCTCGATCGTCTCGTAGCCGTTGCCGGCGCTGTACGAAGAGATGAGAACGTTGGCGAGTTCGTAGGAGAGCACCGTCGCCGGAGGCTGGCCCGGTCTGACGAAGGCGATCGTGCCTTTGGGGATGTGCTTTCCGGATGCGGCCGCAATGAACAGCGGCACGGTCGCCGCGTCGGCGCTTTTCGTGATGACGATGGGAGAAGGTGTGATTCTGCCGGCCGCGATGCCTCCGCCGGCGGTGGTGGTCCTGCTCACGACATCGTTCGCGATGCCGAATTGCACGCTGGAGAGGGCGATCCATTTCTCGTACCCTCTGACGGTGGAATCGCCTTCGATCCCGTCGAGCTTTAAGTAGACGTCGAAGTTGTGCTCGACCGGCGCCGCCGAGCCGCCGAGCGAGCCGAAGCCGAGCGCGAATGCACAGGCGATGATGAGCGCGAATAACTGCTTTTTACGGTTTCTGATAGAATATCACTCCTTGGATAGATAGCATCGTAGAAGTATATTCGGTGTTTGGGCGGAGTAGAACCGTTCGTTTAAAATATTTGTTTACGCAGCCGCGCGGGAATCTATCATTCGATTCGGCAGGGCGCGCAGAACGATCGCGGCGAGCGCCTGCATCGCGATCTTCGCGACGATCTGCCCGGCGATCGCGTAGCCGACCAGGTCCCAAGGCAAGAAGCCCGCGCCGAGCGGAGACAAGCCGACGATGACGAAAATAACGCTGTCGACGGCGCCCCCGAAGATGCCGCTATAGAGCACTTTGTAGGTCATCGGCAGCCTGAGCCGCGTGTAAATCTCGGTGTCCGTCGTTTCCGAGAAGAGGAAGGCGATTGCCGAAGCCGCGACGATCCACAGCGTGTCTCCGAGCATCGACGAGGACGCCGCCGAGACAATCATCGCTACGGCGATCGTCGCGTACGTAAGACGGCGGCCGACCGCGTTCTGCACGAGATCGCGGAAGACGAACGTGGCTCCGATCAGGAACGAGCCGGCCGGAATCAAGAGCGAGCCGAGCTGGATCGGCATGTAGGAAGCGGTCAACACGTTGGCCGCGACGATGGACAGCAGGTACAGCGCGATGCAGAGAATTTTCCTATTCATGTTCCGGTCGTCCCCCTTATCGATTGTCGACTTTCTCGGGATACAGATCATGGTTCAGGAGTCGGTGCTCCGCCATCCGCTCGTACTTGGTTCCGGGCTTGCCCCAATTGCAATAAGGGTCGATGGAGATGCCGCCGCGCGGCGTGAACTTGCCCCACACCTCGATATAACGCGGCTCCATAAGCGAGATCAGGTCGTTCATGATGATGTTCATGCAGTCCTCGTGGAAGTCGCCGTGGTTGCGGAAGCTGAACAAGTACAGCTTGAGCGACTTGCTCTCGACCATTCGCTTGTCGGGGATATAGGAGATGTACAGCGTGGCGAAATCCGGCTGTCCCGTCATCGGGCATAGGCTGGTGAACTCCGGACAGTTGAACTTGACGAAGTAATCGCGGCCGGGATGGAGATTGTCGAACGCCTCCAGAACCCCCGGATTGTACGCGGTATCGTACTTCGTGCCTTGGCTTCCGAGCTGCGTGACGTCTTGCATTTGATCTTTGGTGCGCATGGCGAATAACCCCTTTCCGAATGGAAGAAGGAGGCGGCGGAACTGCTGCTCTATCCACTAAAGAGCGCCCGAAGGCAGAAAAAACGCGACCTGCTCCCAGGCCGATCGAAGGTCGAATGGCAAGCTTCGGCTCCGGCGACGAGAGACGCGTGCGTTTTCCTTAGTTTTTTATAGAGGGAGTTCGCGAACCTCTCCCGAGACGGCCCTATCGGCTTCGCTCGGACTTTTCTTCTTTAGTTACATGCGTACTATAGCACAATAAACCCGGGCAGCCAATGCCCGGGTTTAACGTTCATCAGCGGAAGCGCGCGCCGAGACCGGATTGACGCCGGGCGATTCGTCCGCGACGCCGTCTGCCCGCGGCCGTCTTCAACCCTCGCCTGCTCCTTCTCTTCAGGCCGCGCCTTAACCGGCGCCGCCTGCGACGACGCTTCGGCTTCGCCGCCGTCGGTGCCTCTTGAGGAGGAGGTGCCGCCCCGGTCGTTAACCGCGTCAGCTCTTGCTTGAGCGCGTTCTTCGCTTCCAAGTAAGCGGGCGACTGCGGAGAGTCGACGAACAGCCGCGCCACGCGGGCGATGTCGGCCGTCAGCCTCGCCGCGAGAGCGCGGCCTGCGGCGCTCGTGCTGCCTCTGAGGGCGTGAAGCAGCCGCAGCGAGTTTTTATATACGAAGATGTCCTCGGCAGGAGAGCAGACCGCGAACATGGACAGCTCCGGATCGTCTACTCCGTGCATGCGGAAGCCCATCCGCAGGTTATCCCCGTTCACGTCGGTGTTCCGGAACGCCGAAGGATGCTGCTGGTGATAGCCGATCTCCTCGTCGATGCAGACGTACGGGCAGCCCATGCGATGAAGGCGGTAGCCGAGCTCCCAGTCTTCGAAGCCGTACATCTTGAACGGTTCGTGGAAGCCGCCGGCGCGCGCGAACATCTCCCTGGTCATCGACATCGAACGGGTCACGCAGAGCAGCCACGGCGCGACGTCGGTCGTCGTGTATTGATGAAGCACCTCGGCGGAAGCTTCTTGAGGTCTGATCATGCGGGCGATCGTATCCGACTGCCGGCGCACGTCGTCCTGCGTGACGATCTCGACGATGCGGCCTTGTTCTTGAATCGCTTCGCTCCATAATCCGTTATGCCGCATGACGTCCGACACGGCCCCGCGTTCTTCTTCCGAGAAGTCGGGGAAGTACTGCGCGTAGATGTTCTTCCACATATGCGGGACGCCGCTGATAACCGTATTCGGGAACCGTGCCAAGTAGTCGGCGTGCACTTTGAGGAAGCGGGGGGTCACGAGATAGTCCGGATCGCAGAAAATCAGGTTGTCCCCTTGCGCCGCGGCGACTCCGGCATTGCGCGCCGCGGATCTTCCCTGGGTACCGTGCAGCGAGACGATGACGAGGCGGTAAGGCTTGCGGCATTGGAGCAGTTGCTCCAACGTATCGTCCGTGGAGCCGTCATTCACGACGACGACTTCGAAGGCGTCCATCGGGAACGACTGCATCTCGAACGCGGTCAACGTTAACAGCGCTTGAACGGAGCGGTTGTACGTCGGTATGATGACGCTATATCTCATGGGGAATCACCTCGCGGAATTAGATGTTCGTACACTCTATGCTTGGACGGGCACCGGGCGAAAGGGACAATAATCCAGAGCTTGCGAACGCGAGCGCGGAGCGTGAATTCACGCATAATTAATTAGTTATATGAATGAGGCGCATGTCGGGAGGAATCGACCTTGACATCTCCATTGATTATGTCATAATGACAATATAAAAACGGAAGGCAGGTGCTCCTTGTGATCGCATCAACGGACGAAGCGGCGGGCTACTCTCCTAAGCGGTACCGAACGCCGGACGGCGCGCCGGCGGACATCGTAATCTTCACGATCACGTCCGCCTCCCGTAACACTCCGAAGAAGTCGCTCCCGGAGAGGCGGCTCGAGGTGCTGCTCATTCAGCGCAAAGGCTGGCCCTACGAAGGGCAGTGGGCATTGCCTGGCGGATTCTCGAAGGATTCGGAGACGATTCTCGAGAGCGCGAAGCGGGAGCTCGAGGAAGAGACGGCCGTCGCCGACGTTCACATCGAATACTACAACGTGTACAGCGAACCGGGACGGGATCCCCGCGGGTGGATTATCTCCCATGCGTTCCTGGCTCTCGTGAACGAGCGCTACCTGGCGAATCGCAAGGCGGCGGACGATGCGGCGGACGTGCGGCTGTTCCCGGTCGAAGAAGCGCTGCGCATGAACTTGGCGTTCGATCATAACGTCATGCTGTCCGACGCGCTCGAGAGGATTCGCGAGAAGATGCTGACGACGACGATCGCGAAGGAATTTCTGCCCGAGACGTTCACGATCGGCGAATTGTACCAGGTCATTCAAGCGGTCGTGCCATCGTTCGAGGAGAAGAACTTCATCCGCAAGATCACGTCGACGCAAAGCCGCAAAGGCATTATCGAAGAGGCGACGGACCGGCTGGGCGAGCCGATCGTGTCCAATCGCTACTCCCAGCGGGCGGCGCAGCTATACCGGTTCACGGATTACGTGCCCCGGCTTTCCATCTACGGCTAGGCAACAATTGGGAGGTTGATTCTAATGGCAAAACGCGCATTGATCGTCATCGATTACACCGTAGACTTCGTCGTCGGCAAGCTGCCATGCGGACAGCCGGCGATCGATATCGAGGACCGGATCGCGGAATTGGCCGCCGGGTTCGCCGAAGCCGGGGACTTCGTGGTCATGGCCGTCGACTTGCACGACGAGACGGATACGCTGCACCCCGAGCATAAGCTGTTCCCGCCGCACAATATCAGGGATACGGACGGCCGCAAGCTGTACGGCAAGCTGGAAGAAGCGTACGAGGCTCATAAGGATGCCATCCATTGGATGGACAAAACGAGGTACAGCGCGTTCTGCGGAACGGATCTGGAGCTGCGGCTTCGGACGAGAGGCATCGAAGAGCTGCATCTGGTCGGCGTATGCACCGACATCTGCGTGTTGCATACGGCGGTAGACGCGTACAACAAAGGTTATCGGATTACGGTCCATGCCGACGCCGTGGCTAGCTTCAATCCACAAGGACACGAGTGGGCGTTGGAACATTATCGCAACACGCTAGGCGCGCAAGTGATAACCGGCGGACGATAAAAAACAGATAGAGGAGAGAAACGTTATGACAACCGTACTGCAAAACCGTATTATCGAGGAATTGCGCGTGAAGCCCGTAATCGATGTACAGGAGGAAATTCGGCGCCGCGTCGACTTTCTGAAGGAATACTTGGCGTTCACCGGCGCGCGCGGGTACGTGCTCGGCCTGTCGGGAGGGCAAGACTCGACGCTGACGGGCAAGCTGGCGCAGCTCGCCGTGAACGAATGGAACGCGGAGCATGCGGACGATCGGCAAGTCGCGTTCGTCGGCGTCCGGCTGCCGTACGGCGTGCAAGCGGACGAAGCCGATTGTCAGGACGCGATCGCGTTCATCGAGCCTTCGCGCGTCATTACGGTGAACATCAAGCCGGCGGTGGACGCGGCGGTCGCTTCGTTCGAGGCGGCGACCGGCGAGCGGCTGGGCGACTTCCACAAAGGGAACGTCAAGGCGCGGGAGCGGATGAAGGCGCAGTACGATCTCGGCGCGCATTACGGTATGCTCGTCATCGGTACCGACCACGCGGCCGAGGCGATCACGGGGTTCTTCACGAAGCACGGGGACGGCGCGTGCGACCTGACGCCGATCTACGGGCTGAACAAGCGGCAAGGCAAAGCGCTGCTACAGGCATTAGGCTGTCCCGCGCACCTATACTTGAAGAAGCCGACCGCCGATCTAGAGGATAACAAGCCGGGCTTGCCGGACGAGGTGGCGCTCGGATTAACCTACGAACAATTGGACGATTACTTGGAAGGGAAGGATGTGCCGGCCGATAAGGCCGCGCTCATCGAGAAGCGGTTCATCGCGACGGAGCACAAGCGCCGCGGGCCGGTAACGATCTACGATGCGTGGTGGAAGGAGCGGTAGGCATGAGCTACGACAATCTGACGCTGCATACGGACAAATATCAGATCAACATGATGTACGCGCATTGGGTCCAAGGCTCGAAGGACGACAAAGCGGTGTTCGAGGTGTTCTTCCGCAAGCTGCCGTTCGGCAACGGGTACGCGGTGTTCGCGGGGTTGGAGCGGGTCGCGAATTATATTCGCGGCTTGCGGTTCTCCGAGGAGGAGATCGCCTACTTGCGGACGCAAGAAGAGAATTACGAAGAAGCCTTCCTCGATGAGCTGCGCGCGTTCCGGTTCACCGGACGGCTGGACGCGGTGCCGGAAGGGACGATCGTCTTCCCTAACGTAGCGCTCATCCGCGTGGAAGCGAGAGTGTTCGAAGCGCAGCTCGTCGAGACGGCGATGCTGAATTTCGTCAACTACCAGACGCTGATCGCGACGAAGGCTTCGCGGATCAAGCAGGTCGCGGGCGAGGACGGCTTGCTGGAGTTCGGCACGCGCCGTGCGCAAGAAGCGGATGCCGCCGTATGGGGCGCGCGGGCCGCGTACATCTCGGGCTTCCACGCGACGTCGAACTTGCGTGCGGGCATGCTGTTCGGGATCCCGACCAAAGGAACGCACGCCCACGCTTGGGTGCAAGGGCACGACACCGAGGAGGAGGCGTTCCGCAAGTACGCCGAGGCGCTGCCGGATCAGGTGACGCTGCTCGTCGACACGTACGACACGCTGAAGAGCGGCGTGCCGGCGGCGATCCGGGTCGCGAAGCTGCTCGAGAGCAAGGGCAAGCGGATGCAGGGCATTCGTCTCGACAGCGGAGATTTGACCTACTTGTCGCGGGAAGCGCGCAGGATGCTCGACGACGCCGGCTTGCCGTACGTGGGGATCGTCGCGTCGAACGACTTGGACGAGAACATTATTTTCAACCTGAAGGCGCAAGGGGCCAAGATCGATACGTGGGGCGTCGGCACGCAGCTGATCACGGCCGGCGACCAGCCGTCGCTCGGCGGCGTCTACAAGCTGGTCGCCCGCGAGAAGGACGGCGCCTACGTGCCGGTCATCAAGATCTCGGGCAACCCGGAGAAGGTGACGACGCCCGGCTTCAAGACGGTATACCGCATCGTGAGCCGCGAGACGGGGAAGGCGGCGGGCGATTACGTCGCGTTGCAGCACGAGCAGTTGGATACGGCCGAACCGCTGAAGCTGTTCGATCCGGTTCACCCGTACATCAACAAGACGATCGAGCGTTATGACGCCGTACCGCTGCTGCGGCCGGTGTTCGAGAACGGGACGCTCGTCTACGAGCTGCCCGGGCTGGAGGCGATCCAGCACTATCATCGGGAGCAACTGGCATTGTTCTGGCCGGAGCAGCTGCGCAAGCTGAATCCGGAGCCGTACCGCGTCAGTCTGAGCGCCGAGGCTTGGCAGTTGAAGATGGATCTGATCGCGAAGATGCGGGGATAGGACGGCGCAGGCAGAGAAACATGGGGGACGGAACGGGGGCTGCAGGCCGATGAAAGTCATTCACTACGACGCGTTCGCGGACGTGCCGAATCTAGGGAATCCGGCAGGTATCGTGCTTGACGCCGACGAGCTTGGCCATGAAGAGATGCAAGCGATCGCGCGGCGGGTCGGCTTCAACGAGACGGTGTTCGTTCGTCGCTCCGGAGTTGCGGAAGCGAAGCTGACTTATTACACGCCGGGACACGAGATCAACCTATGCGGCCACGCGACGATCGCTTCGCTATCTTGTCTGAGGGATCGCGGCATGATCGATACGAGCAGGTCGCTGACGATAGAGACGAACGTCGGCATTCTGCCGATCTCGTTCGAAGGGGAGCGCGGGGAGTTCGTCCGAATGAAGCAGGATGTTCCTCGGTTCGTTCCGTTCTCCGGCGATGCCGATCGGCTCATGCGCGCGATGGGCTTGCGACCGGAGGAACGGGACGACCGGTATCCGATCGTCTACGGAAGCACGGGGACATGGACATTGCTCGTTCCGGTGAGAAGTCTGGAAGCGTTCGCTCGAATGAAGCCGGCCAATCGGGATTTTCCCGATATTCTGGTCGAGAATCCCAAGGCGTCGGTGCATCCGTTCGGCATGGAGACGTTGAACGCGGAGGCGCTTATGCACGCCAGACACTTCTCGTCGCCGTACTCGGGGACGGTAGAAGATCCGGTGACGGGCACGGCATCCGGCGTCATGGGCGCGTATTATCTGACCTACATGCAGCCGGATCTCGCGTCCGCGGCCTTCGTCGTGGAGCAAGGCCAGGAGATCGGCCGGGACGGCCGCGTTCGCGTCGAAGCGTACAAGCGCGAGGGGCAGGGGATGGACGTTTACGTTGCCGGAACGGCCGTGTTCGTCAAGGAGATGGAAGTTTAAGCGAGGGAGCCGCGTAATGAGCGGCTTTTTTCATGCCGAAATTAAGGTTGACGATGGGTGCCGGGTGCGTGCTATGATGACAACCATATGAGAAATTTTTCCATACATTGGACTGGGGGATAGGCATGACGGCGAGAGTTTTGAAGGCGTGCGTCTGGGTTCTTTTCCTCCTCTACCTGCTCGTATTATTTCAATACCTGGTGATGGATCGGTATCAGTACACGCGGATGAGAAGCTACAACTTGATTCCGTTCGATTCCATTCGTTCGTATATTGAACATAAGGAAAGCTATAACTACCGCACCTGGTGGATGAACCTGTTCGGCAATCTGGTCATGCTCGTACCGTTCGGCGTGCTTCTGCCGCTCGTAATCGCCAAGCTGCGCAAGACCTGGGCGTTCGTAGTCGCGCTGCTCGCGTTCAACCTCGGCATCGAGATCATGCAATTTGGCTTCCGGTTAGGCAGCTTCGACGTGGACGATCTCCTGCTGAATAGCTCGGGGGCATTGATCGCGTACGCGTTCATACGGGTCGTGTTGACTGTAGCGCGAAAACCATCTACTTGATCGGAGGCGCAAGCGATGGAGAGAAGGCGCAAGGTCTTGTTCGGCGCGGTACTGGTCGCACTGGCCGTGTCGGTTGCCGGGTTGTTGCATGGCCGGCTGGAAGCGGCTCGACCGGTCTATGAGCAGATCGAGTCGGCGGTGCGGGATTCCGATCGCGATTACAAGCAACTGTTGCACGTCCACGTGGATGCCGAGCATACGCTCGTATTTTACGAGACGCTTAAGGAAGAGTTGTCGGTCGTCACGCTCGACAAGAGCGCGACGGGATTCAAGTTGCGCGAATATATTAATAAGCAACCGATGTATACGGATAAGGATATCAGTTGGACTGGCACGCAGAGACCGGACGACATCTACTTGCTGTTCGGCACCGTCCTTAATCCGCTGGTGACGCAAGTGATCGTCGTCAGCGAGGGCGGGCAACCGGCTCGCATTGCGGAGCAGGGCGGCCGCAAGATCTGGTATTACAAGGCGGACGGTCATCTTCAGGCTCCGATTACGCTGAGGGCATTCGACAAGGACGGCAATAGGCTATACGAGTGGGGAGATCCGGCGTATTGGGAAGACGCCGGGAACTAGGAGAAGCATAGAGTAAGGCTTACGACCGTCAGGGATATCCTGGCGGTTTTATTGCGTTCGGCCGGAGAGGCCGGTCGCGGCGCCGAGATTTCACGTTCCGCGGACGATCCTCGAAGACGGCGTTGATCCGGGATTGCGCCGCTTCGGAGATAAGTACACGCGGGCGGTGTTATTTCCTCTTGAGGAGAGATTGCCGCGCTTCCATACTGTAGGGTGTGAAACGAATGCCTGGCACGATACGAGCCAACACAAGGGGGAACCGCCATGGCGGCATTTGACGGACTACATGTGCATTTGGGCAATTTATCGCGGTTATCGTCGGCGCGCACTCGCTCCATCAGCGCGGAGAACAAGGACGGAGCCAAGGGCAAGGGCGGCATGGCGACGACGGGAACGGGCGAGGGACCGGCCAGGGAGCTGGGCATCGGTTGGAAAGTATCCCCTTCCGTCATCGTCCCCAAAGGCGGTACGATCACGCTTGCCGAGATCGAGGGGCCGGGGGCGATCCAGCATATTTGGTTGACTTGTCATCCCGGTCTGTGGCGCAAGCTCGTGCTTCGCATGTATTGGGACGGCGAGGAGACGCCCTCCGTGGAGGCGCCGCTCGGCGACTTCTTCTGCAACGGCTGGTGCGAACGGGCGGACGTCAACTCGATTCCGGTATCCGTCAATCCGGCGGGGGGCTTCAATAGCTACTGGCTGATGCCGTTCCAAAGATCGGCGCGCATCACGGTGGAGAGCTTGGCGAACGAAGACGAGGTGCTGTTCTATCAGATCGATTATACGCTTACGGACGTCGGGGAAGACGAAGCTTACTTCCACGCGCAATTCCGTCGGAGCAACCCGCTCGCTTACCAGGACGTGCACACGATTCTCGACGGGGTCGCGGGACGCGGGCACTACGTTGGCATCTACTTGGCATGGCAGTCCAATAACGCCGGCTGGTGGGGAGAAGGCGAGATTAAGTTCTACATGGACGGCGACGGCGAGTTCCCGACGATCTGCGGCACGGGAACGGAGGATTACGTCGGCGGAGCCTGGTGCTTCGAACAGCCGCAGGGCCGCTACGCCACGTACTCGACGCCGTACCTCGGCTTCCATCAGGTACTGCAGCCCGACGGATTCTACCGCAGCCAAACCCGGTTCGGGATGTACCGCTGGCACGTGCAGGACCCGATCCGGTTCGAAAGCGATCTGCGGGTGACCATTCAGGCGCTCGGCTGGCGTTCGGAAGGCAGGTACTTGCCGCTGCAGGACGATATCGCGTCTACCGCGTTCTGGTACCAGGCGGAGCCGCACGCGCGGTTCCCGGCGTTACCTGGCCGCAACGGCCTTGAAGTGATATGAGCCTAACGGAGGAGAGATCGAACATGAGCAACGCTTATACGTTGGAGGCGGGACGTCTCCTGCTCGAGGCGAATTCGAATACGGGAATCTTGACGCTGCGCGACGCGGCGAGCGGCGAGCGGCTGCTCGTCGTGCCGGACAAGGGCGTGTTCGTGCCCTCGTTCGAGGGCAGGCGTCCGGACGTCCGGCTGACCGGCATCGGGCGGACAGAGAACGGCAACGGTCTCGTGCTGTCCTACGCGGGAGACGGACTGGAGCGGCTGGACGTCATCTGGGAGGCGCGAATCGAAGGGCTGACGGTGCGCTGCGCCTTCGCGCCGTCGTCGGAATCGTCCTTGGGCGCAATCGAACTGTTCCCGGCCGGTACGAAGATCAACATGTACGACCTGATCAATTTCCGCAACCGCCATCATACGCCGCATACGTGGCCGGAGCTCAACTTCGGCATGACGATCGATACGACCACGTACTCGAACGATTGGCAATTCGCGCCGCATCCTTCGATGTTCGTGCTCCGCAAGGACCGGATCGCGCTCGTCTTCGGGGCGCTGAGCTTGTCCGAGACGTTCGGCATGTCCCTGTCGGCGGAGGATTTCCTGCTTCGAGACTGGCGTCTCGACTACGGCGGGGAGCAATGGGGCTTGCAGGTCGCGGCCGGGCAGACGTTCGAATCGCCGGTATTCTGCTTGTTCTCGGCCGACGCGGGCGGCGGCGACGTATACTCCGCAGTGAAGGAGTACGCCGACGCGCTCGTGCGCGGGCGGTGGATTCCGGATCCCGCGGACAAGCCTCGGATCGCTTGGCATAGGGACAACCTGTACTGCACGTGGCACGACCAAGGCTACCGTTCCTCCGTCTACATGCCGACCAGCCTCGAGGAGCAGAGCGTGGCCGGTTCGCTCGACGAAGGCGCGGCTGCATTGAACGAGCGGCTCGTGCTGGACGCGGTGGAGACGATCGAGCGGGAACGGCTGCCGTTCCGCACGATATTGATCGACGCGGGATGGGCCAAGGTGTCCGGGGAGTGGGTACCGCATCCCGAGCGATTCCCCGACTTCAGAGGATTGGTCGATCGCTTGCATGCCAAGGGGTTCAAGGTCATCGTCTGGTGGAATTGGGCCGAGCTATACGACGAAGCGTTCGCCGAGACGCGCCATCTGATCGCCGGCGGCAAGAAGAACCGCCACGGCCGCCGGATGCGCGACTATTCGCACCCGGCGACTCAATCGGAATACTTGCTGCCGCTGCTGGAGAAGATGCTGTCTTCCGCGCCCGGTTGCTATGACGTCGACGGCGTCAAGACCGATTTTCTCGCGGACAAGGTGCATGCCGACATGCCGATACACGATCCGGCGTGGCGCGGAGAGGAGAACTACTTCTACCGCGTCTACAAGCTGTTCTACGGCGAGATGAAACGGATCAAGCCCGATTCGTGCCATATCGGCTGCGCGGGCCACCCGTACTTAGCCGAATTCACCGACATTAACCGGACGTACGACATCTTCAGCTCCGATCCCCGCGAGCATCTGGAGCGGGCGCGGATGCTTCAATGCACGTCGCCGGGAACGCCGGTGGCGTTCGACTTCCATTGTTACGCCGAGCGGCACGAGCGTTACTTCGACCTGGCGCTGGAGGCGGATTGCTCCGTGCAGATCGGCAACGTCCTCGCGATGAGACGAGACTACTTCTCGCCATGGGAGCCGGCGGACGCCGCCTATTACGGCATGCTGCGCGCCGGGCTCGAACGTCACGCGGGCAGGTTCGGCGGAGCGGAAGAGCGTTGAGAGAGGAGCGGATTCGGTTGACGACGGGAGAACGCTGGGCCGAGAGCCTGCGAACGAAGCTGAACGCCGCGTTCAGACTAGAGCTGCGAAGCTACGAGGGTAGCCGGCCGACCGCGTCGTTGCCGCTGTCGGCATGGGGCTCCGCCGACGCATCAGAGGAGCCGATCGCGTTCGCGGGAGCGACATGGCGAACGCGGGTCGAGGTCCTCCCCGTGCCGGGGGAGGAGGCGACGGACGTGCGCGTCGCGGTGCGCGCGGAAGCCGGCTCTGCCGGGCAGGTGGCCGTGGCCGCCGGATTCGAGCTGTCGGGCTGGACGAGAGACGCGTACGTGCTGATCCCGGGGGCCGTCTACAACGGCAACCGGTACCGCTCGCGCGAGGCGGGCTACCCGCCGATCTTCGAGCTGCCGGAGGATCTCTCGCCGGATATTCCGGTAACGATCACGGACGTGCCCCGGCTGAACGACGGAGCCGGTCCTTCGCGGCTGGAGCAGACGTCGGAGGACGCGGCGACGCCCGGCATCGGCGCTTACTTGCCGGAGCTCGGCCAGGGGCTGTGGCTGCTGACCGGCCAGCAGACCGAAGCCGGCCCGATCGGATTGACGGTAGAGGAGGACGAATCGCGGTCCCAGGGCCGGATCATGCTGTCGCTGCCTTCCATGCGCGAAGACGGACGGAAGGGAGACAGGGCGCCGGATTGGGGGCCGGGCGACGAGGCCGAGCTGCGGTTCCGCGTCTACGCGTTCCCTTGCGCCGAGCCGCAAGGACTGTTCAATCGGCTGGCGGATATCCGCAAGGCCGTCGTCGGCAGTCCGGAAGAGGCCGGCCGCGCGGGCGATCTGCCGATGTCGGCGGCCTGCGACATTCTGGAGCGAAAGTTCAATCGGGACAACTGGGAGCCGGGAAGAGGCTATTACGCCGTCGGCGTCCGGGACAACCGGTACCAGGATTGGCAGCCCGGATGGGTAGGCGGCGGCATGTCGACGCTGCCGTTGTCGATGCTCGGCTCCGCGCTTTCGCGCGAGCGCGCGCGGAGCACGCTCGATTACTTATTCTCCCGGCAAGCGCCGTCCGGCCTGTTCCACGGCGTCGAGCATGAAGGCGTCTCTTACGGAGACGGGTTCCACCGGGTCGATTCGCCGCGGTGGCATCTAGTGCGCAAGAGCGCGGACGCCCTCTACTTCGCGATGAAGCAGATCGAGCTGGCGGAGCGGCAGGACGGCAGGGAGGCGCCGGCGCATTGGCTGGCGGGAGCACGGGCCGCTGCCGACGCCTTCGTCCGGCTGTGGCGGACGTACGGCCAATTCGGCCAGTTCGCGGACGTCGATACGGGGGAGCTGCTCGTCGGCGGATCGACCGGTCCGGCCATCGCTTCGGCCGGCTTGGCGCTGGCGGCCGTCCGGTTCCGTGAGCCCGCGTACTTGCGAATCGCGGAGGAGGCGGCCGTCCGTTACGACGAAGGGGACGCGCGCCGCTGCGTGACGACCGGCGGTCCGGGCGAGATTCTGCAGTGCCCGGACAGCGAGTCCGCGTTCGGCTTGCTGGAGTCGTTCGTCGCGCTGTACGAGGCGACGGGCGGCTCGGGCTGGGCGGAGCGCGCGGCCCGCTTGGCGAAGCAATGCATGTCGTGGGTCGTCTCGTACGACTATCGCTGGCCGCCGGGCTCGGAATTCGGACGTCTCGGCATCCGCTCGAAAGGCTCGGTCATCGCCAACGTCCAGAACAAGCATAGCGCGCCCGGCATCTGCACGCTGTCCGGCGACGCGCTGCTGAAGCTGTACCGGGCGACGGGAGACGAATCGTTCCTGGAGCTGCTGGAGGACATCGCGCGCGGCTTGCCGCAGTACTTGTCCCGCGCGGACCGGCCGGTCCGCTCCTGGGATCCCGGCAAGCCGGAGTTGCCGGAGGGCTGGATGTGCGAACGGGTCAACCTAAGCGACTGGGAAGGTCGAGACAAGATCGGCGAGGTGTTCCGCGGCACGTGCTGGTGCGAGACGTCGCTCATGCTGACGATCGCCGAAGTGCCGGGGTTGTACGTGCAGCCGGATACCGGAGTGTACCGCGTCTTCGACGCGCTCGAAGCGGAGGTGCTAGCGCACGATGCGGAAAGCGGCGCGTTGACGCTCCAGCTTCGCAACCCGACCGCGTACGCCGCGCGAACGACCGTGCTGGCCGAGACGAGCTCCCGCGCCGGAACGCAGCCTCTCGGTCCGCTGCCCCTGTGGGGATGCGGGACGATCGCGCTCGCGCCGGGCGAGACGACCGTCATGACCTGGCAAGCGTAGCGCGAATAACAACGAATCGACAGTTATTATGCTGAAGAAAGGAGCGGTCCTATGTTCTGGGAAATCGAGAAGCTGGCGGCAAGAATCAAAGAGCTGGGGCCGTTGCGTTACCGGGAGGAGCGGTCGCTTCTTCCGCTGCGCGCGATGGAGGACGCCGCCGGAGAGAACGGCGCTCGGCCGCCGGAGGGCTGGGCTTCGTGGCCGGCCGTCGGCGAAGGCTTCCGCTGGAAGGCGCGCGATCGCTATCTGTGGTTGTGCCGCGAGATCGCCGTTCCCGAGGAATGGCCGGAAGGGCGCGAGGCGCTCGTCCGGTTCAACTTCGGCCGGCTGACGCCGCTCACCGAGGAAGGCTTCGAATCGCTGCTGTACGTCGACGGCAAGCCATATCAAGGCGTGGACGCGAACCACGAGGAAATCTTCCTCCCCGCCGGCCCTCCTGGCCGCAGGCACCTGCTGCAATTCCGGCTATGGTCGGGCTTGGAGTTCGGGGGTCGGCCGGAGGAGCAGGAGCGGGAGCTGCGGCTGTTCTCCCTCTGCTGGCTGGACCCGGCCGCGGACGATCTGTACTACACGGCGACCGCCGCGCTGGACGCCGTGCGCGTGCTGGAGGAGCGGGATCCTCGGAGGAGGGAGCTGTTGACGGCGCTCGACCGCGCGTTCCGTCTGTTAGATTGGTCGCGTCCGGGCAGCGAGGCGTTCTACGCCTCCGTCCGGGAGGCGGCGGAACGGCTGCGGACCGGCGTGGAGGCGATCGCCGAAGGCGAGAATTCGTCCGTCGTCGTGCGAGCCATCGGTCATACGCATATCGACGTTGCCTGGCTATGGCGTCTGCGGCATACCCGGGAGAAGGCGGCGCGGTCGTTCTCGACGGTGCTGCGGCTCATGGAGAAGTATCCGGATTACGTGTTCCTCCAGTCGATGCCCCAGCTCTACGCTTACGTGCGGGAAGATTATCCGGACGTGTATGCCCAGATCCGCGAACGGGTCCGCGAAGGGCGCTGGGAAGCGGGCGGGGCAATGTGGCTCGAGGCCGACTGCAATCTGCCGTCCGGCGAATCGCTCGTGCGGCAGATCGCGGCGGGCACCCGCTTCTTCCGCGATGAGTTCGGGACGGAATGCGAGTATCTGTGGCTGCCGGACGTGTTCGGCTATTGCGCGCAGCTGCCGCAAATTCTGAGCAAGTCCGGCATCCGCGTCATGATGACGACCAAGATCAGCTGGAACCAGTACAACCGGATTCCGCACGATACGTTCCTATGGCGCGCGCCGGACGGCACGGACATCGTCGCGCACTTCATGACGACGCCGATGAAGGAGGAGGAGAGCGGCGACTACTACACGTACAACGGGCATCTGACGCCGCGCACGGTCGACGGAGCCTGGCGGAACTATCGCGACAAGGACGTCAATCAAGAGCTGATCCTGGCCTACGGTTACGGAGACGGCGGCGGGGGAGTCAACCGGGATATGCTGGAGCTTCGCCGGAGACTCGCGCGCATGCCGGGTCTGCCCCGGGTCGAGACCGGACGGGCGGACGACTACTTCCGCGGGCTTGAGCGGCGCGTGCGGGAATCCGACAGGTACGTTCACGAGTGGATCGGAGAGCTGTACTTGGAATACCACCGGGGAACCTATACGAGCCAAGCGGCCCTGAAGAGGGAGAACAGGCGGCTGGAGCTGAGGCTGCGCCGCGCGGAGTGGCTGCTGTCCTGGCTGTCGTGCTCCGGCAAGGCGGCGGCGACCGAGGAAGCGGCCGAGCGGATCGGGTCGTCTTGGACGATCTTGCTGCGCAACCAGTTCCACGACATTCTGCCCGGCTCCTGCACGGCGGAAGTCGCGGTCGACGCGATGGCCGAGTATGCCGAAGCCCGAGGCTATCTGGATCACGCGGAAAAGCTGTTGCTCGGCGGACTCGTCGGCTCCGCGAACGACGGCGCGGCGGCTGCGTCCGGAGGCGGCACGCCTTACATCCTGTTCAACGCGGCGGCTTGGCCGAACCGGGAACCGGTCCTCTTGCCGGGGAACGGACCGGACGGCGGGCGCCTCGCGTTCCGCGATGCCGGCGGCGAGACGTTGGCTTCGCAGCGGACCGCGGACGGATGGCTCGTCGTTCCGCCGGAGGTTCCGGCGTTCGGAACGGCGGAATTCGAAGCCGTCGTCGATGCATCGCGGACCGATGAACGCCGAGAGGACCCGTTCCGCTACGCTGAAGGGTCGTTGGACACGCCGTTCTACGACATCCGGTGGAACGAGCACGGCCAGCTGACTCGGCTGTACGACAAGACGTTCCGCCGGGAAGCGCTCCTTCCCGGCGAGAGAGGCAACGTTCTGCAAGCGTTCGAGGACAAGCCGCTTCAATTCGACGCGTGGGACATCGACATTTTCTATGGGGAGAAGCGTTCGGAGATTCGCGACCTGAAGGGTGTTCGCCTGGAGGAGTCGGGGCCGGTGCGCGCGGTCGTCCGGTTCGAATGGACGTACGGGGATTCCGTCATCGCGCAGAGGTTGATCGCGTACGCGCGAGGACGCAGGATCGACTTCGCGACGGAGATCGACTGGCAGGAGTCGCAGCAGTTGCTGAAGGCAGCCTTCCACGTGAACGTCCGCGCGCCCGAGGCGACCTACGACATGCCGTTCGGCCCGACGAAACGGCCGACCCATTGGAACACGAGCTGGGACTACGCCCGGTTCGAATCCGCCGGCCATCAATGGGCTGACTTGTCGGAGCGGGGCTACGGCATCAGCCTGCTGAACGATTGCAAGTACGGGTACGACGTCAAGGATCGGACGATGCGGCTGTCGCTGATCAAGTCCGGCATCTATCCCGATCCCGAGGCGGACCGCGGGCAGCATCGCTTCACGTATGCGCTGCTCCCGCATGGCGGCGATTGGGTCGAGGGAGAGACGGCGCCGGAAGCGTGGCGGCTTAACGATCCGATGCTGGCCGTGCAAGGCCGACGGTTAGGCCCGCCCTCGCCGATCGCCGTCGAGGCGCCGCCGACCGTTCAGGTCGACGCCGTCAAGCCGGCGGAGGACGGCCGCGGCCTGATCGTCCGCCTGCACGAATACGGAGGCGGACAAGCGACCGTGCGCCTCGGTTACCTCGACGGCGTCGCCGCCTGCGAAGAAACCGATCTTCTCGAGCGGCCGCTCGGAGCCGCGGCGCGGGAGGGCGAATCGTTCGCTATCGCGCTCGCGCCGCACGAGATCCGAACGGTGAGGCTCATTCCGCAGGCGAAGGCGTAGTCTCGCCGTCGCCGTCGTCCGACGGCTGGGGAGGCAACGGCAGCGTCACGATCGCCGTCATGCCGCCCCAGCCGTTATTGTCGTAACGCAAGCCGAAGCGGGGGCCGTAGAGCAAGCGGATGCGGCCGTCCACGTTGCGGATGCCGTACCCGCCTTTCGTCTGAGGCAAGCTGGCGCGGCCTTCGAGATGCGCGTTGATGAGCGCGGCGTCCGCGGTGCCGTCGCCGGAGTTGTCGATCTCCAGCGCGACGGACTGTCCGCTCGCGGCGCCTCGGATGCGCAGCCGAGCGGCGTTCTTCGCCTTCTCGATGCCGTACTGGTAGGCGTTCTCCACGAGAGGTTGGAGCGTAAGCTTCGGCATCGGCACGCGGAGGATGGCGGGATCGACGTCGTATTCCGGCTCGAAGGCGAGATCGTAGCAGAGCGATTGCACGTTGACGTAATGCTTGACCTGTTCGAGCTCCTCTGCGACGGTGACTCCGACGTTCGGATCCTTGATGCTGTAACGCAAAATATTCGCTAGAGACGAGACGATGCTCGAGATCCGGTCGGCGCCGACGCCGAGCGCGATCCAGTTGACCGAATCGAGCGTGTTGTAGAGGAAGTGGGGATTGATTTGCGCTTGCAGCGCCTTCAGCTCCGCTTCCTTTTCTTTGATTCCGCTCAGGTAGACGTCCTCCATCAGCTCCTGCATCCGCTTCATGAGCCGGTTGAAGTTCAGGTAGAGCACGCCCACCTCGTCGTTGGCCGGAGGATCGACGGATACCTGCATCTTCTGCGGGTTATGAATGCCTCCCATCGTGCCCGCGAGCCGGCGGATCGGCCGGGCGATCCGGTTGGACAAGTACAGCGACACGGCCACGGCGAGCACGATGGCGAGCACGGAGGTCGTGACGATCATCTTGGTGACGACGACTAGGCTGTCCGCGATATCCGAGCGGGGCAGCAAGGCGATCAGCTGCCACCCGTTGGCCGCGGTATGGCGCTCGTACATATAGGCTTTATCGTTGTACTTAATCTCGCCGTCCGCCTGGGACTTCTCGTCGAGGGCGCCCGCGGTCTTCATCCGCTGCAGCATTCCGTCCGCCGAGCCGTCGTCGTTGCCGAACAACACCGAGCCGTCCCGGTCGAGCAGCAGCAGCCGGGTGTGCTTGGTCAGCTTCGTCGATTCGATCTGCCGCTTGATCTGCTCCGTATCGAAGTTCAGCACGACGATGCCGAGCGTCTGGCGCTCCTCCGCCTCGATGACTTGATAGTTATAGGAAGGGTTGTAGATGATCAGCCTGGATACGTGCATCCGGTTGCGGTCGTCGTCGTCGCGGAACCAGTGCATCGCGCCGTCGGCCTCGACCGTGCGCCGATACCACTCGCTGTCCTTGACGTCGGCGTCGTTGAAGATGCCGCGAATCGTCAGATCGGCCGACCGGAGCGTCGCGGAGAACGGCATGCTCGGATCGGCGAAGAACGAGATTTCGTAATTCGTCAGCGTGTTGTTCAGCGGAATGTAGATGTACTTGATCAATTGCTCGTTGATCTGGTCCTTCATCTTGTTGTTCTCGTAGTCCGACGGCTCCCGCGCGAGAATGCTCATGACGGTGCGGTCGGCATAGAGCAGCATCGTCGCCTGGTCGATGCTGTTGATCAGGTTGTTCAGGTGGTTGCGGTTCTGCACCATCACCTGCCGCTGGTCGTCGAGAATCTGATTCCGGTAGATCGTGCCGAATTGAACGTACAGCGTCATGCTGGCCGCCAGCAGCGTACCCGCGAGCAGGACGATGAACATGACCGCGATCTTGACGTTCAGGCTGACGAACCGCGGCTTGCGGCGGCTCATCCTTCCCTCCCGGCGCCGAGCAGGAGATTGCGGTAATGGGTGGGGGTAATGTTCTCGGACTTCTTGAACGCCTTGGCGAAGTAATGGGGATCGGCGTAGCCGGTCAATCTCGCGATGTCGTTGATCATGAACTGGGGCTGGGCCAGCAGCTCTTTCGCCTTGGCCATGCGCAGCGACGTCAAGTACGTGCTGATGTTCGTGCCGGTTACCTGACGGAAAATCACGCTCGTATAGTTGGCCGACAAGCCGTTCTCCGAGGCCATCGTATAGACGGACAGGTTGGGGTCGTCGAAGTGGTTGTCCAGATAATGCTTCAGATGCTCGACGATCGCCTCGCTGGTCGAGCTCTTGCGGCTTTGGAGCATGCGCGCCGCAGACGAGTAGAGAGACTCCGTGAGCGCCTTCATCGACGTCTTCGTCTTGCAAGCGAGCAATTCGCGCCACGCCTCTTCCTTGTCCGCGCCGAGCTGCTCCGGCTGGACGCCCATCAGCTGAAGCGTGTCGAAGAACAGAGCGGTCAGCTTGACGCACAGCTCCTTCGCGGAATGAGAATGGATGTCTTCGAGCGCGGGGAAGTCTTCGCGGAAGAAGTCCGCCAAGCCGCCGGCGTCGGTCGTCTTGAGCAGCAGGGCGGCTTTGTGCTCGAGGCGGGAGTCGTACAGCAGCGAATAATGGCGCCGGCGTTCCTCGATCAGTTCGGCCGTACGGGACAGAATCTCGGAGATTCGCTCGATTTTGTCGCGGTCGATCGGTTTGAGAATATAATCCGTGACGCCGTAGCGCAACGCGTTCTGCGCGTAAGAGAATTCGTCGTAGGCGCTCAGAATGACGATCCGGGTGTCCGGAAGGAGCTCGTTGATCCGCCGGGACAGCTCCAATCCGTCCATATGGGGCATGCGCACGTCCGTGATGACGACGTCCGGCTGCTTCTCCACGGCCATCGCCCAGGCTTCCCGCCCGTCCCCCGCTTGGCCGACGATCGCGGCGCCGATGCGCTCCCACGGAATCATCTTCCGGAGCCCTTCGCACACGGCCGGCCGATCGTCCACTACCATTACGCTGATCATAGCCGGTACCACTCCTCGAACCGTTGTGGTGCCATTATAGTACGTACGGGAAAAACCGGTCAAACAAGTTTTGTCCACTCCACGCATTATATTTACCCTTGTGAAAGCGCTGCAGCGGTCTCTATGATGAATACAAGCGAGACAGCTCCGGAATGTCCGCTGCGATTGGCGATAGACGCGATGAACAGAGGTTAACAAAGGGAGGAACAACAGTGAACGTTCGCAAGGGGTACGCCAAAAAAACGCTGCTGCTGGCAGCGGCTTCGACGTTAGTGCTTACGCTTGCCGCATGCTCCGGCAGCAACAATAACAACAACGCGGAACCGTCGGGCAGCGCCGCTTCGCCGAGCGCCGGCGCCAGCCCCGCGGCGAGCGGTTCGATTCCGTCGGACAAGGAATTCGAGATCGCCGTCATGAGCTGGCAGGATCCGAAGAGCAAGTACGGCATGGCTTACGATTACGCGTTCCAAGAATACATGAAGCTGCACCCGAACGTGAAGATCAAGAACATTTTCCAGCCGAACAACGGCTACGACACTTTGCTGGACACGCAATACGTCGCCCACAAGGCGCCGGACGCGGCCCAGATGTTCGCGCCTTGGATCAACAAATACGCGGACCAGGACTACCTGCTCCGGCTCGACTCGGCCATGCACGAGGAATCGCCTTACAATACGGGCAAGCCGTGGGTAGATACGTTCATCAAGGGAGAAAGCTCGTTCAGCGGGATGAAGTCCCGCAATAAGTACGGGGCCATCACGTTCGTGCCCGTGGACGGCGGCATCGGCCAATCCCCGATTTTCCCGTTCTACTACAACAAGAGCATGCTCGACAAAGCGGGCGTCGCGGCGCTCCCGACCACGTGGGCGGAGTTCATCGAAGCGCTGAAAAAGGTGAAAGAAGCCGGCTTCATCCCGGTCGCGGTCGACAATAACCGGTTCTTGAACTGGACGTTCTCCTGGGTCGGCTCGCAGCTGGGCGAGAACTACCTCGACCAATTCTTCGACGCCAAGTACGCCGGCAAGCAGCTGTACGAGGAGAAGGCTCTCGCGGCGCTGCTGACGGGCAAGATCGGACCTCAGGATCCGGCCATCAACTCGGTCATCGACATCATGAAGGACTTCTCCCAGTATTGGCAGGAGGGATGGGCCGGCGCGACCGAGCAAGAATCGCAGCAGATGTTCGTCTACAACAAAGCCGCCTTCATCCTCGACGGCAACTGGATGCTCGGTTATTACAACGACAACGTGAAAGACTTCGAAGTCGGCGTCATGCCGTTCCCGCTCGTCACGAAGGAGACGTCCCCGTTCGCCGAGGAAGCGATGCCGGCGCCGGGCGATCAAGTCGACTACGGTTGGGGGCTGAACAAGGACCTGGAGAAGGATCCGGACAAAATGAAGGTCGTCGTCGATCTGTTCCGGTTCATCACGAGCAAGGACGTCCAAGCGAAGATGGCCGAGATGGCGGTCTGGGCGCCGGTCACGGCCGACGTCGCCGCTCCGGAGCCGATGGTGCCGTTCCTGGCGACGGACAAAAACACGCTCAAGAACCCGCTCGACAACCCGTTGTACAACTACGCCGGAGACGCGGTCGCGATCAGCCAGGTGTGGCTGACGGGCAAAGCCGACAAGGCGGAGTACTTGTCCAAGATGTCCGCCGACAACCTCAAGCTCGCGACGCAGCGCATCAAGGACGCGCTCGACGACAAGATCGGGCTTCCGAACCAAATCGCGGAGCTCGAGAAGCAGTCGGCCGACCAGAAGGCCGCCGGCAGTCCGGAAGTGGTCGTCAAGGCGACGGAAGACAGCCTGGCGCTGGCCAAGCTGAAGCTGGAGTTCTATAAGCAATACGCCGAGCCCGCGCTGAAGTAAGCCGGACGGCGACAGTTGGCGGGGAGACGCTCCGACAGCGTGCCAGAAGCGGCGCGCGGACGTTCTCCCCGTTCGTTTACTCTGATTAAGGAGGCGGGACGTCATGGCTCAACCCTCAATACCCGCGCCGCCGCGAAGCGGCCGCAGCCGTTCGGCGCGCGCCTGGCTGATGGCTTACGCGTTCGTGCTTCCCGCGCTGGGATTCACGATCCTGTTCGAATACGTGCCGATGCTCGACGGCATCTACCACTCGTTCTTCCGCTGGAACGGCGCGAACCTGGAACGGTTCGTCGGGTTCGACAACTTCAGGGAGATTATCCGGGACGATCTGTTCTGGGAATCCGTGCGGAACATGCTGTTCTTCCTGTTCTTCAATCTCGTGCTGATGGTTCCGACGATCGTGGCCTGCATCGCGCTCGTCCGCATCAAGAATCAGAAGGCCCAATACGCGTACCGGATTCTCTACTGCTTGCCGATGATCATTCCGATGATCGTCACGCTGCTGCTCTGGCAGTTCATGTACAACCCGCAATACGGCTTCTTCAATCAGTTCCTGACGTCGATCGGCCTGGAGGAATGGACGCAGCTATGGCTCGGAGATCCGAACCTGGCGAAGTGGTGCATTCTCTTCCTTAATTTCCCGTGGATCGTGACCGTGCACGCGCTCATCTACTTGGGCGGCCTGCAGAGCGTCGACACCAGCATCTGGGACGCCGCCAGCATCGACGGCGTAGGCCCGGTGAGGCGGGCGTTCTCCCTCGAGCTTCCGCTGATCAAGGGCCAGTTCAAGCTGAACGTGATCGGCGTGCTCGCGGGCACGATTACCGGATACAGCACGCAGTTGATTCTGACGAACGGCGGGCCCGGCTACGCCACCATGGTGCCCGGACTGTACATGTATCAGAAGGCGTTCGGCAAGCAGGTCGACTTCGGCTACGCTTCGGCGGTCGGCTTGATGCTGTTCGCGATCGCCCTCCTGATCTCGATCGTCACGATGAAGTATATAAGGAGTGAGGACTGATGGCATCCGCAGGCGCGGAAATCCGCGAAGGCGGCGCAAGCCGCGCGCGCCGCAAACGATCGTCGCCGGCCGAGTGGCTGAAGCACGGCTTCATCATCGCCACGTGCGTGCTGATCTTCTACCCGTTCGTGCTAATGGTGCAGACGTCCTTGAAGGACACGGGACAGATCATGTTCGAGTTCTTCTCCTTGAAGGGCCCGTACCATTGGGACAACTATACGTTCGCGTGGGAGATGGTATCCCCGCTCGTCTGGAACAGCCTGATCATGGCCGGAGGAAGCGCCCTCCTCGGCTGCCTGATCGCGGCGCTCGCCGGTTACGCGTTCGCGAAGCTGAAATTCCCGTTCAAGGAAGCGCTGTTCTGGGTCATCTTCGCGAAAATGCTGCTGCCCGCCGTACTCAATCTGATTCCTTCGTTCGTGCTGGCGTGGCGCATGGGCCTGCTCGACACGTACTGGGTCGTCATCCTGTTCGCCGTCGGCGGCGCGCAGCCGTTCTGGGTGTTCGTCATGCGCACGTTCGTCAGCCAGCAGCCTCACGAGCTGTTCGAGAGCGCCCGCATCGACGGGGCAAGCGAGTTCCAGACGTTCCGTCACTTGGCGCTGCCGCTGCTGAAGCCGATGCTCGCGCTATCCGGCATCCAGGTGTTCCTCGGGGTATGGAACGATTACATCTGGCCGCTCGTGACGATCCAGACGCAAGAGATGAGACCGATCACGACCGGCCTCGCGTACTTGACGACCGGTTATCCGGGAGATTACGGCCCGCTGATGGCCGGCTACACGCTGGCCAGTATCCCGCTGCTCCTGTTGTTCTCGCTCGGCATGAAGCAGTTCGTTCAGGGGCTGACCGGAGGGGCGATCAAGCTGTAAGGCGGCTCCGCGCGAGCCGCGATCGAAGGGGAGGAATACGGAATCATGACACGATCCGCGAACAAGCAAGACCGGGCGGACATCATCGGGTACGCTTTAAGGGAGCTCGTGGCTTTCGCGGCGGCGATGACGGTAGAAGAAGTATGGATCGAAGGCTCCGCGGTATGCTGGGGCCGTCAGGCGGACGGGGCGCGCTTCCGCGCGACGTTGTCGCTGAACCCGGAGCTCGGGCCCGGAGAGATCTCGCTCATCTCGGACGAGCGCGGCGCGCGGGTCGAAGGAGGCAGTCCGGCCGCGGTGCTTCATGCGGTCTACGAATGGCTGGAACGTCTCGGGGTTCTCTTCGAGGCGAGCGGGGAACGGACTCCTCCGCCGGTCGCGCGCCTAGATCCGCCTATGCTGCGGGTGCGGCACTCGCCGTCCGTGGAGGAACGCGGCATTCGCATGCATCTGAATTTCGTGCAGGACCAGTCGTTCTTCAGCGAGGACGGATTCGCGGCGTTCGTCGACCGAACGGCCAGATTGAAGCTGAATTCGCTGATCTACCATATGTACACGCCGCAGCAATGGTTTCCGTTCGAATACCGGGGCGTGCGGCATCTGGATCTGAGTCTCGGCAACCTGGACCGGAAGCCGATCGATCCCGGCATGATCGGCCGGGACCGGGTGAAGGTCAAGGAGCATTGGTTCCCTCGGGAATTCGAGGACATCCGGGATCCGGAGGCGTTGCTGGCGGCCGTGCACGGCCGGTTGGCGCGGATGATGGCCCGCGCCGGCGCGAGGGGCATCCGCAACACGTTGTCGTTCGAGCCGGAATCGGTTCCGCCTGGCGTGCTGGACGCGCTCTCCGCTAACGGCGGCGCCGGCGATGGAGCGGGTCTGGCGCTGCCGGAAGATTGGCAGACCGGCTGGTCGGGCCAACGGCTCGGCGCGCTCGACGCCCGCGATCCGCTGCTGCTGGACATTACCGCGGAGCGCTGCTTGCAGGCGGCCGCCGCGTTCCCGGACTTGAACGAGCTGCAGCTCATTTCCCGCGAGGGAACGGCATGGCATCCCGGTCCGGGAGAGAGCTACGAGTCGGAGATTGCCAGGCTGAGCGAGCGCTTCGGGCTGGACGAGTCGCTCTTCGACCTGAAGGCGCTGGGGCGGATCGTCCCGCCGAACGAAGGGCCGGAGATGAACCCTAAGGCGCATCCGTATTGGACCGTATTGCCCGGCAACGACTATTACCCGACGGTCGTCGGCTCTCTGCGGTTCGTCGAGTTGGCGCTCGACGCGCTCGCGGATTCCCGCGTGCGCGCCATGCTGGCGGAGCGGGAGATGACGGCGTCGATCGCCGTGTACAGTCCGAACCCGGAGACGGTGCGGCTGATGATGCCGGCGATCGCGGCCATGCTGCCGGCGGGTACTCGGTTCCACTGCCTGGCCGATTATAGCGCGGGCGACATCGCGAACAGCTTGCCCGACTGGCGCCCGCTGGCGGACGCCGGCCATCGCGTCGGCGTCTTCTCGTGGCTGGAGTTCGACGGCATCATGATGCTCGCACAGAACTGGACGTCTTCGCTTCGGGATAACGTGCGTGCGGCGATGCGGCTGGGCGCCCGGTCGATGTCGTTCAATCATTGGCGGGTCCGCTCGCTCGAAGCGAACTTCGCGGCGGCCGCATCGCTATGTTGGAACGCGGACGAAGAAGGCCGGGAGCGGCGGTACGCGGCGTCTCGATACGGCGCGGGGCAAGCGGAGCAGGCAATCCGCGCATATGCGCTTCTGGAAGAAGCTTCGGCCTACGCCAAGCGGCGCAATTACAACATCGGCTTCACCTCCGATTGGGTCATCGTCCATTCGACCGGCGAGCCCGGTTATTCGTGGCGGGTGCTCGAAGGCTCGGCGAGGCGTTACGCCGCGGCGGCGGCCGCGTTCAGCGAGTTGGCGGACGCCTGCCGCGCTTCGGCCGACGGATGGCTCGGCGGAGCGGAGCAGGCGGCTTACCTGGCCGACTTGTGCGCGATGAGCGAGTGGCACGTCCGGGCGGTCGGCCGGCTCCAGAACGCGAAGCTTCCGCTGATCGGCTATAAGGCTTGGCCGATCGGCAACCCGCATGCGGCTTGGCCGGCACCGGGGCTGCTCGCGGGACTGCTCGCCGAAGCCGAAGCCGCGTTGGAGCTGGAGCGGCGGTACATGGACGTCTACGCTCCATGGGTATCGACTTGCGACGAGCAAGGTCAGCTCGTCATGCACCACCAAGGCGTCATCGAGCCGCTGGAGGCGTTCGCCGCGGAGCTGCGCGCGCGCTTGGCGGAGGAGACGGCCTGGAGAGAGGAGGACGGGGCATGAGCGCGACGACCGACGGGATCTATACGCGAGAAGAGCTGTTCGGCCAAGCGGCGGCGGGCATCCGGCTCGAGGGAGGCGCGTCCGATCGGGCCGGCGCCGGGTTAAGCCGGCGTTCTTTCGACGGGACGGCCAAGGAAGCGGCCTTCCCTCTCGGGGGCATCGGAACGGGGAACGTGTCTCTCGGCAGCCGCGGAGAGCTGCGGGATTGGGAGATTCAGAACCGTCCCGGCAAGCGGAACAGGCTGCCCAATTCGTTCTTCGCCGTCTGGGCGAAGAAGGAGGGCGGCGAGCCGGTCGCCCGCGTGCTGGAATCGCGGCTGACGCCGCCTTACGGCGCGGCGAACGGTTATCCGCCCGAGACGGCGGCGGGGTTGCCGCGCCTCGCGGGCTCCCGGCTGATCGGAGAATATCCGATCGCCCGCATCGTCTTCGAAGATGACTGCTTACCGGTGCAGATCGAACTGACGGCCTACACGCCGATGATTCCGGGCGACATGGAAGACTCCGCGATCCCCGGCGCTTACTTCGTGTATCGCGCGACGAACGCAGGCGACGCGCCGGTCGACGTCACGATCGCGGGATCGCTGGGCAATCCGGTCGGTCTGTCCTGCGACGGCTACGGTACGCTCGATTACGACGGCACGGGCGGGCATGTCCACGAGCTGCGCAAAGACGGGGATCGCGCGGGATTGTTCCTGCATTCGCGCAAGTACGGCGAGGGCGAGCTTCGGTACGGCAGCGTCGCAATTGCGACGGACGCGGAGGAGACGACGGCGAAGCCGGTGTGGCTTCGCGGCTCCTGGTTCGACTTCCTGCAGGAATTCTGGGACGACTTCGCCGCCGACGGGCGGCTCGACGATCTCGGCTATGAGGAGCCTTCCGCCGACGGCCGCATGGACAGCGGCACGCTCGGAGCCTGCGCCCGGATCGCCCCTGGAGAGACGAAGACGTTCCGCTTCGCGCTGGCTTGGCATTTTCCGAACCGGATCAACGGATGGAACGACCGTGCCCGCATCTCGGACCCGGACAGGGCGGTCGCGCGCAACGCGTACGCCTTGCGGTTCAAGGACGCTTGGGATGCGGCCGATTACCTGCTGCGGCACCGCGAGAGATTGGAGCGGGATACGTACGCCTTCCACGGCGCGCTGTTCGGCTCGTCCATGCCCGCCTACGTGCTGGACGCCGCGTCGGCCAACTTGGCGGCGCTCCGGAGCACGACCTGCTTCCGCCTGGAGGACGGTCTGCTGCTCGCGTTCGAGGGCAGCCTCGACACGGAGGGCTCCTGCGAAGGGAACTGCACGCACGTGTGGAACTATGCGCAAGGCGCGGCGTTCCTGTACCCTTCGCTCGAGCGGGGGACGAGACGGACCGAGTTCTTCGAGGAGACCGAGGCCGACGGCAAAATGAACTTCCGCGCGTATAAGCGGTTCGAGTATAACTGGACCTGGTTCGATCAGGACGAGGCGCCTCCGGCGGCCGACGGGCAGCTCGGGTCGGTCATGCGGGTATACCGGGAATGGAAGCTCAGCGGCGACCGTCCGTTCCTCGAGGAGCTGTGGCCGCAAGTGCGCCGGTCGCTGGCCTTCGCGGCGCGGCATTGGGATCCCGACGGGGACGGCGTATTGGAGGGCGTGCAGCACGTAACGTACGACATCGAGTTCCACGGGTGGAACCCGTTAGCGGGCGTCATCTATCTGGGCGCGCTGAAGGCCGCCGCGGAGATGGCGCGGGCGCTCGGAGACGTCGGGGCAGCCGACGAGTACGAAGGCTTGTACCGCCACGGTTCTGAATTGCTGAACGAGCGGCTATGGAACGGCGAGTATTACGAGCAGCGGATCGACGACGTCAACGCCTTCAAGTACCAGCACGGAACGGGTTGCTTGTCCGACCAGCTGTTCGGCCAGCAGCTCGCGCATCTGTACGGGCTCGGTTATCTGCTGCCTCCGGAGAGGGTGCGCGGCGCGCTCCGCGCCGTGTACGCCCGCAACTTCCGCACCGACTTCTCCCGCCACGCGAATTGCCAGCGGTCCTACGTCTTCAACGACGAGAAGGGACTCGTGCTGTGCTCCTGGCCGCGCGGCGGACGTCCCAAGCTTCCGTTCATCTATTCGGACGAAGTATGGACGGGCGTTGAATACCAGGTGGCGGTCGGGATGATCTGCGAAGGGCTGCTCGAGGAAGGATTGACGCTCGCGCGAGCCGTATGGGAGAGGCACGACGGCTATCGCCGCAACCCGTGGGACGAAGCCGAATGCGGCTATCATTACGCTCGCTCGCTAGCGAGCTGGGGACTGCTGCTGTCGCTCGGCGGCTTCCGCTTCGATATGGACCGGAGAGAGATCGGCTTCGAGCCGCGGCTGTCGGCCGAACGGTTCCGGACGTTCTGGAGCGTCGGACCGGGTTGGGGAACGTACGAGCAATCGCTCGGCGAAGACGGCGTCTGGCGGGCGGAGCTGCGCGTATTAGCCGGGGATATGGAAGGCGTTAAGGTCGCCGCGTGCGGGACGACCGGCGTCATCCGGGACGGAGCGATGGTCTTGACCGCGACGGCCGCAAGCTCGATTACGGATCGGGAAGACGATGAAGGGAAGGACGATGCTTAGCCATGAAGGCAATTAGAGCGAATGCCGAGCCGATAACGCTCGGGCACGACGAATTAACGTTCGACCTGCTGTCGCATCCCGAAGGCTGGTCGGTCTCGTTCGGCCTTCCGGGCTCGGGCGGGTTGGAGTGGACTTCGGTCGACGTCGCGTCGGGACTATTCGGCATCCTCGCCGATGAAAGGCGGTTGAGCGCGTCTTCTCGCGAATGCGAGCTTGTCGACGTCCTTCGCGATACGGCACCCGACGGAACCCGGCAAGCCGTCCTGCGGTTCCGTCTGCCGGAAGCGAAGCTGGAGGTCGACTATCGCGTCGCTTGTTATCCGGGCTTGCCGGTCTTGGAGACCGGGATGACCGTGCGCAACGCCGGCGAGAAGACGGTCGCGATCGACCGACTGGATTCGCTGGCTCTCGTCCTTCGGCCGGACGACTGCGGGCTGCGTTACTTCGCGAGCGGATGGGGCCAGGAATTCGAGCCCGTCCGGCAACCGCTGGACCGGCAAGGCGGATTCACGCTGGAAACCCGCCAAGGCCGGTCTTCGAGCGACCGGCATCCTTGGCTTACGCTCGATCGGCCGGACGGGGCGTTGCTGACCGTCTGCCCCGCTTGGCCGGGCAATTGGATCATTCGGCTAGAGCCGGGTGACGAAGACGGCTCCGTTCTCGGCGCGGGCATGAACGGCTGGGGATTCTCGGCGAAGCTCGGGCCGGGAGAATCCTTGGACGGTCCGCCGGTCGTTCTGGCGCTCGGCAGCGGCGGGGATCTCGATTCGACGGCCGTGCCGCTCGCGAGGGCGGGCAGGCGCCATTGGTATCCCCGGACGAAGGAAGCGCTGGCGCTGCCGGTCGAGTGGAACCACTGGTTCAGCTACGAGGACAAGGCGATCGACGAGACGGCGTTCCGCCGCAACGTGGACGAAGCCGCGCGGCTCGGCTTCGAGATCGCCGTGCTGGACGCGGGGTGGTTCGGGCGGTCCGAAGCGCAGGCGAACTGGTACGAATCGCGAGGCGACTGGGACAGGGTCAACGCGCTGCGCTTCCCATCCGGCATTCGGGCGCTATCCGATTATACCCGCGCCAAGGGGCTGCGGTTCGGCCTCTGGTGCGAGATCGAGGCGCTCGGCTCCGAAGCGCGGCTGGGCGAGGATCATCCGGGCTTCGCGGCGACTCGGAACGGGGAGCCCGTCGGCTATGTATGCCTGGGCAATCCAGATGCGCGGCAATGGGCGTTCGATATGCTGGACCGGCTGATCACCGACTACCGGTGCGACTGGATCAAGCTGGACTACAATCTCGATCCCGGGGCGGGGTGCGACCGCGCGGATCACGGTCACGGCGACGGCGACGGGCTGTACCGGCACATGGAAGGGTACTTCGAGGTGCTGGGCCGCATTCGCGACAAGCATCCGGACGTCGTGCTGGAGAATTGCGCTTCCGGAGGTTTGCGCATCGATCTGGGCATCCTCCGGCATACGCACGCGACGTTCCTGAGCGATCCGGATTGGCCGGAGCACAGCTTGCAGACGTTCTGGGGGGCGACGACGATGCTCGCCCCGGACGCGACGCTGCGCTTCACGTTCAGCGAATGGATGGGCAAAAAACCGCCGCAGTCGTTCGATCCGCATGATCCTGCGCTTCGACCCGGACAATTCGATTATTACACCCGGATCGGCATGCTGGGCGGACTCGGGTATTCCCAGCGCTTGCCGGAGCTGCCCGCCTGGATGGCGGAGCGCGTCGCCTTCCATAACGACTTGTATAAGCGGGTCGTCCGCCGGTTCGTTCGGGAGGCCGACCTGTATCGCTTGACGGAGCAGCCTGTGCGCGGCGGGAAGGGAGACCGTTGGACGGCGTTCCAATACGCCATGCCCGACGGATCGGAGCATCTGCTGTTCGCGTTCCGCCTGATCGGAGGGGAAGACGGCCGGCGGCTTACGCTTAAGGCGTTGAGTCCGGAGAGGGTCTATAAGGTAGAGACGCTGACCGGAGAAGGAGACGCGGTACCGTACAATATCGCCGGTGCCCGGCTCATGCGGGAAGGTCTCGTCATTCCGGGGCTGCGTGACGAAGAAGCGGCGATCGTCAGAATCTCGTAACTCGAAGAAGAGGCTTTGTCCGTGGGATTGCCGCGGATATCGCCTCTTTTTTGCCGCTGTGCCGGCGTTTTTTTGTTCTTTTTGTCGATTTTACCGCTATTTTACCTACCGATGGTAAATTGGATCGCAAAAGCGTAAGGGAGTGTTCCATCGTTGATGCATCGAATCGTTAAGATCACACTGGCTACGGCGGTAATCTTGTCGGGGTTCTTGGGGGCGGGCATACAAAGAACGTCCGCATCTTCGCCGTCCGATATCGCCGATCATTGGGCGAAAGAGACGATCTCCGCATGGATCGAGCGCGGACTGATCGATGGCTATGCGGACGGCAGCTTCAGGCCGGACGATGCCGTGAAGAGAGCCGAGGCCGCCGCGCTGATTAACCGATCGTTCGGGTTGGGCGGCGCGGAGGCGATCGGTTATTCGGACGTAAACGCCTCCGATTGGTATTACGAAGCCGTAGGAACGGCGAATTCGCAGAAATATATGTCCGGCTATCCGGATGGAACGTTTAAACCGAACGGGCTCGTCACCCGTCAGGAATTGGCCGTCATTTTATCCCGATTGTTGGTATTGCCGGTCTCGAATTCGTACGGCGGATTCGAGGATACGAAGAATAGACCCGGATGGAGCAAAGGCGCAATCGGCGCGGTCGTCGAGGCGCGACTCATGAGCGGCTATCCGGATCGCACGTTCCGGCCGGACAGACCGGTTAGCCGAGCGGAAGTGGTCGCGACGTTAGACCGGGCGCTCAAGTCGAGAGCGAGCGCAGTCGTTCGATATGCAAAAGCGGGCGTCTACGGACCGAGCGAGGGCAACGAATCGATCCGAGGCAACGTCGAGATCCAAGCGCCCGGCGTCACGCTGCGGAACGTAACCATTAATGGCGATTTGCTGCTCGGCGCGAACGTCGGAGAAGGCGACGTGATCCTTCGCAATGTGAAGGTGACGGGCTTGACCGAGATTCATGGCGGCGGGGCGAACAGCGTGCATATCGAGAATTCCGTCCTGGCTCAGGTGATCGTCGACAAGGCGAATCATCAGATACGCATCGTGTTGGAAGGGGATTCCTCCGTCGAGGAGATCGTGCTTCAATCCGGCGCGAAGCTTGAAGAAGCCGACGACGCAAGCCCGGGCGGCGTTAACGTCGTAACGCTGTCCGAGCAGCTGCCGGAGAAGATCTCCATCGAGCTGAGCGGTTCGTTCGATACGGTGAACGTGTTGTCCGGCAACGTGGTCGTGTCTTTGCTGAAGGGCGTCGTCCAACAGTTGAACGTATCGGCCGATTCGGCGAACAACGAGATCAAGACGGGCATGGATACTACGATCGCCAATCTGCTGCTTGACGCGGTTACGAAGGTGGTCGGTTCAGGGACGATCGAGAAGGCGATTATCAACGTGAACGGCACGACTTTCGAGAAGGCGCCGCTTCAAGTCGTGAAGAAGGAAGGCGTCGATTCGCAAGTCGGCAACTCGACGGGCGGAGGCGGGACGCCGCCAGCTCAACAACCGACCGCGCAGGAACGACTGCAGACGGCGAAAACGAACACAGCGGCGCTGCAGGAAGGCGAATATTCATCAGACAGCTGGGCCATTCTTGCGGCGGCGTTGGGGTTGCCCGAAACGACGAGTATGGAAGTCTCGGCGAAAACGACGGCGATCGAAGCGGCAATCGCGGGCTTGATCAATGCGCAAGCGGCAGCGGACTTGGCCGCTGCGGTCGCTGAAGCGAACGCTCTTGCGGAAGCGGATTACACGACGGGAAGCTGGTCTGCGCTCGAGACGGCGCTGAGCGGCGCGGAAGCGACGAACGCGCAGGTCGTGGCGAAGACGGCGGCGATCGAGGCGGCGATCGTGGACTTGGTGTTCGCGGGAGCGGCGGACTTGGCTGCGGTCGTGGCAGAAGCGAACGCTCTTGCGGAAGCGGATTACACGACGGGAAGCTGGTCGGCGCTCGAGACGGCGCTGAGCGGCGCGGAAGCGACGAACGCGCAGGTTGCGGCGAAGATGGCGGCGATCGAGGTGGCCATCGCGGACTTGGTGTTCGCGGGAGCGGCGGGCTTGGCCGATGCGGTTGCCGAGGCGAACGCGCTGACGGAAGCGGATTACACGACGGCAAGCTGGTCTGCGCTCGAGACGGCGCTGAGCAGCGCGGAAGCGACGAACGCGCAAGTTGCGGCGAAGACGACGGCGATCTATTCCGCCATTGCGGACTTTGTGTTCGCGGGAGCGGCGGACTTGGCTGCGGTTGTGGCAGAAGCTGACGCTCTTGCGGAAGCGGATTACACGACGGGAAGCTGGTCGGCGCTCGAGACGGCGCTTAGCGGCGCGGAAGCGACGAACGCGCAAGTCGTGGCGAAGACGACGGGGATCGAGGCGGCCATCGCGGACTTGGTGTTCGCGGGAACGGCGGGCTTGGCCGATGCGGTTGCCGAGGCGAACGCGCTGGCGGAAGCGGATTACACTACGGCAAGCTGGTCTGCGCTCGAGACGGTGCTTAGCGGCGCGGAAGCGACGAACGCGCAGGTTGCGGCGAAGACGACGGCGATCTATTCCGCCATTGCGGACTTGGTGTTCGCGGGAGCGGCGGACTTGGCTGCGGTCGTGGCAGAAGCGAACGCGCTGGCGGAAGCGGATTACACGACGGGAAGCTGGTCTGCGCTCGAGACGGCGCTGAGCAGTGCGGAAGCGACGAACGCGCAGGTCGTGGCGAAGACGACGGCGATCGAGGCGGCCATCGCGGACTTGGTGTTCGCGGGAGCGGCGGGCTTGGCCGATGCGGTTGCCGAGGCGAACGCGCTGGCGGAAGCGGATTACACGACGGGAAGTTGGTCGGCGCTCGAGACGGCGCTGGTCGGCGCGGAAACGACGAATGCGCAAGTCGTAGCGAAGAAGGCGGCGATCTATTCCGCCATTGCGGACTTGGTGTTCGCGGGGGCGGCGGACTTGGTCGATGCGGTTGCCGAGGCGAACGCGCTGGCGGAAGCGGATTACACGACGGGAAGTTGGTCTGCGCTCGAGACGGCGCTTGGCGGTGCGGAAACGACGAACGCGCAAGTCGTGGCGAAGACTGCGGCGATCGAAGCGGCTATCGCGGACTTGGTGTTCGCGGGAGCGGCGGGCTTGGCCGATGCCGTCGCTGTGGCGGACGCGCTCGCGGAAGCGGATTACACGACGGCAAGCTGGTCTGCGCTCGAGACGGCGCTGGTCGGCGCGGAAACGACGAATGTGCAAGTCGTAGCGAAGAAGGCGGCGATCTATTCCGCCATTGAGGACTTGGTGTTCGCGGGGGCGGCGGACTTGGCTGCGGTCGTGGCAGAAGCGAACGCGCTGGCGGAAGCGGATTACACGACGGGAAGCTGGTCTGCGCTCGAGACGGCGCTGAGCGACGAGGAAGCGACGAACGCGCAGGTCGTGGCGAAGACGGCGGCGATCGAGGCGGCCATCGCGGACTTGGTGTTCGCGGGAGCGGCGGACTTGGGCGATGCGGTCGCTGAGGCGAACGCGCTCACGGAAGAAGATTACATGCCCGAAGATTGGAATGCTCTCGTTACGGCGTTGGCAATGACGGAGGGAACGAACGCGCAGATCGTGGCGAAGACGACGGCGATCGAAGCGGCGATCTCGGCGTTGGTGACGAGAGCGGAAGCTTTGATTACGGCGGAGCAGACGGCGGCCGCTCTAACGGTAACGGCGTACACGGCAGCGAGCTGGAACGCGTTGCAGTCGGCATTGGCTTTGCCGGCTTCAACGAATCAGGAGAAGTTGGACAAGATTGATGCCATCGGGAGTACGATTGCGGAACTGGTCGTGAGGGTCGTTACGAGCGTTACGATCATTGGCGAATCGGGAGAGCCGATCGTCCTGCGGATGCAGTACCCCGGTGCGTATAATCACCTGCCATTCCAGGCCGTAGTAAGAGATCAATTCGGCATCGCGATGACCCATGAGGGCGTGACGTGGAGCATGCAGGGCAACGACGCCAATGATTTACTCCAGCAGGTCACCTCTTCTTCCGTTACATTCAGCATCAATCACAACGCCAATCCTCGCACGGCCCTGCTTGTCGCGACGTCGACCGCTAATTCTAGCGTGAGCGCGACGTTTGCCGTTCAAACGACGACCTGATCGATATAACGCCACACTCCTATCCGATGGAGGGTGCGATAATAACGGTAACAAGCTGTTCGGAACGGGAGAATCGGCGAATTGGAAGAATGAGGCGAAACGGTGATTATACGAATAACGAAGAGGCAGCCCCGCCGGGCTGCCTCTTCGCGTATGCGAGCATGTTAGTTGCAGAACGTACATCTAATTTGTCCCATTGAACCTCGGTCGGAGATTTAGTTGCAAAACCTACAGTTAGTTTAGGATCAAAGCCGCCATTCGGCCGGTTGACGCCGAAATAGCTGCACGAAATGCAACTAAACGCGCGGAAACGAGGGTGCGAGCCGAAATTAGTTGTACCAAATACAATAAGGGGCTTGCCGAGCGGCGAGTCGGTGTCAAAATCGGCACGACGGCACGACGGCACGACGGCACGACGGCACGACGGCACGACGGCACGCCGGCCCGCCGGCCACCCAACGGCCCATCCGCCTGCTCGCCTACGCGGCCCCCTCCCTACAACAACATCCCCAAGAACTCCTCGCGAGGAATCGGACCGAGATACGCCCGCAGATCGATGTCCGCCAGCGCTTCGGTAAGCGACGCGGCGTCGTAGCGCACGCCGACGAGCCGCCCGGTCACGTCGGACACTTCGCCGGTGCCGAAGAAGTCGCCGTAGATCGCCGCCTCCGTCACGATGCCGCCCTCCACGTTCAGCCGTACGTCGTACGTGCCCGCGCCTTCGACGCGTTTCTTCTGCCGCAGGTTGAACGCCGGGGACCGCCCGTAGTTCCACTCCCACGACCGGTAGCGCTCGTCCGCGAGCGCGCGGACCTCCGCCCACTGTTGCTCGCTGAGCCTATACTCCGGAATATCCGGCGAATCCGCGAAGATCGATTCCAGCAGCGACCGGCGGAACTGCGCCATCGTCATCGGCCCGGCGAGGAATTCGGAGATGTTGGCGACGCGGCTGCGCACCGACTTCGTCGCCTTCGAGGCGAACTTCGACGGGTCGACGTTCAGCGCCGAGACGACCGCGTCGATCTCGGAATCGAGCAGCAGCGTGCCGTGGCTGAACATGCGGCCTTTGGTGGCGAATTGCGCGTTTCCGGATATTTTGCGTTCGCCGACTTGCAGGTCGTTGCGTCCGCTCAGCTCGGCTTCCACCCCCAGCTTGCGCAGAGCGGTAACGACCGGCTCGGTGAACTTGCGGAAGTTATGGAACGACTTGCCGTCGTCCTTCGTCAGGAAGCTGAAGTTCAAGTTGCCGAGGTCGTGGTATACCGCGCCGCCGCCGGACAGCCGCCGAACGACGTGGATGTCGTTGTCCGAGACGTAGGCCGCGTTGACCTCTTCGGCGGTATTCTGGTTCTTGCCGATGATGATCGAAGGTTCGTTGATGTAGAAGAGGAGATAGTCTTCCTCTTCGATCGGAAGCTTGCGAAGAATATACTCCTCGAGCGCGAGGTTAAGGGTAGGGTCGGTAATGTTGCCGTTGTCGATGAAGCGCAAAGTCAGTCCTCCTGTGTGCAACGATGGAATCAGTTAATCACATTCGCCATCGAATCACAAGTCGAAGCGGACATGGCATAAATTCAAACCTATCGTGTCGCGAAAACGTAGAGAGGACGAACGGGAGCTATGCTAGACTAAGGGTGATTTTCGGGGGAAAATCGGGCGTTCACGCAGGTTCGAGGAGAACCGGGAGGTAAACAATCATATGGCGATTATCGAAGGAAGACGAATCCGGAGCGCGGTCATCGGGTACGGCGGCGCGTTCAATATCGCGAAGATGCACGCGGAGCACATGACGCAATGCGGGATCGAGTTCGTCGCTGCATGCGAAATGAACGAAGAGCGGCTGGAGCAGGCGTTGAAGGATTGGCCGGGCATCCGCGGCTTCAAGAGCGTGGAGGAGCTGCTCGCGCAACCGGATATCGATCTCGTAGCGGTCATTACGCCTCACAATACGCATTACGAGCTGGGCATGCAGGTACTGGAGAGCGGCAAGCATTGCATTCTCGAGAAGCCGATGTGCATTACGGCGGAGGAAGGCGACGCGCTCGTGCGCAAGGCGCAAGAGAAGGGCGTTGTGCTGTCCGTCTACCATAATCGCCGGTGGGATGCTTGGTATATGGCGGTCAAGGAGCTGGTCGCGCAGGGAGCGATCGGGGACATCTTCTCCGCGGAGCTGTACACGGGCGGACACGGGCATCCGGGCCATTGGTGGCGCGGCAATAAGGAGATCTCCGGCGGCATCGCGTACGACTGGGGCGCGCACTTCCTCGACGCGCTATTCGGCATTATGCCGGGCAAGCCGACGACCGTTCGCGGGTTCGCGAACAAGCTGAAGTGGAACGACGTGACCAACGAAGACCATATGGAAGTCGTCATCGGGTTCGATAACGGCGCTTCCGCTAGCTTGACCGTCTCCAGCATCTCGTACGCGCCGCGTCCGAACCGCCGCATTCTCGGCACGAAGGGCGCGATCATCAGCAACGGAGACACGGAAGTGACGCTGTATACCGAAGAAGACGGCAAGCGGGTCGAGCGGAAGATCGAGACCGGCGGGTCTCAATGGCCACGCTACTACGAGAACATCGTCGACCACCTGACGAAGGGCGGCGAGCTCGTCGTGAAGCCGGAGCAGGCGCGCCGCGTCATCGCCGTGCTCGATACGGCGGGCAAGTCGGCCGCGGAGGGCAAGGAGCTTCGCGTGCCGTTCGAGTAAGAGAGCATGGGGAGAGGCATTATCCGGGCGAGACCGGGTAGTGCCTCTTTCGTCGTTCCAAGTGCGATCATGCGTCGACGGGCTTCGATCTGTTACAATAACGGTCAAACAAGGATACAAGGATATCGGGGGATCGTCATGACGGCCTGGTTCAGTAAATCGCTCATGCGCAAGTTGTCGTTGATCATGCTGGTGTCTATTCTTGTCCCCTTATTATCGCTCGGAATCTTCTCGTACTTGACCGCTTCGGATCTGGCAGAAGAGCAAGCGAAGCTGACCGGCAGCAACATCCTGAAGCAGCTCGATACGAACCTGGAGTTCATCATGAAGGATATTCAGAACCAGTCGTTGTTCTTGATCGGCAGCAAGGACGTGCAAGCGTACTTGAACAACTCCGCCTTGGACGCGCTGAAGATGCAGACCCGGATGATCGAGTTCCTGTCCAATCTCGTCTTCTTCAAGCCGTACATCGCCGATATTACGATCTATCCGAAGAGCGGCGCGCCGCAGGCGTCGAGCACGACGTTCTTCGGCACGGAGCTGCCGGACGTCTTGGCCGAACACGGCCAGTATTCCGCGGATCACCCCTACGATTGGACGAGAAGGTACGAGACCGTTACCGACGCGGGGAAGAAAAGGGTCATCTCGCTCATTCGGCCGGTTCGCAATACGTATTCCTACAAGGAGATCGGCACGCTCGTCATCAGCATGGACGAGAAGGCGATCGGCCGCATCTTAAGCGAAGCGGGAGCGGGAGGCGAGAGCGACCTGTTGCTCGTCGACGCGGAAGGACGCATCTTGTCGGGCTCGAGACCGTCCGTGCCGGAGCGCATCGACGCGCTGTTGCCCGGCTTGCGGCTTCCGGGGGAAGCTTCCGGCTCGCTGAACCACGGGAGCGGCAAGGACAAGCGCACCGTGCTCTATCTGACGGTGCCGGGCGTCGATTGGAAGCTGGTCGAGGTCATTCCGTTCTCCGTCTACAAGGCGCAGAACCGTTACGTGCTCGCGCTGACCGCGGTCGCGGTCGGCCTCTCGCTGTTCATCGTGATCGCGCTCGTCATCTACTTCGTACGGCGGTTGACGAAGCCGCTTCGCATGCTGACCGTCTTCTTGAAGGACACCGATCCGGAGAAGCCGATGGTCACGTATCCGGTCGAATCGATGGACGAAGTCGGCCAGCTGGTGCGCAGCTACAATAAGCTGTCCGACCGAATCGGCTTGTTGACCGAGCAGGTGAAGCTGAACGAAGCGATGAAGACGGAGGCCGACATGCAGGCGCTGCAGGCGCAGATCAATCCGCATTTCCTCTATAACACGTTATCTTCGATTCACTGGATGGCGCTCATGAACAAGGACAAGAATACGGCGGACATGGTGGGCAACCTGAGCGATTTTCTCCGATTCAGCTTGAACAAGGGCGCTCAATATTGCTTGCTCGAGCAAGAAGTCGACCATGCGCGCCATTACGCGAACATCCAGGCGATCCGTTATCCGGACAAGTTCGACATCCTGTTCGCGATCGATCCGGAGCTGAACCGCTACGCGATGTTGAAGCTGCTGCTGCAGCCGCTCATCGAGAACGCGCTCGCTCACGGCATCCAGAAGCAGCCGGGCAAAGGCAGCATCAGCGTGAACGCGACGAAGCAAGGCGGGACGATCCGGTTCTCCGTCGAAGATACCGGCGTCGGAATCGTGCCGGACAAGCTGGCTGACATTCGGGCGGCGCTGAGCCGGTCGGACGAACAGGACGATGTTCCTCAGGGCAGCTACGGGCTGCGCAACGTGAACCGGAGGCTGTTGCTCCATTACGGCATTAACGCGGGATTGGTCGTCGAGAGCGTCGTCGGCGCCGGCACGCGCGTCTCGTTCACCATTCCAGTGTCGGAGGAATCGGCATGATTAAAGTATTGATCGTCGACGACGAAGTCATCATTCGCAACGGGCTCAGCACCGTCATCAATTGGGCGGAGCTGGACTTCCACCTGCTTCCTCCCGCCGAGTCGGCAGAAGAGGCGCTCGAGCGCATTCCGGGGGAGAAGCCCCATATCGTGCTAACCGATATTCGCATGACCGGCAAAGACGGATTGATGCTCGCGGCCGAGCTGAAGGAGATGCTGCCCGATACCGAAGTCATCATCTTGACGGGGTACGACGACTTCGGTTACGCCCAGCAGGCTCTTCGGGAGGGCGTCAGCGACTATTTGCTGAAGACGAGCCGGCCGGAAGAGATCATCAAGGCCGCGATCAAGGCGCGTCAACGCATCGAGTCCCGTTGGGAATCGCAGAAGCAGGATCATGTGAAGCAGTCCGCGTACCGCGATAAGCTGCTGGACCGCCTGCTCGTGGAAGGCTCGCTGGACCGGGCGGGCGTCGAGCAGGTCGGGCAGCTGCTGACCGCCGCGTGCGCGGACGCGCGGACGTACCGGGCGATGATCGTCGCCGCTTCCGGCTGGGGAGACGGCGCGCAGAGCGTGGCGTTGCTCCATTATTCCGTGCAGAATATCGCCGCCGAGCTGCTGCCCTGCGTGACGGTGCTCCGTCCGGACTGCGTCGTGCTCCTGCTCTGCGACGGCGGGGAAGCGGCGGACGCGAGCTTGCAGAAGGCTCAGATCGAGCTGGGTAGAATCGGACGCAAGCTGAAGTGCAAGCTGTTCGCCGCCGCGGGCTCCCCGGTAAGGGACGTCGAAGCCTTGAAGCGGTCGTACGAGGAAGCGTTATACGCCAGCACGTTCCGATGGATGTCCGGAGAAGATGCCGTGGTGGAATACGAACGCGTCAAAGCCCGCCAAGGCGGGAATACGGTATGCGCGCAAGAGGTAGAGACGAGAATGATCGCGATCTTGAAGCAGGGCAGCGTCATCGAGCTGCGCCATTGGGTGCAGGAGACGATGACCGCGCTCATGCAGGTTCCCGATGCGACGCCGCAATCGGTCGACTTGTATATGAACTCGGTTATCTTGTCCGCCCGGCGCTGGCTGGAGCGGGCATGGCAGGCGTTAGGCCAGCCGGGCTCGCCGCCTTATGCCTCCGGCGGATTGTCCGAAGAGCGGAACGACAAGCCGGAGGAGGCGCTGTTCGCCAGGCTGAAGTCTTATATGGATCTGTACCGCGAATCGATGTCGGGCGAGCGGGTGTCGTATATTCAACGCGCCGTCGCGTACATTCGGGACAACCTGGATCGCAACTTGACGCTGCAGCACGTGGCCAACCATATCCATCTGAATCCGAACCATTTCAGCGAAGTGTTCAAGCGCGAGATCGGCATGACGTATATCGAATACGTCACGAACGAACGCATCCGCCGAGCGATGGAGATGCTGGACGAGTCTTCGATCAAGATTAACGAAGTCGCCGGAAGGGTAGGTTACGAAGACGTGAAGTACTTCAGCCAGCTGTTCAAGAAGATCACGGGCAAGACGCCATCGGAATATCGGTTAAGAAACTGAAGTTTGTCTACCCTCCGACCGAAGCATGTCTCCTGCCGCCGATTCCGTAATGCCCCTATACTGAACTCGTAGGCAAGACAGTACACCTATCCAGGAGGGGTTCACGATATGAGAAAATGGCTTATTACGGGTTCGGCGCTCGTTCTCTCGACTTCCCTTGCTCTTACGGGCTGCGGCAGCAACGGTAACAACGACGATGCCGCGGGTTCGAACAACGCACAACCATCCCAAGCGAACGGCGAGAAAGTGAAGCTGTCGATTTGGCATAACTATACCGGCGACGACGGACGCGCCAAGACGATGCGCGCGGTGCTCGACGAGTTCCAGAAGTCGCATCCGAACATCCAGCTCGACGTTCAAGGCATTCCGCCGGACGGCTACCGCACGCGACTGAAGACGGTAGCCGCGGCCAACGAAATGCCCGACCTGTTCGTCATGTGGCCGGGCGTCATGACGAAGGAATTCCAAGCGGGCGACTTGATCCAACCGATCAACGATCTGCTCGACAAGCAGACGGAATGGAAGGAAGGGTTCCTGCCGGGTTCCTTCGACGGGTTCACGATCGACTCGAACGTCTTCAGCGCTCCGATGGCATTGTCCCCGACATCGATTCTGTACTACAACAAATCGATTCTCGAAGCGAACGGCCTGAAGGCGCCTACGACTTGGGACGAGCTGATGAACGCGGTGGAAGTTCTCAAAGGCAAGAAGATTACGCCGATCGCCCTCGGCAACAAAGCCGCATGGTTGGCGCAATCCAGCATCCTCAGCTCGCTGGCCGACCGCGTGACGGGAACGGAATGGTTCCTCAAGGCGGCCGCTCAGGACGGCGCGAAATTCACCGATCCGGAGTTCGTCCAAGCGCTGGCGTATTTGAAGCAGCTTGGCGACGCGGACGCCTTCCAAGCCGGCTTCAACTCGCTGGATAACACGCAGATGGAACAATACTTCGCCCAAGGCAAAGCGGCGATGATGATCGACGGCGGCTGGGCGCTTACGAACCTCGCGGCGAACGCTTCCCCCGAAGCGCTGGCGCAAATGGGCGCGACGGTTCTGCCGTCCATGCCGAACGGCAAAGGCGATCCGAATACGTTGTCCGGCGTCGTCGGCACGGGTCTTGGCATGGCCAAGGGCGTAACGGGCGCGAAGAAAGACGCGGCTCACGAGCTGATCTACGCGTTGGCGGGTCCGGATGCGCAGAAGCGCGTTCTCGAGAGCAACCAGCTCGTCAGCTACAAGGTCGAGCTCGATAAGAGCAAAGTATCGCCGATCTTCGCGGAAGTGTACGAGCTCGTGAATCGCGTGAACCGTACGCCGGTATACGACGGCATTCTGCCTTCGGCTACCGCTGACGAAGTGAACAACGGCTTGCAGGAATTGCTCATGGGCGGCAGCCCGGAGTCGATCGCTAAGAAGATCCAAACGGCCCACGAGAAAGCGATGGCCATTGCCCAATAATCATAGTCGAGATCGCGGTTTCAGTACTTCTCCCCCGGAGGAGGGCTGAAACCGTTCTCATTAAAGAAGAAGGAGGGGTTTGCATGACGTCCGTCAGACGTATGCGAGGCTTCATCGCTCTCGGTCTCGCGCCTGCGCTATTGCTGTTCAGCGTGTTCGTCATTATTCCGATCGTCTGGTCGGCTTACTATGGATTTTTCGATTGGAAGGGTATCGGCTCGGCGAAATTCATCGGGTTCGACAACTTCGAAGAAGTGCTGCTCGACCCGGTATTCTGGAAATCGTTCAAGAACAATATGCTCGTCGTGGCCGCGTCCGTATTCGGACAGGTGCCGATCGCGCTCATTCTCGCGTTGCTGCTCATGCGCAATACTTGGCTGCATTCGTTCATCCGTTCCGCGGTGTTCATGCCGATGGTGCTGTCCTCGGTCGTCGTCGGCATCATCTGGAGCTACATCTATCATCCCGAGATCGGCATCCTGAATTTCCTGTTCGACAAGCTCGGCCTTGAATCCTGGAAGCGGCAATGGCTGTCCGATCCGGACGTCTCGATGTACTCGCTCATGGTGCCGATCGTCTGGAATTATATCGGTCCTTACTTGATCATGTTCATGGCCGCGCTGAAGAACATTCCGGGCGACATGGACGACGCTGCGAAGATCGACGGCGCGCAAGGCGCGCGCAAGCTGTTCTCGCTCACGCTTCCGATGATCTGGGATACGATCAAGGTCGCGGTCGTGCTCTGCATCTCCGGCAGCTTGAAGGCGTTCGACCTCATCTACGTCATGACCGGAGGCGGACCGGCGCACTCGACCGAATTGCTCGCGTCCTATATGTACAACAACACGTTCGCCATCTATCGCTTCGGTTACGGCAGCGCCGTATCCACGATGATCATCCTGCTCAGCTTGCTTCTGATCGTCGGCAGCCAATATCTCATGAAGAGAGACAATCGTTAAGGAGGGCTTTGGCATGAACTTGCGCATGTGGAAAAACAGCACCGCGAACGTGCTAATGACCCTATATGCTTTGGTAACGTTATATCCGCTATTCTGGCTGTTCATCAGCTCGCTCAAGTCCAACGAGGAGTTCTTCTCCCGCCCGTTCGGGCTGCCGTCGACTTGGCATTGGGACAGCTTCTCCCGGGCTTGGCAAATATCCGATATGGGCACGAGCATGGTCAACTCGATCATCGTTACGGCGCTGTCGCTCGTCGCGACGCTCGCGGCCGGCGCGCTTGCGGCCTACGTGCTGTCCCGATTCCAATTCCGTCTGAAATGGCTCGTCATGGGCCTCTTCCTGCTCGGCATGCTGATTCCGGTTCATAGCACGCTCGTTCCGTTGTTCATTATGATGAACAAGATCGACCTGCTCAACTCGTACTGGGCGCTCGTGCTGCCGTACGTCGCCTTCGAGCTGCCGATCGCGATCTTCATCATTCAAGCCTATATGATGACGTTCCCGAAGGAAATCGAGGAAGCGGCGCACATCGACGGCTCCGGCTACTGGGGCATCTTCTTCCGAATGATGCTGCCGTTGTCCGCGCCGGCGCTGGCTACGGTGTCCATCCTGGCGTTCTTGCGGTTCTGGAACGACTTCGCGTTCGCGCTCGTGTTCATCAGCGATCCTAAGCTGAAGACGCTGCCGCTCAGCCTCTCGATGTTCGCCACGGGCTACATGACCGACTATCAATTGACGATGGCCGCGCTGGCGATCGCCGTCATTCCGACGATCGTCGTGTACTTGATCTTCCAGAGAAGCATTATGCAAGGAATGATCGCGGGAGCGGTCAAAGGTTGAATAGGATCGGTAATACAAGAACACCCTCGTCCGGGATCCGGGCGAGGGTGTTCTGATTTAGAACGGGTTGACGATGTGGAAAAACACGTTCGGCGACGCCATTCGGTAATAATAGCTGCACCAGCCGATGCCGCGATTATTGTGGCGGTTGGCGGCGCTGAAGACGAGCCGTTCTTGCTCGAGCTCTTCGATGCGCGCGAGCGTGCCGTCCGCGTATTCGGCGAGACGCTTCGACGCCGTATCCAGACGGGTCAGAATGCCGCCGTACCGGATGTCGATGACTTCCCAGCCGAACGGCTTGAACATGCGAAGCCATTGCGCGCGGTGGGCTTCGCGAAGCGCATGCACGGCGTCCGCGATCGCTGGCAGCTCGATCGTGGCGATGCTCTTGAGCGTCGCCTTATCGTTCGCGTCGTATGCTCGCTTGAGCGCGATGCCGAGCTCGCTCTTGCGCTTCAGAACGGCGCTTAGCTTCTGCGGCATCTCGAACAAGTAGTCGAGCGCGGCTTCCGGATGGCGGTCGCCGCGAATCGCTTCTTCCAGGCGAGCGTAATGGTCGTTCAGCGGAAGCCCTTCGATCTGCTTGTCGAACTGGCCGAGCAGCACGTCCTGATACAGCAGGAACTTCGAAGGATTGCTCTGCTTCCGGTTGTTCGGCTCGGAGCCCGGCGTCTCGTCGAGATCCTTCAGCCGAAGGAACGTCTCCGCTTCGATGCCGGTGCACAGCTTCACGCGGGCCGCGACATGGGCCCACTCCGGTTTACCTTCCGAGTAGGCATGCTCCGCGTACAATTGCAGGCCGAGGAGCGCCGCGAACGGATTGCCTTCGTTGCCGTCGTCGCCCCACATCGTCGCGTACGCTTCGCGGATGCCTTCCTTCTTGCACACTTGCAGAGCGGTATCGGACGCGCCGAGCGACATCCCGTAGTTGACGCCGAACGTGTTGAAGATCCATACCGCCCCCGCGAACACGAGGTTGCACCCGAGCGGACGGTGGTTGGCGATGACGCTCTCGTACTCTTCCGGCTCTTGGTGGACGTAGTCCCAGTACACGAGGTCGACGTCTTTCGGAATGCGCCTGGCCATGTCTTCCGGAATCGTCGTGCCTTTGTCGTAATAGTTATGCTCGGTGCCGGCGTTCCCGACCGCAAGCTTCAGGAACATGTCGCTCCAGATCATCGGTTTCAGGTTCATGCGGCGAACGACGGCAAGTACGGCGTCGAGATGCTCGACCATGATGTCGAACCGTTCGCGATAACCGTTCTTGTCGAGATATTTGCCTCTTCCGAGCTCCTCGGCTTCGTCCATGCCGAGATGAATCCGGCGGCTGCGGAACGGCGCGCTGGCCGCTCGGATCATGCGCTCGACGAGGTCGTCGGTGCGAGGCTCGCCGACGATGAGCGCGCCTTTCGTATCGCGGTAGTGGGAGACGGGGGCCCACTTCAGGAACTCCTCCAGGTGGGCGAGCGTCTGGATGCTCGGGAACGCTTCGATGCCGAAGCGGTCGGCGTAATCGTCGATCTCGCGCAGCTCCGCTTGCGAATAGCGGCCGCGCATGTAGCCGAAGTAAGGCTCGCCTTCGATCTCGTACGTATCTTCCATATACAGCATGACGGAGTTCATGCCCATGAGCGCAAGCTTGTTCAGCATCGTCTTGAAGGCGTCGACGGTGAGCACGGCGTTGCGGGACAAGTCGAACATCGGACCGACCCGTTCGAATTGCTGCGATTCTTGGATGCGGAAGTCGGCGCCGTCCGCACCATGTTGAACGAGCAAGCCGAGAGCCCGGTAGAATTGGTGCTTAAGCTCGTACCGGATATAGCCGGCTCCGCCGGCGAGGCCGACTTCGAGTCCGTTCGCGGACTTGTCGACATGGACGGCAATACCGTCTTCCGCTAACGTGACGCCAAGATCCGGCAGTAACGGTTCTATGCCTGGCAGCAGCGCCTCGAACTCTCCCGACAATCGTATTTTCATGTGAATAGGCACCTCCGGAGCATGCGAAACGCATGCGCAGCATGGATTTTTCATAAACATTATAACGTTATATTGTTTATTCCTTGCCTTCTATGCTATCTTAATGTGTATAGGAAATCAATCATATTCGTTTACACCAGGAGAGGCAGGCGATACCGCCGTGAGAGACACATTCGTACTGCGCAACGTCAAGCGCTTGAGCGGCGACATCGTCGATATCGTCGTCGAGGGCGGCGCGATCGCGAACATCGCCCCGGGCGGCGAAGGCGAGGGAGAGCGGATCGTCGATTGCAATGGACTCTACGCGTCCAGCGGCTGGATCGATCTGCACGTTCATGCGTTCCCGGCGCTCGACCCGTACGGGGACGAGATCGACGAGATCGGGGTTAAGGCGGGCGTCACGACGATCGTGGACGCGGGAAGCTGCGGCGCGGACCGCATCGGCGAGCTGGCGGACAGCAGGCGGCATGCGCGCACGAACTTGCTTGCGTTCTTGAACGTCTCGCGCATCGGATTAAGCCGCATAGACGAGCTGTCCCGTATGGAATGGATCGATACGACGCGAGCCGTTCATGCCGTTAATCGTTATCCGGATTTCATCGTCGGGTTGAAGGCGCGCATGAGCCGCAGCGTCGTCGGCGGCAACGGTACCGAACCGCTCCGTGTCGCGCTCGCGCTCGGCAACGTGACGGGGCTGCCGCTGATGATGCATATCGGTTCCGGACCTCCGGGCATTACGGATATCGTGCCGATGCTCCGCCGAGGCGACGTGATCACGCATTACCTGAACGGCAAGGCGAATAATCTGTTCGACGAAGAAGGTCGTCCGCTTCAAGTGCTGACGGATGCCGTGGGCCGTGGCGTGCGGCTGGACGTCGGCCACGGGACGGCGAGCTTCTCGTTCAAGGCCGCCGAAGCGGCCAAGCGGCACGGCATCGCGCCGAACACGATCAGCACCGACATCTATCGGGGCAATCGGCTGAACGGCCCCGTATATAGTCTGTCTAACGTGCTTACGAAATTTCTCTCCTTGGGCTATTCGCTCGAGGAGGTCATCGGCGCCGTAACGGAACGAGCCGCCGATTGGCTAAGAAGGCCGGCACTCGGCCGAATCCGGGCAGGGGAAGCCGCGAATCTCACGCTGTTCTCCGTCGAGGAAGCCGATACGCCGATCCGGCTGGTCGACTCCGAAGGGGACGAGAGGTTCGCGCATCGATTCATACAAGCGAGAGGGGTCGTTACGAATGGCGAATACATGGCATGCGAAGTACGGGCTTAAAAGGGTCATCAACGCGAGCGGCAGAATGAGCATTCTCGGCGTATCCGCGCCGACGGACACGGTCATGGAAGCGATGAAGCAAGGCGGCCAGCGCTACGTGGAGATTGCGGATCTCGTCGACAAGGCTGGCGATCATATCGCGGGCGTTCTCGGCTCGGAGGCGGCGGTCGTCGTCAATTCGGCGTCGAGCGGCATCGCGCTAAGCGTCGCGGCGATCGTCACGCAAGGCGACCGCCGCAAGTCGCTGCGAATGCATCAAGAGCCGATCGAGAAGAACGAGATTATTCTGATGAAAGGCCACAACGTTCAATACGGCGCACCCGTCGAGACGATGGTATTCCTGGGCGGCGGGAAAGTCGTCGAAGTCGGCTACGCGAACGAAGGACGTCCCGAGCATATCGAGGATGCGATCGGCGACCGGACGGCGGCGATCCTGTTCGTGAAATCTCATCACTGCGTGCAGAAGAATATGCTCTCCGTCGAAGAGGCGTGGGAAGTCGCGCAACGCAATGGCGTGCCGCTCATCGTCGATGCCGCGGCCGAAGAAGACGTTCGCAAATACGTGCAAGTGTCCGATCTGGCCATCTACAGCGGCTCGAAGGCAATCGAAGGCCCGTCCTCGGGCATCGTCGGAGGCAAACGGAAGTTCGTCGAATGGGTGAAGGTTCAGCTGTACGGCATCGGCCGGGGGATGAAGGTCGGCAAGGAAACGACGTTCGGCTTGCTCCAAGCGCTGGACGAGTATATCGTGAAGGAAGATACGAGCGAGCGGGATAAGGAAGCGCTGCAAGCGCTCATGCCGCTGAACGAGCTGGACGGCGTTCGCGTGAGCGTCGTGCAGGACGAGGCGGGCAGGGCGATTTTCCGCGCGCGTGTTCAGCTCGATCCGGCTGCGGGGGCGGGCGCATCGGCCAAGGAGGCAGCCGCGGCGCTGCAGAACGGGGACATCGCCGTCTACACGCGCGACTACGGCGTGAAGCAAGGTTACTTCGACATCGACGCGAGATCGTTGCAAGGCGACGATATTCACGTCATCGCATCTAGAATCCGCGAAATCGCAGGGGGGCAATAACATGTCTATACTATCGAATCGTCTATACCAAGATCGGGTCGGCTTGAACGTGCTGGCTAACAGCATCGAGAACGCCAAGGAAGTATTCGAGGCCGCCGAAGGCTACGTGCTCGTCGGCGTGCTGTCTAAGGCGTATCCGACCGTGGAAGAGGCGGTCGCCGCGATGAAGGCTTACGGGGAAGCGATCGACGGAGCGGTATCGATCGGTCTTGGCGCGGGAGATAACCGCCAGGCTGCGGTCGTCGCGGAAATCGCGAAGCATTACGCCGGCGCGCACATTAACCAGGTGTTCCCGGCCGTCGGAGCGACGCGCGCGAACTTGGGCGGCAAGAGCAGCTGGATCAACAGCCTCGTGTCCCCTTCGGGACGCGTCGGCTACGTGAACGTCTCGACCGGTCCGGCTAGCGCGGCGGCAGGCGAGCACGCCATCGTGCCGGTCAAGGCGGCGATCGCTCTCGTCAAGGATATGGGCGGTAACGCGTTGAAGTACTTCCCGATGAACGGATTGAGCTGCGAAGACGAATACCGCGCCGTCGCTCAGGCGTGCGCCGAAGAAGGGCTCGCGCTGGAGCCGACGGGCGGCATCGATATGGACAACTTCGAGCCGATCCTGCGCATCGCGCTCGAGGCGGGCGTAAGGCAAGTCATTCCGCACGTCTACTCGTCGATCATCGACAAGGCGTCGGGGAAGACGCGGACGGAAGACGCGGCGGCGTTGCTCGCCATCGTGAAAAGGCTGGTTGACGCCGATGGCCGCTAAGCGAGTCGCCGCTTTCGGGGAAGTGATGATGCGGCTGCAAGTGCCGGGTTACGACCTGCTGGCGCAAGCGGACACGCTGAAGTATTCGTTCTCCGGTACCGGCGTGAACGTCGTCTCGGCGCTCGCGCGCTTCGGCCACGAAGGCCGGCTCGTGACGACGTTGCCGGACAACCCGCTCGGGGACGCCGCGCTTGCGGCGTTGCGCCGATTGGGCATTAGCGACTCGTTCATCCGGAGGGACGGCCGATTAATCGGCATGTATTTCCTGGAGAACGGATTCGGCGCGAGAGCGAGCCGCGTGACGTACGCCGACCGGCTGTCGAGCAGCTTCAACACGGCGCCGGACGGGGCGTACGATTACGAGGCGATCGCTCGCGAGGTCGACTTTATGCACTTCTGCGGCATTACGTTCGCGATGAACGACGGCGTGCGCGAGCACGCCAAGAAGCTGGCGCGCGCCGTGAAGGCGAACGGCGGCACCGTCGCGTTCGATTGCAACTATCGGCCTTCGCTATGGGGCGAGGACGGGTACGCGAAGGCGAAGCCGCATTATATCGAGATGCTGCGGCTCGCGGATATCGTCTTCATGAACGAGAAGGACGCGATAGGTATTCTCGGCATGCAATCCGAGCATGAAGGGCGGCGAGAGCGGCTGACCGACCTTATTCCGCAAGTCGCGCGCGAATACGGCATCTCCGTCGTCGCCGGCACGCACCGGTCGATCAACGGGGACAACACGCATTCGTTGACGGGGTATATTTTCGCGGAGGGAATGTTCGCCTTCTCGGGTCAGCTAACGTTCTCGGTCTATGATAGAATTGGAGCAGGAGACGCCTTCGCGAGCGGTATCGCGCACGGCGTACTGGAAGGTTGGGAGCCATCGCCGACGGTCCGCTTCGCGTCCGCCGCCGCGATGCTCGCGCATACGGTCGCGGGCGATACGCCGATGTCGTCGGCCGCGGAGATCATGCGGGCGATGACCGACGCTCCAGGAGACGTAGAAAGGTAGCGGGTGCGCATGAGCTTGTCCCGGAACAAACGTCCGTTATATTTGCAAATACAGAGCATTCTGAAGGATCGGATCCTTCACGGCTTGTATCCGATCGACACGAACATTCCTTCCGAGCCGCAGCTCGAGAAGGAGTTCGGCGTCAGCAAGATCACAGTACGCGGAGCGATCAAGGCGCTCGTGCAGGAAGGCTACCTGGAGACGAGCAGCGGGAAAGGGACGCGCGTCGTCCGCAACACGTCGACCTCGAAGCGCTCGACGTGGAAGAGGTTCACCGAAGCGCTCGTCGAGGAAGGCCACCGCGTCGAGAAACGGCTGCTTGGCGCTTCCGTCGTACGCTGCGACGCGGACACCGAGCCTTATCGGCTATATGGCGATAGCTGCATCCGCATCGAACGCCAGTATTCGCTCGACGGCGTTCCGTACATCCATTACGCGCACCATGTGCCGGAGCGGCTGGGCGAAGCGGATCTGACCGAGCTTAGCGAGCGGTCGCTGTACGGCTGGCTGGAGGAACGCCAGGTGACGATCGTGCGATTCCGCGACGAATTCGGCGTCGCGTTCGCGACGGCGGAGCTGGCCGAGCTGCTCGGCGTGGAGCCGGGCGCTCCGCTGCTGAAGCGGCTGCGCTATTCGTACGACGCGTCCGGAGAGGTCGTCGAGTACAGCGAGGGCGTCTATAATTCGGCGATGCACCGGTACGTCGTGCACTCGGACGTGTAGCGCGGAGCGCGGACGACCGCTTCCAGTTCGCTTCCTTGACAGCGCGGGGCGGATACGATAGATTACTACCATTAGCAACGCCATATGGAATAGCGATGACCCAAGGAAATGACGTTCGGCATCGGTCGCACAGAGAGGGAGCCCCCGGCTGCAAGGCTTCCCGACGCGAACGGACGCTCCCCGCCTTGCGAGCTGCCGCGGAGAATTCGAGTATCCGCCGCCGGGACGATCCCGTTATCCGATTGAGAACCGCTGGTTGCGGCGCATTCACGATGCGTCCGGCGCGGTTGAATTAGGGTGGTACCGCGAACGCATTCGTCCCTGACGAATGCGTTTTTTTGCGTTTCGCGGGGTGCCGCGCACCCGGGTGACCGAGACGGATTAGCGTTATGAGACAGCGCTAATTTGCCGAAGTCCGAAGTTTCGCCGCAATAGCGTTATGAGACAGCGCTAATTCGCCGGAGTACGGGATTACGCCGCAGTAACGTTATAAGACAGCATTATCAAATACAAATCATACGGAGGCCACCCCCATGAGACAAAACAACCTATTCGCGCCGACGCTGCGAGAGGCGCCTGCCGACAGCGAGGCGATCAGCCACCAGTTGCTGCTCCGCGCCGGCTTCGTTCGCCAGCTGGCGGCCGGCATCTATACGTATCTGCCGCTCGGCTGGCGGGTGCTGCGCAAGCTCGAGCGCATCGTCCGCGAGGAGATGGACCGCGCGGGCGCGCAGGAACTGCTCATGCCGGCGATGCAGCCGGCCGAGCTATGGCAAGAGTCGGGCCGCTACAACGTGTACGGACCGGAGCTGATTCGCTTGAACGACCGCCACGACCGGGCGTTCGCGCTCGGCCCGACGCACGAGGAGGTCATCACGGCGCTCGTACGAGACGAGATCCAATCGTACCGGAAGCTGCCGGTGACGCTCTATCAGATCCAGACGAAGTTCCGCGACGAGCGGCGTCCAAGATATGGGCTGCTGCGGGGCAGGGAGTTTCTCATGAAGGACGCCTATTCGTTCGACGCGAGCTGGGAGGGACTGGACCGGATCTATTGGCGGATGTATGAAGCGTACGAGGCGATTTTCGCGCGTGCGGGCTTGAACGTCCGCCCCGTCGAAGCCGACGCGGGCGCGATCGGCGGCGAAGGCAGCACGAACGAGTTCATGGCGCTCGCCGACATCGGCGAAGATACGATCGCGAGCTGCACGCATTGCGGCTACGCCTCCAACCTGGAGAAAGCCGAGAGCGGAAGGCGCGAAGGCAACGTCGACTCTCGCGAGCAAGCGCCGATACCGCAACCCGAGAAGCTCCTAACGCCGGACATCCGCACGATCGACCAGCTGGTCGAAGCGCTTGGCGTCCAGCCCCAAGAGCTGATCAAGACGATCGTCGCCGTCGTCGACGGCAAGGCGATCGCCATCCTCGTCCGCGGCGACCATGAGGTGAACGGCATCAAGGTGCTGGGCGCCCTCGGCGGCGCGGAAAGTTTCGAGATGGCGGACGCGGAGACGATAGCGAAGCTAACCGGCGCGCCCGTCGGCTTCCTTGGCCCGACCGGCTTGCCGTCCGACCTGCCGCTGCTCGTCGACGCCGAAGTCGCGCGTCTCTCCAGCGGAATTGCGGGCGCGAATGAACGAGATTATCACCTTCGTTACGTTCAGCCAGGACGCGACTTCCCGTTGGCGCATGTCGGCGACTTCCGCAACGCGGCGGAGCACGATCCGTGCCCGCGCTGCGCGGAAGGCACGCTCGCGTTCAATCGGGGCATAGAGGTCGGCCACGTGTTCAAGCTCGGCACCAAGTACAGCGAGAAGCTCGGCGCGACGTTCCTGAATGCCTCCGGCCAGCCGCAAGCGGCGATCATGGGCTGCTACGGCATCGGCGTCTCGCGCATGATGTCTGCGGTATGCGAACAGCATCACGACGACAATGGGCTCGTCTGGCCGCTCGCGATCGCGCCGTTCCATGTCCACGTTATTCCGGTATCCGCGAAGGACGAGACGCAACGGAGCGTGGCCGAGCAACTCTACGCGCAGCTAACCCGCCAAGGCGTCGAAGTTCTCCTCGACGACCGAGACGAGCGCCCGGGCGTGAAGTTCAAGGATGCGGACTTGTACGGCATCCCGATGCAAGTTATCGTCGGCAAGCAAGCCGGCGAAGGGCTCGTGGAATTCAAGGAGCGAGGCGGCCAATCCGCCCGGAGCACGATAACGATCGAAGAGGCGATCGTACGTATTATGCAGAAGATGGACGGTAAAGAGAATAGCGAATAGGTGAAGCAATTATGAAAAGAATTATGTTCAAAGTGGCGGTATGGAAGGGTCACGTCATGGTTTCCAAGCCGTAGGCTGGACCGCCGAACTAGACGGGCTTCCGAACGAGAGTAGTTACGTTGTTGACCTGATTAACCGAGATCGTGGAAGCGGCGACGCGAAACTGGATTATTCGAATTAGAAAGCTGCTTGCCGAGATAAAGCGTCCATGGCGATAGGGAGGGGCGTGGTCGCGTTCATCAGCGATGGAAAGCATGCAAGAAGGCGGCTACCCGAACTCCGGGTAGCCGCCTTCTTCTGTCCGATGACCGATCAGCTCGTGAACAACCGGCCCGTCGGAATGACTTGCTTCGTCTGCGAAGCGCTCGACCAGCTCAACTTCGCGTGCGCGTTGCCGCCGTTCTCGAGATATTCCATGACGAGGTCGTACTTGACGCCCGCGGAGAGCGTAATCGTCGCGCTAAGCTCGCCGTTCATGGATACCCAGTTGTTGATCAATTGCACGCCGTTCACCCAGAGGCGAACGCCGTCGTCCGTGTCCGTGTAGAACGTGTACGTCTCCGAATATTGAGGTTGAACCTTGCCGGAGAATCTGGCCGTGAACCATTCGCCAGGCACGTCCGGGGTAGGACGACCTCCGCCCCAATCGAGGTCGATCGTCGCGATCGTCTCGGTCAGCGCGAGCGTGCCGAAGTTGCCCGAGTAGTATTGCGCGACGACGCCGTTGCCGCCCGAGGAGGCCGCGTTGGTCGTCACGTTAAGCGCGGAGCTCGATGCGGATAAGTTGCCCGCCGCATCCTTCGCTTTGACCGTGAACGCGTACGCCGTGCTCGCGGTCAATCCGGTCGCCGCGTATGTCGTCGCTCCGGTCGTGGAGCCCGCGAGCGCGCCGCCGATATAGACGTTATAGCCCGTCACGCCGACGTTGTCCGTCGATGCCGTCCAGGACAAGTTCACGCTCGTATCCGTCTTGGAAGGCGAGGCGAGTCCCGTCGGAGCCGTCGGAGCCGTCGTGTCGGAGACCGCGCTCGTCGTCACGTTCAATGCGGAGCTCGCCGCGGATGCGTTACCCGCCGCGTCCTTGGCCTTGACCGTGAACGAATACGCCGTGTTGGCCGTCAGGCCCGTAACGTTGTAAGTCGTCGCGCCCGTCGTGGAACCCGCGAGCGTGCTGCCGTAATAGACATCGTAACCCGTTACGCCGACGTTGTCCGTCGAAGCCGTCCAGGACAAGCTGACGCTCGTCGTCGTCTTCGAAGGCGAAGACAGGCCCGTCGGAGCCGTAGGCGCCGTCGTGTCGGAGCCCGCGTTCGTCGTCACGTTCAATGCGGTGCTCGCCGCGGATGCGTTGCCCGCCGCGTCCTTGGCCTTGACCGTGAACGAATACGAAGTGTTCGCCGCCAGGCTGCCTACCGTATACGTCGTCGCGCCTGTCGTCGATCCGGCCAATACGCCGCCGACGTAGACGTCGTAACCCGTGACCGCGACATTATCGGTCGAAGCCGTCCAAGACAAGCTGACGCTGGTCGTCGTTTTCGACGGCGAAGTCAGGGCCGTCGGTACCGAAGGCGCCGTCGTGTCGCCGCCGCTGCCGCCCGCCAGGTTCACGTCGCAATGCTTGTATTGTCCGGCCGCGGGATCCGTGCCGAACCCGTTATTGGAGCACATGACGGAATTCGTGAAGTTGCCGTACACGTAGCTGCCCGTCACGCCGTAACGCACCGGCTTGGTGCCCGAGAAGGAACACAGATTGTTCTCGCCGGCGCAGAGCGTCCAGTTCGCTGCGGGGTCCGTCGTCACGTTGAGCGTATTGCTCGCCGCGGACAGGTTGTTCGAAGCGTCGATCGCCTTGACCGTGTAAGCGAACGCCGTGCTCGCCGACAACCCGGTCAACGTGATCGTCGTCGCGGCCGCGCCTGTCGTCGTGCCGACTTGCGACGAGCCGTTGTAGATCCGGTAGCCCGTGACGCCGACGTTATCCGTCGATCCCGACCATGCCAGGCTTACGCTCGTATCCGACTTAGCCGGGGAATACAAGCCTGAAGGAGCCGTCGGCGCTTGCGTATCGCCCGCGTCCGTCGTCACGTTCAGCGTGTTGCTCGCCGCGGACACGTTGCCGGAAGCGTCCTTGGCCTTGACGGTGAAGCTGTACGCCGTGCTCGGCGTAAGGCCCGTCGCCGTCAACGTCCTGAGCGTCGTCGTGGAGCCGATCAGCGTGCCGCCTCTGTAGACGTCGTAACCGACGACGCCGACGTTATCCGTCGATGCCGTCCAGGACAGATCGACCGTTACGTTGGATTTCGTAGGCGCGGAGAGCGTCGGCGCCGAAGGAGCCGTCGTGTCCGGCGGTCCCGTGAATACGGTAACCGTCTGTTCCTTGACGCTCGCGCGGCCGCCGTTATCCCACACGCCGAGGATGACCTTGTAAGTGCCGGCCTTCTGGTACGTGTAAGTCGGACTAGCGGTCGTCACCGGAATGCCTTCGCCGAGATCCCACAAGTTCTCCACGATCGTACCGTTATCGGTCGACGTGTTCGTGAACGTGATCGGCTGGCCCAATTGTACCGTCAGCGGCGCCGTGAAGTTCGCGACCGGCTTCGGATCGGTGAAGCCGCGGCTCGTCAGTTGCGTGTTCGTGCCGTTGCCGCTGACGGTATTGCCGCTCCATTCCAAGTCTGCCGCGGAGGACGGGTATTGGTCGATGGACGGACCCGCGTTGCCCGTGATCGTGTTGTTAATGAAGCTCAGGCGATCGGTGCCGGAAGCGGTCGTGATCTCGATCGCCTTGCGTCCGTTGTTCAGGATCTGGTTGCTGTCGAACACGATGTTCTTCGTATTGCCGTGAATCCGGATCGCGTTGCCGTCGTAGCCCGCGTATGCCGCGGCCGGGTTGCCCGCCGCTCCGTCCTTCAACGTATTCTTATAGAAGTATTGGTACTGCTCGGTGAAGCCGGTTCCCTCGCCTTGGAGCTGCATGCCCCACATGACGATGTTCTGAATCGTATTATAGTTCCACAGCTGGTAGCCGGTACCCGGCGACTGCTGCATGCCGACTTGCTGGCCGCCGTCGACCAGATTGCCCGACGTGACGCCGTGGTCGACCATGACTTCGAGGCCCATGTAGCCGACGGAGCCGTCGTTCGCCTTCACGATGTTGTTCCGCACGGCGATGTATTTGGAGCGTACCGCGCTGATCCAGTGGTCGACGTTGTTGTTCTCGATCAGGGAGTAGTCGACGTTCGTATGGAGCTCGATACCGAGCCCTTCCGTATGATGCCCGGTGCCCGTGACCGTGTTGCCGCGAACGATCGCGTAGGGGCTGTCGTCGTTGACGAATATGCCGCCGCGGCCCGTATCGTGGACGGTGTTGTTCTCTATCAGCGCGTGGCTGGAGCCCCAGCCTGCCCGAACGGCGCCGCCCCAAGCGGAGTTCACGCCGATATTCGTGACGATGTTGTTCGAGATCTCGATATACTCGGAATCTATCGAATAGAGTGCGAACGGACCGAAGCCGGCGGAAGCCGCGAAGTCCTTGGCTCTCAGATTGCGCATTTTGTTGCCGGTCCCGCCTTCGGACGTCACCGCGGAGAGAAGCGTCGTGCTGTTGTTGCCGTCGAGCGTCATGTCGGCGACTTCCGCGTTGTTCACGTTGTGCATATAGACGAACATCGTCGAGCCGGAGCCGGACGTCATCCGCACCGTCGTCGAATCGCGTCCCGCGCCCGCGATCTTCACGCCGGTCTTGCCGTTCAAGTTCGTGGACAAGTAGTAGGTGCCCGCCGGCAGCAGGACGGTATCGCCGACGGCCGCGGAGTTGATGGCGTTCTGGATCGGCGTCGCGTCGTCCGTCGTATCTCCGCCGTTCGCTCCGAAAGCGGTTACATTAATCGTCGCGGCAAAAGCCGTCGTGGCCGGAATGACCGGGAAGACCATCGTTGCAGCGCATAATAGCCCGATTACTTTCGATCTCAGCTTGCCCGGTTGTCTTGTGTTCTTCGTCATCGTCATGAATCCCTCGCTTCATTGTGTACGTGCTCTTCCATTCACTGCATGTTGCCATGGCTTGCGAATCAGAGAAGTAGGTGCGCCAAAACGCGAATCGTCTGCTTATTCGCCTCCCTTCGTCACTATCATGTATGGAGAAAGTTGGCAAGTACAGTATGACATCTTCGAAAACATCGAGTTCCTACTGTTAAAAACGTCAATTCCTGCGTATTCGCAAAGCCCGTATCCTATCGAATTCCAGCGTTGTCGGACGGTTCCCAACACAAAGTTCGAGACGTCGCGAAATCCGTTAGCCATGAACGAAGCGATTGCACGTATAATGGGGAAGATGTGAAGTATACGAGAGTATCGAGTAGGTGAAGAGTCAATATGAACAAGAAGCGGAAGATCATGTTCACGGGCGGCGGGACGGCGGGTCACGTTACGGTGAATCTCGCGCTCATTCCGAGGTTCCAAGCCGAAGGATGGACCGCCGAATACATCGGCTCGCAAGCGGGCATCGAGAAGCAACTGATCGCGGACGTGCCGAACGTGAAGTATCACGGCATCGCGACCGGCAAGCTGCGCAGATACTTGGACTGGAACAACGTGAAGGATCCGTTTCGCGTCGTCCAGGGCGTGTTCCAGGCGTACCGGACGATCAAGCGGAGCAAGCCGGACGTGATTTTCTCCAAAGGGGGATTCGTCTCGGTTCCCGTCGTGCTCGGCGCCAAGCTGAACCGCGTGCCGGTCGTCATTCACGAATCGGACGTGACGCCGGGACTGGCGAACAAGATCGCGATTCCGTTCGCGACGAAGGTGTGCACGACGTTCGCGGACACGGATCGGCATCTGCCGAAGAACAAGGCGCAGTATGTCGGCCCGGTCATCCGCGAAGCGCTGAACGAAGGCGACGCCAAGCGAGGAAGAGCGTGGGCCGGGTTCTCCGACGGCAAGCCGGTACTGCTCGTGATGGGCGGAAGCCTCGGCTCCCGCCGAATCAACCTGGCGATACGGGCGGCGCTCGAGCGGCTGACGAAACGGTATCAGATCGTGCATCTGTGCGGCAAAGGGCAGACGGACGACGCCGCGAAGGCGCCGGGCTACGTGCAGGTGGAATACGTGCAGGACGAACTGCCTGATATTCTCGCGATGACCGACGTCATCGTATCCCGGGCGGGGGCGAACGCGATCTTCGAATTCCTGCACCTGCGCAAGCCGATGCTGCTCATTCCGCTCACGAAGGCGCAGAGCCGCGGCGACCAGCTGCTGAACGCGGAATCGTTCCGCAAGTCGGGCTACTGCGACGTGCTGCAGGAAGAGAATCTGACCTCGGAGGAGCTCGCTTCGCGGATCGATCGGCTGTACGACGACCGGCAAACCTACATTGACCGCATGGTGAAGGGCGCGCCGCATAAAGATACGTTGGCGAGCTTGATGAATCTCATCAAGAGCGTGGCGAAGAAGAAGTGAACAATAACAGAGTAACCGAATCGCCGTCTCTGCTTCGCGCAGGGGCGGCTTTCTCGTATTGCACGGGGCAATCACGGGGCAATGGCGGCGCGGCTTTATGCGTTGGACTCGATTTTTCGAATACAATTTGGCGAATAACGCTCATTCGATCCAATACATCCGAATTTTCATATACATATTTCGATTTTCTCGATTCAGCGTGCCATGTGTATGATTATTCGAATATAAGGATGATTTTTGCCCGAACGGTAATGAATAGACTCGAAATTTCGAACATAATGGACCGGACTAGCGCCAGCAGACACGAACCGCCCGCCTCTCCAGAAATTCCGCGCGGAAGCACGCTAACACGACTCGCTCCCTGCGCCTGATACTCCGCCCGCCCCGCACGCAACCAAGACGCTCCTACCTCCCCCAACTCCGTAAGAATGCCAACGATTTGCATAGGTTCAGACATTAAGGCGCCGGGCGAGCCGTGCTATCCTGTCACAAGAAGCCGCGAATGCGGCCATTTCGCAGGGGGAAGGACGGGTTATCATGGCGAAAGTGGCGGACAAATATTTGAAAGTGAATCCGTGGGCGGTCATCGAGGAGGGCTTCGATCCGGCGCGCAACCGGGTGTCGGAATCGATCTTCTCCTTGGGCAACGAATATATGGGCGTGCGGGGGTACCCGGACGAAGGGTATAGCGGAGACAGCCTCGTCGGCAGCTACTTCAACGGCTTGTACGAGGAGATGAAGCTCGGCGCGCATTACAAGGGCATTATCCGCAGCCTGCGGTTCATGGCGAACGCGGTGAACTGGCTGCACACGCGCATCGAAGCGGACGGCGAGACGCTGGACTTGGCCAAGAGCGACTTCTCGAACTACGTCCGCCGCGTCGACTTCCGCACCGGCGTGTACGAGCGCCAATTCGTCTGGCATCTCGCCGGCGGCAAGTCGATCCGCGTGACGTTCGAGCGCCTCGTGAGCATGACGCATTCGAACTTGGGCGGGCAGCGCGTCACGTTCGAGTCCGACGACTTCGAGGGCGACATCCGCGTCCAAGCGGGGCTCGACTTCTCGCCGATTCACGAAGACCAGGGCAAGAATCTGTGGAACGCGGTATCGAGCGGCGAAGAGAACGGTTGGACGGGCATCGTCGCGAAGACGATCAATACCGGCAACCGGCTCGTGTCGGCGTTCGCGCTCGAAACTTCGAACGGCGTTGATACGAAGCTCGTCCTCGAGGACAAATACGTCGGCCAGGCTTTCTCGCTGCCGCTTAAGCCGGGACAGCTCGCGCACTTCGGCAAGCTGGTCGTTAACTTCGCGGAGAAGGACGCCTCCGTCGACATGCCGGCGCTGAAGGAGAACGTCCTCTCGATTATCCGATCGCTGCCGATCAAGACGTTCAACGAGTTCATCGCCGACCAGACCGCCTATTGGACGCGCATCTGGGACACGTCGGACATCGCGATCGAGGGCGATCCGGACAATCAGCAGGGGATCCGGTTTTGTATTTTCCAGCTGTACCAGACGTACCGGGGCGACAACCCGGGCTTCAACATCGGCGCCAAAGGGCTGACCGGCGAAGCCTACCGCGGCCTCGCGTTCTGGGACACGGAGACGTATTGCTTGCCGTTCTACCTGTTCAACAATCCGAAAGCGGCCAGAAGTTTGCTCGAATTCCGTTACCGGTCGCTGCCGAACGCGCTCGAGCGGGCGAAGGAAGTCGATTGCAAGGGCGCGTTCTATCCGATCGCGACGATCGACGGCACCGAGAGCTGCGACCTGTGGCAACACTCGAACCTGCAGCTGCAAGTCGGCACGGCCGTCGGCTACGGCATCTGGCACTACGTGAAGGTGACTGGCGACAAGTCATTCCTGCACGAACAGGGGATGGAAATGCTGATGCAGCTGTGCCGGTTCTACGAGAGCAGGGGCCAATGGGGCCAGCAGTCCGGCAAGTTCGGCTATTTCGGCGTCATGGGTCCGGACGAATTCCAGCTGATGGTCAACAACAACTGCTACCTGAACTTGATGGCCAAGAACCTGTTCGAGTACACGCTGCAAGCGATCGCCGACATGCAGGAAGAAGCGCCGGAGGCGTTCGACGCGCTGGCCGAGCGGCTTGGCGTCACGGGCGCGGAGTGGAGCGGCTGGAAGCGGCTGGCGGACGACATGAAAATCCCGTTGAACGAGGAGACGGGGGTTTACGAGCAACACGACGGATTTTTCGATATGCCGCATATCGACATCCATGCCATCCCGGTGACGGACTTCCCGCTGTACCATAACTGGTCGTACGACCGCATCTATCGCTACGACATGATCAAGCAGCCGGACGTGCTCATGTTCATGTTCCTGTACAATCAGCAATTCTCGCACGACTCGAAGCTTGCGAACTACGAATACTATGAATCGCGCTGCATCCACGAGTCGTCGCTGTCGCCGTCGATCCATTCGATCTTCGCGGCCGAGCTCGGCAAGCACGAGGAAGCGTACCGGTTCTTCGAATTCGCAACGCGGCTCGATCTGGACAACTACAACCGCAATACGCGCGAAGGGCTGCACACGACTTCGATCGCCGCGTCCTGGATGAACATCGTCTACGGCTTCGGCGGTTTGCGCTCGGACGGTCCGGGCGGACTGATTCTGAACCCGACGATTCCGAGCCAATGGAGCGGCTATAGCTTCAAGTTCCTGTATCAAGGCACGGTGCTGAGCGTCAAGACGACCCAGTCGGAAGTCGAAGTGAAGGCGGTGTCCGGCGGCCCGGTCCGGATTCGCTTGTATGGCGGAGACTACGAGATCGACGCCGAGGGCGTGAAGATCGAGCTGGAAGCGGTGCGGGTAGGCTAATCGGCATCATCTATAGCGGGAGACGAGGGACGCCTATGCGGGCGTCTCTTTTGCGTTGCGTGCATGGTGCGGACACCAGAGACGTTAATGTCGTGAAAATAGCGGGTATCGACGAAAAGACGGACACAGGAGTCGTTATTCTCGCCAATCGCCTGCTCGACGAGCTGGTTAGCATCAAATAACGTTCGCGGTGTCCGCGATTGGTCCGAAACTGCGCGAATCGTCCCGGATAGCGTCTTCTGTGTCCGTTCCATGCGATCAGTTGCGGGGCTTATTGCAAAAAAAGTCGTTTATCCTTATGATCGATTCATATTATAAGCATACCGATGCACTCGAACAAAGGATGATCGCGCATGACGTCAGCATTGGCAGGAAGCATCATATCCGCAATGGCGACCGTACTCGGGGCCGCCCCGATTTTTTTCATCAAGCAACTATCCGAGAAGTGGAAAGACATATTGATCGCGTTCACCGCGGGAATCATGGTGTCCGCCTCGACGTTCGGGCTTATGCCGCAGGCAATCAAGGAGTCGGGCATCGTTGCGCTGACGATCGGCTTGTTGCTTGGAATCGTCGCTCTAGACCTGATCGAGAAGAACATCCCCCACATCGACGTGGAGAACGACAGCCGCATCTCGTCGTTCGACAAGAAGTCGCTCCTCGTCATTATCGCGCTGTTCATCCATAACATCCCGGAAGGACTGAGCACCGGGTTCAGCTACGCCAGCCAGAACGCGGGCCTCGGTCCGATGGTGGCGATCTCGATCGGGGCTCAGAACATCCCCGAAGGGCTCATACTCGCCGTGTTCCTCATCAATTCGAACGTGAAGAAGCTGAAGTCGTTCGCGATCGTCTTCTTGACGGGACTTATGGAGGCGGTGTCCGCCATCGTCGGTTATATGACCGCGAGCGGCATCGGGTCGATGATCGGAGGCGGACTCGCGTTCGCCGCCGGCGCGATGATGTTCATCGTCTACAAGGAACTTATCCCCGAGAGCCACGGTCACGGCTTCGAGCGGCCGTCGACGTATTCGTTCATCATCGGGCTGCTGGTCATGGTCTATATCAGTCATTGGTTCGGTTAAGCCGTCCAGCATAGAAAGGGTGCCTCATTCGCATGAACGCCAAAACACGATCTACCTTAACCGCCGTCGGCGTGTTCTTGCTCGCGAAGTTCAAGTGGGCGATCGCGCTGCTGAAGTGGACCAAATTCGGGGGCACGCTCATTACGATGGCCGCGAGCGTGTCTACTTACGCGATATTCTTCGGGTGGAAGTTCGCCGTCGCTCTCGTCTATCTGATCTTCGTTCACGAGATGGGGCACGTCGTCGCCGCCCGGATGAAGGGCATCGCCGTGTCGCCTGCCATCTTCATCCCGTTCGTCGGCGCGATGGTCTCGATGAAAGAGCAGCCGCGGGATGCCGCGACCGAGGCGTTCCTCGCTTACGGAGGCCCGCTCGCGGGACTGATCTCGTTCCTGCCCGCGATCGCGCTCTACGAGTCGACGGGCGATCCGTTCTGGGCGCTCGTCATCTACATGGGCGCGTTAATCAATCTATTCAATCTGCTGCCGGTCACGCCGCTCGACGGCGGCCGGATCGTATCGGTGCTCTCGACGAAAATATGGCTCATCGGACTCGGCATCCTTGTCGCCATCGTTATCCTGTATCCCGCGAATCCGATCATGTACATCGTGCTTATCGTTGGCGTGGTCGGCTGGTGGAATCGGGCGAGAGAAGGCTATCGCGCCTCCGTGCTCGCCTACGAGAAGGAGAAGCTCGAGCAATTCGTCGCCATGGTGCGCGAATGGCCGAGCCTGACGAGCACGCTGCACGTGAAGCTCGCGCTAACGGCGGAAGCCGAAGACGCGATGAAGCAGTCCGGCGAGCTGCGGAAGTGGTCGATCCCGTTCCTGCACGACAAGGAGAAGTTCGCGAAGGAGAAGGCGGCGATCGATCTGCGGCACGTCGAGCGGACGCGCCAGCTGCTGCAAGCGTGGGAGCACCAGCCGGTGCTCTACGAGGACGGGGATCCGGACCGTCCGGTGCCTTCGGAGCTGCTCGCCGATGCGGAGCAACGGGCGCTCGACGCGATCAAGCTCATCGAAGAGGAACAAACCCGCTATCGTACGTATTATCTATCTTCTCCGTCCGTGAAGTGGAAGGTGCTGATCGCGTATTTGGCGCTTGCGGCGGTACTGTCGGCGCTCATGATGTACGGCCATCATCTGATGGAGCTTCATCCGCTCGATCGATAGATCGTGCTTAGGCGGCGCGTTGCGGGATTTCCCGCATGCGCCGTTTTTGGTGCGCGCATGCGCGGGAGCCATCGTCACAAATCGTTGCCGATTGGAGTGATTGCGATCACAGGGTCGCCTTGCTTCTCTGGGTATACTTGACCGTGTCAAGGATTCACAGAGAGCAGAGGAGCGATGCACATGCTTAGCCAGAATACGATACGCATCATCAAATCGACGGTGCCGGTGCTGGAAGTGCACGGTACGGCGATTACGAAGCGATTCTACCAGATGCTGTTCGAGAACCATCCGGAGCTGCTCAACGTGTTCAACCATGCCAACCAGAAGCAGGGCAGGCAGCAAGCGGCGCTCGCGAACGCGGTATACGCGGCCGCGCTTCATATCGACCGGCTGGAGACGATACTCCCGGCCGTGAAGCAGATCGCCCACAAGCATCGGAGCTTGGGCATCCGCGCGGAGCAATATCCGATCGTAGGCAAGCATCTGCTGGCGGCGATCAAGGACGTGCTGGGCGACGCGGCGACCGACGAGATTGTGCAAGCTTGGGCGGAAGCGTACGGCGTCATCGCGAATGTCTTCATCTCGGTGGAGGCGGACATGTACTTGCAGGCGGAGCGTCAGGAGGGCGGCTGGGCCGGGTTCAGGGAATTCACGGTCGAGCGGATCGAGAAGGAGAGCGAAGCGATCGCGTCCTTCTACCTCGTGCCGAAGGACGGAAGCGCGATCGCGTCGTTCGAGCCCGGCCAATACGTTAGCGTGCGCTTAACGGTGCCTGGCAGTCCGTATACGCATATCCGGCAATACAGCTTGTCAGACGCGCCGGGGCGGTCGTATTACCGCATTACCGTGAAGCGGGAAGACGGAAGCGAAGAAGCGGACGGGGGCGTCGTGTCCCGGTTCTTGCACGAAGCGGTCAAGGAAGGCGACGTTTTGTCGTTGTCCGCGCCGGCGGGAGACTTCGTCTTGGACGTTCGCGACGCGCGTCCGGTCGTGCTCCTGAGCGGAGGCGTCGGCTTGACGCCGATGGTCAGCATGCTCAAGACGCTCTCCGAGCGCTATCCGAAGCGGCAAGTCACGTTCGTCCACGCGGCGCGCTACGGCAAGCTGCACGCGCTGAGGGACGAAGTCGAGGCGATCGCGCGCGACAACCCGCAGGTCGGCGTCTACTGGTGCTACAGCGAGCCGACGGAAGCCGACCGCGACGCGCGGGCGTTCCATAAGGAAGGGTTCGTCGACGCGGACTGGCTGAACGCCGTCGTTCCGAACAAGGATGCCGCCTATTACTTCTGCGGGCCGATTCCGTTCATGGCGGGGATCAACGCGTCGCTGAAGTCTCTCGGCGTGCCGGACGCGGACATTCGCTACGAGTTCTTCGGCCCGGCGGGCAAGCTGGAGGCGCCGGTCGCCGAGCGAGTCTGACCGCGGAGCAACCGGTTGACGGTCTCGCGGCGCAAGCCGATGAACTGGCCGATCTCGTCCTGAGTCAGCACGTCGGTCAGGGCGGCGGGCGCGATATAGGCGTCGAACCAAGCCTGTAGCTTCCGCAAGCGGTCGGCCGGAGCGACTTCGGTCAGTTGGTCGATCCGCTGCTGCATCATCCGGAGCTTGTCCTGCAGCTTGCGCGCGACGGTTAGGCATAGCTGCGGGTCGTTCTCCAGCGAACGGTACCAGTCGTCGGAGCGCAGCGTCTCGGTCTCGCTCGTCGTCAGCGCGATCGCGGTCCCGTAATAAGGCGCCGGCGTAATGAGCGAATGATGCGGAATCATCTCGCCGGGCACGATCACGTTGACGAGCGTCGGCGTGCCGTCCGCATGGACGCGGACGATTTTCAGCAGGCCGCTTTTCAGATGGTACAGCGGGCCGGTCTCTCCTTGGCGGAACAGGACTTCGCCTTTGTGCAGAATCATAGGGAGTTCCTCATTTATCGAATATGGAAAAGGCGAAGCGTCCGAGACCGGACCTTCGCCTTTTTGGGCGTGTCTATAGTATACCGGAAAATAGGCTCCATGAATTTACCGTTTGTCGTACGCGTTGAACATGACGTGGTAGATCGCGGCGGACAGGACGGCGATGCCGGCGAGCAGCCCGAACGTCCAGTCGAAGCCGATCGCGCTGCTGAGCGGAATCGAGAGCGGCGCGATCGTACGGCCGAGCGTGAAGCGCATGCTGGCGGCGGCGAAGTATTGCCCGCGCAAGTGCTCCGGCGCGATTCGGGAGACGAACGTCATCTGCGGACCGGCGGACATGAGCTCGGCGAGAGTGAAGACGGCGATCGCCAGCGTGAAGCCCCAGAACGCTGACATCTGGCCGAACATGACGATGCCGAGCGCGTAGAACAGCGCGCTGCCGACGAAGACGACGCGGTCGCGGAAACCGAGCATCCACTTCGTTACGGCGACCGTGAACAGCGCGACGAACAAGCCGTTCTCCGAGACGATGAGGCCGAACAGCTGCTGGCTCGTTACGGTAAGATCCCAATCGCCGAAGGACAGCAGTCTCGAGGTGTCGATCGTCTCGTCGATGAAGACGGGGAACAGCAGGTCGAGCTGCATGAAAGTCTGGGACAATAACACGCCGGCAACGATGAACAGCAGGAAGACGCGGTCCGTCGCGATGATGCGGTAGTCTCGTAGCTGCGCGCCCAAGAAGCGGTACCACGGCTGGCCGCCGTCGTCCCGGCGGCCGGTCGCGATCGATGCGGGCAGCGTCTCCGTCAGCTTGCGCCCGAGCACGAAGAAGAGCACGGCGCTGAGGACCGCGGCGGCGAACAGCATCGGGTACGGATTGTCGTCGTACGTAAGCGAGCCGATGAGCGGTCCGAATACGACGGCGATGTTGGCCGACGTATAGAAGATCGCGAAGACGCTCGATCGGTGCTGCTCGGGTACGACGTCGGCGACCATTGCTTGGCTCGCGGGCCAGTATAAGGCGCCGCTTACGCTGGCGAGGCTGAAGCCGGCGAAGCCGAGAAGGGGCAGCGACAAGAGGGGGGACGCGGCGAGGGCGAACGCGCCGTAGCCGATCGTCTGTCCGGCGGCCGCGATGACCATCATGCGCTTGCGACCGAACCGGTCCGCGCAATAGCCGCCGAGCAGATTGCCTAGGACGGACAATGCTTGCGACAGCATGAGCAGCACGCCGGTCCAGCCTTTGCCGAACGTAGAGGCGAAATAGATGGACAGGAACGGGAAGAACGTCCAGAATATCGTGTTATAAGCGAACTCTCCGGCTAACCGGAGCTTTAAATTGCCGTCCCAATCTTTGATTCTCATGATGTCGTTAATCCTCTGGTTGTCGAAGTCGTCCGTCCATCATACCGCTTGTCGCGGGAGCGATACAAGGAGGATTCGGTTTCCACGGCTCGAATACCGAATACGTACAAGTAAATTCATCGCATGAAGCGATAAGCCATAAGCATAAGGGAGTCGTTACCATGACTATCGAGTTGGACCGATGGATCGTCGAGGCGGATATCGCCGGCATGCAACGGGGGATGGAGGAAGGCTCGCTGCGCTCGGAAGAGCTAACCCGCGCGTATATAGACCGCATTCAAGCCTGCAACGATAAGCTCAGAGCCGTTCTGGAGATCAATCCGGAAGCGATCGCTATCGCGAAGGCGCTCGACGCGGAGAGACGGGAGCGGGGCAGCCGCGGCATCTTGCACGGCATTCCGATCTTGTTGAAAGATAATATCGACACGCACGACCGAATGCATACGAGCGCCGGTTCCGTCGCGTTGGCGAATTCCGTCGCCGCGGAGGATTCCTGGGTCGCGAAGAGGTTAAGGGCGGCCGGGGCCGTACTCCTCGGGAAGACGAACATGACGGAATGGGCGGGTTACATGGCCGGAGGCATCTGGGCGGGCTACAGCTCGAGAGGCGGGCTTACGCTGAATCCCTACGGCCCCGGCGAGATGTTCGTCGGCGGCTCGAGCTCCGGCTCCGCCGTCGCCGCGGCGGCGAATCTCGCGGCGGCCGCGATCGGGACGGAGACGTCGGGCTCGATCATCAGTCCGGCCAGCCAGAACAACATCGTCGGCTTGAAGCCGACGATCGGCCTGATCGGCAGAAGCGGCATCATTCCGATCTCGCATTCGCAGGATACCGCAGGGCCGATGGCGAGAACGGTGGCGGACGCGGCGAGGTTGCTCGGCGCGCTGACGGGCGTCGACGAACGGGATGCCGCGACGAAGGCAAGCGACGGGCGCGCTTACGCGGATTACACGCCGTTCTTGGACGCTTCTTACTTACGGCATGCCCGTATCGGGATTCCGAGATTTTATTACGGCGAATTGGACGAGGCGAGGCTGGCCATCATCGAGGCGGCTATCGAAGCGCTGCGCCAAGCGGGGGCGACGATCGTGGATCCCGTAACGCTTCCGTGCGAGCGGACCGAGTGGACTTGGGACGTTCTTCGCTACGAGTTCAAGAAGGGCGTCGACGATTATTTGGCGGGCGTAGGCTCGGACGTTCCGGTTCGTACGCTCTCGGACGTGATCGCGTACAACGAACGCCATGGCGACGTTGCCTTGAAGTACGGCCAAGACGGGTTAGAGAAGGCTAACGAGACGAGCGGGACGTTGACGGAGCAAGCTTACGCCGACGCGTTGAAGCAGAACGAGGAGATGGCCCGCCGGCTCGGATTGGACCATGCATTGAAGGAGCACCGCCTGGACGCGCTGCTGTTCCTTGGCAACGAAGGCGGCTCCGACCTCGCCGCGAGGGCGGGCTATCCTTCGATTACGGTCCCGGGCGGCTTCGCCGCTACCGGAATCGTCGCGCCCGGAGGTTACGTGACCAAGGGCCCGCAGGGGATTACGTTCGTAGGCGCGGCGTATAGCGAGCCGGTCTTGATTAAGCTCGCGTACGGCTATGAGCAAGCGACCAAGCACCGGACCCCGCCTCCGCTTGGTTAACCGGCGTTCATGACCGCGGCGATTACGGCCAGCGCGGCGAGATGAGCGGGATAGAAGCTTCGCCATACCCAGCGGGGCGGAGCGATGCCGAGCTTGAACTCGGCGAACAGCGTCTCCCGGTACGCAAGGAACACCGTCGGGACGATGCTGAACGACTGCACCCACCAGCCGTTATCGAACCATAGCGCGAACAGGTTCAGCGCGAAATGGGCGGCAACCCAATAATGGCGATGGAGGTAACGGTACATCAAGACGAGCGCCAGCGCGTAGTAGCCGTAGCTGAACGGGAGCGCTTCGAGCGCGAGCGCGCCGGCGGCGACGAATCCGATCGTCCAGAGCGGGTAGCGATTGGCGGCGACGATGACGGCCAGGCAGACGGCAAGCGTCGCAATGACGTTAATATTCAACGTGCTGAAGCTTAGCATGTAAGGGACTTGGGAGATCGCGGCAAGAACGGTCAGGCGCCGCAAGTAGTTATTGACGCTGCGCGTATGAAGGAAGCCTTGCACGATGCAGTACGCGTAGATCGGCAGCGCGATGCGCCCGATGATCCGCCACACGGCGTTGTCCGGGAAGAAGATCAAGCCGATATGATCGATCAGCATCGTAATCATGGCCATAATCTGCATATGGACGGCCTCCTGCGCGATGGTATAGTTAGAGAATATACGAAGGGGTCCGCACGAACAAGGGGCCGCGATTCGCGAGAAGGAGCAATCATGAAATCTACTATGGAACAACCGCTGGGCCTCGCGCGAAGCGGACGTAAGGCGGTCGCTTGGCTGATCGTCCTGCTCGGCTCGTTGACCGCTTTCGGTCCGTTGACGATCGACTTATACTTGCCCGCGCTGCCGCTGATCGCCGACGAACTCGGTACGAGCTCGTCGCTCGCGCAGCTGAGCCTGACCGCGTGCATGCTCGGCTTGTCCGTCGGGCAGCTGTTCGCCGGCGCGTGGAGCGACGTGCGGGGCCGAAGGATGCCGCTGCTGATCGGCCTTGCGGCGTACGCCGTCGCATCTTCGCTGTGCGCGCTTAGCCCGTCGATCGGAACGTTCGTCGCGATGCGCTTCCTGCAAGGGCTGGCGGGCTCGGCCGGTCTCGTCATCGCCCGAGCGGCGGTACGAGATCTCTACGAAGGACCGGAGTTGACGAAGTTCTACGCGATGCTGATGCTCGTGAACGGCGCGGCGCCGATACTCGCCCCGATCGCCGGGGGGCAGTTGCTGAAGGCGATGGCATGGGAAGGGTTGTTCTTCGTATTGGCGGGCTGGGGGTTATTGCTGTTCGCTTGGGTATGGTTCGGCTTCCGCGAGACGTTAAGCCCCGGGAAGCGCATGAGAGGCGGACTCGGGGAGACGCTGCGGACGTTCCGCAGGCTGCTCGGCGACCGGACGTTCATGGGCTACGCGCTCTCGCAAGCGCTCGTAACCGCCGCGATGTTCGCCTACATCTCGGGATCGCCGTTCGTGCTGCAGGACATCTACGGCATCTCGCCGCAGCAGTTCAGCCTCGTCTTCGCGATGAACGGCGTCGGCATCATCATCGCCAGCCAGACCGCGGGCAGGCTGGCCGCGCGCATCGGGGAGAAGCGGCTGTTCGTCATCGGGCTCGTCGCTTCGTGCGCGGGCGGTCTATGGCTCTTGGCCGCGATATTGGCGTCGGCCGCGCTGCCGATGATCTTGATCGGGTTCTTCGTCGTCGTGTCGAGCGTCGGCATCGTCGGCGCGACCGGCTTCGGGCTCGCGATGCGGGACCAGGCGCAAGCGGCGGGCAGCGCGTCGGCGCTGCTCGGCTTGCTGGCGTTCCTGCTCGGCGGCATCGTCGCGCCGCTAGTCGGCATCGCGGGCGGGGATAACGCGCTGCCGATGGGCATTATCATCGCGGTTGCGGAGCTGGGCGCGGCGGCGGTGTTCGTCGTCATGATTCAGCGGCGGAAGGGCCGAAGTTGAAGTTGCATCGGCCGAACGAGTCAGGTACGCTAAATTCTGAGATTACGGTTCATGCGGGTTGCGCAGGACGAGGAGGATTACGGTGAGCCAAGCAAGCGGTCGGACGAACGAGCAATTACAAGAATCCTACGATAAATACGCGGAACAACGGGACCAATCCCGAATGGAGCCGTGGAAGTTCGAAGAGCGTCAGCATTATTTGCAAGCGCTGCTCGAAGAGGATAGGAACGATATTTTGGAGCTGGGCGCGGGCACGGGTCGCGACGGGCTCTATTTTCAAGAAAACCGGTTCGAGGTCGTGTGCGTGGACCAGTCCGCGGAGATGGTCCGGCTGTGCAAGGAGAAGGGGCTTGACGCGCGCCAGATGGACATTCGCGAGATGAAGTTCGAAGACGGGCAATTCGACAGCGTCTACGCGATGAACAGCCTGCTGCACATCCCGAAGGAGGAGATCGGCGGCGTGCTGGCGCAAGTTCACCGGGTGCTCAGGCCGGGCGGCTTGTTCTTCTACGGCGTATACGGCGGCGAGAGCAGCGAGGGCATTTGGGAAGGGGACAGCTACGAGCCGAAGCGCTTCTTCGCGATGTATACGGACGAGGAGCTTCAGTCGTTGGCGCAGCCGCTGTTCGCCGTTGAAGAGTTCCACACGGTGGCGATGGGCGAAGGGAAGCCGCATTTTCAATCGCTGTTGTTGCGCAAGTCGGGAGAGTAGCCGGAAGGTAGGGAGATAAGATGGCGAAGCAGAAGTGGTACGTCGTATGGGTCGGCAAGGAGCCGGGCCTCTATATAACCTGGGACGAATGCAAGCGACAGGTCGACGGGTTCGACGGCGCGAAGTACAAGTCCTACGAATCGAAGTCGGAAGCCGAGATCGCCTACGCGGCGGGCTGGAAGAAGACGTTCGGACAAGCCCATGCTTCCGGCGGCAAGGCGAAGAAGGCCGCGGGCGCGGCGTCCGGCGAGAAGATCGACTACGACAGCATCTCCGTCGACGTCGGTACCGCGGGCAATCCGGGGCCGGTCGAATACAAGGGCGTGGACACGCAGACGGGAGACGTCCTGTTCTCCGTCGGCCCGATCAGCAAGGGAACGAACAATCTCGGCGAGTTCCTGGCGATCGTGCACGGGCTGGCGTACTTGCAGAAGCTCGGCAGCGCGAAGACCATCTATAGCGATTCGGTCAACGCGATCAACTGGGTGAAGAAGAAGGAAGTCGCCTCGACGCTCGTACGCGACGCCTCGACAGCCGAGATCTGGCGTCTCGTCGACCGCGCCGTCCACTGGCTCAAGACGAATCCGTACAAGAATAAAGTCGCGAAGTGGCAGACCAAAGAGTGGGGCGAGATCAAGGCGGACTACGGGCGGAAGTGATGCGCGGCACCATGGTAGCGGCGGCGGACTTCGGTTGATCTTGGCGAAAAAGAGTCACATATGCTTCTATCGATCCGTCGGCAGGCCGCCCGCCTTCCGAAAGTCGGTCGGCGACATTCCCGTCCGGGCGAGGAAGACGCGCGCGAACGTCGGATACGAGGAGAAGCCGACTTCGTAGCAGACGTCCGCGACCTTCATCTTGCTGCCGAGCAGCAGGTTGCGGGCGTGCGCGAGCCGGATGCGTTCGAGGAAGCGGGAATAGTTCTCCCCGGTTAGCTCCTTGAACGCCGCGCTAATATAAGGGACTGCGAAGCCGAATCGGTCGGCGAGCGACCGCAGCGAGATCGGCTCGCGATAATGTTGGTAAACGTGCTTAATGACGTCCCACATGCCCGTCGGACGGGGGCTCGCCGATCCGGCAGGGCGATTCCGCATGCCCGCCGCTAGGCGATGCCGGTCCAACCTTACGAATACTTCGAATAGCTTGGAGACGTACAGCACCTGGTGCCAAGCCTGTCCCCCCAGCAATTCCTCATGCATCCTCTTCAATAACGCGAGCATGTCGCTCGCGGCTTCCCCTTCCAGCGCATAGGACGTATTCCAATCGTTCTCCGCGTCCCGCAACAGCCGCTGCAACGACAGCAACGTATCCGTCCGATCGAAGAACGCCTGCAAGCCGATCGCGCCGATATACAGGAACACTTCCTCGCCCGGAGCGAACCGGATCTCGTGCACTTGATGCGGGAACAGAAGGGTGAACGTGCCCGGCAATAAGGGGCGTTCGATTCCGTTGATGATTTCGGTGGCGCGTCCTTGGAACGCGTAAGTATATTCGATGAAGTTGTGCACGTGGGCAGGAACGTGTCCCGTTAGATGATGGATTTTCAGCGTATGCGGGAACTCGCCGTGAATTTCCTGGTCTCCGTGCAGATGCTTCGGAATGGACATCGCTCGCTTCTCCCCGCTCCTCAAGCTTGATCATTCCCTTCATTATAACGAACATGAACGCCGTTGCTCAATGGTTCCACCTTAAATATTGAGAGGTTGTCGCAAAGGCTGGTACGACCGGGAGCCGCCTGCTTCATACAATGGGAATATACGCCGAATCCAGGCGACAGCCCTTAGGAGGCACGAGTACCCGATGACGAATTATTTGCCTTACGTGAACCCGCTGCAAGGAACGGCTTCCACGTTCCATTATTCCAACGGCAACACGCTTCCGCTCGTCTCCCGGCCATTCGGAATGGCTTCGTGGAGCCCGCAGACGAAGCTCGAGCAAGACGGCTGGTTCTTCCATCCGTCCGACAGGCATGTATACGGGATTCGGTTGACGCATCAGCCGAGCCCATGGATCGGCGACTATGGGCAGTTGCTCTTCATGCCCCAGAGCGGCGAGCTGCGCGTAGATCCCGCGAAGCAATGGAGCTCGGTGCTGCCGGAGGAGACTATCGTGCGGCCCGACTATTACGCAACGAAGCTGCAAGGGTGCCGAACGAAGCTGGAGATGACGCCCACGGAGCGCGGCGCGGCGTTCCGGCTGACGTTCGACGAGCCGGAGCAAGGCGCGCGGCTGCTCGTCTCGACGTTCAAAGGGGAATCGGCGATCCGTTGGCAAGCCGCCGAACGGCGAATCACGGGCTATACGCGCGCGAACCGCGGGGGCGTTCCCGACAACTTCGCGCATTACTTCGCGATCTCGTTCGATTGCGAATGGGACGACGCGGCGAGCGGCACGTTCGACGAAGAGCTGCGGCTGCAGGCATCGCCGACCGACGCGGCGGGCGAACGGGTCGGCGCATACATCGGCTTGAAGCTGCCGCCGAGTAATGAAGCGATCGTCCGCATCGGGACTTCGTTCATCAGCGAGGAGCAGGCAATTCTTAATCTGGAGCGCGAAGCGCCCGCGGGGACGAGCTTCGACGAGCTTAGAGAAGAGTCGGCGCAAGCGTGGGAGGAGCGACTGAAGTCGATCGAGGTCGACCCTTCCGGCGAGGACCCGGAGAAGCTTCGAACGCTGTATACGTGCTTGTACCGAACGTTGCTGTTCCCGCGCCGAACGTACGAATTCGACGCGTCCGGGGCGATGGTTCATTACAGCCCGTTCAACGGAGAGATCCTGCCCGGGCCTATGTATTCGGATATCGGGTTCTGGGACGTCTACCGGACGACGGTGCCGCTGTATAGCCTGCTCTGCCCGACGCAATTGTCCGAGATGATGGAGGCATGGGCGAACGTCTATAAGGAGAGCGGATGGATGCCGAAGTGGGTGTCTCCGGGAGAACGGGGAGTGATGCCGGGCACGCTGATCGACGCCGCCATCGCCGACGCGTTCGTCAAAGGCATCCGGGGCTTCGACGTGCAAGCCGCCTACGAAGGGTTGCTTAAGCATGCGAAGTATCCGGTGGATCGGCCGCACGTCGGCCGCGAAGGCCTCGCGCGCTACGAGCAACTGGGTTACTTGCCTGACGAAGAGGTGCATCATAGCGTGAGCTATTCGCTCGATTACGCCTACGGAGACTTCTGCATCGCGCAGCTGGCGCGGGAGCTAGGGGACGAGGAGACGTACCGGAAGCTGATCGAACGCTCCGGCAATTACCGTCACTTGTTCGACGCGGACGTCGGCTTCATGCGCGCGCGGAATGCTTCGGGCGAGTGGGCTGGCGACTTCGATCCGATCGAGTGGGGCGGGCCTTACTGCGAAGGCGGTCCTTGGCAATCGAGCTGGGCGGTGCAGCACGACCTGCTCGGGCTCGCCGAGCTGCACGGAGGACGCGAACGCATGGCGGCGAAGCTCGACGAATTGTTCGCGGCGCCTCCGACGTTCCGAGTCGGCTCGTACGGGCAAGAGATCCACGAGATGTCGGAGATGGCCGCCGGCGGGCTTGGCCAGTTCGCCATCAGCAACCAACCGAGCTTCCACATCCCGTATATCTATACGGCGTTAGGGTATCCTTCCCGCGCGCAGCGTTGGATCAGGGAGACGCTAGAGACGCAATTCAGCGCCGAGCCGGACGGCTTGCCGGGCGACGAGGACAACGGCAGCTTGGGGGCATGGTATCTTTTCTCGGCGATGGGGCTATATCCGCTCAGTCCGGGAGTGCCGCAGTATGCCCTCGGCAGCCCGCTGTTCAAGCGGATGACGGTCCGGCTGGACAATGGCCGCGCCTTGACGATCGAAGCGCCGGACAACGGGCCGGCGAAGCCTTACGTCGCCGGCGTTACGGTGGACGGCCGGCCGCACGAGGCGCTGTACTTCATGCACGAGCAGCTTGTCGAAGGAGCTCGTATCATATTCGAGATGGCGGAGGAGCCCGCCGCGAAGCAGGAGCCGTATTCGCTAGACCTATTGCCGTTCTCGTTATCGCAAGCCCGCGCCGACGCTTGATGCCGGATGCAAGAGAGCCGTTCCCCGCGCCGACGCAGGGAACGGCTCTTGCTTATTCGATGACGTGCGCTACCGTAATGACCACGTTCCCCCTCTTGCGTCCTTGCTCCACGTACCGATGGGCGTCGGGGATCCCCTCGAGCGGATAACGGCGGTCGATGACCGCCTTGTACTTGCCCGCCGCAAGCAGCGATTGCAGGAATTCCAAATCCGACGCAAGCTCCTTCGCGACGTCCAATCCTTCCACGGTGACGTATCGGCCGTTCGGGGCGAGAACGCCTCGGCATGCCGCCTTCGTCGTCTTGCCGACCGCGTCGAAGACGAGGTCGTATCGCTCCGACCTGGCCGTGAAGTCCTCCGACGTATGATCGATGACGTCGTCGGCGCCAAGAGATCGCACTAATTCGGCGTTAGCCGCGCTGCACACCCCGGTAACCGTCGCTCCGAAGTGCTTGGCTAGCTGTACCGCGGCCGTACCGACCGCGCCGGACGCGCCGTAGATCAGCACCTTGTCCCCTTCCCGAATGATCCCTTTCCTCAGAAAATGCAGCGCAGTCGTTCCTCCGAACGGAATCGATGCCGCTTCCTCGTAGCTCACGCCGTCGGATAAGCTCGCAATAGCTCCGCCTTCGGACAGCAGCGCGTACTCCGCGTGCGCGCCGAACCGGAACCCGGTCATCGCGAACACGCGGTCACCTGGCTTGAACAGCTTCACGGCCCGGCCGACCGCCTCGACTTCCCCTGCCAGCTCCACGCCGAGAATCGGCTTCCTCGGCTTCGTGAATCCGAGAACGATCCGCATCGGCAGCCAGAACAGGGGAGGGCTCCGGAAGCCTCGAACGCGGCAATCTCCCGAGGTGACAGTCGTCGCATGGACGCGGACAAGGATGTCGCGAGGTCCCGGAATCGGCTTCTTCACTTCGCGCAGCCGAAGCACCTCCGGCGGTCCGTATTTCGTGCACAGCATCGCTTTCATTCGCATAAATGACTCCCTTTCGTCGCATTTTCTACGTTATACTAGAAGCATACTCGGGCATTCGCGGCGACATGAACCTACTTAAGTAGGGTGCGGGGGGATGACTCGTAGGACTTTGTCCTTGGTTTCCGCCAACAAATGAAAGCGTCGCCATTTATTTACGTCAACTTTCTTAACATTGTGCCAAAGATTCCCGTTGCAATCGGACAGGGATGCTTGGTACACTTTTGCTAGATTAGAGTCATTATTCATAGGGGGAACTTAGATGAAGAAGAGCGGCATGCTGCTCGCGTCCGTCATCGGCTTGACGATGATCGTGACCGCGTGCGGATCTAAAGAAAATAACGGCAACAACGCTTCGGGCGGAGACACGAAGGTATACAAATTCGCGACGGACGCGGCGTACGCTCCGATGGAGAGCATGGACAAGGATGAGATCGTAGGCTTCGACGTCGACTTCCTCGCCGCGGTCATGGAAGAAGCGGGCCTGAAGTACGAGCTGAAGAACATCGGCTGGGAGACGCTTCTGGTGAGCGTGGAGCAAGGTACGGAATTCGACGGCGGCATCTCGGCGATGTCCATCACGGATGACCGCAAAAAAGTGTACGATTTCTCGCCGGCTTACTTCGAATCGACGAACATGATCATCGTCAAGGAAGACAGCCCGGTCGCGAGCGCGCTCGACCTTAAGGACAAGAAGGTAGCGGTTCAAACCGGCACGACCGCGGATACGTTGATGACCGAGATCATGGGCGAAGGCAACACGGACCTGAGGCGCTTCGAGACCAACACGCTCGCGCTGATGGAGTTGGCGAACAACGGCGTAGACGCGGTCGTCGCGGACATCGCGGTCGCGCAGGAATATTTGAAGAACAATCCGGATTCGAAATTCAAGACGCTGCTCGACCGCGAGAACTTCGCTTCCGAGTATTACGGCATTGCATTCCCTAAGGGCAGCGAGCTTGCGGTTAAGCTCGAGCCTGCGGTGAAGAAAGTGCTCGAGAGCGACAAATACAAAGAAATTTACGCGAAATGGATCGGCGGCGAGCCGGATATGACCGGCGTGCTGAATCAGAAGTAAGGTTTGGGGAAGCATGCGTAATGGAACATTGCGCATGCTTTTTTGTCTGTAAGGAAGCTATCACCATAATTACGTTTAGAGGAAGTGTCGGATGAGCGACTTCAGGTTCGATATTATAGAGGATTACTTCGAGCTCTTCATGCGCGGTACGCTGTATACGATCGGCATCTCGTTCGGAGGGATCGTCATAGGCGCGGTTCTCGGCTTGCTGATCGCCTTCGGGAACATGTCGCGCAAATGGTATCTGCACCTGCCGACGCAAGGCTATATCCATCTGTTCCGAGGAACGCCGTTGCTCTTGCAGGTGTTGATCGTGCACTTCGGAGTCATTACCCAAGTGCTTGGGAGGACGGATGCGGTCATCGCCGGCATCACGGCGCTCGCGCTCAATTCGGCTGCTTATATGGCGGAGATCTACCGGGCGGGTATCCAGTCGATCGACAAAGGTCAGACGGAGGCGGCCGTCTCGTTAGGAATGACCCGAGGCCAAGCGATGCGGCATATCGTCTTGCCGCAGGCGATCAAGCGGATGATTCCGGCGTTCGGCAACGAATTCATCGTGCTGATCAAGGATTCGTCGCTCGTCGCGATCATAGCCGCGCCGGAACTTATGTATTGGGCGCGCTCCGCCGTAGCTTCGGAAGGCAAAGTGTGGGAGCCGTATCTGTTCGCGGGATTCATCTACTTGGTGCTGACCTATTCCATGTCCAAGCTGCTTAAATTCATCGAGAGGAGGATGTAGCCCGATGAATCCGATCATTGAAGTTAGAGGGATTTCCAAAGCTTACGGCAGCAATGTCGTGCTGAAGGACGTCGGCCTCGACGTCGCCCGTCAGGAAGTCGTCGTCGTTATAGGGCCTTCCGGCTCCGGCAAGTCTACGTTCCTTCGCTGCCTGAACCTGCTCGAGCGCCCGGAATCGGGCGATATCCGAATCGAAGGTCAATCTCTGTTCGACAGAAACACGAAGATCGAGGAGATTCGCGCCGAGGTCGGGATGGTGTTCCAGCAGTTCAACCTGTTCCCGCATAAGACGGTGCTGGAGAACATTATGCTAGCGCCGGTGAAGGTGCGCGGGCAATCCGAGGAGCATGCCCGCGCGAAGGCGCTGGAGCTGCTCGACAAAGTCGGCTTGTCCGAGAAGGCCGACGCCAAGCCGAACTCGCTGTCCGGCGGACAGGCGCAGCGCGTCGCGATCGCCCGCGCGCTCGCGATGGAGCCGAAGGTGATGCTGTTCGACGAACCGACGTCCGCGCTCGATCCCGAGATGGTCGGCGAGGTGCTCGGCGTCATGAAGCAGCTCGCGAAGGAAGGAATGACGATGGTTGTCGTCACCCACGAGATGGGCTTCGCGCGCGAGGTAGGCGACCGGATCGTGTTCATGGAGCAGGGGAGGATCGTGGAGGTCGGCGAGCCGAAGCAAATTTTCGAATCGCCGAAGGAAGAGCGGACGCGGGTATTTTTGTCCAAAGTGCTGTAAATGCTAGCCGTAACCATAGGATTCGACGCGCTCTTGTAGTACAATTTACCTACTGGAATTGTACATAGAGGAGATCGGTGTCGGATGAAGAAGGATGGCGGCAAGACTTGGCGGTCGATGTTGGGCGGATTCGGAGAGGGCGGAACGGACGGGGCGCGCGTGCGCTGGCTGTTCGCGTACCTGTTCTGCGTCGTGTCGGCGTCGACGGTCGGACGGACGGCGGCGGATACGTTGTTCCTGTCGCGTTTCGATGCGTCGTGGTTGTCGAAGATGTATTTGCCGCAGGCGGCGTCTCTTATTCTCGTAGGGTTCTTATTCCAAAAATACGGCAGCCGATTCCGTCTGGATCGGCTGCTTTTGCTGCTTATTCCGGTTATTTCGGGCGGCGTGGTACTGTCGCGGATGGGCGTCGGGCTGGATCTCCAGTGGGTGTATCCCGTTATCTACGTCGGGTTCGACGTATTCAACTTCCTCATGATCGTGTGCTTCTGGCAGTTCGCCTCTTCCGTGCTCGACCAACGCAAAGCGAAGCGCACGATCCCGATCGTCGGCAGCGGCGGCATCGTCGGGGGCATCTTGAGCGGCTTCGGTCTGAAGCTGCTGGCCCCGCTCATCGGCACGAGTAATCTATTGTTCGCTTATGCGGCGCTGCAACTGCTTGCTCTAACCGCCGTTCTGTTCATCAACCGCACGATCGCGAGCCCCGCCGAGACGTTCGGCGGCTCGCCGTCGGGGGCGAAGGACAACAAGCAGGCCAAGCGCGCGGCGCAGGAGCCGGGCGGAGGCTTATTCGCGAGCGTGCCTCACTTGAAGTACGTCGCGATCCTGTCGGCCGCGCTCGTCCTCTCGCTGACGTTCATCGACTATCAATTCAAGGTCATTCTCAGAAGCGAGATGGAAGGCGACGCGCTAGCCGGCTTCATGGGCAGCTTCTACGGTTTCTCCGGCCTGTGCGCCCTGCTCGTCCAGCTGTTCGTCGCGGGCAAGCTGTTGAGCCGGTTCGGCGTCATGTTGTCGATCCTCGTCTTCCCGATCGCGCTGCTCGCGGGCAGCGTCGGTCTGTTGTTCGTTCCGGTGCTGGCGCTCGCGCTCGTCGTGAAGGGCAGCGACAAAGTGCTCGGGGACACGATCAACTCGTCGGTGAACCAGCTCATCATGTTCCCGATCTCGCCGGAATGGCGCAATCGCGCGAAGAGCTTCCTCGACGGCGTCGTGCGCAACGGGGCGAAGGGCGTTGCGGCTATCAGCTTGATCGTGCTGTCGCCGCTGCTTAGCGTCCGGGAGTTCAGCTTCATCGTTATCGCGCTCGTCGCCGTCGGCATCTATGCGGCGATTCGCGTCAAGGGCGCTTACTTGCGCATGCTGCTGTCGACGCTGGAAGCGCGCGGCGCCGACTTGCCGGATTCCGAGCTCGACCTGATGGACCCGGCGAGCCGCGGGTTGCTTGCCGGCGCGCTCCGCAGTCCCGATCGACAACAGTCCCTGTACGCGTTGCGGACGTTGGCGAAGCTGGAGTCGTTCGATCTCGCGCCGTACTTGCCGGAGCTCGTTCGCCATCCGGCTTCCGAGGTGGCCGAAGAGGCGCTTCGTTACATCGAGCGGAAGACGCCGGCGGGGATGGAGCCGGAGCTGCTGCGGTTGCTGTCGGAGCCGGCCGAAGCGAACGTGAAGTCGCAGGCGCTCATCGCGCTCGCGGCTTACGCGCAGGACGCCAATCTGGATACGTTGACGGAGCGGCTCGATGCGGACGAAGTGGCCGTTCGGGCAGGCGCGATCGCGGGCTTGATCAAGTACTACGGCATCGAGGGGATGTTCCGGGCGGTCGGGACGTTGAAGACGCTTATCGAGAGCTGGAAAGATAACGAACGGACGGCGATGGCGTCGTTGTTCGGCCGGATCGGCGTCCGCGAGTTCTACAAGCCGCTCATTCCGATGCTGCAGGACGCCTCCTCGGAAGTACGCAGATGCGCGCTGGAGTCGGCCGGACAGCTCGCCGTGCCCGAGCTCGTGCCGCATATCGTTCCGCTCCTTCGCGAGAGCCGTACGCGCCGGCAGGCTATCGAGGCGCTGACGGCATACGAGGACAAGGTCGTGCTGCCGCTGCTCGATCCGTACTTGGTCGGTGAGTCCGCCTCCCCGCACGTGCCCGCGGCGATCGCGCGAATCGGCACGCAGTCGGCGTTCGCCATGCTGCTGAAGCATTACGGCGAAGCGAGCTTCGATATGCGGGATCGGTTGCTGGACGCGATGAGCGGCATGCATAGGGAGCAACTGCAAGTCGACGCCGCGGAGGTCGAGCGATTGGCGCTGCTGGAGCTCGTCCACTACGGAAGCTTCGCGGACAACCTGGATTGGAAGCCTCGGAGAGCTTCGGACTCGGAGCTCCGGGAAGCGGCGGAGCAAGCGCGCGATTCGATGATGCGCAGGGCTTTCGGCTTGCTGGGTCTCGTCCACGACGCGCATACGATCGACGCGGTGTATCTCGGCTGGTCGGAAGGCGACGCGAGAAGACAAGCCAACGCGGCCGAGGTCATGGACCAGCTGCTGCAGGGCGATCTTCGGACCGAGCTGACGAAGTGGATGCTGGCGCCTCGGAGCGCGACCGGCGAATCGGAGAAGACGGTGAAGAAGGAGCAGTTGATCTGGCTCTACGACCATGGCGACGAGATGCTCCGCGAAGCGATCCGCTTCTCCGCCATCGGAACGGAGGCGGACCATTCCGGCCGTCGAGGGCTTCCGTTCGTCGACGAGGCCGAAGGAGACGCGCTGCGCGAGCGGATGACCCGGCTTCAGATGCTGCGGAAGTCGACGTTGTTCGAAGGCTTCAAGGGCAAGGACCTGCTGCCGCTCGTCGACTTCCTGCAGACGATCGACGTAACCGCCGGCCAAGGCGTGTTCAACGAAGGAGACCCGGGCGACGCGCTGTTCCTCGTCCGGGAAGGGAAGGCGGGCATCTATAAGGGAGACGAGTTGCTCGATGAGCGCGGTCCCGGCGACCATATCGGCGAGACGGCGGTATTGACGCGAAGGGTTCGGACGGCGACGGTTCGCGCGGTAACCGACGCCCGCCTGCTGCGGTTAAGCTCCGCGGACTTCTACGAGGCGCTGTTCGACCGGACGGAGCTGTCGATCGAGATGATGAAGCGGCTGTCCCGCAAGCTGCGGACGGCGATGATGGAGCGCCAGCGGCACGCGACCGCGGAGGCGACGGCGGCGACGGCGGAAGCCGCCGCGGCGAGCGAAGCGGCCGAGGCTCCGGCGGAGCAGCGAGGCGAATCCGTATCGGCGCCTGCTGCGGATGCGCCAGTACCTGCACCTGTGCCTGCATCTGCGCCTGCACCTGCGCCAGCGTCCGCGCCTGCATCGGCGGCCGATCCGAACGCGGAGATCACGAACCAAGTCATCCTGCGCCGGGTGCTCGTCCTGCAGAAGATCGAGCTGTTTGCCCACCTGTCCCAGGACGATTTCGTCCGGCTCGCGAACCAAGTCGAAGAGGTCGTCTATGCGCCCGGCGAGGCGATCTGCCGGATGGACGAGCACGGAGACTCGATGTTCGGCATTATCGAGGGAAGCATCCAAGTGCATCGGGGGCCGGAGAAGCTGGCGACGCTCGGCGTCGGCCAATACTTCGGCGAGATGGCGATCATCGACAGCGGACCGCGCTCGGCCGACTGCACGGCGGTCGAACGCGCCGTGCTGCTCAAGCTGGGTCGCCAGCACGTGTACGCGATCTGCTTCCAGCAGATCGACGCGTTGAAGGGCATGATGAAGGTTCTCGCGGATCGGCTGCGGGAATTGGGGTAATGACGGGAGTACGACGAATGTAGAACGAAGAACGGCGCTTGCGCCTCGGAATGAACTTCCGGGGGCGAGCGCCGTTCTTCGATTTTGCCGGCCAACCGGACTGTAGCGACCTTATTCATAGGGAAAGCGGCGAAATGGCGGACTCCGCGGACGGAGAGGACCTTATTCGCTAGCTTAGCGGGCGATATCGCGATACTTTCGACGAATAACGGCTACTGTGTCCGCTGCCGCCTCCAATAGTGCCGATATCCGCACAATAGCGCCCCCTGTGTCCGCGCCGACTGTCCCACGCCAGCACGCCTCCATCCCGCGCCGACTGTCCCTAGTCCGCTCGCAACACAAAAACGGCGAAGCCCCGTAGGGCCCCGCCGTCGCGCGCAAGCGCGTCTTACTTGATCACTTCAGGCTCTGCAGCCTCGTAGCCGTTCAGTTCCACCGTAACCTTCGCCATGACCGGAGGCGTCTTCGGACGGTTCTGCGAGCCCGTCGGCACGCTGACGATCTCGTCCGCGACGTCTTGGCCTTCCGTCACTTTGCCGAACGCCGCGTAAGCGCCGTCCAGGTGCGGAGCGTCCGCGACCATGAGGAAGAACTGGGATCCCGCGGAGTTCGGGTTGCCCGAACGCGCCATCGAGAGAACGCCCTTCGTGTGCTTCAGGTCGTTCTTGAAGCCGTTCTGCGAGAACTCGCCCTTAATGCCGTAGTCGGGACCGCCCATGCCGGTGCCGTCCGGGTCGCCGCCCTGAATCATGAAGTCGGGGATGACGCGGTGGAAAATCGTCCCGTCGTAGAAGCCTTTCTGTACGAGCGAGATGAAGTTGTTGACGGTGTTCGGAGCGACTTTCGGATACAGCTCTACTTTGATGATTTTACCGCTGTCCATTTCGATCGTTACGATCGGGATGTTGCCGGATGTGTCTACGGTACTCGTGGCGTCCGCCTCCTCGGTATTGGTTGGTGCTGGTTCGGTTGATGCCGGTTGCGATGCCGTCGCCGTCGCGTCGTAGCCGTTCCCGCCGCCTTGAACGGCGTTCGGGTCGGCCGTCTCGCGTTTGCCGCAGCCTGCCGCGATGAGCAGGACGACGAGCGCGAGGATGGCGAAGCTTGTCCATTTTCTTGCCGCGATCAACTTCGGTTCCCCCTTGCATGCACGTTTACTTTCCGTATCATACCATGTCCTCGCGTGTCGATTCCAGTTTTCGCCTCGCCCTTATAGCACCTCGAAGTAAGACTGGCACTCGTCAAGCGCGAGGACGGGCTCGGGCAACGCCTCCCGGTCGCCGCGAATGCGCCGCGAGAGATCGCGGCACGCCTCGATCACCAGCTCCGCCTTGACGCTGCCCCAGCAAGCGCGCCTGGCGTCCGCGATGAGGCGGGCCTCCCCGATTGCCGGGCGGCGGAAGTCGAGCAGGAACGACGACCACCCGACGATATCGAAGCGATGCCCGCGTCCGGGAAGCTCGCAGCGCGCGTATCCGCAACGTCCGCCGGCGCACAGCCGGAGCACGCCGTACCTGTCCGTATCCCCTCGACCCTCGAATTGCAGAAATTCGATTCCGGTAATGCGATAACCGTCCGCGTCGTCCACCGTTCCATCCGCTCCTCTGCTTACGCCAACAGGCGTGCCTCGATCGATAGCTCTCAATATAACGCCGCGCGAGGTAAGTCGCCAAACGATAATCGTCTCCTATTGCGCGCTTTTTCGATGAAATTCAACCGATTTAACCGGGTTTGCGGCACCTATTGCGATCGGTTCACGCGAACGGGCGGGGTATGCTCTCTCTGGCTCGCGATTCCGAATTTAAGCGTTCCGCTGCCGGAATCGAGGAGCGATAGGCAAGCATGCTTTTTACGAGAAACGGAGAAAGAGAGAGCCGGAGAGAGATCTGTAGAGGTCACTGCGATTGTAAACGGTACAACTGCGCGGCTTGCCGGAATGCGGCGCTTAAACCCTACCTGTCATTCCTTTACAAACATCGGGGGCAAGCGTAATATTCGATTCAGTCAATTGAATATCGTTCCATTCGTAATCGCTGAGTTTCCGTGTCCGCACGGAAAACGGGGGAACCAACGATGGCGCCGTTCCGGTGTGAGAGCCGGGAGAAGCGCCGTCCGGGGTGAATCCGTCGGCAGCCGCGCCTAGGATGCGGCCTCCGACGGTAGGGCTACTCTCACGGCCCGAATCCGACAGCTAACCTCGTAAGCGCCGATGCGTCCGTTAAGACCGGATGCCTCAAATGGAGAGAGGATGATGAACTGTGACCGTGTCGGCCGCAGGGTAAGCATGCATGCTTATTTCTTAGCGGTCTTTGTTATGCCATGAATCGCTGAATTCCCGATGCGTCGGGAAGCGGGGGAACCAACGGAGCGTGCCCGGGAGAGACGGGCGCGCGTCCATGGGGTGAATCCCGGGGCCTTAGCCGGCTCTGGGTAGGGCAACTCTCAAGCCCGAATCCGGCAGCTAACCTCGCAAGCGTACCGAGAGAGGCAACGGATCGTGACGGGCGAGGTTTATTTGGCCATGCCGGGAAGCCACGAGAAGACTCTCTTCTCGCGGCTTCTTTTTTGTTGCCTTCTTCCAAGAGAAGAAGAGGAGATGAACGAGAATGGCCGGACGGGACGTCGTGTTGGTATCGGCCCCGAATATCGCGGGCGAGCGGTTCATGAAGCTGCTTCAGCAGAGGAAGATTCCGTTCGCGGCGATCGTGAACAATCCCGAGGAACACGAGCGCGTAAGTTCGCTCGGAGCGGAGCACATTATAGTGGTAAATACGACCAAGGAGCAATCCTGGATCATCCCCCCGATTGATATCGGGCGGGTGTACTTGTTCGAGACGAGCGTGACGCTGTGCTGCAGATACGTGCAAATATGCCGGAGTTGGACCGGCAGATCGATATACGTCATTACGGGAAGCCACAACCCCCGCAACGTCTACAAGACGATGGGCGTCGACTACGTGATTCATAGCCAAGCGCAGGACTACGCTTTTCTCATTACCGACGATTTGCTCGCGAGATAACGTAACGAAGAAGGAGGCATTCGCCCATGCTCGACGTGTATATGGTTCTTATGCTAGCCGGCCTATTCGGTCTATTCTACGGCTTCATGCATTGGTGCGGCCGGGTAATCGACGAAGGAGGAGGCAACCGATGATCGTCGTCTCGATCTTCACCGTGTTTATTTTCCTCTATTTAATCTACGCCTTAGTGAATCCGGAGAAATTCTAAGCAGGCTTGGCGAGCCGAAAATGCAGGAGGGACGTCAATGGGCATCATGCAGATCGTTATCGTCTTGGCGGTGTTGTTGCTGCTTGTGAAACCGCTTGGGACGTATGTATATCACGTGTTCTCCAACGAGCCGAACCGGACGGACAAGATCTTCGGATCTGCCGAGCGGTTCATCTATCGACTCATGGGACTGCACAACCGCAACGGCATGAATTGGAAAAAATACGCGCTAAGCTTCCTGTTAACGAACATCGTATTGGTGGCTATCGGGTACGCGATGCTGCGGCTGCAGAAGATCTTGCCGTTCAACCCGAACGACATCGGCAACATGGAAGAGACGCTGTCGTTCAACACGATCATCAGCTTCATTACGAACACCAACTTGCAGCATTACAGCGGGGAGAGCGGCTTGTCCTACTTCTCGCAGATGGCCGTCATCATGATGATGATGTTCACGTCGGCCGCTTCCGGCTTCTCGGTAGCCATCGCTTTCGTGCGCGGCATCACGAGCAAGGGAACGACGATCGGCAACTTCTTCGAGGATTTCGTCAAGGCGCACGTCCGGATCTTCCTTCCGGCGGCCGTGCTCGTCACGCTGCTGCTCGTCGCCTTGCAAGTGCCGCAGACGCTCGATCCGACGTTAACCGTCACGACGCTCGAAGGCGTTACGCAGCACATCGCGATCGGGCCGGTCGCCGCGCTCGAATCGATCAAGCATCTAGGCACGAACGGCGGCGGCTTCTTCGGCGTCAACTCGGCGCACCCGTTCGAGAATCCGAACGCGCTGACGAACGTCGTCGAGATTCTGTCGATGTGGCTGCTGCCGGCCTCTCTGCCTTACGTCTATGGGAGGTTCGCGAACAACCGCAAGCAAGGCTGGGTCGTCTTCAGCGCGATGATGACGCTGTTCATCCTGTTCCTATCGCTCATCTACTTCTCGGAGCTGCGCGGCAACCCGGCGATGAACGCGCTCGGCATCGATGCGTCGCAAGGCAGCATGGAGGGCAAGGAAGTCCGGTTCGGCATTCCGCAGTCATCGCTGTTCACGGCGGTTACGACGGCAGCGACGACGGGGACGGTCAACAACATGCACGATACGCTGACGCCGCTCGGCGGTCTCGGTGCGCTCGGGGAAATGATGCTGAACGTCGTGTTCGGAGGCAAAGGCGTCGGGCTGATCAATATGCTCATGTACGCGATATTGGGCGTGTTCCTGTGCGGGCTCATGGTCGGACGGACGCCGGAGTTCCTCGGCAGGAAGATCGAGCCTAGGGAGATCAAGCTGATCGCGATCGCCATTCTGATGCATCCGCTCATCATCCTGGGGCCGACGGCCATCGCGTTCCTGACCGATCTGGGGCATGGAGCGATTACGAATCCGGGATCTCACGGCATCTCGCAGGTGTTGTACGAATACACGTCTTCCGCCGCGAACAACGGCTCCGGCTTCGAGGGCTTGGCCGACAATACGCCGTTCTGGAACATCACGACGGGGATCGTCATGCTGCTCGGCCGTTACGTCTCGATGATCGCGATGCTGGCGGTCGCCGGGTCGCTCGTTCGCAAGCAATGGGTTCCGGAGACGATCGGCACGTTCCGGACGGATAACCGGTTGTTCTACGGCATTCTGATCGGCGTCGTTTTGATCATCGGCGCGTTAACGTTCTTGCCTGCCATCGTGCTTGGTCCGATCGCAGAGCATCTGAAGCTAGGGTAAAGGCGAGGTGAACCGTATATGAGCGCAGAGCGCAAAAACATGTTGTCTTCGGCGATCGTCGGTCGCGCGATGAAAGATAGCTTCATGAAACTAAATCCGATCGCGATGATGAAAAATCCGGTCATGTTCGTCGTCGAGGTGGGTACGCTGATCGTCCTGCTAATGACGCTGTTCCCCGCGTATTTCGACGCGAAGGACGATATCGGCTTTAATCTGACCGTTTTCTTCATTCTGCTCTTCACCGTCCTATTCGCCAACTTCGCGGAGGCGCTGGCCGAAGGCAGGGGCAAAGCGCAGGCGGATTCGTTGAAGCAGTCGAAGAAGGAGATTACCGCGAACAAGGTCGTGGGCGGCGGCGTCAAAGTCGTACCGTCTACCGAGTTGCGCAAAGGGGACATCGTCGTCGTCGCGGAAGGCGAGATGATTCCGGGCGACGGCGAAGTCGTCGAAGGACTCGCGTCCGTCGACGAATCCGCGATCACCGGCGAATCCGCGCCCGTCATTAAGGAAGCGGGAGGAGACTTCAGCTCCGTAACCGGCGGCACGCGAGTCGTCAGCGACCGGATCGTCGTCCGCATCTCCAGCGATCCGGGCGAATCGTTCATCGATCGCATGATTTCGCTCGTCGAAGGCGCGCAGCGGCAGAAGACGCCGAACGAGCTCGCGCTGAACACGCTGCTGACCAGCTTGACGATCATCTTCCTGATCGTCGTCGTGACGCTGGGACCGATCGCGGGTTACTTGGATATCGACCTGAAGGTGCCGGTATTGATCGCGTTGCTCGTCTGCCTCATTCCGACGACGATCGGCGGATTGCTGTCCGCAATCGGCATCGCGGGCATGGACCGGGTGACCCGGTTCAACGTACTGGCGATGTCCGGCAAAGCCGTCGAGGCGGCCGGCGATATCAACACGATGATTCTCGACAAGACGGGGACGATCACGTACGGCAACCGGATGGCGAGCGAGTTCGCGCCGGTCGGCGGGGCTAGCGCTCAAGTCGTCGGAGAATGGGCGGCGATCGGCTCGGTGCAAGACGAGACGCCGGAAGGCCGTTCCGTGCTCGAGCTGATGAAGAAGCAAGGGTACGCGTACGACGAGCAGCTTGCCGCAGGCGGAGAGTTCGTGGCGTTCAAGGCGGAGACGCGGATGAGCGGCATCGACCTGAAGGACGGGCGCAAGGTGCGCAAAGGCGCGGTCGACGCGGTGAAAAAGTGGGTATCCGCGCAAGGAGGAGCGATTCCCGCGGACTTGGACGCGCGCGGCGACGCGATTGCCCGGGAAGGCGGGACGCCGCTCGCCGTCGCGGTCGATGATCGGATATACGGCTTGATCTACTTGAAGGATACGGTGAAGCCGGGCATGCGCGAGCGGTTCGACCAGCTGCGCAAGATGGGCATCAAGACGATCATGTGTACCGGCGACAATCCGCTGACCGCGGCGACGATCGCCCGCGAGGCGGGCGTCGACGACTTCATCGCCGAGAGCAAGCCGGAAGACAAGATCGCCGTCATCCGCCGCGAGCAAGCGGAAGGCAAGCTCGTCGCCATGACCGGGGACGGGACGAACGACGCCCCTGCGCTGGCGCAGGCCGACGTCGGACTCGCGATGAACAGCGGCACGATCGCGGCGAAGGAAGCGGCGAATATGGTCGATCTCGATTCCGACCCGTCGAAGATCATCGAGGTCGTCTCGATCGGCAAGCAGTTGCTCATGACTCGCGGCGCGCTGACGACGTTCAGTATCGCGAACGATATCGCGAAGTACTTCGCGATCATTCCGGCCATGTTCATTCTGGCCATTCCGGAGATGAACGCCCTGAACGTCATGGGGCTCGGGTCGCCGAAGTCCGCGATTCTCTCGGCTCTTATTTTCAACGCGATCATCATTCCGCTCTTGATCCCGCTCGCGATGAAGGGCGTCGCTTATAAGCCGATGGGCGCTTCCAAGCTGCTCGGACGCAACATCGTCGTCTACGGTCTCGGCGGCATCGTCGTACCGTTCATCGGCATTAAGCTCATCGATCTGATCGTGCATCTATGGATATAGAAGGGAAGGATCGCATATGAACGAAAGTATCGGGAGCGCGAACCACTCGGGCGGGTCGATCTTCGCCGTCGCCTTGCGGGCCGGCATCGTATTCATTATCCTGTGCGGCATGATCTACCCGCTCGCGACGACGGGACTGGCGCAGCTGTTCATGCCGCATCACGCGAACGGCAGCTTGATCAAGGGGGCCGACGGGCAAGCGATCGGCTCCGAGCTGATCGGGCAGAATTTCGCGGATCCGAAGTATTTCCAAGGGCGGGTATCGAGCATCGAGTATAAGGCCGAGGCATCCGGGTCGAATAACTACGCGCCGTCCAATCCGGACATGCTGCAACGGACCAAGGACTCGATCGAAGCGTGGAAGCTCGCGAATCCTGACGTGCCCGTATCGAAGCTTCCGATCGATCTCGTCACGAACTCCGGCTCGGGGCTCGATCCGCATATTACACCGGCATCGGCGGAGGTGCAGATCCCTAGAATCGGCAAGCTGACGGGCGTATCCGCGGAACGGCTGCAGGCGCTAGTCGACGAGCATACCGAGGGCAGAGACTTGGGCGTGTTCGGCGAGCCGCGCGTCAACGTGCTGAAGCTGAACATCGGCTTGCAACGTTTGCTTCAATAAGATAGCGCATGGGATAGAATCCCTGTCGGTCCGCACGGCGGATCGGCAGGGTATTCGCGCGAGAGGGGGACGCGGCATGGAAGGATTCCGGCGCCGTACGGCGGAAGAGCTGCTCTATTCGATCTATAAAATCCGGCAAGGCCGGTTCACCGTCTATATCGGCGCGGTCAACGGCTCCGGCAAAACCTATCATATGCTTCGCGAGGGCCATTCGCTGAAGAGCGGCGGCATCGACGTCGTGCTGTGCGCGGTGTCGACGAGACAGAGGCCGGAGACGGTTCGGCAGTGCGAAGGGATAGAACGCGTTCCGAGCATCCATTGGACGAAGGGCGATGCGGAGAAGAAAGATTTGAATCTGGAAGAGTTGACGCGGCGCAACCCCGAGGTCGTGCTCGTCGACGGACTGGCGCACCGCAACCGTCCGGGCGCGAAGTTCGCGACGAGGCTCGAGGATATTCAATATTTGCTCGGCAAAGGGATCAGCGTCATTACGACGGTGAACGTCTACGAGCTCGAGGGCGTCACCGATCTCGCGCAGCGGCTGACGGGCATCGAAGCCGAGACGACGGTTCCGGCCGGCACGCTCGACATGGCGGACGAGGTTCGCCTTATCGACGTCAGCCCGGAGACGATCCTGCAGCGATTGGACGAAGGCCATCTGCGCGACCTGTCGGCGTCGGCGGGCGATTCGGGTTTCCTGAAGCGGGGCAATATCGGCAAGCTGCGGGAGCTCGCGCTGCGCCTCGTCGCCGAAGGTGTGAACGAATCGCTGGAGAAGCATCGCGAGAAGCAAGGGCTGGTCGGTCCTTCCGGCGCCGCCGAGCGCATCCTCGTCTCCGCCCAGTATCATTGGAACGGCTCGATCCATATTCGCCGCGGCCAACAGATCGCGAAGCGGCTCGGCGGCGACATGCGGGTCGTCACGTTCGCGAAGCCCGGGCAGCCGCTGTCCAAGGAGTCTGCGGCGTTCAAGCGCTCGATCGGGAAGCTGGCGGACAAGGTCGGAGCCGAGTTCGAGGAGCTGCCTTGGACCGGCCGGAGGAAGATGCCCGGAGCGCTCGTGCGGTACGCGATTCGGAACAACGTGACGCGAATCGTGCTCGGCCATTCGAAGATGAGCTTCTGGCAAGATCTGCGGGGCGGCTCGATCGCCAGAGGCATTCTTCGCAGGGCGAAGAACGTGGACGTCTACTTCGTGGCGGACCGCGCCGACTACGAGGGCGAGCGCGTGCTGCCGGCGAAGACCGCCCGGGCGGCAGCGGCCGAGCCTTACCGCAGGTTAAGCGCGGAGGAGATCGAGCGGAAGATCGAGCGCATTCGCCGCGGCAAGTTCAAAGTGTATATCGGGGCCGCTCCCGGCGTCGGCAAGACGTACCGGATGCTGCGCGAAGGCAACGACCTATTGAAGAAGAGGATCGACGTTGTCATCGGACTGCTGGAGACGCACGGCCGCCAAGAGACGCTGGCGCAGGTCGGCGAGCTCTATACGGTGCCTCGCGAGATCATCGACTACAAGGGCGCGAAGCTGGAGGAGATGGACGCCGCGGCGATTATCGCGCGCAATCCCGAGGTCGTGCTGATCGACGAGCTCGCGCATACGAACGTGCCGGGCAGCGCGAACAAGAAGCGGTACGAGGACGTCGTGAAGATACTCGAGGCCGGCATCTCGGTCATCTCCACGATGAACGTGCAGCATCTGGAGAGCTTGAACGACGCGGTCGAGCAGATTAGCGGGGTGCGAGTGCGCGAGACGGTGCCGGACCGCGTCCTGCATCTGGCGGACGAGGTCGAGCTGATCGACGTCGCGCCGGGCGCGCTGCAGCAGCGGCTCCGGGAAGGCAAAGTGTACGCGATGGATAAGGTCGCGCAGTCGCTGAACAACTTCTTCAAGACCGGCAACCTGATCGCTTTGCGGGAGTTGGCGCTGCGGGAAATCGCGGACGATGTCGACGAACGGCTGGAGGCATGGGAGCGGGGCGGTTCGCTTCGGGGGCCGTGGCGACGGGAGAGCATCTTCGTCTGCGTCGCGGCGGGGGGGAACGCCGGCCGTCTCATTCGGCGCGGCTTCCGGATCGCGCACCGGTTGAAGGCGGAATGGCACGCGATGTACGTGCACGTCGGCGACGGCCCTCTCGGCGTCGACGCGGCCGCCAGCGTCGAGGCGGCGCGGCAACTGGCGGAGCGGCTGGGCGGCACGTTCGAGATCGGCCGCGCGAGATCGAAGCATCAAGTGCCGGAAGCGCTGCTCGCCAAGACCGAGGAATACCGGAGCACGCAGGTCGTCATGGGGCAACCGGCGAGAGGATGGGGCGTGCTGAAGGCGTTGTTCGGGCGGAGCGTCGTGGACGCGATATTGCGGCGCGGCCGCCACATGGATGCGCTCGTCGTGGCGAATTACGAACCCGGCATTCCGATCAAATCGCACTTGCAACCCTCGGAATAGTTCGTTAAGGTGAGCATAGACTCAGCATTTTCGGCGAAAGGGAATGGCTTGGCTATGCGGACTTTTTTTCGTTTTCTAGGTACGTATCGATGGTCGGCCGGCATGGCGATCGGCTTCATGCTGATCGAGCTGTTCGCGGAGCTCATGCAGCCGTTCTTGATTGCTAAGATCATCGACGAGGGCATCGCGAAGCAGGATCTGTCGGTCGTCTGGCTATGGGGCGGCGTGCTGGCTCTCGGGGCGCTGACGGCGTTCGCGGCCGGCATTACAAGCTCGTTCGTCGCGGCGCACGCGAGCCAGAGCCTCGGCTATGACGTGAGGGAGGCGCTCTACGCCAAAGTGCAGGGCATGGCGTACGCCGCGTTCAACCGGTTCGCGACGTCGTCGCTCATCACGCGGCTGACGAACGACGCGACGCAGTTGCAGGACGTCGTGTTCATGGGGCTGCGGTTCTTCCTTCGAATGCCGCTGCTCGTCGTCGGCAGCATGATCATGGCGGTGACGGTACATGCGGAACTCGGGCTGCTGCTCGTGGTCACGGTTCCGTTGCTGATCGTATTCGTCATGTGGGTCATGAAGAAGGCTTCGGTGCTGTTCCGCAAAGTGCAGACGAGGCTCGATACGCTCAACGGCGTCATGCAGGAAAATTTCACGGGCATGCGGCTCATTCGGATTTTCGTGCGGAAGGACGTGGAGGGAGAGCGCTTCGCCCGAAGGGGGCGCGAGCTGATGGACAGCTCGGTGTCGGCGATGCGGCTGACAGAGTTCACGCAGCCGTTCATTCTGTTCCTCATGAACGCTGGCATCATCGCGGTGCTCTGGTTCGGACACAAGGACATCGACACGGGAAGCGCGACGCTCGGGCAAGTCGTCGCGATCGTCAACTACTCGCTTCGCACCTCGATCGCGATGTCGATATTCGGCTCGATCGTCATGACGGTATCGCGGGCCCGGGCTTCGGCTGTCCGGATCGAGGAAGTGTTAACGACCGAGGAGAAGGATGCCAAGGGCGCTTCGAATGCGGGCTCGGGCGTCGAGGGACTCGTCGGAAGCCTGTCGTTCGAGAACGTGACGTTCCGTTATCCGGAAGCGGGCGCGCCGTCGCTGGAGCAGGCGACGTTCCGCGTGCAACCCGGACAGACGGCCGCAATCATGGGCGCGACGGGCTCGGGCAAGACGACGCTCATGCAGCTCGTCATTCGCTTCTATGAACCGGACGCCGGCGTTATTCGCATAGGCGGCGAAGACGTACGCGATATCGATCTGCAGAGACTGCGCGGATCGATCGGTTACGTGCCGCAGGAGGCGCTGCTGTTCACGGGGACGATCCGGGACAACATCGCGTGGGGCAAGGAAGACGCGACGATGGCGGACATTATCGAAGCGGCCGAGCTTGCGCAGATTCACGAGACGATCGTGAAGTTCCCGGACGGCTACGACACCCAGCTCGGCCAGCGCGGCGTCAACTTGTCCGGAGGGCAGAAGCAGCGGCTGTCGATCGCGCGGGCGCTCATCCGCAAGCCGGCGATGCTGCTGCTCGACGACAGCATGAGCGCGCTCGATACGCGTACGGAAGCGGCGCTTATGCAAGCGCTCGGCCGCTTGTCCGGCACGACGACTCTGCTCGTCACGCAGAAGATCAGCGCCGCCTCGAAGTCGGATATGATCTTGCTGCTCGACGACGGCCGACTGCTCGCGCAGGGCAGCCACGAGGCGTTGCTTGCGGAATCGCCGCTCTACCGGGCGATCTACGAATCCCAGTCCGGAGAGGAGGCGGCGCGGCATGCGGCAGATTCGGCAAGCTTTAAGTGATCCTTTTCGCTATCCGCGTCCTTCGAGCTTCATGGTTGCGGAGGAGTCGAAGGAGTCGGGCCAAGGCGGAAGAGAAGGCGTACGCGGAGGTCCGCAGAAGGAGCAGAAGGCGAAAGACTGGCGGAGCACGCTCGGACGCATTTGGCAGTATCTCGCGTACCGCCGATGGCAGATCGGCTTCGTGCTGCTCTTGGTCGTCGTCTCGACGTGCTTATCCTTGCTCGGTCCCTATCTGATCGGGATGGCCGTCGACGACTACTTGGAAGGACCCGGCGGCCAGCCTTGGGTCGCGTTCCTCATCGGCTTGTCCAGCGTCTACTTGCTCGGCTCGGTCATCGGCTGGGCGCATAACGTCTGGATGATCGGCATCGCGCAGGAGACGGTGCTGCGGATGCGCCAGGATCTGTTCGACAGGCTGCACCGGCTGCCGATTCCGTTCTTCGGGAAGCGCCGGCAAGGCGATCTGATGAGCCGGATGACGAACGACATGGACAACGTCAGCTCGACGCTCGGCAGCTCGGCGATCCAGCTGTTGTCGAGCGTTCTCATGCTGACCGGCACCGTCGTCGTGATGCTTCGGCTGAGCTGGATGCTGACGGTACTGACGTTCCTGATCGTGCCGATCATGTTCTACGGCATGAAGTGGATTACGAGACGGACGGGTTCGCTGTTCAAGGAGCGGCAGCGGCACCTCGGCGAGCTGAACGGCTACATCGAAGAGACGCTGTCGGGACAGCGGATCGTCAAGGCGTTCTCCCAAGAGGAGCGCGTCATGCGGGAGTTCCGGGAGCGCAACGGCATGATCCGCTTGGCCGGCTTCTGGGCGCAGTCGATCTCGGGCTTCATTCCGAAGCTGATGAACGGGCTGAACAACTTGAGCTTCGCGATCGTTGCGGGCCTCGGCGGCGTGCTCGCCATCCAAGGCAAGGGCGTCACCGTCGGTACGATTATCATCTTCGTCGAGTACGCGAGACAGTTCACGAGGCCGCTCAACGATCTGGCGAACCAATGGAATACGATGCTGTCGGCGGTCGCGGGCGCGGAACGCGTGTTCGAGGTGATGGACGAGCGGGAGGAGAGCGCGGACGAAGGAGGGGCCGCCGAACTGACGCAGGTGCGGGGCGAGGTGGAATTCCGCGACGTGTCGTTCGCGTACGACGAGCAGGCGGGACAGACGCTCGCCGGCATCAGCTTCCTGGCGAAGCCGGGGGAGACGATCGCGATCGTCGGACCGACCGGAGCGGGCAAGACGTCGCTCATTCAGCTGCTCGCGCGGTTCTACGATGCCGGCGGAGGCAAGATCTTGGTGGACGGCCACGATATTACGGCGATCAAGCGGGACAGCTTGCGCTCGCATATGGCGTTCGTGCTGCAGGACTCGTTCCTGTTCGAGGGCACGATACGCGACAATATTCGGTACGGCCGGCTGAACGCGACGGACGCGGAGGTCGAAGAAGCCGCGAAGCTCGCGAACGCGCACGGTTTCATCGCGCGTTTGCCTGGCGGTTACGAACACGTCCTGAAGGGAGACGGGAGCGGCATCAGCCAAGGGCAGAAGCAACTGCTCGCGATCGCGCGGGCGATACTCGCGGATCCTTCGATTCTCGTGTTGGACGAGGCGACGAGCAGCATCGATACGGTCACGGAGATCAAGATCCAGGAAGGCTTGTACCGGCTAATGGAAGGCCGCACGAGCTTCGTGATCGCCCACCGGCTGAACACGATTCGCAAGGCCGATCAGATTCTCGTGCTGAAGGATGGGCGGATCGTCGAGCGGGGCACGCACGCGCAGTTGCTCGCCGTGGGCGGGTACTATAGCGGTTTGCATCAGGCGTGATGACTACTTTTGAATCAGCACCGGCGTCTTCGTCGCGACTTGATCGTACAGCCAGCGGACGTCCTCGTTGTGCATGCGGATGCAGCCTTCGCTGACGTACTTGCCGATCGACTTCTCGTTGTTAGTGCCGTGGATGCCGTAGGCGTAAGACACTTTGCCGTTCTTGACGACCTTCAGGCCGAACCAGCGGTCGCCGAGCGGGTTGCGCGGATCGCCGCCTTTGATCTTGCCTTTGTAATAAGGGCGGTTCTTGATCTTCTCGACGATGCTGAACAAGCCTTCGGGCGTGTAGGACGGCTTCAGGCCGGTCGCGACGGGGAACGACTTGACCAGCTCGCCCAGCTCGTAGAAGTACAGTCTGTTCTGGCTCTTATCGATGACGATGAATTGCTCGTGCTTGAAGTACTTCTCGGCCAGTTGGTTCGTCGCCTCGGTCTTCGCGCTCGCCGCGGCCGTCGCCGCGTAAGCGGGCGCGCTCAGGGCGAAGGATAGACACAGTACGACGAGCAACAAGGTGAGCGTGCGCAGGCGCGCAGGAACGAAGACGCTCATTGGACGGTTGCCTCCCGCAATTGGTATGAAACTATATATGCGGGATATATTGGCAATATGATGCGTTTAACATATTTTTAAGTTCGGGGGCATATACTCATGAGTTATACGGCGGACGAGGTTGCCGCGTGGATGTTCGGCAGAATGCGAGACGCGGGAATGCTGTACCAGCGGGAAGCGGTGGAGCATATTCGGGCGCATTACGGAGAGTCGTTCATCTACGTGAACGAGGCCGGCCACGAGTCGATCGACAAGGAAGTGAAGAAGGCGTTCAAGAAGATGCACGGCGGCAAAGCCGCCTGGGACCGCGACGGCTTCTTCTGGGGCTGGACTTCGGCGATTAAGGTGTAGGTAGATTGATCGGGTGCTAGAGAATAGGGAAGACCCGTGCGGGCGCGCGGGTCTATTTGTTTTTGCTTGTAGGAGTTAAAAACTTCCAATAGAATAGAGAGTGTTTGTGTCGTATGACCATTGCGTCGAACGCAGCCTAAGGAGGAATTCACATTCATACTCGTACTTACATCAAGCCTCTCATTGTCGCATTGGCGCTCGTTCTTGCCATGTCATCGATAACGTGGCCTTCGCATGCCGTTGCTCAGCCATCGACGCCAAGTTATGCGGAGCAAGGACTTATTCAACAATTGGCGGCTAGCGAATATGCCGGCCGGCAAGCCGGAACGCCGGGTTATGCCAAGGCCGTGACCGCCATTGAATCCCGGATGAAAGCGAACGGCATGTCTCCCGTCTTCGGCAACGGGAAGTTCCGTCTGAGTTCGGCCGCGGAAGTAGCATCGTTAACGAAGGAACAAGTGTCAATCAACGGAAAGACGTTAACTCTTATGAAGGATTACATGCCTTACTCCCGGACCGCCGAAGGCAGGTTTGCTTTCTCCGACGTCTATGATGCTGGCGCGGGCAAGGCTGGGGACTATAAGGGGAAAATCAAGGGAGTTGCGCTGTTCCGATGGTTCGACAAGGACGGTAAATTCCCGGAAGGCGCTTTGGATCGAATTCAGCGGGCGATCGCCCAGGGAGCAACCGGAGTACTCATTATCGCCAACGGCGAATTAAAGGTAGGCAACTACGAGCATCCGTTAAACGGAGCGAGCTTGAAAGTTCCCGTGCTTTATATTTCGGAAGAGGCCGCTAAACGAGCGGGCTTCTCCAGCGGGTACCAAACTGCCGCGCTGACGAATCAGAAGATCGATATTCAGCTGTCGGTAAGCCGAAACGCTGGTTCTGCGGACAATTTAATCGGGGTCATCCCCGGCAAGCAAGAGAAGGCTGTCCTCTGGGTTACGAATATCGACGGTTTCGGCAGCTTGCCGGACGGTAGATCGTACGAGAGCGCGAAATCAGGATCGGCCGCGGCAGCGATGATGCTAGATATGGCGCGATATTACGCCGGCAATCAACCAGAGTATACGCAGTTGTTCGCGTTCGTCGGGGGTAAGTGGAAGGGGCAAGAAGGAATTTCCGCGCTGGCGGGTCGGCTGAACTTCGATAACATCGCGGCTACCGTCGATCTGTACGCGATGGGGGGCAGCGGCAGAGCGGAAGAGATCAACATTGGTTATACCGATCCGAGCTTCGAAACCTTCGCTAAAGCCGTCGCGAATCGAAGCTATTATAACAACGACTTGGGCAACTCGTTGTCCGGCGTGCTGAAGTCGAAGACCAAGCGACTGTTAATGGTACGGGACAGGGATACTTGGGTCGACGATTCCATGACGGATAAGGCATCCGCGATTTCGCCCCAGAGATACGAAGCGGGCGTGAATTCGCTGCTCGACTTGGCCGATCGAATCATGGTTCAGACGGCGAAGGAAGATTCCGCGCCTTTCGATTACGCAAGTCAGAAGATGACGACGGTTACGTTCGACAGTCCTAAGCTTACGCTCGGCAAGACGCAGAGTAAACATTATACGATCTACGCCGATGAACAATACCGCGGCCAGATTACGCAGGATGTTCTGAAGGGCATGGACGAAACCTACGAACGCATCGCTTATTACAATTATTATCCGAAGTCCGGTCAGAAGATTATCGCCCTCTTCATGAAGGACGGTAACGCGGCGGCCATCATCGCGGGCAGGAAGGATCTGGAGGGTCGTTCGGAAGCGGCCGGAGGCGGCTTCGCGAACGTCAATCCGAAGGACGGTAACATGTATATCTACATGAGATCCGGCCCGGCGTTGGGGACGGTCGCCCATGAATCGAACCATGCGTTGGCTTCCGTAAATCCGTATGCCGGCGATAATTTCGAATTGCAGGAGTGGCAGGGGCAAAGCCATATCGTACGATATTCGTATCAAGGAAGCCAACAGACATACATGACGGACCCTGTCCCGATGATGGACATGTGGTTCAAGAACAACAACGAAGTGTCCGGGCTAACGACGCTCATCTCCGATTACAAGACGGCCATGGATTGGGCGTGGTTCACGAAGCGCGTTCCGAATCCGAAAGGCCATCTCTATACTTACTATACCGCGGGCTCCATGTACGCGTTCTTGAATTACCGGTATGGAGCGGAGGCCTCAAGGCGGGCGATGTATCGTAATTATGAGGACGCAACACGCTTCCAGAGCAATCTGATCGCGGATACCGGGCTGTCGCTGGACGGATTCTTGCAAGCTTGGAGAGATTGGTTCGCCAGTCCGGACGCAATACTCGCATCTTCCGGCAACGGCAAGGCTTCAGGCAAGGAGTTTGATTACAAAATACTGTATACTCTCCCGGAAGGTAGTGGCGGCAACGAAAGCGCAGAGAATACCGGGCAGGGTGCCTTGCCGGGAACTACCGTGAAGGCCGGCGTCCAAGGAAATATTCGATATGCCTACGAATTCGCGAGCAAGGATCTATCGATCGTGTCTCTGAAGTTAGCGCCGGTCAAAACGGGGGCGCAATTCGTAATCGTATACAAGAGCAAAGATAGCAGATATATCAACATCTTCAATCCTCCGCAAGCCGATCGATTGTTGAAGTTCCAAGATCGCGTCGCCAAACCCGTCAAAGGACAAGCGACGATTACGCTGACGCAGGAGGAAGTGCGAACGATGCTCGATGTTGGGCGAGTATCTATTAAATTCGGCAATTTTAACGACTTTGTCTATTTGAACAGCAGCGATTGCGCGAAGTTGTTGAGGCTGTAATAAGAGCAGTAGAACAACGACCGGCATCCATATGGTGATGTCTCCGACTACGTCGGGGACCTCTTTACTTTGGATGTCCACCATCTTGATCTTGCGAGAAGTGTCTCATTTTGTATTTTACTGTATTAAATTCCCATAACGTCATGATATACTCGTAAGCGAACTAGGGGGCATGCCTATGACCAGAATCATCATGATCAGCGACATACATGGCTGCGTTGCCGAATTGAATCGATTATTGATCGCCTTGGATTACAGTCCCGGCAAAGACAAGCTGATGCTGCTAGGCGACTACGTGGACCGCGGAACGAATAGCAAGGGGGCGGTGGACCGGGTCATGGAGCTAGTGCGTCGGCATGGCGCGATCGCGCTGCGCGGCAACCATGATCAGCGGCTGGTCGATCTGGCGAGAGCATCGAACGCCGAGGTCAGGCATAAGTTTCTGGAGCATGGAGGCATACAGACGCTTCGGAGCTATTGCGGCGGAAAATGGGCCGAGATGACGGACGAGGCACTGGAGCAAGCCGTCGAACGGATACGTACGGACTACGCGCATCATCTCGATTTTCTGGCGAGCTTGCCCTTATATGCCGAGGACGACCGCCATATCTACGTGCATGCCGGACTGAATCCGGATTACGAGAATTGGAGAGACCAGTCCGATCGCGACTTCATGTACATCAAGGATGCGTTCATTCAATCCCGTCGAACGTACGGCAAGGTGGTCGTCTTCGGGCATACGAGAACGAAGGACATCCATGGGTCTCCGGACATCTGGTTCGGCGAAGGAAAGATCGGCATCGACGGCGGATGCGCCTACGGCATGCAATTGAATGCTCTTGTCTATCGAGATGGGCGATACGAATCGGAGAAGGTTCGCGCATTGTAAGAAGAAAGGAGCGTCGTCAATGGCCGATTATGCGCATAGGGATTTAGCCGAGCGGGACTTGGAAGCAATCAGCATGTTCCCGACTTCCCGGGATGAATTGTTCTTCATTGGTCCCCGGTTCGTCTATCCGCTCACGCCGGAGCAGATTCGCGAGATGCTCGCGAACCGGGCAAGTCCGACGGTTCTGGTAGACGGCAATGACGCGCCTATCGCTTATGCGAACCTGTACGATCTGAATCCGGAAGGGTCGACTTGCTGGCTCGGCAACGTCATCATTTCACCGGCTTATAGGGGACAAGGCGTTGCGGAGCATTTGCTACGGACGATGATGCACAAGGCTCGAGACGAGCACGGGATCGGCACTTTGAAGCTCTACTGTCATAATACGAATACGAGAGCGTTGCTCTTCTACGTCAAGCACGGCTTCGTTCCGTGCGGGGGCAATGTCGTCGAGAACCGCGAGGGGATCAAAATCGTGGCGATCGAGATGGAGCAACGATTAACGGCATAATGGCTTGACGACTGGTGTTAGAAATAAATAGTGGGGCCTAGCCGATGGCTTGTACGTAGAGTGCGACGTGGCAATAATTGGCGTTATGGGATTGGGTTTCGAATTAAATAAATTAAGTTCAAAGCCAAATGGGTTGGGGCTAGATAATTTAGGACTTGGTCTAGTCTTTGGGGTTGTGTGGATAACTTTCTATCAATATTTCGATATTTGGTGGCTAAATATAATGATAATACCGTTCTTATTGTTTGGATGTTACGGAACAATTCTTGGGTTAATTAATATATTTACAAATCTGTTCACTGGTTCGAATGAATCATTGAAATTAAAGTTGACTATCAAATTGCCGGTTGTCATTGCACAACTTGCCGGATTTATATTAACAGTAATATAAATAATGCAAATAATAAAAGATTTCTAGGGTTATCCTCGAAGAGCGAACTTCTGCTAACACCATATTAACGCTATGGACCGGCATTCGCCGACCCCCGATCCGGACCGAAGCGAAAGATGTATTTCTATGAGGCATTTCAGTATCGGGGAAGTAAATTCAGCCGGACACTTCCGCACCACCTGACCGCATCGCGACCGCCCTTCGGGCTTAAGGCTGTGGGACGTCGTGAATACAATAACGGTATATGAAATTATCGCAAAACAAAGAGTTGTGATCGATTGGAAGAATGGAAAGATATCATTGCTCAAAGGATAAGAGATAGAAACGAAAGAAGACTTGGAATTGAACGTATAGGATAGACCTTTCTGTTGAGCTAAATTCAAGTATTATTTATAAATATTTAGAAGAGGTAAAGGATATAAGAGAAGCCTTAATAAGGTTTATAACAACCAATTTTCTTTTCAATGAATAGGAATAATGTGAGCTGCCCGATATGGCGTTAACTTCATATTACATTAACGTTAGGTGAATTCCCCTTAGAGCATAAGATCGTTTTATCAAAACTGATTTTATGGATTATAATAAGTGTAGAAACCTAAAGTCTTACAATCGAGGTGAGTCGATTGAACAAAGAAGAAATACAAAAAACCATAAATGAACATAAAGCTTATATTGTAAAAGTTTTTTCAGTTGAGAAGATAGGACTTTTCGGTTCCTTTGCAAGAGATGAGCAAACAGAAGATAGTGATATTGATTTATTAGTGGAATTTATGCAGCCAGTTGGCTTTGAGTTTATTGAACTTAAAGAATACCTAGAATCATTGTTTCAAAAACCAGTAGACCTGGTAACGGCAAACGCGCTTAAACCATTCATGAAAGAACAGGTCATGAACGAGGTGCAATTTCAATGAAACGAAAGAGCATACAATTAAATGACATCTTAGAGTCAATAAACAAAATAGAGACTTACACAAAGGGAATCGATTTCGATTCCTTTTGTTTCAATGAAATGATGTTTGATGCAGTAGTAAGAAATCTCGAAATCATTGGCGAGGCGGCAAGAAATACGCCAGATGAAATAAAAATTAAATACCCAGATATCCCATGGAGACAGATGATCGGAGTAAGAAATATCTTAATCCATGAATATTTTGGAATCGACAATACGATAATTTGGCAAATAATAAAAACAAACCTACCGGAAATTAAGCCAATAATCATAAAGGCTCTTCATGAAGAAGGGGATATCGAGGTGTGCTGATGTTAGACGCATTCACTAAAAAGAGACTTGAAAAAATTATGACTGAATATATCGACAAGAAAATTCCAAAGCATATCAGAAATGAATTGAGACTGAATTATAAAATCAGAGGAAACAATCTTACACTTTTTGAAGAACGACCGGCTTTTATGAGCGATCAATGGATAGAAATTGATGTCGCACAATTCCGATTAGATCAAAACAAATGGAAAGTATATTGGAGAGACAGTAAAGATAAATGGCATTATGTTGAGGATATTATTCCTGATCAAGATTTTGAAAAGCAATTAAAAATAGTAGATGAAGATAACAGTGGATTATTCTGGGGGTAACTTGAAAGGGTCATGAGAAAGAAGTACACGTGGATAACTATAGCTGCATTGCTAATCGTATATGTCGTATTCTTCCCTTCTCCCACCGCTGAGATTGCCGTAAGAAAGCAATTACTATTTACCCTTCATCCGATTAAAGCATTCAGTAACTCGATTCACGAAGGTAAAATTAAGAATGACCCCAAGTATGGAGATTTATATGAAGTCGATGGGTTAGATTCATTTATTTATGTGAAGAAAAACGCACTGGGGTGGAAAATCAGTTCAATTGGAACGGGTCCATGATGATTCAAAGCTTTACTCGCAAAGAAACCCCCGATCAGTCGAGGCCACTGAATAACCTAGGTTATTCAGTGGCCTCGCGGGTGCGCGGGTCTTTTTTGCGTTTCGGCTGCACGTGTTGACGAACATGTGCTGCGCGTGCGGTGTGGTGTGACACTATAGGCGTTATTTGTGCAGTAGATGCAAATAGGAGCGATAAGCGGACAGTGGAGACGTTAACGTCATCTGTGCCCGTGAAGGATGGGTTGTAAGCTTAGTTGTCGTTTTTTGTATGTTGAAGCGCTCGGTTTCCAATTATCGTGTTATACTAGTTACAAAAATACCCAAACGATTGCGGAATTACTAAATAGTATTTTGTTAAAATGCGATGCCGGTTATAAAGGAGCCATTCGCAATTGGTTAGCAAAGTATTTATGAACGTAAATTACTCTTTGCTATTGTTCTGGTTAGGAATTATTTGCCTATCCTATTCCAGTCCCGCATTCGCTGTGCTTTTTAGCGCGATACACATATTATTCATGTTTTATTTCCTGGTCATCGCTATCTATTTATTATTCGCTGCGAAATCGCACCAAAAGATGATAGCGATCGTTTTTTTTCTTCCTATTGCTATTTTCATTATCGGGCCTCATCTCCGAGACGAATTTCACCGAATCACGACGATTCCGGACGATACCGTGATTAAGAAATACATTAAGACCGAGCATACCGGATGGAAAGAGATCTTAGATACGTCCGTTGCGATCGCTGACTATGATTCCGACGCGAATAATTTAGATTTGAAGTTAATAATCATGCCCGATATCTTCGTTAAGGACCAGTCGGAAATCTATAGAGATATCGATGCTGCAAGCTTCGCAAAAATCATGATGAACGTGATGTATCTTAATCTTATCGAGTTACCGATAAATGTATCCCAAGTGACGAGGCTCCCCTATACGATAACGGCTTACGGATATTGGGGAGATAAATTAATCATGAAAGCGACTTTTCAAAAAAACGGGAAAAAGTATAAGTTAGTTCAACCCTACCCGTTCGTTTCTTTGGTAGGCTCGGCAAATCGCTTACAGTTACAATATGAGATCGACGGGCAAAGGGGAAGTATTGATCTCATTGTGGAACATGTACCTATCTCTGATTTTCATTTCAACTTAATCAGAGAAAGTCTTAAGTAGCCCTTCCCTTAGAGGAGTTGAACTAATGGCCATAATCTGGGTAGTCTTCATGGTATTCGTAATTGTCGGTCTCATCGGCATCGAGCAAAAGCAAAAGGCAAGATTGAAAAACGACGAAAGAATCATTACTAGACTGGATCTAATTATCAAAGAGATAAATAGCAAGAAACAAGAGGAGCAACAATGAAATAATGAGCAAAATCATCATGATCAGCGACATACACGGATGCAGCGAAGAACTGGATCGATTATTGATCGCCTTGGATTACAGTCCTGGCGAGGACAAGCTGATGCTGCTCGGCGACTACGTGGACCGCGGACCGGATAGCAAGGGGGCGGTGGACCGGGTCATGGAGCTAGTGCGGCGGCATGGCGCGATCGCGCTGCGCGGGAATCATGACCAGCGGCTGGTCGATCTGGCGAGAGCATCGAACGCCGAGGTCAGGCATAAGTTTCTGGAGCATGGCGGCATACAGACGCTTCGGAGTTATTGCGGCGGAATATGGGCCGAGATGACGGACGAGGCACTGGAGCAAGCCGTCGAACGGATACGTACGGACTACGCGCATCATCTCGATTTTCTGGCGAGCTTGCCCTTATATGCCGAGGACGACCGCCATATCTACGTGCATGCCGGACTGAATCCGGATTACGAGAATTGGAGAGACCAGTCCGATCGCGACTTCATGTATATCAAGGATACGTTCATTCAATCCCGTCGAACGTACGGCAAGACGGTCGTCTTCGGGCATACGAGAACGAACGACATCCAGGGGTCACCGGACATTTGGTTCGGAGAAGGAAAGATCGGCATCGACGGCGGGTGCGCCTACGGCATGCAATTGAATGCCCTTGTCTATCGGGATGGGCGATACGAATCGGAGAAGGTTCGCGCATTGTAAGATGAAAGGAGCGGCGCCAATGGCCGATTATGAGCACAGGGATTTAGCCGAGCGGGACTTGGAAGCAATCAGCATGTTCCCGACTTCCCGGGATGAATTGTTCTTCATTGGTCCCCGGTTCGTCTATCCGCTCACGCCGGAGCAGATTCGCGAGATGCTCGCGAACCGGGCAAGTCCGACGGTTCTGGTAAACGGCGATGACGCGCCTATCGCTTATGCGAACCTGTACGATCTGAATCCGGAAGGGTCGACTTGCTGGCTCGGCAACGTCATCATTTCACCGGCTTATAGGGGACAAGGCGTTGCGGAGCATTTGCTACGGACGATGATGCACAAGGCTCGAGACGAGCACGGGATCGGCACGTTGAAGCTCTACTGTCACAATACGAATACGAGAGCGTTGCTCTTCTACGTCAAGCACGGCTTCGTTCCGTGCGGGGGCAATGTCGTCGAGAACCGCGAGGGGATCAAAATCGTGGCGATCGAGATGGAACGGCGATTAACGACATAAACATTAACGGCGTAAACGACGGAGGATAACCATCTGCATGACCATTGCAAGTAAACTCATGGGTACGTTCGTTACGGCGCTAGCGGTCTCGATCTTCATCTATGCGGTCGATTTCGCACCGGAAGGCGGCTACTACTCGCTGCCGATTCCCGCGTTCTTCTTCCTCTTCTCGTTTCTGAGCTTGGTTTCGCTTCCGATATCTCTGTTAATCGATATAGCGAAAAGACGGGCCAAGGGGGTGTTCGACACGCTTATCATCTATGCGGTCGTCAGCGCCGGAGGTTTCGGGGCGGCGGCCGCGGGTTGGCGGCTGGCGTTGGATTTGAGAATGACGCACAAGATGGTTTCGTACGGGTTAGCAACGTTGTTGCTGTTCTTATTATTGGAACACCTATTAAGTACAATCGAACGAAAATCAGAGAGAAAGAGGGATCATATTGGACTCGAACATAGCGAACGAAACGAATAAAGAGGTACCGCCGCCGCTTCGATTAGGGATATCGGGCTTGGGCGGATGGCTTGTATTGGTGCAGATCGGGCTATACGCGACGATTCTGCTTCTGATCGTTCAGTTCTTCAACGATACGCTCCCTGCTCTGCAGTCCGAAGAGTGGGATTTACTGACGACCAAGGGCTCCGAGCTCTATGATCCGATGTGGCAGCCCGTGTTAATCTTCGAGATAGCGGCCAACGTACTTTTGCTGCTTATGAGCTTCTATTGCCTCTATAATCTTTACCGCCGCAAGTCGATCTTGCCGAAGTTGATGATTATTTTCTATAGCGGGAGTCTGGCGGCCGGCATTATCGATTATGCGCTGTTGAATCAGATCGCTCTCGTGAAGGAATTTGATTTGCTCGACGCGGATATCATGAGGGATAACGTTAGGGCAGCCATAACGTGCGCTATCTGGATTCCTTATTTCATCAAGTCCGAACGGGTGCAGAATACGTTCATTAGATAAGCATTAATAGAAGGAGCCAACGAAGTGAAGCTCAAGGTGATCGTTTTTATCGTATCTCTTATGATTGTAACAAGTTGCGGTTCAACGACTTCTAATTCAAGCGAACAATTATTGACTGCCCCCGCAATAGACAAAGAAATTTCAAATACGACAGAATCAGAAGATACAAAGATTTCCAGCTTCGTTAACGAGATATTTGTTGATGACAGTTACTCGGCAGATGTGATGGTAGTTGGGTTACCAAACGGAATTAGCGAGAAGGCCGAGCGATTGACGCAACAAATGCAAGAGAGTTTAGCCGAGCATATGGAATGGTACACGAATATGCTTGGAAATTTGAAAGAGGGTGAACCATTGCCCTATGATGAGAGGCTTGGGATAACCGAGGAAGAGTATTCGTTTTTTAAAAGCTTGAACGATTACATGAATATGATCAAGCAAAAAGAGGTTACGATCCAAATCGAGAAAGACCGAGGACAGGTTACGGTTACTAATGCCGAATCGCCGGTACTAAAGAAGTTTACTTTCAATAATACGAAGAATACGATCAGCACAGTACTTGGAGATCTCGAATACAGCAATGAAATCGTAGCTTCAGAAGATCAGAAAGTTACCGGCAGATGGAATGGATATAGTTGGAGATTGGAAGAACGGAATAATAAATTGCTTCAGATCTCTATCGGGCAATTGGAGGGCGAGGGTAAGGGAGTCATATATATCAAATTGCAAGAGATGGGCAAAGAGAGTATAGAAGAAATATTATATTTCTAAAAGAGGAGAGAGATCCCTGGTTAACTAGAGGATCTCTCTGTGTTGGCGCGCATACCGCATTCTACCGCTGCCGCACCATGAAAAACTCGCACTCCCGCCGCGCATGGTACGCGATCTCGCTGACGCTCGATTGCACGACGACGGTGTTGTCGTCGAATCGAAGCACGACGCCGCCGTTATCGATCATGTGGTCGTTCTTGAATACTCTTACGGAGGCGCGCAGCCGGGCCGCTTCTTCGAAATCGCCGTCCGTCTCCAAACGAATGCTTAAAGCCATCGGTTCGTCCACTCCTTCATGCCCCCTATCATAGCATAACGCAAAGGTCGAGGTGAGCCTCATGAAACGAAGACTGACTTCCCCGCGCACGGCGGAAAATTGCAAATCGTTCATTCGACAAAACGTCGATCGGTTCAGTTTGAATTTCGGCGTGCCCGCGATGACGGGATGGACGAAGCTAGGCTGGTTCTGCTTGTCCTACCGGGACGGCAAAACCAGGCGCCACCCGATATTCAACCGGGCGTTCGGCAGAATCTCCCGCAGGGGGGGACGGACGGTCGTTACGTATCGCACCTACAAAGGACTAACGGATCCGATCGGGTTCTTCTTCTTGTTGGCAATGGCTGCCTGCTTCATGATCGCCGTAGCCGGTCGAGAGAGCTTGGTCATCCCGCTGGCCGAGACGGCGGAAGCAATCATCGGCTTAGCGGTAATGATGGCGGGCGTCACATGGCTATCCACCATCGTTCGAGAAGACGGCCGGGAGAACGAGCGGGAGTTGATCGGATTCATCGAGCGCAACTTCGGACAACTGCCGCCGGATGACGTCTAATCCGCAAACCCTCTTCGGCCGTCCCCCTACTTCATCCCGATCTGCGCCTTCGTCTTGACGATGACGTCGGCGATCTTCTTCTCGGCGGCGAGCGCTTGCCGCTGCTTCTCCGCGATCTGCTTCGCGAGCGAGACGAGCGTCTCGAGCGCGTCCATGGCGCCTCGAACGTCCTGCTTCTTGATTGCATGCTTGAAGTTGGTCCAGACGGGCGACTGGCTCTTGCGAGGCAAGGCGGCGGCGCTCTTGTACGCCTTAATCTGCACCTTGATCGCGTCCGTCTCGCCGAGCGTCGCGCGCGCGGCTTTGACGGCCGCGGCAGCCGACGTCTTGGCCGCCTTCAGCGCCGCTTCCTTCGCGCGGATGTCTTCCCGCGCGAGCTGGGTCGCCATCTTCATCGCGTTCGCTTGAAGGTTAAGCGCCGCGTTCAAAGTCTTGCTCTTCAACGCCCGCGCGGCGGAGATCTGCTTGTTCAGCTTCGTATAATCGTCGAACAGCGGCTTGTACTTCGCCTTGATCCGGTCGACTTCGGCTTGAAGCTTGTCCAGCTTGGCGCGGTCGATGTCCCGTATCGCCTTGCGGAGCGCGATCGCCGCCTCTTCGTTGGCGTAATGCAGCGCCTTGATCTGCGCTTCGAGCTGCATGTCTTCGTTCAGCAGTGCCTGCAGCGAAGGATAAGACTGCTTCAACTTCGTCGCGGTCGTGCCGCCGGCCGCGGCGACGGTCTTGTCGAAGTCGGTCTTGATCGGGGCGGTAAGTTCGATCGCGGCGGCCAAGGCGGAGCCGGGCACGGCGATCGATACGGCGAGGACGAGAAGCAACGTCGCGGCGATACTGGACAGCTTAAACATGGATATCCCTCCGGATTGGAATTTATCGGACAACGCGCAACGAACAAAAAAGCACCCGCAAGAAAGGCGTATTTCGCCTTCTCTTACGGGTGCTTCCTTCGTAAGCGGTCCGAATTCAGTTGTGTGCGTTCACTATACCAAGGCTCCCGGCGAGGTGTCAAGCGAACAGCCGACGCGGATCTCCGATGCTTTTTGGGCGTTAGCCGGCCCCCTCCCCCCAAATCTTCCTACCTGTCCGAATCATATATTCATCGTTCAATTACATAGAGTAGATAGGGGAGGCGGGAAGATGCCGAAGTACAAGAGGGTGTTGATCAAGCTAAGCGGCGGGGCGATCGCGGGCAGCGGGGAGTTCGGCTTCGATCCGGCGAGATTGGAGCATATCGCGAGCGAGATTCTGTCCGTGGTCGATATGGGCGTCGAGGTGTCTCTCGTCGTCGGGGGCGGCAATATTTTTCGCGGGAGCATGGCTTCTACGTGGGGCATCGAACGGGCGGAAGCGGACAATATCGGCACGCTGGCGACGGTCATCAATAGTCTGATGCTCCGCGGCGTCCTGAAGGCGAAGACGGACAGAGAGGTGCGCGTCATGACTGCCTTGCCGGTCAGCGCCGTCGCCGAGCCATACATACGATTAAGAGCGGTTCACCATATGGAAAAAGGCTACATCGTCATCTTCGCGGGGGGCAACGGACAGCCGTTCGTTACGACGGACTACCCTTCCGTGCAGCGGGCTATCGAGGTAAGATGCGCCGCGCTGCTCGTGGCCAAGCAAGGAGTGGACGGCGTGCTGAGCGCCGATCCGAAGGTGGATCCGGGCGCGCGCAAGTTCAAGTCCATGCACTACAACGACGTGCTGCAGCGCAACTTGACGGTGATGGATCAATCCGCGTTCATCCTGGCGCGGGATTTCGGCTTGCCGATCCACGTGTTCAACTTCGACAAGCCGGGCGCGATGAGGGCGATCTGCGAGGGCGGCGATATAGGGACGCTCATTAGCGGCAAAGCCGCGCTGTCGCTCGACGAACCGACCGATGCTTAGAACAAAACCATCTGCTCCTCGATGCATTCGGGAACGTCGTTCTTGACGTTGCCGACGATCGGGGAGACGGGGTATGCCCGCATCGCGCCTGCATCGTAAGGCTGCAGCAAGCTCATCAGCCCCGCCGTGTCCGCGTTGCCGCGGTCGAGCCAGAACGCTTCGTCCTCGGGGCGCACGATGACGGGCATCCGGTCGTGAATGTCCGCCATGAGCTCGTTCGGCGTCGTGGTAATGATCGAGCAGGTGCTGATCCGGCGGCCTTCCGGCGACGTCCATGTATCGTACAAGGCGGCCATCGAGAAGATGCCGCCGTCCTTCATCGTAATCCGCATCGGTTGCTTCTTGTCCCCCGCTTGCTTCCACTCGTAGAAGCCGTCGGCGGGCACGAGCGCTCTTCGGCGCGCGACCAGCGTACGGAAAGAAGGCTTCTCCAGCAGCGTCTCCGCCCGCGCGTTAATCATCTTGGAGCCGACGCGGTCGTCGGACGCCCAAGAAGGGACGAGCCCCCAGCGCAGCTCTCCGAGCCGGTTCTTCTCCCCGTCGTTCACGACCGCGAGCACCTGCTGCATCGGCGCGACGTTGTAGCGGGGCGTATGGTGCCCGGTTATCGGCATGTCGACGAGATACCTCAGCATCAGTTCCTCGATGGATACCACGATCGTATAACGTCCGCACATGGAAACCCCTCCTTATGTTTCTCAGTATAAGCCTGTCCGGGCCGAAAATAAAAGCGGATGAAATTGTGGTATAATGGGCGGTAAACGCATTGTCGCGAATGAGCGGGAATGCATCGATTCGGACCGGAGAGGATGTCCCTCGTGACCATAAGAGCAATCGTAACGGGAGCGACCGGCATGGTCGGCGAAGGGGTGCTGCACGAATGCCTGCAGCATCCGGAAGTCGAGCAAGTACTCGTCATCGGCCGCAGGCCGTGCGGCGTATCGCACCCGAAGCTGAAGGAAATCGTGCATGGAGACTTCTACGACCTATCCGCGATCGAAGGGCAGCTTAGCGGATACGACGCCTGCTTCTTCTGCCTCGGCGTATCGTCGGTCGGCATGAAGGAAGCGGACTATCGCAGGGTGACGTACGATCTGACGATGCACGCGGCCGAGACTCTCTCCCGATTGAATCCGGGCATGACGTTCTGCTACGTGACGGGGGCGGGAACGGACAGCACCGAGCAAGGCCGCAGCATGTGGGCGAGGGTGAAGGGCAAGACGGAGAACGATCTGCTGAAGCTGCCGTTCAAGCGGGCGTTCATGTTCCGTCCCGGCTATATGCATCCGACCAAGGGATTGAAGAACGTGCCCAAGTACGCCGTTCTGATTACTTGGTTGTACCCGCTGCTTCGCCCGCTGTTCTCGAAGCATCTCCTCACGCTGAAGGAAGTCGGGCACGCGATGATCAACGCCTCGCTTAAGGGCGACGGTCCTACCGTACTCAATCCGCAGGACATACAACGATTAGCTCGTCAATAGTCGACCGTCGGAGGCCAACCATGTTCGAGAAGGCGTTACCCCCCATCGAGACTTACGAAGCGAGGGACGGAAGATCCCTCTGCTACCGCCATTACCGCGCGGATAGCGATAAGCTGGTCATCCTGCTGCACGGCATCTCGGAAGACGGACAGTACTTGCATCCGCTCGCCGAATTCATCGCCCGGAAGCGGCTGGCGCAAGTCGTCGTGCCCGATCTACGCGGGTACGGCCTGCATCCGATTCGCAGAGGCGACGTGGAATACGTCGGCCAGCACGATCACGATATCGAGGACTTGGCGAAGTGGCTGGAGCAACGCGAGCCGCGGGCGCGCAAGCTCATCTTGGCGGGGCACTCCGGCGGGGGAGGCAACGTCCTGCGTCTCGCCGTGCGGCCGATCTCGCGGCAGATTAGCGGATACTTGCTCTTGGCCCCGGCGATTCATCCGAAGGCGCCGATTAATCACGAGAAGGATCCGGGAAGCGCGATTCGGATCAACATGCCGCGCATCGCCACGCTGACGATGATCAACGCGATCGGCATCCGGACGTTCAATCGCCTTCCCGTCATGCACAACGACAAGGCGCCCGCGCGCAGGCATGGACGGGAGACGCTCGACCTCAGCTACAGGCTGCTGCTGTCGCGGTCGCCGAACGCCAAGTACGAACGCAACCTGAAGGCGATGACCCAGCCGACGCTCGTGCTCGTCGGGGAGAAGGAAGAAGTGTTCATTCCGGGGCAATACGCGCCGCTGTTCGCCGAACATAACTCGGCGAAGGTGCGGATGATATTGGACGCCGACCACGACGGTATCTTATCGAGCGACGGAGCCATGCGCGAAGTCGAGAAGTGGCTGTTGGAGCTGGCGTAGCGAATAGACGGGATTCAGGGAGAACCGCCGGAGACGATCGGCGGTTCTCTTTTTTGGGTCGCGCGCGACATAGACAGGTCAAAAACACCAAGCTATGATGGGGAAAGGGGAAGCGATGATCATGTTCACATGGAGGAGGAGAAACCTATGAACGCCAAAAAAGCAGCAGCCGAGCAAGCCGCGGAACGTATTCGTGAAGGCATGATCGTAGGGCTGGGCACGGGATCAACCGCCTACTGGGCCATACGCCGAATCGCCGAGCGTGTCGGAGAGGGTCTCGCGATCAGGGCGGTGTCGAGCTCCGCGCGAACGGAACAATTGGCCGGAGAGCTCGGCATCCCGCTCCTATCTCTAGCCGAGGTCGATGTCATCGACATCTATATCGACGGCGCGGACGAGGTCGACGGGGAGTTCAACTTGATCAAAGGCGGGGGCGGCGCGTTGCTGCGAGAGAAGATTCTCGCTTACAACAGTCAAGCGTTCGTCGTCATCGTCGATGAATCGAAGCTCGTCGCGACGCTGGGCAAGTTCCCGGTTCCCGTCGAAGTCGTTCCTTTTGCCGTCGAGCTTACCTTGAAGAACTTAGCGAAGCTACAGTGCGAGCCTTCCCTTCGGTTAGAGAATGGCGAGCCGTATATAACCGATAACGGGAATTACATTATCGACTGCTCGTTTCATGCCATTCCCGACCCGGCACGATTGAACGAACGCATCCGAAGCATTCCCGGAGTCGTCGAATCGGGGTTGTTCCCGGGGATGACGAAGTCGGTCATCGTCGGTAGAGAAGACGGGACGACGTATACGCCGTGAGAGGTGAGCCGCTTGATCATTTGGATTAACGGGGCTTTCGGCGCGGGCAAGACGACGACTGCTCACGAGCTGCACCGAAGGCTTCCCGGCTCGCATATCTACGACCCGGAGAATGTCGGGTATTTCGTGAGGAAGAACGCACCGAAGGGAATCGACGACGGGGATTTTCAGAACTTGCCGATCTGGCGGTCGTTCAACCGGGATATGCTGCGGATGATGGCGAACCAATATGCGGGGACGATCATCGTGCCGATGACGCTCGTGAACCCGCAGTATTTCGATGAGATCGTGGGCGGGCTAAGGGCGGGCGGGGTCGAGATCAAGCATTTTGCTTTGGCGGCTTCCCCGGAGACGTTGTTGAGACGATTAAGAACGAGGGGCGATGGGAGCAACTCGTGGCCCGCGCGGCAGATCGACCGTTGCGTGGAGAGTCTCTCGCACGAACGGTTCGAGCGGCATATTCGCACCGACGGACTAACCGTGGAGAGCATCGTCGAACTGATCGCGGAGGAAGCGGGAGTGAAGCTACTGCCCGACAGGAGAAGCACGCTGAGGAAGCGATGGGATCGGCTGATCGTCAAGCTGAAGCATATCCGGTTCTAGAGGACGGAGGAGTTGTACGGACGCATGGGAATCGACTGGATTGCGTAATCGAATTGATGTCTATTCTGTAGAAGTATGGGAGGACTAGCCATGTACGAGACCAAGACGAGAGAGACCGACAACAGCGTCATCGAATTCATCGAGAACTTCGCGGATACGGAGAAGAAGCGGGCGGACGCGTACTTGCTGCTCGATATTTTCGAGGAAACGACGGGTTACGTAGGGAAAATGTGGGGACCGAGCATCATCGGCTTCGGTTCGTATCACTATAAGTACGCGTCCGGACACGAAGGAGACGCCCCGCTCGCCGCCTTCTCGCCGAGAAAAGCGAAGATCAGCCTCTACTTCGAGCCGGAAGACCCGCAGCGCGAAGCGTTGCTGGCCAAGCTTGGCAAGCATACGACGGGCAAATCGTGCGTGTACATTAACAAAGTCTCGGACATTGACGTCGAGACGATGCGGGAGCTCATTCGAAGAACCGTGAAGCTCACGCAGGAGAAGTATCCGAGTCAGGGCTAGAGATTGACCGGACTATAGCGAAGACCCCTATCCTCGTCGATCGGATTGGGGTCTTGCTTTCCCATCCCAACCGTGCTAATATCTGTTTGAACGTTCATTCAAATGGAAAACAGAACCATTCCCTACACTCTTCTACGATGCAGAGGTGCGCCGATGACAGACGCCGACAAACGAGACAGAATCATTACGGCCGCTTACGAGGTATTGGCCAAACAAGGCTACGACCGGGCTTCGACGAAGGAAATCGCGGCGACGGCCGGCGTCGCGCAAGGGCTGATCAACTATTACTTCCAGAGCAAGGATCTGCTGTTCGCGGAAGTGTTCCGCCGGGAAGCCGAGCGATATTGCAACTCGATCGACAAGCTGCTGGACTTCGACCGGAAGGGGCCGCTGGACGTCGAAGCGATCTCCGGCCTGCTGGAAGTGCCGAAGCAGCGCGCGATCGAAGATCCGGAATGGTCTAAGCTGCGCTACGAGTTGTTCGCGATCGGCTTGCGCAACGACGCCGCGATGCCGATTCTCAGAGAGATGCTGCAATTGCAGGGCAACCACTTCCGCAAGACGATGGAGACATTGACCGGATTTCCCCCCGAAGTGGCTGGGCCGATATCCTCGGTGCTGCATGCGACGATCGAAGGACTCGCGTTGCAGCGAATCGCAGATCCGTCGTTCCATTACGACGAAGCTTACGCGATGCTGGCGAAGATGCTTGGGGCATTTTACTTGTCGTTGGTGAGCGAGAAGAGAGAGTCATAAGGAAAGGCCTCTCTTTTTTTTCAAATAGATTGTTTGATCGTTCAAACAAGCACTAAGGAGAGTGGAGAGAGATGCATCGTTTATTGTCAGGTTGGGGAAATCGGATTCATAAAGTCAGGTGGGCGGTCGTTACCGCGTGGATCGTCTGCTTGCTGCTCGGAGGCATCGCCTTCGGCAAGCTGACCCCGCTGCTGAGCGGCGGAGGCTGGGACGTGCCGGGCTCGCATTCGCTGGCCGCCGCGAAGCTGCTCGCGAGCGAATTCGAAGGGCGGTCGGAGAGCGCCATGACTCTCGTCGTCCGCGATTCGGAGCATGCGGTCGGCACGCCGGAATATAACGAGAAGCTGCGCCAGCTCGTGGACCGGCTGAAGACGGAAGAAGGCGTGGCCGGCGTGTTCAGCGTGCTGGATGCCTCCGAGGGCATCGGATCGGGGCTCGTCGGGCAAGATCCGAACATGAGCATCGCTCTCGTCGATATGAGCATGGACGCGGACTTCGTCATTAATAACGTGCCGGACTACCAAGAACGCGTCGTCCTGCAAGGCGAGAGTCTCGGACTCGAGAGTTATCTCGTCGGCGGCATCGCCTTCTGGGGCGAGAGCAGCGTGCAGAGCCAGGAAGGACTGGCGAAGGCGGAGATGATCGTCTTCCCGCTCATCATCCTTATTCTGCTGATCGTGTTCCGCTCGCTCGTCGCGACGATTACGCCGCTCATCGTGACGATCGCGTCCGTGCTCGTCGCGATGGGAATCGTCTACCTCGTCGCCAGGGAAGTGGAGCTGTCGGTATTCGTGACGAACTCGGCGATGATGCTTGGCCTGGGGGTCGGCATCGATTACTCGCTATTCATCGTAAGCCGGTTCAAGGCGGAGCTCGAAGCGGGCCGCACGAAGCAGGAAGCCATAGTCACCACACTTTCGACCGCGGGGCATACGGTGTTCTTCTCGGCGGTCACCGTCATCGCCGCGATGTCCGCGCTGTTCGTCGTCCCGCTCGCGGCGATCAAGGCGATCGCGTTCGGCGGCATCGTCGTCGTGTTTGTCGCCGGATTGGCAAGTTTGACGTTGTTGCCGGCGGTACTCGTCATCCTCGGCGCGCGAATCAACAAAGGCAAGCTGCCGTTCCTCGGCCGCGGACGCAAGACGGGCAAGGAAAGCGCATGGAGAAGATGGACGTTCGGCATTATGCGCCGTCCCGCGCTGTTCCTCGTGCTGGCGTTGGCGGCGCTCGTCGCGGCCGCTTCGCCGGCGCTCGATCTGAAGCTGGACTCGCCGGATATCCGGACGCTGCCGGCGGATACGGCGGTGCGGCAAGGCTCCGATCTGCTCGAGCAATCGTTCGGCATCGGCGCGGCCGGGCAGATCGGCATCGTGCTGCGTAACGAGACGGGCGAGCTGGCGACGCCGGATGCGCTCGCCAAGCTTGCGAAGCTTGAGTCCGACTTGCGGGCGCAAGAACACGTCATTAACGTGTCGTCGGTGCTGTCGTTCTTCCCGGGCATGGATGCCGCGACCGTCTCCGGCTTGCTGCAGAACGGCGGAGGAGCGCTGCCCGCGGACGTTAATCTGATGGCGAAGCGCTACGTCAGCAACGATCGGCATACGAGCTTGATCGAGGTGACGCTCGACCAGTACGGCTCGAGCGACGAGGCGAGAGCAGTCGTCGAACGGATTCGCGATTCGCTGCTGCCCGCCGCGGACTTGCCGGCCGGCACGGCGTTCAGCGTCGGCGGCGAGACGATTACGGGAATGGATACGTCCAAGGCGATCAACGACAGCTTGCTGCCGGCGCTCGGCGTCATGCTCGTCCTGATCTTCCTCATCCTCGTGCTGACGTTCCGCAGCATCCTGCTGCCGCTCAAGGCCATCGTGCTGAATCTGTTCTCCGTCGCGGCGACGTACGGCATTCTCGTGCTCGTGTTCGCGAACGGATACGGGGCGGAACTCTTCGGCGTCGAGGCGAACGGATACATTATCCACTTCGTGCCCGTGTTGCTGCTCGCGCTGCTGTTCGGTCTGAGCACCGACTACGAAGTGTTCCTCGTAAGCCGGATCAAGGAAGAATACGATCGCGCCGGCCGGCACGAGGAGAGCATCGCGGAAGGCATGGAGAAGACCGGCCCGCTCATTACGGGGGCGGCGGTGCTCATGGTCGCGGTGTTCGCCGGCTTCGCCTTCTCCGGCGTCGTGCCGATCGCGATGCTCGGCTTCGGCATGGCGGTCGCGATCGCGTTAGACGCGACGCTCATCCGGATGCTGCTCGTACCGGTGGCGATGAAGCTGCTCGGACGATACAACTGGTGGTTCCCGGGACGGAAGGCAGTACACGGATCGCCGCAAGAGCAAGTGCCAACCCGCCGCCAAGGGAAAGACGTCGCGGGCGCGCGGGAAAGATAACCCGCCCGATTGACATCGTAAGCGATCGGCGGTAAGGTTAGAAGTACCAGATCACGGACGCGAAGCACGCGCCGCTTGCTCTCTTCGGAGAGCGGGCGGCGTTTTTGCTTTTCGGGGGGAGGAGAGACAGTCTTGCACGAGACGAAGCGTTCAGGCGCGACGCCGCACGACGAGGCGTTCAAGAAGCTGTTGCAGACGTTTTTCGCGGAATTCATCGCTTTATTCTTTCCGGAGTTGGACCGGTTGCTCGATCATGGAGAGACGAGATTGCTCATGCAGGAGCTTCTTGTCGATATCGTCGGCGAAGAGGCAAGAACGGTCGATTTGCTGATCGAGACCAAGTACAGGATGACGGACGCGTACGTGCTCGTGCACTTGGAGCCGCAATCGTACCGGCAAGAAGATTTCGCCGAGAGAATGTTCACGTATTTCGGCAAGTTATTCGAGCGGCACCGCAAGGAACACCGGTTGATCATTCCGATCGCCGTCTTCACGACCGCGGACGGATGGGAAGGAGAGGACGAGTTCTCGATGTCGGTTCCAGGCATGGAGATCGTGCGGTTCCGCTACTACAAAGTCGCTCTGCGCAAGCAAGACTGGCGCGCCTTCATCGGCTCCGATAATCCGGTAGCCGCTGCGTTGTTGGCGAAGATGGGATATAATAAGAGAGACAGACGCGAGCTCCGAAGCGCTTACTTAAGCATGCTGCTAAGCATGCGGGGACGGCTGGACAACGCGCGAATGGCGCTTATCATGTCCGTCGCCGATATGTACTACAAACCGAACCAGGAAGAGGATGAGTCCATCCTGCGAGAATTGCTCGCGAACGAATCCGATAAGGAGGAGATCGTCATGGAATTAATGCCGGCTTGGAAAAGATGGGGCTACGAGGAAGGCATCGAGGAAGGCATCGAGAAAGGCATCGAGAAAGGCATCGAGAAAGGCATCGAGAAAGGCCGGGAAGAGGCCAAGCGGGAAGTCGCCCTTCGCATGCTTGGCAAGGGAGCCAGGCCCGCGGACGTCGCGGACGTCCTTGATGTTTCCGTCGAAGAAGTCATGAAGTGGCACCGCGCCTAGCGCCGCAACAAGATAACGGGCTCGCGTTCGATCTCCCGATCGTCGCGAACCCGTTGTCTTTCAGTCCGTAATATTCCGCGTATAATACGCGATAATGTCCTTGCGCCGAATAATGCCGATGAATACGCCGCTATCGTCGACTACCGGAACGAAGTTCTGATCGGCCGCGAGCGTCAGCATGTCGTCCAAATCCGCTTCCAGCCGAACGCATTCGTGATGAATGCGTTTTTTGATTTGCGTTACCGGCACCGTGTCGAGATTATCGAACGTAAGGCCGGACGTGCTCTTCAGCTTCCACAGTAGATCGCCTTCGGATAACGTCCCGATATATTTGCCCGTCTGATCGTCGATGATCGGAATAGCCGAGTAGTGGCATCGCTCCAGGTGCGCAACCGCCTCGCGCATCGTAGCGCTCGACGTGAGATACGCCACTTGATGCTTGGGCAGCAGAAAATGCTCAATTCGCATAACGATCCCTCCACATACGTAAGAAGTTACATAGTTAATTAAACCACATTTAACGTGTCCAATGAAACATTTAACATCATTTACCTAAGTTTGATGCGATTGGTTCGATATGGCCGCTTGCGGACAAATGTGCTATTCGCAGGCTTCATTAACGGTTATGATGGCGATAGCAGGAACTTAAGCGATGGGGGACGACGATAATGGAATTGAAATTGTTCAAGGCGCTGTGGGGATTGGAAGGGACGCTGGAGGAGCAATTCGCCAGAGCGTCGGCCGCGGGTTACGCGGGCATCGAGGGAGCGCCTCCGGGCGCGGACCAACGGGAGCGGTTCATGACGCTTCTGGAGCAGTACCGAATGGAATACATCGCCCAAGTGTTCTCGGGCGGCGACGATCACATCGCCAGCTTCCGCGAGCAGGTCGCGTATGCGGCCAGCTTCAAGCCGATCATGATCAACGCGCATAGCGCGCGCGATTGCATGACGGACGACGAGCAGGACCGGTTCTACTCGGCGGCGCTGGAAGTCGAGCATCAAATCGGGCTTCCGATCGGCCACGAGACGCACCGTCAACGCGCGATGTTCACGCCGTGGACGACCGCGCGGCTGCTGCGGAAGTTCCCCGAGCTGCGCGTCACCGCGGACTTCAGCCACTGGGTGAACGTGTGCGAATCGCACTTGGAGGATCAGGCGGACAATCTTGCGATCGCGATGGAGCGGACGATTCATATTCACGGACGCGTCGGCTATCCCGAGGGGCCGCAAGTGCCGCATCCCGCGGCGCCGGAATACCGGACGGAGCTGGAGCTGTTCACGGGCTGGTGGCGCAGCATTCTCGAGCGTCGCGCGGAGCAAGGCGCCACCTCGGCCACGTTCACCGCGGAGTTCGGCCCTCCGGGTTATCTGCACACGATTCCTTACACGAACGTGCCCGTCGCGGACTTGTGGCAAGTGAACCAATGGATAACCGACTATGTGTCGGAGCGATTTAAGGAATGGAAGCTATAACGAATCGGAATCGGATGGACGCCTACGATAGTCTTTGGGCGTCCTTCCTTTTATTTTGCGGAACGTCCTGTTGAAGAAGCTGATATCGTCGAACCCGGTCTCCAGCGCGATCGCGACGACCTTGTCGTCCGTCGTCTCCAGCAATCGGCAGGCGTGCCGGATCTGGACCGATTGCTTATACTCGAGCATGCTCATTCCCGTCGCGTCCTTGAACTTGGCGGTGAAGGAAGACACGCTCATCCCGCATAGCTTGCTCAGTTGCTCGAGCGAGAACGACCGCGTGTAGTTGGTCTCGATCAGATGGCGGATCGACTCGATCCTCTCCCGGTCCGACAGCTCCGGCCGGTTGCCGGACGTTCCGTCGCGGTGGAAGCGGCTGAGCATGATCAGACACTCGATCCAGCGGTTCTTGACCAGAAGCGGGTAACCGGCCTGACGCTCGGCGAGCTCGGTTTCCATTCTCTTCAAGCTGTCCAGCAGCAACCCGCTCTGAAGCTCGTCCAGCCGGATGAAGGGGACGAACGACGCGCTCGCCCGATGGAACGGAGCCAAGTAGAAGAAGTCGACGAATCCGGGCAACCGGAGCAACGTCTCGATCTCCCGCTGCAGGAACGCCGTGTCGAACAACACGTTGTAGACGATCGTGTCTTCATGGGGAGACGCCTCGTACCGGTGGCTGGCATGGGGCTCGAGGATGAACACGTCTCCGGGACGCAGGGCGTAGCGATGGTCCGCCATCTCGTGCGTCGCGCTTCCGCTTACGACGTAGACGAGCTCGTAGAAGTCGTGGGCATGCGAAGGAATTTCCGTTCCTTTGCGGATATTGTACCTCTGGACGACGAAGGGGAATTCGCCGTCGGGCATATAATCCTGCTTGCGCAATAGCTGTTCCATCCGTCCGTCGCTCCTCGTCTGGCAGATCCACCAATAACGTTCATCGATCCTCCAAGAGGAGCATCGCCTGTCGCTAGTATTATTAACGCATAAGCAAGGCGATTACGCGAGGGGGAATGCGAGATGGTGGACAACAAGATGAAGATTGAACAGGGCAAGATCGATTATTATCGGGAAAATGGTTTCGTGCAGCTGGACGGCGTACTGAGCGAGGAGGAAGTCGAGGAGCTTCGCGGATATTTGGAAGAAGCGATGCGCGAGACCGCGGGCAAATCCGCCAACAACTCGCCGTCGGACGGCCTGTACTACAAGGTGCTGAACCAGAAGGTCAATACGTGGAGAGACCACGGCGGCATGGCCCGGTTCGTCCTGTCGCGCCGGTTCGCCGACATCGGCAAGCAATTGACGGGGTTCGAGGGCATCCGCCTGTTCCACGATCACGCGCTGCTGAAGATGGCGGGCGATTCGAAGCCGACGCCTTGGCATCAAGATACGCCGTATTGGCCGATGAACGAGCCGGGCGCATTCTCGATCTGGATCGCGCTCGACGACGTCGACGAGAACAACGGCTGCATGATGTTCGTGCCGAAGTCGCAGCGCATCCGCAATCTGAAGAGCATCGATCTGGTCGATCCTCAGGATATTTTCGCGGACGCCGCGGATGCGGACCGGAACACGGCGGCGATCGTGCGCATGAAGGCGGGCAGCTGCACGTTCCATAACGGGCTTACGTTCCATTACGCCCATGCGAACAAGTCGGATAAGCCGCGCCGCGCGCTGGCGATCGTCTTCATGGCGGACGGCACGACGTACAGCGGCGCGGGGCATCTGTGCACGGACGGCCTCGGGCTCGCGACCGGCGACAAGCTGGCGGGCGGGCTCTTCCCGAAGCTGGCGTAAGGAGGCGACCGTCTTAGCCGTGTAGCGCGTTCCTCGCAGTCGGAACGCCTCCGTCCGACGGACCGCCGTCGGCCGGGGGCGCTTGCTGCGCTTTTTATTGTCGTTCGGCTATCATCCTTACCTCCGGCGGGTAATGAGTCGTAATCCCATTACCGCATGGAAGGTGATTCCCTATGTCCGCCATTCGAACCGGCGCAACCGCGCCGAACGAACTGCCCCGCCGTCCCGCCGATGCCGCCGTAGCCGCCGAAGCCCGGAAGCTCGCCAACCGGAGCTTCATACGCAAGCTGTGGGCGCGGTATCGCGACGACGACGTCACCGCGCTCGCAGCCCAACTCGCCTATTCGTTCATGTTGGCGTTGTTTCCGTTCCTGCTGTTCGTCGCCAACGTCGCCGGCTTCTTCTATCACGAGAAGGATGGCGCGATCCGCGAAATCGTCCGTTATCTGCCGACGGAGTCCGCGGATACGGTAGTGACGATCGTGAACGAGACGTCCGCCGGCCGTAGCGGATTCTTGCTTGTTTTCGGGATGCTCGCCGCGTTATGGGCCGCGTCGGGCGGCGTGAACGCGTTCATTAAAGGAATGAACAAGGCATACGACGTACGGGAAACCCGCGTCTGGTGGAAAGTACGCGGGCTGTCGCTGCTCGCGACGCTGTTCCTCGCGGCGACGATCTTTATCGTGTTTGCCTTGCTCGTGTTCGGCGATCAGATCGGAGAATACGCGTTCAAGCATTATCCGGCGTTAGAACCGTTCGAGACGTTATGGACCGTCGTCCGGTTCGTCTTGCCGGTCGCCGCGGTGTTCGGCGCGATCGCGCTGCTGTTCAACCGGATGCCGAACCGACTCCTCGGTTGGCGCGAAGTATGGCCAGGCGCGGCGTTCACGACGGTCTCCTGGATCGGAGCTTCCGCGTTATTCTCCGTCTACGTCGACCATTTCGGCAACTACTCCAACACCTACGGAAGCCTCGGAGCGGCTATCATCTTGCTGACTTGGTTGTACTACAGCGCGATCGTTCTGTTGCTGGGCGGGGAAATCAACGCGACGATTCACGCGGATCGTCATTCTGTAGATTGAGGAGCTTGGCGGCGTATGGATAGCGCGTTGCGCGTTGCCGTGGTATGATCACAAGTATAGGATAATGTGGCGAAGAACGCCCCCGGCCGACGGCCTACTGTCAGCCGGGGGTTCGTTGTTTGCGCATACGAGGAGCGATTCCGACGTTGAAGACGCTGATTATCGCGGAGAAGCCGGACATGGGCCGCAACATCGCCGCCGTCATCGAGCCGAAAGCGCAGAATAGGCGCTCTTATCTAGAGGGCGACAAGTTTATTATTACGTGGGCGATCGGCCATCTCATCGGGCTGGCCGAGCCGGACTTATACGACGAGAAGTACAAGAAGTGGCGCTTCGGCGATCTTCCGATCATACCGGACGCGTTCAAGCTGCTGCCGAATCCGCGCACGAAGGATCAACTCGAGGTGATCAAGGAGCTGGCGACTCGAGCGGACGCGCTCGTGAACGCGTGCGATGCGGGGCGGGAGGGGCAGCATATTTTCTCGCTCATCGTCAGGCATCTCGGGCTACGTCAGCCGGTGAAACGGCTGTGGATCTCGGACTTGACGGCGGAGACGATCCGCCGCGGGTTCGACGAGCTGAAGGACAACGCGGAGTACTTGAACTTGACGCAGGCGGCGCGGGCGCGCAGCGAGGCGGATTGGCTCATCGGCATGAACGGCTCGCGCGCGTTCACGACGAAGCATAACGAGCTGCTGTCCGTCGGCCGCGTGCAGACGCCGGTGCTCGCGCTCATCTACGACCGGCAGAAGCAGATCGAAGCGTTCGACTCGCTGAAGTTCTACGACATCACCGGCATGTTCGCGCAGGCGCCGACCGTCTACCGAGGCATCTGGCAGGGCGAACGGATTACCGACGAGGAGAAGGCGAACGCGATCGCCGCCAAGGTGAAAGGTAAGCCGGGCACGATCGCGAGCTACGACGTCAAGGATACGAAGGAATACCCGTTCAAGCTGTACGACCTCACGCTTCTGCAGCGCGAGGCGAACGGCAAGTTCGGATTCTCGGCGAAAAAGACGCTCGACGTCGCGCAGGCGCTGTACGAGAAGCACAAGGTCATCTCTTACCCGCGGACGAACTCCAACTACGTGAACGAGCAGAACGTTCCGGAGATGCATCGCGTTCTCGATTCGATGCGGAGCTCGCCGGACTACGGGGAATTCGTGCAAGGCGCGAACAAGCGGCTCGTCCATACGGGTAACAAGGCGGTGTGCAATCCGACGAAGGTCGAGGATCACCACGCGATCATGCCGACGCTTAAGAAGCCGCAGGGGCTCGCGCCCGACGAGAAGAAGCTGTACGATCTCGTCGTCAAGCGGTTCCTGTCGCACTTCTATCCGGCTGCGGAGTATAAGGTTCACACGGTGCTCACCGAGGTGGAGGAAGAGAGCTTCAAGACGACGGTGAAGCAGCTGCTGTCCTTGGGCTGGAAGGTCATCTACGCCGGCGATCAGGAGAAGAGCAAGAAGGATAGCGGGAAAAAAGAAGGCAAGGACGACGGCGGCGGATCGGGCGGCGCGCAGGAGGACGAGGCGGAGGAGACCGATGCTCCGTTCGAGTTGAACGCGTCGTTGCCCGTGCGCTGCGAGGACGCCGAGGTGAAGGCGAAGGAGACGCAACCGCCGAAGCACTATACCGAAGGCACGCTATTGAAGGCGATGGAGAGCGCGGGCAAGCAGATCGAGGACGACGAGCTGCGCGACGCGATGAAGGATTCGGGGCTCGGCACGCCGGCGACGCGCGCGGCGACGATCGAGCGGCTGAAGCAGGTCGGCTACGTCGACATGCAGGGCAAGCGGATCATGCTGACGCAGAAGGGACGCATCGCCGTCGAGCTCATTCGCGGCGCGGGCGTCGAGCTGCTCACGTCGCCGGAGATGACCGGCCAATGGGAGCGTCGGTTGAACGAGATCTCGCGCGGGCAAGCGTCCGCCGACACGTTCATGGAGAACGTGAAGAAGTTCACGCGCTTAATCATTGCCAAGGTTAACGATCAGCGGCCGGCGCAGAAGAACGCGTTCGCTTCCGCGGAGCCGGCGGGCGGGAGCAAGGGCGGCAAGCGCGCCGCGGGAGGCGCGAAGGCATCGGGCGAGCGTGCGGCCGGCGCGGGCGAGGGCGCAGGCAAGCGGTCTCCGCGCGCTACGGCGGCGAAGAGCGCGGGGGGCGGCACAAGGGGCGGTTCGGCAACCGCCACTGCCGCTCCGGCCGCGCCTGGCGTCGTCGCCGCGTGCCCGCGGCCGGGCTGCGGCGGCCATCTGTTCATGGGCCGCAAAGGCTACGGCTGCAGCAACTACCGCACCGGCTGCGGCTTCGTCATCTGGAAGGAAAGCTTAGGCCGTTCGCTGACCGACGCGATGGTGAAGAGCCTCGCCGAGAAGGGCAAGACGGCGAAGCTCAAGTTCGGCGGCAAGGACGGCGAGGAGGCTTACGAGGCGCGGATCGCGCTCGTTAATCCCGCGACCGGGGAGTTGGCGTTGGAGCGGGGGTAGAGAGCTTCGGATTGACGTATCTTCAAGTTATGAGATAATGGAAACAAATAGTAACGGGAAGCGCCCTTCAGCCGAACACGACGTGTTGGATTGAAGGGTGTTTGCGTTAGGGAGGAAGAGACGGATGACGGACGATCGCAAGCGGAAGGAAGATCGGGTACGCGAGCAGCCGGTGACGTACGAGGCGTACGCAAGCTTACCGGACGACGGAAGGCGGTACGAGGTGCTGGATGGGGCATTGGAAGCAATGTCGCCGTCGCCTACGGCGAACCATCAATCGGTAAGTATGGATCTGGTTCTGCGCCTGCAACGATGCAAGTCGGATTATTTTATTTTAGCCGCGCCGCTGGACGTTATTTTGAGCCGCACGAACGTGCTTCAGCCTGATCTACTCCTTATTCATCGCAGCCGGGCGGACATCGTAACGAAGCGTGGAGTGGAAGGGGCGCCGGATCTGGTCGTAGAGATACTGTCCCCTAGTTCGAGGGCGCGGGATAAAGTACGGAAGATGAAGATCTACGCGAAGCACGGCGTTCCCGAATACTGGGTCATCGAGATCGATTCCCGGACGTTGGAGCGTTACGTTCTGGCCGCGACCGGATACTACGAGCTGACCGAGTTGTTCGAATCCGGGGATACGGTGTCGTCGGACAAGCTGCCCTGCGCTTCGTTCCCGTTGGACGACTTGTTCGGCGATCTCCTTCCGCTCGCCTAGTCCCGCCAGAGCGCCGGATATGCTTGCCAAACGGATCGCTTCGGGTTACCTTATAGAAAGTTGAATCGCTAAATACGAAACGGGTGCTCGATGAAGTCGGGCTGAGATTGCGGCCGCATGCCGCTGACCGTCGATCTGATCTGGGTAATGCCAGCGTAGAGACGTTTTTCGTCGCGCATCCTAACGATGCCGTGCGCTAGCCTGCCCATGCGAGGGGGGCTTTTTTTATTATCGAATGGAGGTTATCGCCATGATCATCATGAACGAGAAAATCAAAGCCGCGGAGCTGCTGCTTACGGGGTTGAACGGAGAGGCGCTCGGCGTCGTCTCCCGGGACGAAGCGCTGCGCATGGCGAAGGAGCTGAAGGCGGATCTCGTCTGCACCTCGCTGTTCAGCAGTCCGCCGCCGTGCAAGCTCGTCGTCAGAGGCATGGCGAAGCAGGACGCGGCCAAGGAGAAGCAAGCCGAGCGCAAGCAGGACGGGCCGCTCAAGGTGAAGGAAATTCGGTTGACGGCGAATATCGAAGAGCACGACTATGATACGAAGATGAGGCAGGCGGACAAGCTGCTCGCCTCGGGCAACGCCGTGCAGTTCGTCGTGAAGCTGCAAGGCAGCAAGGAAGGGCCGCAGGCGAAGGAATTGCTGGAGCGTCTGCTGAAGGAATTGGCGGGCAACGGCAAGAAGGAGACGGGCATTCAGCTCAGCGGCAAACAAGCGGCCGTCAAGGTGCTGCCTCTGTAAGAGGCGCACGCCTGAACGACCGCTTGCGCGTTGCCGGATATTCGGTTATTTCGCCGCCAGCGCGACGGCGAGCTGAGCCGCCACCTTGGCGTTGTTGTAAACGAGCGAGATGTTGGTCGCGAGGCTGCGTCCGTCCGTCAGCTCCTTGATGCGGGCGAGCAAGAACGGCGTCACCTTCTTGCCGGCGATGTTCTGCGCCTTCGCCTCGTCCAGCGCCTGCTGGATGACGCCTTCGATCTCTTCCTGCTTCAGCGCCGATTCCGCCGGCACCGGATTCGCGATAACCGCGCCGCCGTCCAATCCGAGCGCCCACTTCGTGCGGAGCACGTCGGCGACCTGCGAAGGCTCGTCGAGCCGGAAGTCGACGCCGAAGCCGCTCTCCCGCGCGTAGAACGACGGGAATTCGTCGGTCTGGTAGCCGACGACCGGGACGCCGTGCGTCTCGAGGAACTCGAGCGTTCTCCCGATGTCGAGGATCGACTTCGCGCCGGCGCACACGACGGCGACGTTCGTGCGGGCGAGCTCCGTCAAGTCGGCGGAGACGTCCATCGTGACTTCGCCTTCGCGGTGAACGCCGCCGATGCCGCCCGTCGCGAATACGCGGATGCCGGCGAGCGCCGCGCCGATCATCGTCGCGGATACCGTCGTCGCGCCGATGCGGCCGGAGCTCAGCATGTACGGGAAGTCGCGGCGGCTGACTTTGTCCACTTGCTTGTTCGTGGCGAACGCTTCGAGCTCTTGCTCGTTCAAGCCGATCTTCACTTTGCCGTCCATGATGCCGATCGTGGCGGGAACTGCGCCTTCGTCGCGGATGATCTGCTCGACCTTGCGGGCCATCTCGATATTTTGCGGGTACGGCATACCATGGGAGATGATTGTCGTCTCGAGCGCCACGATCGGCTTGCCGGTCGCGAGCGCGTCGCGGACTTCGTCGGTATAAGTCAAGTAAGGGTTCAATGTCATTGGAATCGCTCCTTCATCTTCTGTAGTAGTGTCTCTTCGCTCAAGTCGGCGGATACCGATTGGCTCGTCTGCAGCGTAAGGTGCGCGGCCGTGAGCCCGTATTTGCAAGCGTCGGCGTACGAAGCGCCGCTCAGGATGCCGTAAGCGACTCCCGCGACGAACGCGTCTCCGGCGCCGGTCACTTCGACGACGTCGGTCGGAATCGGCGACAGCAGCCAGCTCTGCCCTTCGCCGGCGTAGAAGATGCCGTGCTGCCCGAGCGTGACGAACACGTGCGCGACGCCCCGCCGTTGAATGGCGGCCGCGAGCGCGGGATAGTCCGGCGAGTCGGTCGGAGGAAGGCCGGCGAGCTCGTGGGCTTCCTCCGTATTCGGGAAGATCGCCGTGACGCCGGACAAGTCGGCTGGCAGCTTGGCGGCCTTATTGGACGATACGGGATCGACGAACAAGGCCAGGCCGGCGTCCTTGCAACGCTTGATCAGCTCTGCCAGGCTATCCGCCGGAATGTTCGTGTCGGCGATGACGAGCCGCGACGCCGCGATGTGCGGCCACCGGTCTTGGATCATGTCGACCGTGAACTTGTCATAGATGCCCATGTCTGCGAACGCGACGTGCATTTCGCCGGCGTTGTCGAGAAGCGCCGTGTACGTGCCGGTTTTCACCCCGGCCAGCGTATAGGTCAGGCTCGTGTTCACGCCGCGCTTGGCGGTTTCCTTCAGCACCCATTCGCCGGCTTGGTCGTCGCCGATGACGGTCAGCAGAGAGACGTCGCAGGCGAGGCTGGCAAGGTTCTCGGCGATGTTGCGCGCGACGCCGCCGCAGGTCTGCTCGACGCGGACCGGGTTCGAGGAAGCCGGGCGAATCGCTTGGAGGCTCGTCGCCTTGCTGTCGAGGTTCGCTCCGCCGATGCACAGCACGGCGTTATCCTCGGCGAGGACGTAGGCGCGGCCGCGAATGACGCCTTTGCGCATGAGGGCGGCGATATAGCCCGCGACCGCCGACCGGGAAATGCCGACGCTGTCGGCGATTTCGTTCTGCGTAATGAACGGATTGTGCCGGATGAGGGCCAGAATCTGAGTATCGCGATCCATCTCGGCGCCCCTTTCGCTTGATCTGGTTTCATTGTACGCCCGTCTATAACAAATGTCCATAACACAAACAAATGTTTATGATCCTAAAAATGGCGAGGAGATTCTCTTATGACGGTATTATTCACCGATGCGATCGCGAAGCTGGCGAGGGAGCGTTCGGCAAGCATGGATCGGGCGCGGACGATCGATCCGGCGTTGCTCGACTATATTTACGAGAACAAACTGTTCAAGCTATTCGTGCCGGAGTCGCTCGGCGGATTGATGCTGCAGTTGCCCGAGGCGCTCCGGGCGTTCGATGACGCGGCGAGGATCGACGGCAGCTTCGGATGGGCGGTCACGATCGGATCGGGGGGCGGATTCTTCTCCGCGACGTTGCCTCCGGAGCAGGCGCGCGCGTTATTCGCCCACGATAAGGCCGTCGTCGCCGGCAGCGGTCATCCGAACGGAGCGGCTCGCAAGGTAGATGGAGGCTATATCGCTAGCGGACGATGGTCCACGTGCAGCGGATCGACTTACGCGAGCGTGTTCACGGCGAATTGCCGGCTCGTGCCGGAAGGCGCCGAACCGTCACCGGACGATCCGTACCGATCGTTCGCGTTCTTGCCGGACCAAGTCGAGATCGTCCGCGATTGGAACGCGTTCGGGATGCGGGCGACGGACAGCCATACGATCGTCGTGCGGGACGCGTTCGTGCCGGACGACATGACGTTCGATATTGTGTCCCCGCCGAACTTCGACGATCCGATCTTCCGATACCCGTTCCTGCCGTTCGCCCAGACGTCGTTCGCGGCGGTGAGCCTCGGCGTCGGGCGGCACTTCGTCGAAGAGGCGGCAGCATTCGCGGAGGAGAAGGCAACGGAGTGGTCGCGGAAGAAGCCGCAATGGCTGGAGGCGCTGCGAGGGCGGATCGGGAAGCAGGCCGCGGCGCTGCGCGAAGCTTCGGATGCGTTCTACGCCGTCGTAGGCTCGACGTGGACGTCGTTCGTCGAGTCCGGGCAACTGGGCGCCTCCGGGGAGGAAGAGGTGGGGCGAACGAGCAAGCAAGCCGCTCAGGCCGCTCTGGACGCGGCTCGCGATATTTTCCCGCTGGTCGGCATGACCGCTCTCATGGAGGATCATCCGATCAACCGCGCATGGCGCGACTTGCACACCGTGACGCAGCACGCGGTGCTCGCGAGGCTCGACTGAACCGCGCTCCGGTTGCCCGCGCAAGAAGGCGAGAGAAGACAACGAATCGCGACAAAGTATTATATCCCCTGTCCCCGCCCGCATCGATAATGGAAGGTGACAAGGGAGGGGCTAGCATGAGACTTGGAGTATCCTATTATCCGGAGCATAACCCGGAATCGAAGTGGGGCGCGGACCTCGCGAGCATTCGCGAGGCGGGCATCGCGCGCGTGCGCGTCGCGGAATTCGCCTGGTCGCGCATGGAGCCGGACAACGGCCGGTTCGAGTGGGGGTGGCTCGATCGGTTCCTCGACTTGGCCGGGGAATACGGACTCGGCGTCATCCTGTGCACGCCGACGGCAAGTCCGCCGATCTGGCTCGTCGAGCAATATCCGGAAGTGATTCCGGTAGACGAGGAAGGCCGGCGCAACGTGTTCGGGGCGCGCCAACACCGTTGCTATAACGCGCCGGCATACGTGCGATGCGGGCTGCGAATCGTAGAGGAGATGGCGGTACGGTACGGCGATCACCCGAACGTCGTCGCTTGGCAGCTCGACAACGAATACGGCGGCGAGCAGAAGCGGTGCCACTGCGACCATTGCAAGCTTGCTTTTCAACGGGATCTGGAAGGGAAGTTCGCGGATATCGGAGAGCTGAACGAGCGGTGGGGGACGGTGTTCTGGTCGATGGAATACCAGAGGTTCTCGCAGATCGCGCCGCCGATGTTATATAAGACCGACCTCTGGCTGAAGAACAACCCCAGCCTCGAGATGGCGTACACGAAGTTCTGTTCGGACGCGATCGTGACGTTCAGCCGCGAGCAGATCGCGCGCATTCGTCCGCGAAGCGGCGCGCGCCCGATTACGACGAACCGGTTCCCGCTCGATTGGGGCGACAACGTCGAATGGACCGAGCTCGTACGCGATCTCGATGTCGCGGGGATGGACCTCTATAGCGAGCATCTGCATGAGATCGCCTTCTACGCCGACTTCAACGAGAGTCTGAAGCCGGGGCGTTCCTGGTTCATGGAGTTCGGCCCGAACGCGGCGAACTTGGCGGACGGGATGCGGCAGTTGCAAGGACGCGGCGTCGAATGGTTCACCGTGTTCAAGTTCAAACCGTTCCCGTTCGGCCAGGAGCAGAGCTTGAAGGAGCTCGTGACGACGACGGGAGAGCCGACGGACAGCTACCGGCTCATGCAGGCGTGGTCTGGCGAGGAACGGGCGGGAAGCCTTCCGGCGCGGTTCGCGTCGTCCGGCATCGGACTCGTCTTCAGCTTCGAGAGCTCGTGGGCGTACACGATCAGCGTCTGGGGCCACCAAATTCACAACCGGATGTACTATCCGAACTACGTCGTCGACGTCGTGTACAAGAGCCTGTACGACGAACGTCTGTCCCACCGCATCGTAAGCCCGGGGGACGCGCTGGACGGCTTGCATACGATCGTCGTTCCGCTTCACATCGTGCACGATCCGGAGCTGGAGGCGCGGTTGCGGGCGTTCGCGGACGAAGGAGGGACTGTCGTCGTCACGAGCGATCTGTTCCAGAAGAACAAGGACAACGTCTTCTTAGGCGAGATGCCTGCGATATACCCCGAATGGTTCGGACTGCGTTCGTTCGTCTCGTCGCCGAAGCCGGAGGGCGATCCGGTGCTCTACCGGGTGCCCATCGGTTCGCGCGGCGGCCGGGTCGTCATGCTGCACAAGGACGCCACGCTCGAAGACTGGCAGGCGCTCGCGGCAGGCTTGTCTCGATAGTTATCGAAATCGTTGCCGGAATGCGAAAGACTCGCTCTCCTATTGGAGGGCGGGTCTTCTTAGCGTTACGGTGCATCGCGCCGAGTTCAACCGCGTCTACGCCTTCTCCACGTCCACCCGGGTCGAGAAGAACGTCGCGCCGCCGCCCATGTCGGCGAGGCGCTGCGACGTAAGGGAGTTGGCCGCCTGCACGCCGTCGTTGCCGCTCTCCCACCACAAGCCTTGGCAGACGAGCACGCCGGGCAGCACGTTGTTCGCGACCTTCACCGTAATGCGAATCTCGCCGCGCTCGTTCCAGACGCGCACTCGGTCCCCGTCGGCCAGCCCGTAAGCGGCCGCGTCGCCGGCGTTCATATCGAGCAGCGGCTGCTTCTCGAGCTTCTTCAAGCGCTCCTGGTTGGCGAACGTCGAGTTGATGAAACTATGGTTCGGCCCGGGGATGAAGAGGAACGGCAAGCCGTTGTCTTCGAGCAACGGCGAGTACTCGGGCACGGGCGGCAAGCCGGCGCGAAGCATTTGCTCCGAATACAGCTCGATGCGGCCGGACGGCGTCGGAAGACGATTGAACTCGCCCGCCGCAGGTCCGACCGGCTTCAGCTTCATCCAGCCGCGCTCCCGCAATGCTTCGTAAGTGATCCCTTCCAGCGCGGGATTGTCCGGGTTGTCGAGCGCCTCGCGAATCATCTGCTCCTCCGTCAGGTCGAACAGCTCCGGCTCGAAGCCCAAGCGCAGGCCGAGTTCCTTGAACAGCGTGAAGTTCGACTTGCATTCCCCGATCGTCTCGATAATCGGCTCGTGCAACTGCACGTATAGGTGCCAATAAGACATGAAGAGATCCGGATTCTCGAAATGGCTCGTCGCAGGCAGGACGATGTCCGCGTACAGGCACGTGTCGGTCAGGAACAGATCGTGCACGACGGTGAACAGGTCGCCCTTCATGAACCCTTCCCTGACTCGGTTCTGATCGGGCGCCACGATGGCCGGGTTGCTGTTGTAGACGAAGACGAACCGAACGGCCGGATCGGCCTCGGTGAGCGCTTCGCCGAGCCGGTTCATGTTAATGACGCGGGCGTTCGGGTCGGGCTGCAGGTCCGGACGCTCGACGCGGCTCGCGTTCAACGCGCCGTACCCGCCGTTGCCCTTGATCGCGCCGCCGCCTAGCGCGGCCCATTGGCCGGTCAACGCGGGCAGGCAAGCGATGGCTCGAATCGCCATGCCGCCGTTGTCGTGGTGCTGCAGGCCGTTGCCGATGCGGATGTAGGAAGGCGAGCCTGCCGCGTACCTACGCGCCAGCGAGACGATCAGCTCCGCCGGAATGCCGGTAATGCCGGCGACGACTTCGGGCGGGTATTCCTCCGCCTTCGCCGCCAATTCCTCGTAGCCGACCGTATTGGCCGCCAGAAACGTCTCGTCCGTCAAGCCTTCCTTGATCAATACGTGCATCAGTCCGAGCGCGAGCGCGGCGTCCGTGCCCGGCAAGATCGGGATGAACTCGTCCGCCCACGTCGAGGTCCGGTTCCGGTGCACGTCGATGTGGACGATCGTCGCGCCGCGCTTGCGCGCCTCGGTCAGGTACATGACTTGGTGCATGTTCGTGGACACGAGGTTGCAACCCCAGATCAGCACGAACTTCGAATGAACGGTGTCCTCCGGATCGATGCCGTAGCTGCCGCCCATCGTATACTTGTATCCGGTGGATCCGGCCGCGCTGCAGATCGTCCTGTCCAACTGGCTAGAGCCGAGTCTATGGAAGAAGCGCCGATCCATGCCTTCGGCGCTGAGCACGCCCATATTTCCGTAGAAGCTATAAGGCAGAATGGCTTCCGGGCCGTACTCGTCGATCGTCCGACGCATGCGGGAGACGATCTCTCCGTAAGCCTCTTCCCAGCTGATCCGTTCGAATTCGTGCGTGCCCTTCGGCCCGACTCTGCGCATCGGATAGAGCACGCGATCCGGATGGTAGACGCGCTCGGGCAGATGGCGCACCTTGTTGCAGATCGCGCCTTGCGTGGCGGGATGCTCCGGGTTGCCGCTAAGCGCGACGATGCGTCCGTCTTCGATCGTCGCGTGCAGGCTGCACGTATCCGGACAGTCGAACGGACATACCGACCTGGCGACGCGGGTTGCGGTTTGTTGCATGGACATGCTCACTCTCCTCATGATGATGCTCTGCGATGAAGAATCTCTATTTTCTCGACAACCGATAGAATCAGTATACAACAATCCGAAGGCGGGCGGCGGGCAGGAAAACAATGTAAACGCGGCGAACTATTGTTCGTAGATCCACTTAACTCGGGAGGTATCGAATTGAGTAAACAAGTGAAGGTGCTCGTCGGCACGAACAAAGGCGTATTCATCTACTCATCGAACGAGGAAAGACGGAATTGGAGCATGAGCGGCCCGTTCCTGAACGGCTGGGAAGTGTACAGCGTGCTCGGCGACAGCCGGCACGGCCATGCGTTGTTCGCGGGTACTTCGCATGCGGCTTACGGGGCGTCGATCCGGGTGAGCCGCGACTTCGGGGAGACGTGGACGCAGATCGAAGACGGTCCGAGCTACTCCGAGGAGAGCGGATTCTCGCTGAACCGGATTTGGCAGCTCGTCAAGGGCGCCCCGTCCCAGCCGGACACGCTGTACGCGGGCGCGGAGGAAGCGGGCTTGTTCGTCAGCCGCGACAGGGGCGAAACCTGGCGAGAGCTGAGCGGCCTTACGAGCCATCCGACCCGACCGGGCTGGGGGCCGGGAGCCGGCGGCATGTGCTTGCATACGATCGTCGTCGATCCGAACCGGCCGGAGCGGATCTGGGTCGCGATGTCGTCGGTCGGCGTCTTCCGTTCGCTCGACGGCGGGGAGACGTGGCAGACGTGCAACGTCGGTCTGGCGCGCGTGCCGACGGGACAGCCTTACGACGAGATCGGTTACTGCATTCACAAAATGGCGGCAGACCCCGATAACCCGGACATTCTGTACATGCAAGAGCATTGCGGCGTGTTCATGTCCAAGGACGGAGGGGATAACTGGTTCCCGATCGAGGAAGGGCTGACGCTGAAGGAAGGCATGGATCCGTTCGGCTTCCCGTTCGTCGTCTCCAAGACGGGGGACTTGTTCATCATCCCGCTCGAGAGCTCGGAGAAGCGCTCGATGAAGGACGGACGCCTGCTCGTCGTCCGCCGTCACCGCGACGAGCCGGAGTGGCTGCCGATCGGGGACGTCGTGCCCGAGGAGCAACAGCACGTGAGCGTGCTGCGCGACGCGATGGACGTCGACGCGCTCGATCCGTACGGCGTCTACTTCGGCACGACTTCGGGCGAAGTGTTCTGCTCGACAGACCGCGGCGTGCAATGGCAGCGGCTGCCGGGCCGGCTGTCCCGCATTCTGTGCGTGAAAACGTGGGTGATCGAGGACGAGGCATGATCATCGAAGCGACCGTGCCGGGGCTGCTTACGGATTGCACGGACGGGAGGGCGCGGGTCAAGCTCGAGGCCGACACGCTGCAAGGCGCGATCGACCGGCTGTTCGCCGACTATCCGCTGCTGAAGCGCCACGTGTATACCGAGAGCGGCAGCGTGCGCAAGCACGTGATGCTCTGCTATAACGACCAGAATATCGCTTGGCTCGACCGGCTCGACGTGCCGCTTCGCGACGGGGATAAGCTGCACGTCATGCAGCTCGTGTCCGGCGGCTAATCGGAACGGCTCTCCCGACGCATATCGCTTGACGCAACAAGCTTTTTTCGCGCCGCGCGCGTACGAACGCCTACCCTCCCGAAGGCATACAATGTATGACTTCATCGAGCGAGAGGGTGGTTCAGGTGGATATCCAATTGACTTCGTTGCATTGGGTATACCTGGCGTTCATCGTATTCATTCTGGCGTTGCTCATCCGGCGACGCGACACGACGATGATCTGCGTCGTCGGCATATTCACGATCGGCTGGATCGCGACGGAGACGCTAAGCGGGTCCGTGTCGGGTATCTTCAACAGCTTCATCTACGCGACCAAGGAGCTGCTGGGGACGATCTTCATCATCTCGATCATCGTCGCGATGAGCCGCGTTCTGATCATTACCGGCATTAACGAGATGATGGTCGGTCCGCTGACCCGGTTCATGAGAACGCCTACATTGGCGTTCTGGGGCATCGGCATCATCATGCTCGTGACGTCGTTGTTCTTCTGGCCGTCCCCCGGCGTCGCGCTGATCGGCGCGGTGCTGTTGCCGGTAGCCGCCAGGGTCGGATTGCCCGCGCTCGGCGCGGCGATCGCGATGAACTTGTTCGGGCACGGCATCGCGCTGTCCGGCGACTACATCATTCAAGGCGCGCCTAAGCTGACGGCGGACGCGGCGGGCTTGCCCGTCTCGGACGTGATGGAGGCGAGCATTCCGCTCGTCATCGTCATGGGGCTCGTCACGACGGTGCTGGCGTTCTGGTTCATGAAGCGGGATATGAAACGCGGCACGTGGCGGGACGGTCTCGTCGGCGCGGACCGCGGCACGGCCGATATCGGCGGCTCGTCGTCGGCGAATTCGGTGCCGCTGCCGACGTCGTTGAAAAGATGGCTCGCGGCAGGCATCGGCTTGGCGTTCATCGCCGACGTCGTCGCGATGTTCGCGCTCGATCTGCAGGGCGGCGACGCGACGGCGCTCATCGGCGGCACGGCGGTCATCATCCTGATCGCGGTCACGCTCATCGCCCACCGTAACCGGGGGCTCGAGGAGACGACCTCTTATTTAATCGAAGGGTTCCAATTCGGCTTCCGGGTATTCGGCCCGGTCATCCCGATCGCGGCGTTCTTCTACTTGGGCGACGCGGCGTTCGGCGAGATTTTCGCCAAGGGGCTGGCCGAAGGCTCGCACGGCATCGTCAACGACCTCGGCGTCTCATTCGCGAACAGCGTGCCGGTCAACGAAGGGGTCGCGGCGGCGACGCTGACGGTAACCGGGGCCATTACCGGCCTGGACGGCTCCGGCTTCTCCGGCATCTCGCTCGTCGGACCGATCGCCCACATGTTCTCGATCGCGATCGAGAGCGGCGCGGCGACGCTGACCGCCCTCGGGCAGATCGCGGCGATCTGGGTCGGCGGCGGCACGCTCATCCCATGGGCGCTCATCCCCGCGGCCGCGATCTGCGGCGTCAGTCCGTTCGAGCTGGCGCGGCGCAACCTGAAGCCCGTGCTGATCGGTCTCGCGGTGACGACGATCGTGGCGATGTTCTTGGTGTAATAATCTCCGGCGCATCGGAACGCCATTGTTTGGGTAAGCTTCGTGATGGAGGCCGCTTCGCACGTCCGGCTATTCCTGCCGGACGTGTCGCTCCCATCGTGCTTTCCGACAATGAATGCTCTGCGTCGCGCGCCGGAATCGCGGGCGTAAGGGCGGTTTTCGAGGGGAGGACAAACTTCTTCCACCGGTAATTTTTGAAAAGATTTGCTTTTCGCTTGCGAACCTGATAACATTAAACCTATCGAAATCGTGACCTGAATTCACAACATGGAATGGGTTATGTTTTGACTGACCCTGCCGTGGTGTGGATTTTTTATTCGTATGAATAAAAAAGTTCATGAGGCAATTGAAGTTGGAGGTGAAATAAATGCAACAAGGAACAGTAAAATGGTTCAACGCTGATAAAGGCTTCGGTTTCATCGAGGTTGAAGGCGGCAACGACGTGTTCGTACACTTCAGCGCGATCCAAGGCGAAGGTTTCAAAACGTTGGACGAAGGTCAACGCGTATCCTTCAACGTGGTACAAGGCAACCGCGGTCCGCAAGCGGAAAACGTGGTTAAACTGTAAGCAACCGACAAAAGCGCCCTTAACGGAAACGTTGGGGGTGCTTTTTTTATGCGCGTAAACGGATGGCTAAGTTGCTTGAAGTTGGATATGCTAAAGGCGACAGCAAGCGAAGGGGGTTCGTCCATGTACTCGCGCAAAAAAACGTTCGAGGAGATTCCGGAAGAGATGACGGCGATCTGGTCGTGCGAGACCGAGGGGTGCAACGGATGGATGCGGGACAATTTCTCGCTCGACGCGGTCCCGACCTGCCATCTATGCCAAACGCCGATGGTTAGCGGCACGAGGATGCTGCCTCAGCTCGTGAATACGAGCCGCAACTATAAGTCGTTACGGTAAAGGCTTCGATAGACGAAAATACGGTTATGCTTGGAGCGTCCATGATATGGGCGCTTTTTTTGTTTTTATTTGATGTTAAGAAATATTACTTATACGGCATTGTTTCCGTTTTCATAGCAGTTAGAGAACGGTTTTCTGAAAATAATGCGCTTGTTTTGTGTAAGTATATATGACATAATAACGCTAAACATTGGCATATCGTTCTCATTAAATGACAGTACATGTTAGATTTTATTGTGGGGAGTTGCTAACATGAAGAAAAAACTCGTTCTGGTCGGGAACGGAATGGCGGGCGTCAGCTGTATCGAGCAATTGCTTAAGTTGGCACCGAACCGTTACGAGATCACGATCTTCGGAAGCGAACCGCATCCGAACTACAACCGGATTCTTCTCTCCTCCGTGCTCGCCGGCGACGCCGACATGCGCGATATCGTCATTAACGATTGGGCTTGGTATGAAGATAATAACATTACCTTATATACGGGGCAGACGGTGAACCGCATCGACTCGGAGAGGAAGCTGGTCTCGACCGACGGGGGCATCAGCGTGCCTTACGACGAGCTGATCGTCGCGACGGGTTCCCTGCCGTTCATGCTGCCGTTGCCGGGCGCGGACAAGGAAGGCGTTATCGCCTTCCGGGACATCAAGGACTGCGAGACGATGATCGAGACGAGCCGCAAGTACAAGAAGGCGCTCGTCATCGGGGGAGGCCTGCTCGGGCTGGAGGCTGCCCGCGGGCTGTTGAACTTGAATATGGACGTCTCGGTCGTCCATATCCACCCGCACCTGATGGAGCGCCAGCTCGACCAGCCGGCTTCGATCATGCTGCAGCGGGAGCTGGAGAGTCAGGGCATGAAGTTCCTGCTCGCGAAGAACACGGATTCGATCCTCGGCAAGAAGCGCGTGACCGGCGTTCGGTTCACGGACGGCTCGGAAGTCGCGGCGGACCTCGTCGTCATGGCGGTCGGCATCCGTCCGAACGTGGCGCTCGCGAAGACGAGCGGCATCGACGTGAACCGCGGCATCGTCGTGAACGACTATATGGAGACGAACGTGCCGTACGTATCGGCGGTCGGGGAATGCGCGGAGCACCGGGGCATCGCCTACGGACTCGTCGCGCCGCTCTACGAGCAGGGCGCCGTGCTGGCGAAGCGGCTGGCGGGCGCGGAGACGGGCCTCGGCTATCAGGGCTCGGTCGTGTCGACGAAGTTGAAGGTATCGGGAGTGAACGTCTTCTCCGCCGGGCAGTTCAAGGATGCGCCGGATACGCGCGCGGTTAGGCTGCAGGACGAATTGGACGGCATCTATAAGAAGATCGTGCTTAAGGAAGGCAAAGTCATCGGGGCGGTGCTGTTCGGCGATACGTCCGACGGCTCGCGCATCTTCTCGCTCATTCGCAGCGGCGAAGACGTAACGGGCAAGGAGAAGGAAGTGCTGCTCGGCACGAGCGCCGGCGGAGGCAAGTCCAAGTCCGGCGTCGAGCTGGCCGCGGAGATGAGCATGGACGAGATCGTCTGCGGCTGCAACGGCGTCAGCAAGGGCGCTATCGTGAAGGCGATCGAGGAGAAGGGCTGCGCCAGCGTGAACGACATCAAGGCATGCACGAAGGCATCCGCCTCCTGCGGCGGCTGCAAGCCGCTCGTCGCGGACCTGCTCACTTGCGTCGTTGGCGCGGACGGCGTCAAGGCGGTCAAGGAAGGCATGTGCGGCTGCACGACGCTCGGTCGGGACGAAGTCGTGACGGCGATCCGGAGCATGCACCTTACCACCTCGAAAGAAGTCATGAACGTGCTGGAATGGAGCAATCCGGAAGGGTGCTCGAAGTGCCGCCCGGCGCTTAACTACTATCTCGGCATGGCGTGGCCCGAGGAGCACGAGGACGAGCGGGAATCCCGGTTCGTCAACGAGCGCAACCATGCCAACATCCAGAAGGACGGCACGTATTCCGTCGTGCCCCGCATGTACGGCGGCGTGACGACGCCGAAGGACTTGATCAAGATCGCCCAGATCGCCGACAAGTACGAGGTGCCGCTCGTGAAGATTACCGGCGGCCAGCGCATCGACCTGCTCGGCGTGAAGAAGGAAGACCTGCCCGCGATGTGGGCCGAACTCGACATGCCGTCGGGCTACGCGTACGCCAAGTCGCTTCGCACGGTCAAGACGTGCGTCGGCTCGACGTTCTGCCGATTCGGCACGCAGGATGCGATCGGCATGGGCATCCAGTTGGAGAAGAAGTTCGAGCGGCTGAACACGCCGGCGAAGGTGAAGATGGCCGTGTCGGGCTGCCCGCGCAACTGCGCGGAAGCGACGATCAAGGACTTCGGCGTCATCGCGATCGACGGCGGCTGGGAGCTGCACGTCGGCGGCAACGGCGGCACGAAGCTGCGGGGCACGGATGTGCTGTGCAGGGTGAAGACCGAAGAGGAAGTGCTGGAATGGAGCGGCGCTTACTTGCAATTTTACAGGGAAACCGGCAAGTACAACGAGCGAACCTCCGAATGGCTGGAGCGCATCGGTCTGGATACGATCAAGGCGGCGCTCGAGAAGCGGGAAGATCGACTCGCCCTCGTCGGCCGAATCGAGCATACGCTCGGCTTGATGAAGGATCCATGGCAAGAGATCATCGCGGAGAAGAAGCTGAACGAGACGTTCGTTCCGATCGTGAACGCCGCGAATAGCTGATTAGACGATAGCGGAGCAAAGGGGAGCATCTATGAAACGAATCGCGATCGGCCACATATCGGAGATCGGGGAACGCAGAGCGCGCACGGTACGTCTGGGCGCAACGGAGATCGCGCTGTTCAAGCTGTCGGACGGCTCGCTGCGCGCGATCGAGAACAAGTGCCCGCATAAGGGCGGCAAGCTGTCCGAAGGAATCGTGTGCGACCATCACGTGTTCTGCCCGTTGCACGATTGGAAGATCAACCTGAAGGACGGTCTCGTGCAGGCGCCGGACGAAGGCTGCGTGTACGCGTTCGAGGTCGAGGTCGACGAGGCGTCCGGCAGCGTCTGGCTTCATGTCGACGACGATCGGATTCTCGTCTCATGAGCGGGTAGGGAGGTTGGCTAGCGATGAAGAAGCTGAAGCTCGTGCTCATCGGCAACGGCATGGCAGGCGTAAGGTGCATCGAAGAGATTATGAAGCTGGCTCCGGATACGTTCGACATTACGATTATCGGCAAGGAACCGCATCCGAACTACAATCGCATTATGCTGTCCAAGGTGCTGCAGGGCGATACGCGAATTTCCGATATAACGATCAACGATTGGCAGTGGTATAAGGACAGGGGAATTACGCTGCACGCGGGAGATCCGGTCGTCGCGATCGATACGGCCAAGCAGGAGGTCGTCAGCGAGAAGGGAGCGGTGGTGCCGTACGATCGCCTCGTGATCGCGACGGGCTCGCTGCCGTTCATGCTGAACATGCCGGGCGGCGATTTGCCCGGCGTTACGGCGTTCCGCGACATCGCGGATTGCAACACGATGCTGGAGGCGTCGCGCCGTCACAAGCGTGCGGTCGTCATCGGCGGCGGCTTGCTCGGACTGGAAGCGGCACGCGGCTTGCTGAACTTGGGCATGGAAGTCAACGTCGTCCATATTAACCGCTATCTCATGGAACGCCAGCTCGACGCCGATGCGGCCGAGCTGCTGCGGGCGGAGCTCGAGAGCCAAGGGATGCGGTTCCTGCTAGAGAAACAGACCGATAGGGTGCTCGGGCGCAAGCGCGCGGAAGGGCTGCAGTTCAAGGACGGAACGAGGGTGTTGGCGGACTTGGTCGTCATGGCGGTCGGCATTCGGCCGAACGTACAGCTGGCCATCGACGCAGGCATTGCGGTGAACCGCGCGATCGTCGTGAACGACCGGATGGAGACGAGCATGCCGAACGTGTACGCCGTCGGGGAATGCGCGGAGCATCGCGGCATGGTATACGGACTTGTCGCGCCTCTGTACGATCAAGGCAAGGTTCTCGCCAAGTCGATATGCGGGGCGGCGACCGACGGCTATCAAGGGTCGGTTCTCTATTCGCAGTTGAAGGTGTCCGGCATCGAAGTGTTCTCCGCGGGAGAGATTCGCGATTCGGAAGTGACGGCTTCGCTGAAGGTGCTCAATACGATCAACCGGACTTACAAGCGGGTAACCGTGCGGGACGACCGGATCGTCGGCGCCGTTCTGTTCGGAGACAGCAGCGAAGGCAATAAGCTGCTCGGCTACATCAAGCAAGGCGCGGACGTATCCGTGCTCGACGCGAAGCAAGGCGGCGGTCAGGGCGGGGACGCGGACGAAGCTTACGTTAGCGAACTGTCTGACAAAGAGACGATCTGCTCGTGCAACGGCGTAACCAAGGGGATGATCGCCACGGCGATCCGGCAAGACGGATTGGAGACGTTCGAGCAGGTGCGGGAATGCACGCGGGCTTCCAGCTCGTGCGGCGGCTGCAAGCCGCTCGTCTGCGCGATCTTGAAGCTGACCTTGGAGAATGGCGGCGCGGCGGAAGCGCCGAAGGAGACGGTGTGCGCCTGCACGTCGCTCGATCACGACGAGCTAAGGCTTGCGATCAAGCTCGGAGGGTACGGGGCTCCGGCCGAGGCGCGAGTCGCGCTCGGATGGGGTACGACGGACGGCTGCGAGAAGTGCGTTCCCGCTACGAGTTATTACATCGGCGCATCGGGCGTCGTTGCAGGCGCGGGTTCGGCGGCTTCGGCGCCGGCGCTCGCGGACGGCACCTATCGGGTGCAGCCGCGCACGTACGGCGGCTACGTCGGCGCCGGGCAGCTGCGCAGCATCGCGGACGCGATCGAAGCATACGGCATTCCGCTCGCCAAGCTCGGCGAGGGCCGCGTCGATCTCCTCGGCGTTGCGCGCGATAGGATCGCCGACGTGGTGAATGCGCTGGGCATGCCCGTCGCGCAGCGCTCTTACGGTTATCCGATAGCGGTTATCTCGTGCGACGGCATCCGGTACGACCCGCTCGCGCTCCAAGATTCGGCCGGCATGGCCGAGGCGCTGGAGCGTCGGCTGGAACGGCTTCAAGCGCCGACGGCGATCTCCGCGGCCGTATCCGGCAGCCCGCTTCACCGCGCGGGCACGCTGGCGGCTGACGTCGGCATCGTAGGCGCTCCGGGTGGTTGGGAGATTCACGTCGGCGGCAGCGCGAGGGGACTCATTCGCCAAGCGCAGCTTCTCTGCACCGAGTCGGACGACCACGCGGCGCTCGATATGGCGTCCGCGTACCTGCAATCGTACGCCGACAATGCCTGGTACGGCGAGACGACGGGAGAATGGATCGATCGCGTCGGTCTGATCAACTTGAGAGAGCTGCTATTCAACCGCGCTTATCGCGCGGAGATGTTGAAGCGGCTAGGGCCGTCGTTCGCGGGCAACACCATACAAGGTCGGCCGTTAGACGCGGCTGCGATAGGGCAGGTGAGGTAGATGGGCGTTAACACGGCGGAACAACCGGTGTCCAGATCGGTATTCGATACGCAATGTCCGTTCTGCAGCGTGCAATGCAAAATGCAGGTCATCGAGGAGCAAGCCGGAGACGGGGCGCCGTCGTTCACGGTCGTGCCGAAGCCGAACGCGGCGTCCGAAGGGCGGCTGTGCATCAAGGGCATGAACTCGTACCAGCACGCGCTTACGGCCGAACGCATCCTGTACCCGATGGCCCGCATCGACGGGGAATTCGTGCGGATCTCCTGGGACGAAGCCTACAGCCGCATTCATCATAAGTTCACGGAGCTTCGGAACCAATATAGCTATGACGCGATCGGTCTGTATGGCGGCGGCTCGTTGACGAACGAATCCGCATATTTGCTCGGTAAGTTCGCGCGCGTCGCCCTCCAGACCAAATATATCGACTACAACGGCCGCTTCTGCATGTCGGCCGCCGCGTCGGCCGGCAACAAGGCGTTCGGCATCGATCGGGGACTTACGAACCCGCTATCCGACATCGCGCTTGCTAAATGCATCATCCTCGCAGGCACGAACATCGCGGAATGCCAGCCGACGCTCATGCCTTACTTCACGAGAGCGAAGGAGAACGGCGCCTTCTTCATCGTCATCGATCCCCGCGAGACGGGGACGACTGCGATGGCCGACCTGCACTTGAAGGTGAAGCCGGGAATGGACGCGGCTCTCGCGAACGGCATGCAGAAAGTGCTGCTGGAGGAAAGCTTGATCGATCCCGCGTTCTTGAACGAGCGCACGACGGGAGCATCCGAGCTGAAGGCGCACCTGAGGTCGCTCGATTTGGAGGAGATCGCGGAGCTTACCGGCGTGCCGTCCGCGGACATTCGCAAGGCGGCGATCGCATACGGCAAGGCGGCTTCGGGCATGGTTTTCACCGCGCGGGGCGTAGAGCAGCAGACGGACGGGTATATGGCTGTCCGCGGTTTCTTGAATCTCGTGCTGATGACCGGCAAGATCGGCAAGCCCGGTTCGGGCTACGGCGCGGTTACCGGCCAGGGCAACGGGCAGGGCGGCCGGGAGCACGGGCAGAAGGCCGATCAATTGCCGGGCTACCGGTTGATCGAGAACGCCGAAGACCGCGCCTATATCGCCGGCGTATGGGGCGTCGATCCGAGCAGCTTGCCGGGCAAGGGCGTATCGGCTTACGAGATGATGGAGAAGGTGCATAAGCAGGACATTCGCGCGTTGCTCGTCATGGGCTCGAATCCGATCGTCTCGAACCCGAACGCGAACTTCGTGGAGGAAGGGCTGAAGAAGCTCGACTATCTCGTTGTCGCCGATATGTTCCTATCGGAGACGGCGCGCATGGCCGACCTCGTATTGCCGGTTACGGCGTATATCGAGAACGGAGGGACGCTGACGAATCTGGAAGGACGCGTGCTGCTCCGGGAGAGCAACCGGCCGGCGCCGGGAGAGGCGAAGCACGATTGGCAGGTGCTCTGCGACGTCGCGAAGACGTTCGGCAAGGAGAAGGGCTTCTCGTTCGCTTCGGCGGAGGAGATCTTCGAGGAGCTGCGGGTGGCCAGCCGCGGAGGGCTCGCGGACTATTACGGCATTACGTACGACCGGCTCCGCAAAGAAGAGGGCGTCTATTGGCCGTGTCCCGATCCTTCGCACGCCGGAACGAAGCGGCTGTTCGAGGCGTCGTTCGCGCACCGCGGCGGCAAGGCCGAGCTTATACCGGTGGCGAATCACTTGCCCGACGAGCCGACGGATGATCTATACCCGCTCAGCTTGACGACGGGCAGGGTGCTCACGCATTATTTGACCGGCGTCCAGACAAGGCGAAGCCACTCGCTCGCGGCGCGCGACGTCGAGTCGTACGTGGAGATTCATCCGCGTACGGCGCGGAAGTTGGGCATCAAGGACGCGACGCTCGTCCGTCTCGCCTCGCGGCGGGGCGTAGTCGTGCTTCGTAGCCGCTTCACGACGGCGATTCGCGAGGATACGGTGTTCGTGCCGATGCATTGGGGCGACACTCAGAACGTGAACAAGGTGACGAATCCGGCGCTCGATCCGACGTGCCGGATGCCGGGCTTTAAGTCGTGCGCGGTGCGCGTGTCGCCGTTGTTCACTTAGGCGGAACGGTATGCGAAAGGGATAGGTTGGCGAAGTCGCCGTCCTATCCCTATTTTTTGCTTCGCTACATAAAGCTAAATTACCATCCAGCCGCCACGCAACCGTTTAACGTTACCACACAACGCTAAATCGCCTCGCGGCTGCCACGCAACCGTTTAACGTTATCACATAACGCTAAACCGCCAACTGGCTGCCGCGCAACCGTTTAACGTTACCACATAACGTTAAATTACCATTCTGCCGCTGCGCAACCGTTTAACGTTACCACTGCAACTAGAATAAAAAGTGGACACCTCATAAGCGCAAACAGATAATAAACTCAACAAGAATTAAGAGGTGTCCGGCATGAGTGAGAGAAGACAGCATTACAACGAAGAGTTTAAAGAACAGGC